>CAXYYO010000004.1:0-113907 GCA_964293305.1 uncultured bacterium | reverse complement strand
TTATACCGAAATACGGTTTTTAAATAGTGGAGAAAATACGATAAACCTCAATACTGCTGCGCTACCCAAAGGAGTTTATATGGTAGAGTTTATGCTGAGTGATGGAAGGAGAAAGCTGGAGAAAGTGGTGAAGGAATGATGATTAATTATGAGTTATAAATTATGAGTTATGAATTATGAGTTATAAATTATGAGTTATAAATTATGAGTTATAAATTATTAATGGACTAATTTGTTGATTGGAATTGTTAGAATAGTTGATGGAGTGATAAGTTGATGGCTTTGATTCTAAAAAAGACTATAAACCATTAAAATTAATAGCCTAACAAAAATCATGGGAATCCATTAATCATAAAAATCATAGTTCAGACGATCAATCATGCTACGAAGCCGCTCCCTCTCCGGGCGGAGAGGGCCGGGGTGAGGCGTTGCCCTGATTTTTTTGATGGAATGATGGCGTTGATATTTGAGATAACTTAACTGATGCAAACAACCCACAATAATTAAACGTAGGAATCCTTTAATCATAAAAATCATTGTTCAGACAATTGCCTTTTACCTGTCCGTCATTGCGAGGAGGCAGGACGAAGCAAATTTAAACAGCAATCAGGCAGATACAACTCACTACATGGGATTGCTTCCTCCTACATCGTTGCAATGACGTTCCTTAACCCAGATTTTGCTTACCAGGTGGTTTAGAACATTTAGTAGTGAATATTGAAAATCATAATTTTACCGATATTCGCAACGTTAAAAATATTATCAAAATATTTATTTATAAAAGTTTGAAAATATTTTTGATGATAATCAGTGATGCATGAGTACTAATAAACATGGTGTCAATGATGGATAGTTTCTTAGAATTACATCGCTTAAATTTAATTTTTTTATGTGCGGAATCATTGGATATGTAGGCCCACGGGAAGCTTATCCCGTATTAATGAAAGGACTGAAAAGAATGGAATACAGGGGGTATGATAGCACCGGAGTATCCATCATCCAAAACAATAATCTAATAGTTCATAAGAAAAAAGGAAGGGTAGCTGAGCTTGAAGATTTGTTAGTAGGTGTAAACATGGGTGGCAAAATTGGCATTGGTCATACAAGATGGGCTACACATGGAGAACCGAGTGATAGAAATGCGCATCCGCATGTCAGCAATAGTGGATCTTTTTCAATGATTCATAACGGCATTATAGAAAACTATGCTCACCTTAAAACAGAATTACTCAAAAAGGGATATACATTTAGCAGTGATACTGACACCGAAGTATTGCTCAATTTTATTGAAGACATTAAAAAAAATAATAATTGTACGCTGGAGGAAGCATTGCGCAGCGCATTAAAAAGAGTGGTAGGTGCTTACTGTATTTTATTAATAGACAAGAATGATCCTGAAACTATAATTGCTGCACGCAAAGGAAGTCCATTGGTTATAGGCATTGGAAAAGGAGAACATTTCTTGGCAAGTGATGCATCTCCCATTATAGAATACACCAAAGAAGTGGTGTATGTAAATGACTATGAAGTAGCCATTGTTAAGGCTGATGAACTCATCCTCAAAAACCTTGGTAATGAAAAGCAAACGCCTTTCATTACGAAATTAGACATGGAATTAGCAGCTATTGAAAAAGGTGGCTACGACCACTTTATGCTAAAAGAAATATTTGAACAACCACAAACAATTTATGATTGCCTGAGGGGTCGCTTAGATGCTGATGCTGGCACAATTATAATGAGTGGCATTCAGCAATATGCAGAGCAAATCATGCATGCAAACCGAATCATCATTATTGCATGTGGCACCAGTTGGCATGCTGGTTTGGTGGCAGAGTATGTTTTTGAAGAGCTTTGTCGCATACCTGTGGAAGTAGAGTATGCCAGTGAGTTTAGATATCGGAATCCAATTATACAGAAAGGGGATATTATCATTGCTATTTCACAAAGTGGAGAAACTGCCGATACCTTAGTTGCTATAGAAAATGCAAGGGAAAAAGGAGCCATAATATTAGGTGTTGTAAATGTGGTGGGCAGCAGCATTGCACGCACATCTCATGCAGGTGCCTATACGCATGCAGGGCCAGAAATAGGAGTAGCAAGTACAAAAGCATTTACAGGACAGCTTGCAGTGCTGAATATGATTGCACTAAAAATTGCAGAAGCAAAAGGTACAATCGATCATGAAACATATCATTTACTATGTAAGGAACTTGCAGAGGTTCCCGCCAAAGTGGAGGAAGTATTGAAGCAAGCTGATCATATAAAAATGCTTGCAGAAAAGTATAAATCTGCTGACGATTTTTTATTCCTCGGTAGAGGTTATAATTTCCCTGTGGCTTTAGAAGGAGCACTAAAACTAAAAGAAATTTCATACATACATGCAGAAGGCTATCCTGCAGCAGAAATGAAACATGGACCCATTGCATTGGTGGATGAATCACTACCGGTTGTATTCGTGGCCACCAAAGACAGTTGGCACGAAAAGATTGTGAGTAATATGCAGGAAATAAAAGCCCGTAAAGGACAAATTATAGCCATCATTACCGAAGGGGATGGAATAAGCCCTACACTTGCAAACGATACCATTGTATTGCCAGCGGCACACGAAATTATTGCGCCTATGCTGAGTGTTATACCCACACAGCTTCTGGCCTATTATATTGGTGTGGCTCGTGGTTGCGATGTGGACAAACCCAGAAACCTAGCTAAAAGTGTAACGGTGGAATAAGCTATTTACACTATTATATACTATCAAATTTATGATGACAAGAAGAGGATTGCAATAACCAGTAGTCCTCCACTTATCTTTGCCGCATGCATTATATTTCTGCGGAGCATATAACAAAAGGTTATGGTGCCCAGGTATTGATAGAAGATATTAGTTTTCATATAAATGAAGGGGACAAAATTGCTTTGGTAGCACGCAATGGAAGTGGGAAAAGTACATTGCTAAAAATGCTTTCCCTTGTTGACAATCCTGAATCAGGAAATATCTGGGTTCATAAAGATGTAACCATTGCTTTATTTGAACAGGAGCCAGCATTGAATGATTCACTCACCGTAATAGAAAATATTTTTCATGGTAAATCATTTATCAATCACCCAATTATAGCTGCGATAAAAGAATATGAAACTGCAACAGAAAACAATGATGCAGATAAGTTGAGTCTTGCCATAATACAAATGGATGAGTTGGATGCATGGAATTTTGAAGCAAGGGTAAAGGAAGTATTTAGCAGATTAAACATTCACCAATTAGAACAAAAAGCTGCCACATTGAGCGGAGGCCAACGAAAAAGAGTAGCGCTGGCACGTACACTTATAGAACTTGGTTTTGAGCATAAACACACGCTACTCCTTATGGATGAACCAACCAATCATTTGGATGTGGAGATGATAGAATGGTTGGAGCATTTTTTGAATCAACAACATATCACACTTCTATTGGTATCGCATGACAGGTACTTTTTGGATAATGTCTGTACAGAAATATGGGAAATTGATAGAATGAAGTTGGTTGTATATAAAGGTAATTACGACAATTATTTAGAAAAGAAAGCTGCAAGGCTGGAAAGTGAACTAGCCAGTATTGATAAAGCAAAAAACACCTACCGCAAAGAATTGGAATGGATGCGCAAACAGCCCCGTGCACGCACCACAAAAAGCAAAGCCAGGCAGGATAATTTTTATGAGGTAGAGGCGAAAGCGAAGCAAAACATTGCTCAGGCTAACATACAGCTACAAATGCAAATGAGCAGGATGGGTGGCAAAATTGCGGAGCTAAAAAAAGTATATAAAAATTTTGGTTCACTACAAGTATTAAAGGGCTTTGACTATACATTTTCAAAGGGAGAAAGAATTGGAGTGGTTGGAAAAAATGGAGCTGGGAAAAGTACATTTCTAGAAATTTTACAAGGTTTGCAACCACCCGATAGTGGTAAAATAAATATTGGTGATACTGTTGTATTTGGAAATTTTTCTCAGCAAGGGCTTGATATAAAAGAGAATGTACGTGTAATAGAATATGTAAAAAATATTGCCGAAAGTTTTCCACTTGCTAAGGGAGGAAGCCTAAGTGCAGCGCAGTTTCTAGAATTATTTTTATTTAGTCCTGAAAAACAGTATACCTATCTTTCATCACTAAGTGGTGGAGAAAAAAAACGATTACAACTACTCACTGTTTTATTTCGAAATCCAAATTTTTTAATTTTAGATGAGCCTACAAATGATCTTGACCTTCCTACATTGGAAGTGCTTGAGCATTTTTTAGAGGAATATGGTGGATGCCTCCTGATAGTAAGTCATGACAGGTATTTCATGGATAAATTAGTACAACACTTATTTGTATTTGAAGGGGATGGCGTGGTTACTGATTTTCCCGGTAATTATAGTCAGTACAGATCATCCCTAAAAGAAAAAGAAAAAAATATTCCAACAGAAAAACATCAGCTTACCGTTTCAGAAAAAGATATTATTACTCCTATAAAACAAAAGGTTGGGTATAAAGAGAAAAGAGAGTTTGAGCTGCTTGAAAAAGACATACAAAAATTGGAATCTGAAAAAAATGAACTCACCACACAGTTAAGTTCTGGAGAAACGGATTATAATTTTATACAAACCATTAGTACAAAATTAGAAGATATACAATCACATTTAGAAGCAAAGGAGATGCGATGGCTTGAACTCAGCGAATTGATGTAAACCTAAAATTTTCAGTTGAAGTCTAATATGCACTGTCATTCTGCTGCTGAGCTAATAAAAAATATTGTGGATAAAGTACACTTTGTGAAAAATGTGGGAATGAAGAAAAATTCCAGATTTTACCTTAGACCAACTCAACAGTGTAAGTAACGGGGCAATGCTTTTTTAGCATAATACTTACACCACAATATTTCGTTTGAGATAGATTGATGGCCTTCAACAATTTGTCCTTATCGGCCTCCTTTACATCAGTTTTATAATGTAGTTTGATATAGATAAAAACCTTTGGGTGTTCTGTGGTTTGCTCAGCCTCTGCACTGATCTCCAATAAGCTATAATCCACACGCATTTTTTCAAGCATACCAACTATATCCAGCCCCGTACAACCACATACCGAAGCTAATAACATTTGCTTAGGAGTCATACCGGTATCAGATCCACCAGATTCCAATGGAGTATCAATGGACACTTCATGCGTTGAAGAAATTCCAGTAAAATGCTCTCCACCACGCCATATAACTTTTGCTTCCATCGTATTTAATTTATAATAATGTTTCTAATCTTTTATTTATGATATCCCAATTCACTACTTGCCACCAGGCTGATATATAATCTGCTCTTTTATTTTGATACTTCAAATAATAAGCATGCTCCCACACATCTAAACCAATTAATGGTGTACCTTTTGTATCATTAATATCCATGAGTGTATTATCCTGATTTGGCGTAGAGCAAATTTGTAATTTTTTGTCTGCTGAATAAATTAACCAAGCCCATCCACTGCCAAAACGATTCTTTGCTGCATCATTAAATTGTGTTTGCATAGCTTCTACAGATCCAAAATCTTTTTCTATGCATTGCAAAATTTTACTGCTTGGTTTATTTCCGGATGATGCAGGAGTCATTGTTTGCCAAAAAAATTCATGGTTAAAATGACCACCACAATTGTTTCTCATTTTGGGTGAATATTTTGAAATATTCGACAAAATGGATTCTACAGTTACCAGATTCATATTTACTGCTTCTGCATTGCAGGCTTCTATCAAATTCTTTGAATATCCGGCGGCATGTTTACTATAATGTATTTCCATAGTGACCGCATCTATTATTGGCTCTAAAGCACTATAGGTATAGGGTAGTGGCTGCTGTGCAAATGAAGTAATGGCAACTTGTGCATTTTGTGCAAATGTGTTGTTTATAAGTAACCCTGTAGCCACAGATGCCTTAATTGTCTTTTCAATAAACCTCCTTCTGTGTATTTTTTTTTGTGAAGACATATCAATTATTTTTTTGATTTATTGCGGAATATCGTTCTAACTTTTCCAAAAGCTCTATAATAATATTCTTGATTAAAAAGTTGCGAATCACGCATGGCTTTTACTATCAAAAATATACTTATAGGAATGAGTACAAGCGTGCTCAGCCACATACCGATATAGGCAGAAGTAACGCCTTCCTTCGAAAATTTTTCACCAAAGGTATTGAGCAGGTGAAACACCACAAAGAAAATAATTGAGAAAAGCAATGGGGTTCCGAGTCCGCCTTTTCTGATGATAGAACCCAATGGTGCACCAATCAGAAACAAAACGATGCAGGCAAATGAAAGTGTAAATTTTCTATTCCATTCTATTAAATGTTTTCTCAAACTTGTGCTTCTTGCTTCATATTCCGAGTATGCAATGTCAGCATAATTTTTAGCAGAGCTGGCATGAGATATGGCAGATTCAATATAATATTGTTCTAAGGAATCAGCAATAATATCTCCAAATTTTTTAGCAGGTTTAAGTGTTACTTTTTTAGATGGCCAGGCACTATCCATGTATTTGTAAAATGTAAATATTGGTGCTAATTCTCTTTTGGATCTTAAGAGATAAATAGAATCTGTTTTACCAATGGAATCTATTGCTTTTGTTAACTGCCCCACAGTTAGCATTTTGGCATCATAAAAAAGACTATCCGGTGTGTCATTCATTTCAAATGTGCTAAGGTCAAAATCCTTTTTATAAGTTTTAAAGCCTGTGCGGATATAGTCAGTCGTTTTCTCATATCGATTACCATTTTCCTGGTGACTCCATCCATTTTTTAGTTTGAATTGTAAGAATCGTTTGTCATCAGATACCCTCATCACTCCACTTTCGGCCACTAGAAAGTTATCTTGAACGCCATAATTTTTTTCATATATAACTACATCATGTATGGTACTGTCATCTGCATCTTTTTTACCAACTTTTATTACAAATCCTTCTATTTTATTGTAGAATTCGCCTTCCTTAATGTCCAAGGCAGGTTTGGTAACAATGATATCATATTTTAATGAGTTAAGCTTAAGATTTGCCACAGGCATTACATTGTTGGCAAACACAAAAGCAATTCCACTTATTCCAATGGCCATTATCAACAAAGGAAGCATGAATCTAAACAAAGGAATGCCTGCTGATTTTATAGCCACTAACTCAAAACTTTCTCCCAGATTTCCAAAAGTCATAATAGATGCAAGCAACAATGCCAATGGCAGCGCAAGTGGCACTATAGAAGCAGCTACATAAGTCACTAATTTCAATACCACTATAAAATCAAGACCTTTACCTACGAGATCATCAATATATAGCCAGAAAAACTGCATTACCAATACAAATAGTGTAATAAAAAAAGTGGCAATAAATGGCCCTGCAAAAGATTTAATAATAAGTATGTCTAATTTTTTTATCATCTTGCAGAATTGAATAAAATGGCTACAAACATAATGCTTTCATTAGCTGAACAAAATGCGGTAAAAACCCTTGAATATATTTTAACAAAGAATAGTATTCTACAAAAAGTGGCTATCTTTTTTGGCGATTTATCAGAAGAGTATCTTCATATTCACAACATACTACATACTCCAAAGTTTGCTTTGCAACTGAACCCAAAAATTTCGAAAGGAGAAAATTATCTGGGTTTCCCTTATTTGATGCTTGACTTTCCAAGAGTTTTTGAAAAAGAACATGTTTTTGCCATTAGGAGTTTTTTCTGGTGGGGGCATTACTTTAGCATCACACTGCATGTAAAAGGACGACATAAACCTTTAATTAATCTAAAATCAATTGCCGAAAGTGAAAGTAAATGGAGTTATTATATTGGTAAAGATGAATGGGAAAACAATATGAATGAGGACAACCTCATAACAATTTGTCCAGCACAATTGGATTTCTTAGAAAATAAGTTTCAGGAAAATTCATTTTCAAAAATTGTACAAATATTTGATTTGGAGGATTGGAACAATACAAAACAGTTGTACATGCATTCCTATAGGAACATATTACAATTAATCGATTCTAGCCACCTATACGGTGAATGAGTTCCCTCACCTGATATTCCCAAAGGGCTTTTTGATCTTTCATTTCTGCTTTATCCGCAAAGTCTTTAATAATCAAAATAGTTTGGTTGCTGATTTCAGTTTGAACAATACTAAACTCAAAATATTCGTCCTCACCACTATTTAGCCAACGATATCTTACCAAAGAATCTTTAATATTTTCTAATCTTTCCGCTTTTTCCGCTATGCCGTTCCAATAAAAGCTTAAAACGCCATCATGCTCATCCACCCTATCAGCAAACCACTCGCCTAATCCTGACGGTGAAGACATAAATCCATAAATGATTGATGGTGAACAACGCACCGGATATTCTAATGTATATAATTGTTTCTTGGACATTTTTCCTGTATTCTTCACTTTATTTTTGTAAGCCTGCAATAATATAAAATAAATAATACCGCCAAAATTTTTTTAATAGTAAGAGAATACTGTATTTAGCAGGGTATGAGTAAAATTAGGTCATATTAACAATAAAATTAGAGGTTAACACTTTATTGGCATAGAGTTTTAAATATAATGCATGATGAAAAATATTTTAAAAAAGTTTGTTTATTTAACTGCTATATTTTTTTTGTGCAGTGTAGCATCCAAAGCGCAATCTCCAAAAATAATTGGGGATTGTACCGTTAGCTTTTCAGTTAGTAGCCCAGATGCATCACTAAACAATACAACCAAAACCTTTTACCTTAAGGGCAAAATGTCGAGGGTTGATATTGAAAGCCCAACTTACAAGCAATCCACTATATATGATGCCTCCACTGGCAATGCAGCTATTTTAAAAGAATTAGGAGGAAATAAATATTTATATAATTTTTCTGCTGCGCAATGGGCTGAAAAAAATAAAGACTTTGATGGCATGCAGGTTAGTTTCAAAAATGAAACAAAAACCATACTTGGTTATGAGTGCAAAAAGGCTGTACTTACACTAAAAAATGGCACAGAAACAACAGTATATTATGCCACTACCATAAAACCATCAATAGCAGAAAACCCTTTTCAGTTTAAAGGGATACCGGGTTTCGTATTAGAATATGAATCTGGAATATCAGCCGGTAAAAAAATTAGTTATACCGCAACGAAAATAAATTTTAATCCAGTGGCTGCGTCTTTATTCGAGATTCCAAAAACCGGGTATCGGGTTATGCCAGGATAATATATTTAAAAATAACAATGGCCTTTTATGCTTTTGTATATCCTGTTTACCCAGACAATACAGTTGATTTAGTTATGAAAAATTGAAAGACAATTTAGATAATTGTTTGGGGTTCATTTTTGGCAGAAGAACTAGTAAACTATTTGAACATCAAAAATTGTTTTCAAATGCATAAGTATGCAGCACTTCGACTTTGTAATAAAATTGAACTGCAACATCTGGGTTGAATTGTTCCTAAAATTCTAATCAAATAGAAGAAGGCTTGAATCTTAAAATAATGATATAAGTTTAAGATCATGAATGAGTAAATAGGGCAAATCTTCACTCACCGGCAAGCCATATTTTAAATGATGCTGCCCGCTCTGTACTTACTATTGTTTCTAATTTTGATGGCGGATTTAGTTTTATAAGCACCCTTGCTTTACTATAGGTAAGCATAGAATCTATAGCAGCATAACTGATGATAAACTGTCTGTTAATACGGAAGAATTCTTTGGGATTTATTAATCCTTCTAATTGATCTAAGTTATAATCTCCGGGAAATTTTTTGCCGGTTTTTGTGATAATAAAGTTTGCTTTGTTTTCTGTATAGAAATATGCTATTTGCTCAGTTTCTATGGTGTGCATGTGCTCACCCAATCTTATTACAAAACGCTGTTTGTAGGTGGTAGGTTGCTGTAAATTTTTCATGAGCTGTGCTAAATTTTGTGCAGGCGAATCATTAGCGGCTTCATGAAGAAAGTGCTTTTTATATTTTTCTATGGCTGTTCGGAGCTCATCCTTTTTCACAGGTTTTAGGATATAGTCAATTGCATAAAGCTTAAAAGCTTCAATTGCATAAGCATCATAGGCTGTTGTAAAAATGACAGGGGCATTTATTTCAACTGCTTTGAATATGTCAAAACTTGGCCCATCCGCCAATTGTATATCTGCAAAAATGAGCTGTGGCATTGTGTTATGCTGTAGCCATTTAATAGTACTGTTTATACTATCTTGTACAGGTAGTATATCAGCCTCAGGCAGTAATTCAAGCACTAATTTTTGTAATCTTTTTGCGGCTATATCTTCATCTTCAATAATTAATGTACGTATCATAGTTACTTTTTAATATTTGGAATTTTTACGCTAAAATTCTTGCTGTCATTCTCAATAATAATTTTACTGCCGCTCAGCAGCAAGTACCTGCTGGCCAAATTATCCAAACCCATTCTAGTGCCTTCCTCAGGTTTGGATTTATACTGTATAGCGTTAGTAACAATAATACAGTTTTCTTTTTCCGAAATACTTACATGTAAAGGTCTTTCATTGGAAACCACATTGTGTTTAATCGCATTTTCAACCAATAACTGTAAGGCCATGGGTGGAATAAATATTGGTTTTTTTAGCGTGTTCTCCAATTTAATAGATACCTGGAATGCGTTACTAAATCGCTTCTTTTGTAAATAAATATAATCTTCCAATATATGCAATTCCTCTTGTAGCGGTATTAGATCTTTATCTCTGTACATTACTACACTCCGATAAAAATCAGACAGTTTTTCTACATATTCCACAGCCTGCTCCGGCTGTGTTTCAATTTCTGATACTAAGATGTTGAAACTATTAAAAAGGAAATGCGGATTAATCTGGTTTCGCAGGGTTTGTAGTTGAAGATTAATTTTTTCATTTTGTAAACTATTCCATTTTTTTATTTGAGTTTCTCTGTATTGAATAATAAAAAAAATAACAGCGCCAATAGCAATAATCAACCCAATAATAAACCAAGTCTGCCACCAAAATGGTTTTTCAATAACGAATGAAAAACTGGCTTCATTGGCATTTGTCAAATTACTACCCAGCCCAGTTTTTACATGAAAGGTATACCTGCCTGGCGGAAGATTTGAAAACACCTTTGATTTATCATTTGTAGCTATCCATGCTTTATCATATCCATCCAACTTATATGCATATTGCAATTGCTCAGGATGTGGATAATAAAAGCCAGAAAAAAAGAAGCCTAGGTTGTTTTGATTATGATTAAATACATGCCCATTTGCATAAGAACCTTCTTTTAAAAATAGCTCTATTTTATTTATATAGATGGAGGGTTTGAGGGTTTTATAATCATTCGAATTAAACCCACAAATTTTGTTTGCGGCCACAAAATAGATGGCGCCATCAGGGCTTATGCTGTAGGCATTCAAATCGTCAGATACGGCATCAATACCATTTGATTGATCTATAAAATCTACTGCGCCATTGTCAGTATTTAGCATATCTATTCTATGCGTATGAAATACAAATATTTTGCTTTTATATGCTGCAATACCGGTTACCATTTCTTCACTCAATCCATTCTTTTCATTCCATGATTGAAAATGTTTAAAATCATAGCAGACTAAACCGGCATCGTTGGTAGCATACCATATTTTTCCTGCTGCATCTTCTGCTATTTTGTATACAACATTTCCTTTATACCCTTTAGTATTTTTTAACCAATTGGCTTTTCCATTTTCATACCATGCCAATCCATCACCATCGGTTGCCAGCCATAGTCTTTTCTTGCTATCAATAAAAATTTGATACACATATTTATTTACGGCAGCCTGTATTTGAGTGATGGCATATGCTCCGTTTTGAACATCTATTTTTATTATTCCTTCAAATGAAGCTACCCATATTTGATTGTCAAAACCAGCGATAGATGTTATATTTATTTTATCTTTTACAAGTGCATTTCCCAAGCGCTTTGTACTTCCATTTTTTTCATCGAAGATAAAGATTCCATCGCCCAAGGTACCAATCCATATTGTGCCATCTGGGTGGCGATAAATTGCGGATACTTGTGTGTGTGCTATGGCAGGTAGTGGATATTTTTTTTCTACCCATGCACCTTGTATTTTGAACATGGAAGACAACCCTTTCTCATTCCAAAACCAAAATGCTTTGTCAGAAACCGCTTGTAAATTATATACAAAATCGGCCTGCTGCATTGGCAAATCTATTATCGTTTGTAGTGAAAAAGAATGAAGAAATGTCAATTCATTTTTACCGGCCATCCATAGTGCACCACTTTGGTCCGCACAAATATTTGTCAGGGGGGAAGAGGATTGTTGCTGAATGGTGGAAACCGCTTTTTCATTCTCCGAAGGAGTAAAATAAATTAACCCATCATCTGCTGTGGCTACTAATAATTTATTGTTGATCCATAACAAATCATTTACGGTACCATAAGTCCAAGAAGGTGTAATATAACTAATGCTATAATCCTGCTCCAGCTTTGCAATACCTGCATCTTGCATACCTATCCAGAAAGTATTGTTTCTACCCTCGGTTATTGATCTTACAATATTATCTGGTAATCCATTTTTTGCTGTAATAGTGTGTATGCTTTTTTTACCACCATGCCAGTAGCAAATATTTAGACCTCTGTCAGTAGCTGCAATTACATGTGTGCTGTCTTTAGCAATTATTTTATAAATATAGTTATCACTAAGTCCATCATCTGTATTGTAATTATAGAGGTGTTTATTTGTTTTGAGATATAAACCCTCGCCAGCTGTGCCTATCCACAACTTATCTGTACCCGTGTAAAGAAGCGATTTTATGGTAACTTTTGGAAAACCTTCTTCAATCTCTAATGGTATAATAGTACGCTGCTGAAGTATGCCAATCATTCCAGATTCATAACCCAGAATTATTTCGCCTTTAGCATTTTCACATATTGCAGTTACAGATTTGGTAAGGGTATCTGCCTGTGTGAATAAATGAAATTTTATACCATCAAATAAATACAGACCGGATGCTGCTCCACAATACAGCTGCCCTTTTTTATCTTGATATAATGCCTGAATTTTATCTGGTGAAGCTGCATTGCCCAGTACAAAAGACTTTCCGTAATCTAGCTGACTTGCTGCGTAGCAGTTGCATATAAAAGTTGATATGAAGATCAGGAAATATTTGTACATGCTATCGGGGCATTAAAATAGCATTTACTTCAACCGCTATTTCATTAGCCAGTTTTTGATTTACAACTTTTGGAATGGGTATATTATGCTCTACTAAATAAATTTTAAAAGTACTTTTGATTGTAATTTTATTGTCCTTTACGGTAATTTCACTTTTAATAATTCTCTCCTGCCCAATGCCATGTAAGGTAAATATGCCTTTGGTACGTACGGAATAGACACCATTCTTGGTCAGGTCTGGTTCTTCTATAATTTTTCCCTTGAAAGTAGCCAATGGGTAAGTGTCAGTTTCAACATATTTTTCATAAAAATGCTCCTGCTGTAGCGCACCATTAAAACCTTTGAAACTGCGCATGTTTACACTAAATGAAAAATTAAGTTTGTCAATATCAATAAGGCCAACCAATTCAGCAGATGAAGCTTTTATGATTTCTAATTTGGCAACACTTTTAAAGTCAATTCGTCCGGTGGTGGTTTCAAATACAACAGGAGTATTTACAAATGACAATATGGATACTGCGAAGATGATTATTGCAAAATGAGTTTTGAATTTATATAGCATCTACAACTTTGTATAAGGGGCACAAAGTATAAAAAACTTAGATGCTGTAGAAGACGGGCCATTAATTGTAATAGTAAAATAGTTACAATAAAATTATTACTGAGGTAATTCTTTTGTTTTTTGAATAGTAAATACCCTTGAAATATTAAAACCAAAATGAATGTCACCATCACCCCATTTACCAGTGGTTTCTGTTATAAATGTGCGCTCCGTCATACCTGTACTATTAGTGAATTGCAATTGAAATACGTGCCCACCTGTTTCAATATCTACCCCCAAAGCCAATGAGTTTGTAGTGCCCGGTAATTTATTATTTGGAAGCTGGTAATAGTACTCTCCCATTAAGGCAATACTATTGGTAAGCTTTACACGTGCTGCAGTTCCTATGGCAAATAAATCATTTGGTATTGTGGCTGTAGGCACAATATTGTAATGCACCATAGTTGGCATAAGCTGTAATGAAAATGCCGGTGAAAACTTTCTGGCCACAATGGCCTGGTGGGCATAAAAAACTCGATCGCTAAAATTTCGCTTGATGCCATCCTCTGGATTGCGAAGGGATTGTAACATTAAAGATGAAACCCAAGTAAGACTGATGGGCATATTCTTTTTACCGGTGCTTTGCCATAGTAAACGATACTTGGCAAATCCATCATACTGCTTTCCAAATGTGCTTCGTCCTATTCCCACAGAAAGTCTATCACTAAGTCCATAATCAAAACCTATACGCATAGATGCATTGTCCAATCCAAAGAATTCATAAGCGCCTTGGTTTAGGGTTCCAAAACGGTGCTGAATTCTAAAATCTAAAATTCCTTTCTGAGTGCTTTCCACACTGTGCCCATTTATTATTCGGGTACTTTTAAAGGTAGCAGCGGCCAATTCAACCTGCGATTTTTTCTTTTTCTCCATTTCCTCATCCAGCATTTTATCAAGATCTACATCTTGAGCAGATAATGAGCAACTTATTAAAAAAAATAAACCCGCAGTAAATAAAATTTGTTTCATAAAATATTTTTTAAGCAGTTGTGGTTACTATTGTTTTTGATAAGAACAATTGGTGGAGATCTCAATTTCCTCGGCAATTTTTTTCTGCACAAAGGATTCACCAACTACATTATAATCTTTACGTTTTACTTTAAAAGTTGAACTGGCTGATACTACTCCTCCCTTTACGGTAATAGTAGCTGTAGCGGAGATATTTTTGGTTACATCTTTAATATTTAAATCCCCCTGTACAGTTATATTATAAACACCATCCTTCGTAAAATTTACTGCAGACAGATTCGTAATTTTGCCTTTAAAGGATGCCTTTGGAAATTTTTCCGAGTTCATATAATCTGCTCCGTTAAAATGATCTTGCATGGCCTGCTTGGCAAATTGAAAGCTCTTTATAGCAATCTTAAATTGCACATCGCCAGTTGCTGCATTTAATACACTAGCTACTTCATTGTTTTGAGCCTTTATATCTTCCACAGCCGTGTGAGAAAAAAAGGAGGCACTGCCATTTCTCGTTAAGTAGTTTTGTGCATGTAGATTAAATGTGGCAAAAACGACAAGAAGTATAACAATTATTTTTTTCATCATCTCTTTTTTTAGTTAAAAATATATTAAAATAAAACTTAATTATTTGGTGCACCGGCATCTACCCAAGCCCTTATTTGACTGATACTACAATCATCAATTTGCGGATTACCTTGTGGCATTTTAGAAGCACCTCCTTCCCAAAGCACAGAGGATAACAATGTGCCATAAGTAAATTGTCCATCTAATGCAAACGTGGATATAACAGAATAATCGTACAGCTGAATACCGGCACCTGCATCTGCGGTACCTCCGTGGCATGGTTGACAATATTGATCAAGTATGGATTTTATTTCAACGCTGTAGCGTACATCTACAGAATCGCAGGTTACAATTGGATAAGCTTCATCAACTTTGTCATAAGTACATGCATTTGTTATAACCATAACAACAGGGACTAATAAAATCAATACACAATTTATTTTCATTCTACAAATTTTTTCCATTCTATCGGAAGATTTTTATTTTTTAACTAAGATTGCTTGGTTAATAATTACATCGTCTAAATAAGCAGTACAAATTCCCTTGATTGTAATGGTCTGTCCTACCACAACTCCTATAGGTTCTTCTTTAAATGTACAATTAATGCCAAACATGGGGTCGTCTGACTGTAGGATGATGAATGTGGCACCTGCATCATTTTTCTTTATATCTATTACTACTCCATCTACTTCTAAGGCATTATTCAAATATTTAGTATTTGATGCAGCCTCATCAGTTACATAATCATGATAGAGTGCACTTGCAGTTATGATAATTCCTTTTTCATCTGATACATCACGCATGGGTTTATTCCATACATATACACCATAGATAATTCCGCAAAGCACCAGTACTCCAATGAGTACAAAAATTTTCTTTTTAAGGTTCATTTTTGTAAAGTTCATAGTTCAATAGTTTTTATAAAAAATATTTTGCTAAACCCGCTTTAACTTATGTTCAATGAGCAATAAATACAATTGAGATTTTTTATTACTTCAGATTCATATACTAGTTCTTACTAATTACAAAACCTCAATGATGCAAAAATGGGATACACTCTCCCTTATTCATATCACCAAATTGGGTGATTTTTAAGAAATATATTTTTCTACTGGCATCCGATTTTGTAGGCTACGGCCTAAGGTAAGTTCATCAGCATATTCCAAATCCCCACCAAAAGCAATGCCTCTGGCAATAGTGGTTATTTTACAGGGATGATTTGCAATTTTTTTCTGAATATAGTAAATAGTGGTATCCCCCTGTATGTTTGGATTCAATGCAAAAATGAGTTCTTGTACCTCTTCCTCCTTCACCCGCTTTATCAGAGAGTCAATCTGCAATTGGTCCGGACCCACACCATCCAAAGGGGCAATCACTCCCCCCAATACATGATAGGTACCATTAAACTGGTTGGTATTTTCAATTGTAATTACATCCTTAATTGTTTCTACTACACAAATGATATTTTTTTTGCGCATGGGGTTAATACATATTGAGCACAATGCATCATCACTCACGTTATGACAGTGTGTACAATATCGGATATTTTTTTTCATATCAGCAATAGCTGTCGCAAAATGTATTACTTCTGCTTCTTCTTTTTTTAGTAAATGTAGCACCATGCGCAAAGCCGTTTTTTTTCCAACACCGGGCAAACTTGCAAAAGCATTCACAGCATTTTCAATGAGTGTAGAAGAAAATAACATGGGGCAAATATAGATGGGTGTTTTAAAATTTAATCTTGAAGTACAATTTCAATGCAGAAAACATTATAGATATATTTAAGGAGACATTGCCTTCATCGACATAATCTGATTAATCATATTGAAATATTATTGTTCTCATAAACCTTTCGAAGGAGGATTTTAATGCATCATACTAGGACTCAAAGCGAATTACAAATTCATTGAAATTTTTTTTATATGCTTTCATTGATTAATGAAGTTTGTACAAATTGATTTTTTGTTCTATACCCATACATAGTGGTATAAAATCAAAGGAGCCTACTAATATGTAGGCTTCTTTGAAAATAAGTGAATTTAAAATTGATTACAATCCTTTAATTACCTTAACAATTTGTACGCCATCAGCGCTTATAACACTTACCGAGTACATACCATTTGGATAAGTATTCATATCTAAACTAATTGTATTTACACCTGCAGTTGCTACTACTTCTTTACGTTGTAGTTGCTTACCTGTCATATCATAAATTACGATGGCCACTTTGGCTTCTTTTGTAAGTGTAAGTAGCAAATTAGCATTTCCAAATGTCGGATTAGGATATACAGATACTACTGCTTTTGTTTTCGCAACTGATGCACATCCCACTGCCACTGCAATGCTTCCTACCGGTGAGTTACCACAACTGTTACTTCCAGTTACCTTAATCTTACCACCATTTGATCGTGCCCAATCTACTGTAATGTTTGTACCAGTTAGAGGCGTTTGATTGTTTACATTGTTTGGCAATGTCCAAGTATAAGTAACACCAGGATCTGGATTTGTAACACTATATACCAGTCCCATTTGTGGATTTGTAACACATACAGGGCCAGCAACAATCGGCTTATTAGGTGTACCCCAAACACTAATGTTTCTTGGCGTACTGCTACCACAAGAGTTATTGGCTGATACAATAAGCACTGCTTGTCCAAAAGTACCTATCACATTGGCTGTGATAGCATTTGTTGTGCTTGTACCAGATAAACCAGAAGGTACAGTCCAGGTGTATGATGTAGCTGTAGGATCATTGGTAACGGTAATAGTTACACTCGGCTCATTACAAAGATTCCTTCTGCTAGGGCTGAATATAGCATCATTACCAGATGGTTGTGATGGTACAAGATTCAATGGGTCACTATCATTACAATCTGTATTATCTACAACGTATCCACTTGGTGCTCCTGTGCAGGATGTTTGAGTAACATTGGGATTACCAAAAGTATCGCCATCAGTATCCGAATAGTATATAATGTTTGCATTTACATTAACCGTAGAGGTACTTGCACTTGTGGTGCAGCCTAAATTGTTAGTAAGTGAAGCAGTATAAACTGTAGAACCTAGGGAAGGAATTACGCCTGCCGGGTTTTGATCTGATGATGTAAATCCAGCAGGTGTGGAAGTCCATGAATAGGTAAATGAGGATGCATTTCCAGAAAGGGCTATATTATCAACTGCCCAATAATACCCGAAAGCAGCATTATATTTAAACCGAACCATCACTGATGGGTTTCCAACAAATGCATCTAAATTCAAATTAACATTACTAAATGTTGCTGGCAAACCCTGCGTACTTGAATATGTTTGTACTGTGGAATAATTAGCTCCTCCATCAGTTGACACTTCAATTTTTCCAGTTTCTGATGCGGAAAAAATTCGGAAATAATGCGCAAAACTCATGCTGAGTGTTGTATATCCAACTGTACTGAATGACGGTGATATTAACTCTGTATTTGTAATGCCGCCAGAGCCTTGGTCATCACTATTGCTCATCAAAAACTGAGCGCCTTCACTACTATTAAAAGTAGTTGAACTATATACATACGGGTTTGTTCTTAATGTCCAAGCAGCATCAGCCGGAGTGCCACCGGTAGAATTATTTACTGTTGACCATGTACCTAATCCACTATTGAAGTTTTGTGATATTATTGAAACTGTATAGGGATCTCCAGAAGAAGTAAGATTAATAGGAGCACCCTCACAAATATTCGTTAAATCGACAGATGCAACAACATTTGTAGGAGATTGATTTACTAAAACTATTGTTGCAGATACAGTTGAAGAACAAGTACCATTAATAGCTGTAAAGCTATATGATCCTGAGGCAGCCGTAGTAGCACTTACAATAGATGGGCTTTGTAAAGATGAACTAAAACTATTTGGCCCAGTCCATGTAAATGTAGTACCAGCATCTGTTGTTCCTGTAAGGTTTAATATACTACCAGCACAAATTGGGCTATTGCTCGAAGCGGAAGCAGATGGTGTTGCATTTACAGTAAGTGTAAGCTCATTGGAGTATCCTGTAATAGGTCCATTTGAACATTCGACTTTCAAACGATAAAAATAAGTACCGACAGAAAGAGTACCAGTTGTATAAGAAATAGTATTTGCCCCTGTACCTCCAGAAACATTGCTGAAACCAACACCTCCCCCAACCGAAGACAATTCCCATTGGTAAGTTATACCCGAACCTGTTGTAGCTCCGGTACTACTCATACTATAAGTAAGTCCTGAACATATTAATGCTGTTGAAGGTGAAATGCTACCTCCATCAGCAGATGAACATGGTACCCCTAAAAATGCATCGGCTCCAATATCGTTTGGTGTAAATGAAGCCCTTGTATCACCATCATAGTCATCGGTTACTCCTAATGCAGCACCTACCAAATCAGCCTGGCTGGTATTCTGCACATGAAGATTTGGAGTTGTGTTTGTAGGGTCGATAAATAGAGGATCTAGATTTAAACTATTAGCATCTTGACCCACCGCAGTTTGCCAAGCACTAAGACTCGTTTTATTTGCACCATTAAAATATCCAAACACCCCTCCTGTACCACTTATAAAGTATATGTTATTATTTATAGTAAGCCCAGAAGGATTTATAGAAGAGCCATTAATTTTCACAGCGAAGTGACTACCAGTTGCACCTCCATTTGTACGGGCATTTACAAATATGTTATTTCTGAAGCTCCTGGTATTAAATGTTTGTGTACCATTAAAAGCATAAGATGAGCCGGAACCCGCAGAAGCGGTACCGCCAATATATACACTGTTGTGCCAAAAATTATTTGTTCCTAAAAACTCATTGATGCCATTTAAGCCTGTTGCATTACTGTTTGTTGCTGCTGTACCTATTGCATTAGATACAGTTTCTCCTAATGCAATCATATTATTGCGATAGGTAGTTGTTCCTCCACCTACTCTAATACCATTTATTTCAGCAGAGCTGGAATTGGTTGAAGAGGAAAGGCCATATATTAAATTTCTTTCCACAATATTTGTACCGCTACTTGCACTATATTGAATACCGGTAACTATTGTTGCGGCACTTGTATTTGTATTAGAAAGACTATAAATTTGATTTTGAGAAAGTGTATGATTTGCAGAACTAGCGTTGATACAAATGCCAATCATGGACGCACTAGCACTTGTACCAGTACCGCCCGCAACAGTCATATTTCTTATAATATTTGAAGTAATAGTACCTGCAGGATTACTATTCAAAATACCATTAATAATGGTACTGCTTGAAGTTGTTGTACTGTTGATAGAACTTGCTACAACTCCTCCAATAATGTTATTACTACAAATCCATGTAGCACTACTTGATGTATTACAACGAAGACCATAAATATTTACAGCACCTGTACTTGAATTTGAACCGGAGATTCCACCAATTGTATTGCTATTTGTAGTCCAACTACTTGCTCCAAAGTTATAAATTCCGTATAAATCACTTGTACTTGAAGAACTACTTGTGTATGTAATACTTCCAGTGGATGATTGACTGCCAATAATATTATTACTACAATTGGAGAGTCCTGTACTAATATAAATGGCTCTAAATGGTGCAGATGAGCTAGTACCAGAGGCTGCTCCTGACAATGTTATGCTTGCTATAGTGTTATTTTGAACTGTAGTAGCAGTGTTTACACCAACAGCTAAATTTATTGGCATAAATGAAGCACTTGTGGTAGTATGGAACGTCAGTGTATAACTACCGGTACCACTATTTGAAGCAAATCCTATTGTGTTTCCCGTAATGGAATATGTGGCAACAGCAGCACTATTGCTGACTCTTATTCCCGAATGGGTTAAACCGGTACTTACCATTGTACGGGCAGCCGTTTGATAAAACTTATTATTAGAAATTGTAACACCAAGTGAACCACTATTAAGATCTATACCGGCAGATGATGAGGAAGCACTAAAATAGTTAAAGATATTGTTATTAGTTATTGTAATGCCACTGTTTGCATTACCCGGTTCATTATTACCGCTTCCACTAAAATAAATACATTTTGAAGGAAGATTTGACCCTGCTGGTCCAATATCACAATTAGAAATTGTGTTGTTATCATTACCCGTAGAAATGGCTGCAGATCCAAACCAAATATTGCCTCCGTTTGTTCCAGTACTCATTGTAGCAGAGCCCAAAACAGAGCAGTTAGTAATTGTATTGTTGGTAGCATCTGCCTGAAAACGTATAGTTGATGTTCCACTTGTAGATGATGTACTCAAATTGGTGATTGTAAGAGCGTTTCCGCCAGTATTCAAACCATTTAAGGTTACATTATCAGCTCCATTAAAATCAACTAATGGCAGTCCAGCATTTGCAGTTCCACTTACAGATACATTGCCAAACGGCTGAATGGAAATAGTTGAATATGAAGCAGAACCAGCGCCACTCGCATTTAATACAGCACCGGTAGCCGGCTCTGTAGTATTATTACCAACTATAATAGCGATAGTACCAGTATGTGTACCACTATTTATGGCAGAAAAAGAGGCAGCTAGAGTGGAATAAGTAGCAAATAATGTACCTCCCGATGCAGTTACAACCACTGGGTTTGAAGAAGAAGCAACAACAGTAAATGAAGCAATATAATTTGCACCTCCATTACTATCAAACTGATCTCCAATATTTGTACTTGCTCTATTGTAAACTTCAATTTGATAGTTTCCGGGAGCAAGTTCATTTAATACATTTATTGTGGCATCAGATTTTTCCCAGGTTTGATTTCCACCGCAACCTCCAGCATCATTACTCACAAAGCCCATAGCACCACTACTGGTAAAGCTACCGGGAGTATTGCCTACTTTATAGATTCTGTAAAAGCCGTCGCCACCGGTTACATCGCCACCAGAACATTTGAAAGTTTTGTTTTGGGCACCTCTTAGGGTTAGGGTATTTGTGCCGATAATAAATGTACCCAAGCTGGCTCCCTGAAAGTCAGGGTTTGGGGTAGAAGCACCCAGGTCGTAATAAGCATTACCACCTCCATTTATATCTATGATGACATAGCCTTCATAAATACCGGCAGTTTGAGCTTGAGACGTACCACGAAATCCAGTTAAAGCTACCATAAGGTAGATAATGGTAAGCAAATGTGTAAAGTTTCGATTCATACTTTGAAGATTAATATTAAAAGAAAAAATGTTATGTGAAATGTTTTGAAAAGGGCATAGCGTTTTTACAGAAGAAAAATTTCTTAATGATTTTAATTGGGCATAAAAATTTATTATCCGTTTTTTAAAAACAGTTTTTCATGCCTTGCATGAAACGTGAAACAAAAATCTGGATACCAGGTACGGTATTTTCGTAAAGGCTTTATGCTAAAACAATCATTAGTGATTCAAAAAATGCACTTAATACTAATAATTTGAGGTTATCAAATGCTTTTTCCGATTCAACTATTCTACATATTTTTAAAGTATTTTCAACTGAAAAATTGTAAGAGAGCAAATCTAAGTGCTTTACGCAAAATGATTAACATTTTTAATCATTTTTTAAAAAAAATATTTTTTCCCTCACATTTCAAATGCCAATTATATGAAAAAAATAGTAAAAAAGAATTGACAATCAGGGCCATTGCCTATGGGTGGTAAGTCGCAAAAGCATTTCGAGGAGTAAAAAAATAAAAGCAGCCACAAGAAAAGGGAAATAGGCTTCTTCGTATCTATTGTAATTAATTACCTCCACTTTTGATTTTTCTAATTGGCTAATGTTGGTATAAATCTTTATCAAAGCAGCTTTATCGGTAGCATGAAAATATTGTCCGCCACTTTCTGCTGCCATTTGTTGTAAAAGGGATTCATTAAATGCTGTTTTTTTTCTTTGCATAATAGTGCCATTTTGTGTTTTTACAGCTTTATCTGCTTCTTGATCTGTACCTACACCGATGGTGTATATCTTAACATTATTAGCAATAGCCATTTGTATGGCTAGGTCAGGAGGAATGCTGCCACCAAAATCCACTCCATCAGTTAATAAAATAAGTATCCTGCTTTTGGCTGTGCCTGCCCTAAGCCTATCCACACTGGTGGCAATACCACTACCAATAGCAGTACCATCTTCTTGTAAATATCCACTCTGAATGTTTTTAATCTGACTAAGTACTGTTATATGGTCAGTTGTAAGTGGACATAGTGTAAAACTCAGTCTGCTGAAAATAGCAACCCCAATACGATCGCCTGGACGCTCCTGTACAAACTGTGTGGCCACAAGTTTTGAAGCCTCCAATCTGTTTGGCTCAAAATCGGCTTCAGTCATGCTGCCACTTATATCAAAACAAAGCATGATGTCTATGCCTTCTCCTTTAGTCTTTGTTTCACTAAATTTTTTTTGTGGTCCAGCAAAGGCAATGATTAATGCAGCGAGTCCTAAAATTCTTAATGCTAACAATTGAAAATGATTAGCATTTTTCATCTCTCCTGCCTGCTGTAGGAAATGAATTGTGGTAATCATAAATGCAGCCTGCTTTTTCTTTTGATATTTCACATGAAGCCATACAATTATTGGCAGCAACAAAAGGAGCAGCATGGCCCACCACCGGGCCAATTCATAATCCTGTAAATATTTAATCAGCATATCGATTGGCCTGTTGTATAGCTTCGTCTAATATTTTTAAACAATAAATAACGTCATCTTTTATGACAATGCTTTCTTTTTCCTCAGGAATAAATAATGCATACTTTACAGCTGTATTGATTTGAAATATTTTCTCCATTTTCTTTTTTACACTTTCTTGTTGTAAATAAACTGGTAACTGCCTTAATAACTCATAACTGGTGGCTTTGAGCGCTTTTATTCCACTGGCATTTTCTATATATTCTCTTATGATTAAATCTAAAGCAGCATGATAATTTTTTATCCCTGCTTGTTGATTTAATGCTTCAATTTTACTTAAAGCAAGCTTGAGTGCATTTTCTCTTGGCACTCTATCAGGCATTTTATTCGGCGCTTTTTTCTTTGAAAATATTTTCCAGAGCAAAAAAGCAACTACTAATGTTATGAGCCCAGTTATTATAGCGAAGTACCAGTCAAAAGGCTCCTTTACATCAATTACATCTTTCATTTCGTGATAATCCGAAAGATTACTTATATCAGGCAATAAAACCGTAAGTGGAATGGCCTGTGCTGTTGTATTTATTTTTTTACCCTTCTCTTTATTAATCAATAAAACACTGTATGGCCCAATCTTTTTTTTGCCACTATCAAAAGAGGTAATGACAATTTCTTGCCTAATGGTTTGCAAACCATTTACCATCAAAGTATCAATATGCCCCCTTTTAATCACTTCACAACTTTGAAAACTATCTGGTATTGTAGGCCAATTTTCAAAACCAAATTTTGCAGGATTATAGTTTGCTAACTGAATGGTAAGTATAAGTTGCTCTCCAATCAGCATTTTATCTCTATCGGTTATTGCAGTAAATTTTTGCGCAGCAATTTTTATTGGGCAACAGAAAGCATGCAGCATCAATACTAAAAAAAAGAAAACTAACCGATTGCAGTTGTTACTATTTAGATTATGGCAAGAGCGATTCATTTAATGCCTATGGTATTTTAAAAAGAAATTTCGCAGCGCTTTTACATAATCTTCATCTGTGGCAATTTGTATCAATGCAGCACCACTTTTTTTGAAACATATTTTCGCTTCCCCAATGATGCGCTGAAGCTGCTGAGCATACAATTCTTGATAGGCTTTGCCAGAAGTTTGAAGTAAAAAAGTATTTCCTGTTTCAGCATCCTGTACATTTACTAAGCCCACAGCTGGCAATGCCTGATCTGATGGGTCATAGATTTGAACTCCTGTAATATCATGTTTTTTGGAAGCAACCTGTAAGCTGTTTTGATAGCCTGCATCAGCAAAATCGCTGAGCAGAAACACAATGCTTTTATGTTTTGAAATATTACTAAGAAATTGAAGTGCCACATTTACATTTGTATGAGCACTATGTGGAGTAGCATTAACCATTTCTCTCACAATCGTAAGCGCATGATCTTTGCCTTTTTTGGGAGGAATATATTTTTCTACCTTATCTGTAAAAAAAATTAAACCAACTTTATCATTATTGTTGACAGCTGAAAAACTTAATACAGCCGCCATTTCTGTTATGAGGTTATTTTTTGTATGGGTTCTTGTGCCAAATAGCGTACTTGCACTCATGTCAATCATAAGAAAAACATTTCGCTCTCTTTCCTCTTCAAATATTTTTGTATAAGTATGGCCCATTCGAGCCGATACATTCCAATCTATAAATCTCACATCATCACCAGGATAGTATTCTTTTACTTCTTTAAAAGCCATACCCTGACCCCTAAAAGCAGTATGATATTCACCAGTAAAAAGCTGGGTTGTGAGCCTACGACTTTTAATTTCTATTTGGCGTACTTTTTTTAATAAGTCTTGGACCTTATCATGAAGTGCATCATCATTTGCTTCCGGTAATTTCTTTTTTAGGAACATAAAATATCAACCGCAAATTAATTGCCACACCATTTAGGAAAAAATATTTTAAAAAAAATAACTTATACGAATAGTAGAAAGCGATATTACTGCTGTATGCAAAAGTAAAAGCATCTGCATTTTAATAATTAGAGTACTTGTGCCTTATCATCCACTTGGGCATCGGTAACAACTGTTTTTTCAACTATATTTTCTTTTTCAGGAAAGAACCGATTCTGAAATATCAATAATGTAAAAACTCCTGTACTGATACTTGCATCAGCAAGGTTGAAAACTGGACTAAAGAATTCGAAAGGCTCTCCTGCCCAAAGAGGAAACCAATCAGGGTAAGTAGATTGAATAATTGGGAAATAGAGCATATCCACTACTTTACCATGTAAAAATGTGGTATAACCGCCCTCTTCTGGCAAAAATGATGCAATAGAAAAATAGGTACTTTCATTAAAAAAAAGTCCATAAAACATACTATCTATTAGGTTGCCTAATGCCCCTGCATATATCAGTGCAGAACAAATAATAAACCCACGATGATATTGTTTGCGAAGAAATCTTCTCAAAAGAAATGTGCCAAAAATAACGGCAACCAGTCTGAATAAAGTAAGGGAGAGTTTGCCCCAATCGCCACCCCATTTTAGACCCCAAGCCATTCCTTCATTTTCAACAAAATGCAATCTAAACCAATTGCCCAAAATTTGATGCTCTTCACCAATGGTATAGTTTGTTTTAATGTAAAATTTCAACAATTGATCAGCCAGTATGACTAACAAAACTATAAATGCGACTTGTCTTCCTTTCACCCGGAAAATTTTTAGGTCGCAAATATAAGTGTATTGACCCCGCTGTATTTATCTGCTTGCTATTTAACAGACAGATGCATTTTGCTTTTTCTTAAGGAATGCATTTATACTACTACCTTTTTTATATCCAAAGGATTGCTACTATGCATTTACTGTAGTAAATAATCATTCTTTTATATTGCTACACGATATATATTGAAAAAACAGATTTTGTTGATTTCTAGTCAGTGTCAAATTATATTTTGATTATCATTGCTCCCTTTATGTTGCAAAAAATCTTTTCGATTGTTCCAGATAATATATCAAAAGCAAAAGTATATGCTGAAGCTTCGCCAAATTATCTTGCCGTTTGGTCTAAAAATGATTTAGATGAGATGGAAGCCTTTGAATGGTTTCAATGGGAATTAAATGCTGTAATTGCTGATGAATGCTTTGAAGAAGCGCAGCAGCTTAGCAATTTATTGAATGAGCCTTTAAATCTTTATTTTAATTTCCCACATACTTCAATTTTTCCAACCGACTACTGGAAGGAAGCATTATCAGACAATTTTATTAGTTTACAATATGGTCCATCGGCTGGTAATATTAAATTTGTACAAAGTGATTGCAGTAAAAACAGGGTAATTGTTTGTCGTTTATCTGAAAAAATTATTGATAGCTCTGGCAAGTATTTGAAGACAGTTACAGTAAATGCCGCTTGGGCCACAATCATACATCAAATAGAAAGCAATTTAACACCTTCTGATACTGTGTTAACGCTTTTTTTCTATCCGGGTAGTTTTAATATTATCTTACATATTGATGGTAACTTACATTTTATTGGCCAAGAACAATATCATCATCCTGAATCTGTTTTATATTCGATTTTAAATCTTTTAGCGCAGCATAATTTATCTGTAGCAGATACAAAAATCGCCATTGCAGGAATGTTAGAATCTTCATCACCTCTTTTTAAATTACTATATCAATATCTAGGAAAAATTGAGATTGAATCTTATAATAAGATTGCGCAACCAGTTTTTTTTGCCACCATTGATGCACATATTTTATTGCCTTTTGCAGGATACCATATATGAGAATAATTAGTGGTAAATATGGTGGAAGAAAATTTCATCCACCAAATGAAATGCCTTATACTAGACCCACCACAGACATGGCAAAAGAAGGACTGTTCAATATACTGCACAACCGAATTGCTTTAGATGGTATTGATACCCTTGATCTTTTTGGAGGCACCGGTAATATTAGTTACGAGCTGGCATCGAGGGGAGCCGCCAAGTTGACAATAATTGAAAAAGACCCCACCATGTTTCAGTTCATAAAAAAAAATATGGACGCTCTTGGTGTGGAAGGGGTACAGATTATAAGGATGGATGTATTTGCCTATATCAGTCAATGTGAAGATACGTATGATTTCATTTTTGCCGGCCCACCTTATGCACTCAATACAATTGATGATTTACCCCTACGTATTATGGAAAAGAAAATACTTAATGAGGGTGGTCTTTTTGTTTTAGAACACACACCACGAAATAAGTATGAAGGATATGCCGGATTTGTACAGGAACGCAATTATGGCACCACAGTATTTTCATTTTTTGAAAATATTCCAGAAGAATGAGGCCAATCATTATAACAGGTATAGGAACAAGTATAGGCAAAACAGTTGTATCAGCTATAATTACTCAGGCCCTTGGAGCTTCCTATTGGAAACCTATACAAGCAGGTTTTGAGAATGGTACAGATGCCCAAACAGTGGAAAGGCTTACAAAAGGCGAGGTCATCATTTTCCCTGAAGCATATATATTGAAAATGCCTGCATCCCCACATATAGCGGCTGATGCGGAAAATATTCATATCAATATAGAGACCTTACAAAAACGATATTTTGAAATTGAATCAAACAATTTGCTTGTTATTGAAGGGGCCGGAGGATTATTAGTACCATTAAATAAACAGGAAACAGTAGCAGATTTAATACAAGCATTAAATGCAATAGTGATACTTGTAAGTAGAAATTACTTAGGAAGTATAAACCACAGCTTGCTCACAGCTGCTGTATGCAAAAGCCGGGGTATTACTGTTGCAGGATGGATTTTTACTGATACCTACTTAAATTATGAGGAAGATATTGTAAGGAGAACAGAGATTCCTTTGATAGGTTCAATACCATTTTCACACACGCTAGACAATGGTTTTATAGTAACACAAGCCGAATTAATAAAAGAAAAGTTGAAAAGACTAATTAATGCCCTTCGGTAACATCGCTGAATGCATCAGTAATTTTTTGGCAAAGGTTAGTTTCAATCATTTTTTGTGCAAGATTCAGCATATTACAAAATGCTCTTGCATTGCTAATACCATGACCAATCAGCACAGGTTTATTTATGCCTAAAATAGGTGTGCCACCATAATTTTCATAATGAAAACGCTTCATGAAGCTATCGTTTTCTAACTGTCTGCTTTCGGCTGCATCATATATAGATTCAACCATTTTCAATACTATATTTCCTGTAAAACCATCACATACAATTACATCTACTTTTGGGTTGAGCACATCCCGACCCTCCACATTACCTATAAAGTTAAGCTTTGCATTTGCCTTTAAAATTGGAAAAGTAGCTTGAGTAAGTGTATTTCCTTTGCCTTCTTCTTCTCCAATATTGAGTAATCCAATTTTTGGATTGTCAATATCCAAAATACATTCTACATATATTTTTCCGAGTAAAGCAAACTGGTCAAGTTGCTGTGGTTTACATTCAGCATTAAGACCAACATCTACCACAAGACCGGTACCTCCACCAATTTTTGGCATTAGTGTGGCAATGGTTGGTCGTATAATACCTTTTACCGGTTTTATAGTAAACATAGCACCAACCAACATAGCACCAGTATTGCCGGCACTTATAAATGCATCTGCGTTTGAGGCACTAAGTAGTTCAAATCCTTTGACTAAACTACTATTGGGTTTTTCCTTAAATGCTTTGGTAGGGTGTTCGTTATAACCAATTACATCTTTAGTGTGTACAATTGTTATTTGATCAGTGGAAATATTGTGTTGCTGAAACTGAGTAGCTAGCGTTGCTTCATCACCAATACAAATAACATGAGCCGGATGATTATGCTCATTGAAATAAAGTTGCATGCCTTTTACAGCTTGCAAAGGGGCAAAATCGCCACCCATTAAATCAATAGCAATATTCATCCGGCTATCAAAATATAGTTAGAATTAGGCTTTGTTTGGAGCCTTTTCTGCCACAACTTTTCCTTTGTAGAATAGTTTACCTTCACTCACATGGGCACGGTGGCGCACATGAATTTCACCAGTAGTAGAATCTTTACTCAATGTTACTTCTTCCGCTACATAATGCGTTCTTCTTTTTGCGCTGCGCTGCTGTGAGTGCCTGCGTTTTGGATTTGGCATATTTTTTTATTTTAAAATTATAAATCTGTTTTTTTAAACTTCTTTAATTGCTGCATTAAAGGGTTGTTGTGTTCTTTTGAAATTTCATTTTCCATATTGGCGAGTTTTTTTAATACATCAATATTACACTGTGACTCTCCCATATCATTTTCAGCACATCTTTTTTGCATGGGAATGCTTAGTGTAACGAATTCATGTATCCAATCTGCCAAATGTAAATGACTTTCCCCTTTGCTAATATAATAAACATCAGGATCTTCTTCTTGATCATTTAGCTCTTCCGGATTATCGACCAATTTTATCATCATTTTAAATTCTTCCCATAGTTGCAATCGAAGAGAATTACCACATCGATCACAACTCGTTTGCACCCATCCATCAACATCAAACAACAACAGCATAAAACTGCTTTTCTTGTCTAATTTTAATAGAATTTTTGCTGTGCAAGACTCAAAATCATGATTACCATAGTTTGCAAAGAACTTATTGTCCACTTCAAATTCAAAAGGGTGAACGCCGGGTTTGAGCCCAACAAATGCAATTTCAAAGGCTCTACGAAAATTCATCCTCAAAAAATTTTGGGGCGGCAAAAGTAAGGGAATGCAAGCTAGTTTCCAAACTTTATATAGCTGTTATGCAATGCAAATTTTGACCATATTCCACTAAATGGTATCAATAATTATTAGTAAACAGATACATCTTCCTGCACAAAAAAGACCTTCATTAATAAAATCCCCCACTTTTCAGCAGGGGAAATTCTCATGTGCAAGAATCTTTATTTGTATATGGCAACAATTTTTTCTCCTTCGCTGCTTCGAGCAGCTCTATACATACCTGTACTATTTAGCACCATTGCATAATTTCCTTGAGCATCCACCCCAATCATTCCTCCTTCACCGCCCAAATTTACTAATTTATCATTTACAACATAATCCATAGCATCCTGAAGGCACATTCCTTTGTATTCCATCAAACAACTTACGTCATAAGCTGCCACACTGCGAATAAATAACTCGCCATGTCCTGTACAACTGATGGCACATGTTTTATTATTAGCATAAGTGCCAGATCCTATTATTGGGCTATCGCCAATTCTGCCAAACTTTTTATTTGTCATACCGCCAGTAGAAGTAGCACCTGCTATATTGCCATTAATATCGCATGCAACTGCACCTACGGTTCCAAATTTTTTATCCCGCATTAGCTCCTCCAATCTTTGATGGGTGTGGTCTAAAGAATAATTGTCACTGTCTCTTATAGCTTTCCATTGATCATATCTAAATTGAGAAAAGAAAAAATCATCAGGCTCTAGTTTGACTCCTTGTTTTATGGCAAAATCATTGGCACCCTTGCCACTTAAAAATACATGATTACTATTACGCATTACTTCAGTGGCTAATTCTATTGGATTTCTTACATTGCGTACAGCAGCCACCGCACCTGCTTCTAAATTACTTCCATCCATTATAGCTGCATCCATTTCTTGTACACCTTTCTTTGTAAATACTGAGCCTCTTCCTGCATTGAATAAAAAATTATCTTCTAATATAACTACAGCAGCTTTCACAGCGTTTACTGCTGTGCCTCCTTCTTCTAAAACTGCATAAGCTCCTTGCAGGGCTTCATCTAGCCCTTCCATATAGGCAGCCTCTAAATCTGCACTCATATCAGATTTTAAAATAGTGCCAGCACCACCATGTATAGCAATTGAAAATTTTGACATTCGTTTTTAGTTTATAGGCGAGCTTTTCTAAAAAGCCGGCATTGGTTATTGTGATTTTTATGGTAAGATTAATAAATCTGTATTCTGCAAGCGAATATAAGTATGAACCCCATATAGAAGTTCTAAAAATTATTAAAAAGCATTAGTGCATCACTAAAAAATCTTAAAATTATTTGCAGGAAAATTAATCCAATATGCGCATACACTCTTTGAGCAGTATTTCTTTTTGAATGGCTACTGTTCCTACCTCTTCACAAACAAGGCCACCAGCTATATTTGCCACTTCACCTGCCAGTATTATATCTCTACATGCTGCATAAACTAAAGCGGCTACTGATATAACAGTATCTCCTGCACCACTTACATCTGCAATACTTCTTTTGTGTGAGGGTATGATACGGTGAAAATTTCCCTTTTGTATGAATACCCCTTTTTCTGAAAGGGTAATAAAAGAAATTTTATGCTCTAGTTGCTCGTGCATTTGAGTGTGTATGTCTGCAAGTATATCCTCGGTTACTTCATCAAACATTAAATTCAGTGCTTCTTTTACTTCTTTTATATTTGGCTTAAAGATATCTGCATGTTTGTATGCAAAAAAGTTTTTACGTTTTGGGTCAACGGCAGTAGCTACGCCTTGATCTCGGCAAATTCCTATCATGGCTGCTATTAGGTCGGCTGTTAAAACTCCTTTATTGTAATCTTCAAAAATAACAACGCCTGGTTGATATCTTTTTACATAGGTTATAAAATTACTAAACAATTGTTCTTTATCATCATCACTTATATCATCTGTTATTTCACTATCCATGCGTAGCATTTGCTGGCTACGGCTTATTATTCTTGTTTTATGTGTGGTTATGCGGTTTCGGCTATTCACCATAAACTTTGTATCAATATTTTGCTGCATGAGGAGTTCTGTAGGTATGTCACCTGCTCTATCACCCCCAAGTACGCTAAACAAAGTACTTTGTGCACCGAGTGATACCGTATTTAAAGCCACATTTCCCGCACCACCAATACGATGTTCACTTTTCTTTTTGCTTACTACGGGCACCGGAGCCTCTGGAGATATGCGTTCTACCACACCCCACCAGTAGCTATCCAACATTACATCCCCAACCACAGCAACTTTTTGCGCAGCACAATCCTGAAAAATTTTTTGTAAATGACTCATACGTTCAAATATATAAGAGCAAATATATGAGAGGGTATATGGTTAAGAAAATACTTACTCATACCAAGTATTGCTATTGAACTTTATTTTTTTTATAAAAATATATCTTATCTCAGGATTTTAAAGCAATTGCCAGCTTTAATCGATTTGTTGCAGCGGGCTTTTGGAAGTAAAGATTAATCATCAAATAGAATTGCTTTTGCTGGGTATTTGGACTTAAAAAACATAAAATACTTCAAGGTTAAAGGTACATATCAACCTCATAGATTTATTTAGAGAATTTTATGGAAAATTTGAAGTTAAAAAAACCCCGGCAATTGCCAGGGTTTATATTTTTATCCTAAGTAAGATTTGAGTGCGCCGCTATATCTCGCTTTTTGGAGCCGCTTGATGGCTCTTTCTTTTATCTGGCGGATACGCTCTTTTGTTAAATCATACTTTACACCAATTTGCTCGATGGTATTTCCACTTTCTCCATCAAGACCAAAATAGGCATTTACAATTTCTGCTTCTCTTGGACTAAGGCTTTTTAGTACTCTGCGAATTTCTTCACGGAGGCTGTCCTTCATAACATCATCATCAGTGTCGTCTGAACCTTCTAATAAATCGCCCATAGCTACGTCTTCAGCTTCGTGAACCGGAGCGTCTAAGGAAGTATGGCGGGTGTTGCTCTGGAAAATGTTGTTGATTTCTGTTTCACTCATTTCCAGAATGTCTGCCAATTCCTCTGTACTTGGTTCCCTTTCGTGCTCTTGCTCAAAAGCCATATAGGCTTTATTTGCCCTGTTGTATGTGCCAATTTTGTTTTGAGGCAAGCGGACTAATCTGCCCTGCTCTGCCAACGCCTGAAGGATGGACTGGCGTATCCACCAAACGGCGTATGAGATGAATTTAAATCCCTTTGTTTCATCGAAACGCTGGGCTGCTTTTATCAAACCGAGGTTTCCCTCGTTGATTAGATCGCTAAGAGATAGGCCTTGGTGTTGGTACTGCTTAGCTACAGATACTACAAAACGAAGGTTGGCCTGCACCAGTTTGTCTAAGGCTCGCTGATCGCCCATCTTGATTCTCTGTGCCAGTGTTGTTTCCTCTTCAGGAGTGATCATAGAAATCTTTGAGATTTCTTGCAGATACTTTTCTACGGCTTGTGAATCACGATTGGTGATCTGGGTTGCAATTTTTAACTGCCTCATATTCTAGAATTACTGTTTCAAAACATTTGTACTGGCAAAATAGTTGCCCGTATTGCCGTCTTAAAATTTGGGATATCAAATTTTAAAGAAAACGGCAACAAAAGTATATAAAATAATTTCGTAAAAGAAAAGCTTTTTCTACATATTTGTTTCTTTATGCATTTATTAAGACCATTTTCAATGAAATCATTGAACAAATTTTTAACTTTCACACGGTACTATGTACTGATTTTATTGGCATTTCCGCTTTGTTCATCATTTGCCCCAAAGGCATTGGATCCAATAGAGCATACTTGGGCCAATCAGGAAAATACGGGGCATATTCAGATTTATAAGGGAACTAATGGGAAGTTTTATGGCAAATTGGTGTGGCTTAGTGAACCACTAGATGAAGTAACAAAAAAACCAAAATTGGACACCATGAACCCTGATGCTAGTCTAAAAAGCAAACCAGTACTCAATATGGTTATGATAAAAGGTTATGAAAAAAATATCAGTAACCCTAATATTTATGAACATGGCACTATCTACGATCCTAAAAATGGAAAAACATATTGTGGTAAAATGACATTGGATGGTAAGAAAATGAAACTACGGGGCTTTATTTGTGGTTTTAGTATATTGGGACGAAGTGAAACCTGGACATTAATCAACTAAATACAGCATGAAACATTATTACCTGTTCTTACTATGGATTTGCTGTATAGCATGCAGTTCAAATGATGCAGAAAAGAAATCTTACGAAACACAAAAAATAAATATTGCTGAAACCGAAGAGAAAGATGCAATTGATTTTATTGTGGTAAAAGGTGAATCAAAGAAGCATTTATTAGGACGTACAGTAGTAAGGGGAACGCTTCAAAATAAGGCTTCAGTTTGCAGTTACAAAAACTGTAGGGTGAAGCAAATTGCTTTTGCAGATGACAAAAAAGTAGAAGAACATGAAGATGTGATTGAAATGGTGATAGCCCCGGGTACTAAGGTAAATTTCAAAACAAGATATAAATTGCCAAAAGGTACAGATAGTGTAGCACTCTCTATTATGAAAGTGGATATAGCTTCTTGCATTACGGAGTAATTTTCACCCGTTTGTAATAGTTTAAAATAATTACCATTACTCGTAATTCATGTATAAGTTTCTGTATCTTTAGATTGTTTTAAGAATATCCAATAAGATATCCCACAAATTTTAATAGATGAAACTTGTGAATATTACCTTCAACTGTTCAGCACAAATGATTGTGTAAAATTCAGGTTAATAAAAGCAAAAGCCATCTCCATCAAAAAGGCCCTTATCGCTTAATTTTATTTTGGGAATAACCAATAAAGCCATAAAACTTAATGTCATAAAGGGTGCCCTAAGTTTGCTACCAGAAGTTTTGGCTTTTTTATCTAATTGAATATATTGTTCTGCAACCTGCCATGCATCCTCATTGGACATAAGCCCGGCAACGGGCAATGGCAATACGGTTGTTATCATTTCTCCATTTTCTACACAGGCATGGCTTAAACCACCTTTGGATTTTATGACGGCTTCTATTGCGGAAAACAAAGCATCATCATCCGTGCCTACGGCCACAATATTATGACTATCGTGAGCAACGGTAGAAGCAAGGGCTGCGTGCTTGAGTCCAAAATTTTTGATGAATGCAATGGAAGGTTCTTTGGATTCATACCTGTTTACCACAACCAATTTGAGTATATCTTGATCAGGGTCAGTTATTAATTCACCCTCATGGATAATAGGTGTTATCCATTCTATTCCTGTAATTAATTGTCCATCCTCGGCTATAATTATGGGAAGTTTATTTTCTTTTATAGGAGCATTATGAGCAAAATAGCTCAATTGATTTTTTGTAAATATTATATCCGCAAAACGGTTGATGACATCTGCTTTTGGTGGTGATAACAAAGCTATTCCATCCTTAGCTACGCATACTCCCTTTATAAAAACTTGTTTTACATGGAAGGAAACAAGATTGTCAATGATGATAAAATCTGCTGAGTCATTTGTTCGTAATAATCCTACCGGCAATTTATAATGCTTTACAGGATTTATACAAGCTGCCCGAAGCACCTTAAATATATCTATTCCTTCAGCCACGGCTCTTTTACAAAGCTGATTGATATGGCCCTCAATTAAACTATCAGGATGTTTATCATCACTGCAAAACATAATTTCATTTGGATAATCGTGCAGGAGATGTATCAATGCATCAAAGTTTCGAGCAGCACTTCCCTCTCTTATTATAATCTTCATGCCGTGCTGCAGTTTATCTAAAGCTTCTTCACTTGTATAACATTCATGATCAGTGGAAATAGTTACTGCTTCTTTTCCAGCATAAATATATTTTTTGGCATCTACTCCTCTTAGGCCGGGTGCGTGTCCATCAATAGGTTTTCCTATTTCTATTGCAGCCTCTATTTTTTCATATACAGCTTTATCATTGTAGAGCACACCTGGAAAATTCATCATTTCACTTAAGTACCAAATATCATTTTGAAGTAATAATGATTTTGTATCTGAGGGCGAAATGGAAGCACCTGCTGTTTCAAATACTGTAGCAGGCACGCAAGAGGGTGCTCCAAAAAAAAAGTAAAAATTTGTTTTTGTAGCATCATCAATCATATACTGTACACCCGCCATACCACATACATTGGCTATTTCATGTGGATCGCTTACAGTTGCAACCGTACCATGAAGTACCGCCATTCGTGCAAACTGAGTGGGTGTAAGCAAACTACTTTCAATATGAATATGACTATCAATAAAGCCGGGCATGATATAGGGAGCATCTGCAAGTACTGTTTCAGCTATTTGGTCTATAGCATGAATTTTGCCTGCTAAAACCACTAGTTTGCCATAGAATATGCTCTGATTGAAAATATCAACAATATTTCCGTAAAATTCTTGCTTATCTTTATTGTTCAATGTGTAGCATTTGATGGTGCAAAATAAGTTTTTATTAAAATATAAAATCTGCTTTCACTTCAAGCATCAAATTTTATATGACGAAGGATTATAAACCCGAAGCACCAGTAATTGTGATGATGAGTTAAAGTAATCTGCTTTAATCATTTAAGGCCAAAAAGATTATTCAATCGAAAGCAGGATTATTACATTCCAATGTCATTTTTTTCTATCTCATCATATTATAAAATAATGAGTCAAGCATTCACCTATTTTTGAAACATTAAATGCACTTTAAATAAAACAGAAAAAATGAAGACACTCAAATCAATTGGCATCATGCTTTTGCTGATGGCCATCACCAATTTGGCTTTTAGTCAGCAACAAAAGTATTACCGGGTAAAAATTTACACAGCGGCAAATACTTTGCAGGAACTTTCATCACTTGGCGTTACCATTGACCATGGTGATGTGGGAGAAAGAAAACATTTTATTTCGGAGTTTTCAGAACAGGAATTAGGTCTGATAAAAAAATCAGGCGTAAAATTTGAAATCCTTATAGATGATATGAGCAAATGGTATCAAATGCGCAATCAAGGTATTGTGGGCCAGGAAGATCTTTCAACATCAAAACTGGCAGACGATTGCAATTTTACTACACCTACAAATTTTACTTTAGGAACAATGGGTGGATTTTATACCTATGACGAAATGCTTGCGGTGTTAGATGATATGCAAACTAAGTTTCCATCCCTCATTACAAAAAAAAGAGTAATTTCTAACAGCATAAAAACTACGGAAGGCAGGCCACTTTATGTTGTAAAAATTTCTGATAACCCCAAAAACACAGAACCAGAAACAAGGATTTTATACACGGCACTGCACCATGCCCGTGAGCCACTTTCCGCCACACAACTCATAATGTATATGTGGTATTTGCTTGAAAATTATAATACCAGTGCTGATGTAAAAAGTATTGTAGATAATGCAGAGATTTTCTTTGTACCCTGTGTAAATCCAGATGGATATGTTTATAATCAAACGACAAACCCTAATGGTGGTGGCATGTGGCGCAAAAATCGCAGCAACAATAGTAGTGGTAGCAAAGGAGTTGATTTAAACAGAAACTATGGCTACAAATGGGGTTACGATAATATTGGTTCCTCTAACCAAAGTAGTTCTGATACGTATCGTGGTACATCTGCATTTTCTGAACCAGAAACACAATGCATAAGACTACTTTGCAAAAGAACAAAGTTTACAGCAGCCATAAATAACCACAGTTATAGCAATGTATTGATATACCCATGGGGATACAAGCCCAATTTTACAACTCCAGATCAGGCAATATTTGCCGCATGGAGTGACGACATGACAGAATGTAACAATTTTCAAGCAGGTACTCCAAATCAAACAGTAGGTTATACAGGCAATGGAGTATCAGATGACTGGATGTATGGAGAACAGGTTGAAAAGCCAAAAATCATATCTTTTACACCCGAATCAGGATCATTTTTAGATGGATTTTGGCCGGCAAAAACAAAGATTGAAAATTTATCAAAAAAGAATCTTGATATGAATTTATCATTTGCAAGACAAGCAATAAACAGTACAAAAAATAAAGCAGAAAAAAATACGACAATTACAAAAATCGTTACTACAATTTCTCCCAATCCTGTACACAATATAGCATTAGTTCAATTCAAATTACCAATAGAAAAAGCAACTACAGTTTCAAATGGAAAGATTGAAATATATAATACCATGGGTATAGTGATAAAAAAGATTGCATTCGCTCAAGCAGGAAACAGCGTAAGCGTTAATTTTAATGATTTGAAAGATGGGGTTTATTACTATCGAGTTTTTATAGATAATTTTTCATCTGATTTGCAGCAATTGCAAGTAGTACATTAAAATGAAAATATTTCTTATAATTAAGAGCCGCTTTTTTAAAGCGGCTCTTAATTTTTTATAAAAACGTGTAAGTCAAAGTTATAAAATATACTTTGATTGTTTTAAACACAGCTAACGATAATGCGGTTGAAATGTATTACAAAGCCTAAAAGTTGAATACCTATGCACTTGGGAACAATTATGGAATTTTAAATTGTTTACAATTTATTCAGCTAAAAATTAGCCTCAAATACTTACTTATATTGACTTTCCACTTTTCATAACAAAGTCAACTGCAACAGTTGTATTTAATAAAAAAGCCTCCAGGTAGGAGGCTTAAAACAAATTAATAATTAATAAAATTTTAGCCGGTAATCATCTACAACAGCGGCTTTTTTCAAAGCTTCCAAACTACGATATCCAGCTTGCTGGCGCATCATATTTTCCTGCTGCTGACGCATCATTTCTGCATTGCCAGATGCTGCATCCGCACTTGCACCTATGCTCTCCCCACGCAATACAAATACACCTGTATTTCCTGCTATCGGAGTAGATATTTTACCTTTAATATTCTTATTGAAAGATGCACCTATGATTTTTAATTCATTGCCTACAGTGCCAAATACATATCCACTATAAGATACACTGTCTGCTATTTGTACGGTTACTCCTGCATTTTTAGCAATTTCTTCTAATGTACTACCCTTCATTTTCGCACTGATAATTTGGGCTGCTTTTTTCTCATTGGATACAATGTATTCTACCATTGGCCTTGCAGCAGTAACGCTCATCAAACCTTTATCTGAAATACCGGTAATGCAGGCTACAATTATTTTATCTCCCACATTAAATGGCTCCGAAATACTGCCTACTTTATTTTCAAATGCCCATCTTACAATATTTCGAGTATCCTGAGTGCCAGGAATACTGAAATCGCTTTTCTTTAATTCAGACACTGGGATTGGAAGCATGTTCTCTTTTTTTGCATTGGCTTCAAAACCAGCAAAATCTTTGCTAGCCCCTGCAAATTTTGCACTATTTGTGGCAGCTTTGTCTTCTGTTTCGGCACCTACTAAAATTGCCTTTGAAAGATAGGCAATATTATATCCCGTACTAGTTCCTTTCTGACCCAGTATTTCAATGTAATGGTATCCATAAGCTGTTTTTACAACTTTAGTTTGGCCGGCAGCACCTGTAAAACAAAAGTCATTGAATGCTGCATCCATACGGCCACTTGGAAAATAATCGTACACCCCACCTTTTGCATTACTTCCAGGATCTTCTGAGTAGTTTACACATACACTATCAAAGCTTTTTCCACTTCTTAATGCTGCAAGTGCAGTATCTAGTCTTTTATAGGCAGCACTATCATCTCTTACCCTGTAAAGACCACCCTGCTCTTGATCCTGCTGGTGAGTACTCACTAATATATGACGCACTTTTACAGAGTCTGGAATGCTTTGTACGCCAACAATTTTAGCAACTACGTAATTGCCTCCATCTACATAAGGACCATAAAAACTTCCCGAACCACGGCTAAATAAACTATCATTTACAGACTGTTTTATTTCCTTGCGGGACACATAACTATTGTAATAAGGCATATCGCTATTCTTTACAGAAAGAAAACTGCTTACATCTGTGGTGGCAGCAAATTCATCTTTTAGTAAGTTCATATCATTTCTAGCTTTCATGCTATCTGTGCCAGATGGACTTAAACTATATGACACATATTGAAGACTACGTGTTTCTTCTTCTTTTTTAAACCCAGCGGGATGCTTCTGCATATATGCCTGAATTTCAGCATCAGAAATCTTGATAGAACTATCAGATATGGTGCTATAAGGCAAATAAACATAGGATACTTTAGCAATCTTATTATTATCAGCATTTGATTTTTCTGCCAACCATTTTGGCACATACACAGCCCCACTAATCAAGGCAGTATATTTATCCCTCAAGCGCTGATCTACTGCGGGTTTGAGATACCCTTCCTCAATATTTTTGGTTTGGGGGTCAGCAGTATTTTTTTTAAGCTCTGCAAAACGCTTTTTTGCAGTGGCAGCATCAAACAGACCCGTTTTTGGATCTGTAAAACTCTGTGTCATCCACTGTGGCGGGTTGTCCCCAAAAAGGATATCACTGAGCTCACCATCATTACAGCTAATGCCAAGTTTGTCGTATTCTGTGGTCATGATGATTTCATCAACCATCACATCCCATACGCCGGCAACCAATTGATCCCTTTTTGTTTGACCTCCATTGGCTTGTTCATAAAAATTAATTTTATCTTCAAATTCGGTTCTATCTATATCCTTCCCGTTTACTTCACCTACGGTGGAACTGGAAGAAAAAAGGCTACTACCACGGCCACTTACAGCATCTTGTAGTATAAAGGCTAATAAAGAAACACCAATGGCACCAGAAACAATCCAAGCCGATTTATCTCTGATACGTTGTATTACTGACATAAGTTTTATTTAAAAGGGTGGCAAATATAACAGAATAGGACTTTTGAACAAATTGGGCTTTTATATTGGGCAATCCTGTTTGTAAAATTATTTGATGATAAACAAAAATCAATACTAATCAAAAGCAGGTTTTGTGGTGATCTGCTGCTTTTTTCATACTAACAATACATCTCCAAGAATTAAAAAATATTACGCCATACCTTGAAAATCAAATCCTTTTAGCTCTTTGAAATGGCCATTGAGTTGAATTCGCTTTTTGAGATCTTCCATTGTAGAAAGAATTGGAACTACCTGTGCAAGATGTCTTTTAATATACTCTAAACGCTGATCCTCCCGCAGCAGGGTGAGCAATTCATATTCCTGCTTAATATCTAACCCAGCATGATGCGCAATTTGATAACTGGTGAGATTATCTTCGTCCACAAATTTTTTTTCAACTTCTAAAAGCTGGTGCAACTCCTTTAGTGGCGGCAAGAGATTTTTAATGATAGAAGGGATGGGGCTTTCCATATTTTCTAGGAAAGTAGCAATGGCTCCGCCAAATAATTTATCAGGAATGGTTGGAATAAATTCTAAAATGCGAAAGAGACTCCCTCCTCTTGTACTGATATCCATCCTACCATCATCGTATTGCTTTACCAGTTTTTCGATGTGGACAACAGTGCCAGTTTCGGATATTTTTTTATCAATTACAGCAGTTATTCCAAAAGGTTTTTGCTCAGCTATACATTCTCCAATCAGTTGTTTATAACGCTCTTCAAATATATGCAGATTAAGTTTTTCGCCGGGATAAACAACAATCTCTAACGGAAAAATAGGAATGAAATTAGTCATGTATTCTTTAAATCAGTAGATACAAACTAAATTAAAAATATCCATTTGGTGTTATTTAGTTTCAATGAGCAATAGCTCAAAATAAGAAAACTAAAATATTTTTATGTAAAAAATTTAACAATTGCATCCTTTCCGAAAAATAGACTATGAGGCAAATATTTTTTCCAATTCTCCTATTGATTTCAGAACAGGGTATATCCCAAAATATGTATAACCGCAATGATTCATATCATAGTTCAGATGCATTGGTATATCATATTAGTGCAAAGCAGGCATTACAATATTTTGAAGCAGATAGCATTCCGATAGATGTATTTATCCAACAGCAACCATTTCAAAAACTGCCGCATGATTCAATTCGTGATTATGTGCCTGAGTCTGGATACTATGTAATGATTAGTGCAGAAGGCAATATGCTTTCAGCTGAATTAATCATGCAACCAAAATATTTGTTTTATACCATCAATAACAATCATAGAACCCAAATTGTAATACTTGATTCTGCCGGAGAATGCATTTCCAATGCTAAAGTTTTTGCAGATAAACGAAAAGCACATTTTAATAAAGCAGCAAATACTTTCACTATTCCACAAAAAAAACCAGAGGATGTGCTGATCCGAGTATATACTGCTGATGACACTTGTTTTTTTTCACTTTGGGGACTGGAAGAAATGAACAAATCCATACTGAGTCAAAGGCTAGTTAATTTTAAAAACACTAAACTGGTTAAGACCATTATAAGCATACCTTCAACAGTAACAAAAATTTTTAAATCAAAAAATCGAATACCCACAAATGGATACCTCATTTTCAATCAACCAAAATATAAACTTACTGATACCGTTAAACTCAAAGCATTTATAGTAGCCCAAAACGCAAAGCCCTACAAAAAATCACTGGACTTATTTCTTGAATATTACAATTACGAGGGCCTAAAAAGACAGAAACTGACAGAAGTATTGCCAGATGTTGCAGGTTCGTATCAGTATAGCTTTCCCCTTAGCGATACTTTAGAAAATGACATACAATATTCCCTACGATTTAAAAGAAAAAATAAAACCGTTTTTTCAGGGAGATTTACAACGGAAGATTATCTCTTGGATGAAATTGCTTCCTATAATGCCTACACTAATAATGCTTTTTATCATTTACATGATAGTATAAAGATTTTTGCATCTGCAAAAAACGCAAATGGCTTGTCAGTATTAGATGGCAACATAGAAGTAGTACTCACTGCTAATAGTATAAAAAAATGGTACACTGATAGCATTTATATAGCCAACACCCTTTTTGTTGAAAAACAAAATTTTGCATCTTCCGGAGAAAATATATTCACCATACCTACTGATATTTTGCCAAAGTTTGAAGGAGACATATCTGTACTTGTAACCTTTAAAAATGGCAACAATGAAATTCAGGAAAAGTACTTAGAAATAAAGTGGACCGGAAAACACAAGTGGTTAAATGCATATACGAAAGCTGATAGTATATATGCAGATTATTTGGTAGATGGCAAGCCTGTGCCAACAAAAGGATTGATGATAGTTCATAAAGAAGATAATGAAAAAATACAGGTTTCATATCCACTAAGATTAAAAGTAGATCCATTTGCAACGGGCTATATGCTGTATTGTATGGAAGATGGGAAAAAAACTGACTCCTCTAATATTTTCTTTAATGATCAATACCGTTTGTATTTTTCAAGAATTGTACAGGATGACACCATTGGATTTTCTTTACATAACCCATATCAACTAATGGTACACTACTCTGTGTTAGATGGCAATACGGTAATTGCTTATGGAAGTAGTAAAAATGAAAATATTGAATGGCAACAAAAAAGCCATGCTGTAAAAAAAATCTACAGGGTTCGTTGGCAGTATATATGGCATGGAGAGGAAGAAAAGGGGGAGGAAAATATTGCAGTATTGTATAAAATGCTAAAAGTAAATATCAAAGCAGCGGAGCAAGTTTTTCCAGGCCAGCATGACTCAGTACAAATAGCAATAAAGGACTATAAAAATAGACCTGTAAAAGGAGTAAATCTATCTGCCGTAAGTTACAATAAACAATTTGGGAATGTAGTACAGCTAAAGGATCCGCCGTACTTGGCCAGATATCATAATAGACATTTTATTCTTACGGACGATTACGAATCAAGTGTAATTGGTCTATCAAAGCAATATCCGATTGCTAAGCATTTAGCATGGCTTAATAATTTGAATTTAGATACCATGCAATGTTATAAAATGCTTTTTCTTGCGGATAGTGTTTCTGATTTTGCATTTCCATTAAGTGATCTTAAAACACAGATTTCTGTGCATCTCGTAAAAGAAGGTTTACCACAAGAAATTTATTTATTATATATCAATAATCAAGCGGTATTTTATAATGGAGTTACTGACAGAATGCCTTTTGCCTTTGAAGTAGAACCGGGCTATATAAAACTTGGCATGCGTACATTTAATCAATACATTGAAATTGATAGCATTTACACACAACCATTTTACAAACATCAATTGGTAATTGATATGGACAAATTGCCTGCAAAGGCAAAAAAATATACTCGTAATAATTATTTAGAACCCTATGAAAGAAGTATGCTGGAGCATTCCTTATGGCAACTTGATAATAGCACCAAAACAAATACATCGTATGTGTGGCAAAATGAAAAAGTGGTATTTCTTAGTGGTAATAGGAAACATATCTCTGGCCCCTTTAGTGCCTATGATAGCTTACATTTTTTTGCTCCCAATCGATTCGATATTCATTTTAGAATGGAAGCAGGTTATGAATATAATTTGAGTGAAAAAATATTGCGGTTAGAGAAAAAAAATATTTTTGGAGATGCTCCAATCGTGTTGTTACCAATTATAAAAAAACCATACTGGCAATTGGGAGATACCATTTCCAATCCACCGAAGATTGAGTATATACCCATTCCCCCATCCTTTACTTTATTACATGACAACTCATTTGATAAATTCTTTTCCGAGGCATCTACAACTACTACCGGCAAGTTAGAAATAAGAAATATATCTGATAGCAGTTGGAAATATATTGTGTTGATTAAATCATTTCTGGATACGCTTTCATACTATGTTAAATTTGGCAATGAAGTTAGTTTTACTGAGTTAGAACCAGGTGCTTATCAACTTATTTGCATCACTTATCATGGAAATATTTCTGAAGAAAACATACTCATTGCCGCAGGCAAAAAATTGTATATCCAAATCGATCACCAAAGGTATTCAACTGAGAACAACATCATCACTAAGATAGAAACTGAATACAAAGCATATCTCAAAAAAATACAATCAATAGTTATTGAACTACCTGAGGATAATAAAACAACTTCTGCGCCAAAAAAGGGGAACAAAATAGATTCAATTAGATGGGGCTCAGAAAGCGTACAAGGCTTTTTAAAAGATCATACTGGAGGATTGCCGATTTTGTATGCTACTATTATGATAAAAGATTATAACATAGGCGTATACACCAATGATAAAGGCTTTTTTATTATAGACAACTTGAAACCGGGAGTTTATACCATAGTAGCCTCAGCAATTGGATATCAACAAAAAGAAACGACTATAGAAGTGGTGGCAGGAAAATTAAATACGTTGAATATAGATCTTGAAAAAGGAAGGATTCAACTTGAGGAAGTGGTTGTTACTACTGCATTGGGTTTCCAAAGAACAGCAAAATTTTATGGTTATTCTACTACAAGAGTATCAAGTAAAGAGTTGTCTGGTTTTGCAAATTTATCAAATACGCTTACTGGGAAGGTAGCGGGTTTAGCAGTAAGCAATGATGATGAAAAACATTTAGTACTTCGGGGTATAAAATCTCTAGAAGGAAATAACAATCCTTTATATGTAGTTGATGGGATTTTATATGACGAATTACCAAAATTTATAAAGCAGGACCAAATTACAAATACGGAAATTATGAATGCAGAAAAGGCAATTTCATTGTTTGGCCCAAGGGCAATGAATGGTGCAATTGTAATAAGTACAATGGCCAAAGGAAAAAGAAGTCAATTTAAAGACTATGCTGTATGGCAGCCATCACTTACCACTGATGAAAATGGTCATGCAGGATTTGCTATTACATACCCTGATAATATTACAGGATGGCAACTCAATGTATTAGCTATGGATGGAAAACGCCACATGGGAAAGGGAACCTTTTTTACAAATGCTTTTAAACCTGTTATGGCTCAGCTAAGTGTACCCTCATTTTTAATAGAAGATGACAGTTCATATTTAATAGGAAAGACTATCAACTATACAGATGATGACTATCAATTGGAAATAAACTACACTATAAATTCAATTGAATCTGTAAAAGATAGCTTAATTCTAAAATCAAAATCTTCAGCATTGAAATCACTTGCGGCACATGCTGTAGGAAACAAGCTGTCTGCATCCTTTGGATTGCACACCACTACAGGTTTTAAGGATGAAGAAGAAAGAGAAATTCCAGTTTTTAAAAAAGGGATAATGGAAACAAACGGTTTTTTTGCTATTGCAAGCAAAGACACTACTATTAATGTAACAGTATCTGGACAAGCTGAAAAAGTAACCTTTTATGTTGAAACGAAAACTGTAGACTTCATGCTAAAAGCATTAGAAAGTTTAAAAAAATATCCCTGGTTTTGTATTGAACAAACTACTTCTAAACTTTCCGGAATGTATATGGAGCAGGACATTTACAAGTACTTGTCCATTCCTTTTAAAGAAACTAAAACAATTGCTTTGCTAAAAAATAAATTGCTTCAATCTCAAAACTTTGATGGAAGCTGGGGCTGGTGGCCCGGCACAAATGGCAATACAATAATTACAAATTATGTATTACAAAATTTAGAGCCCCATCGTGAAGACGCACAAATAGAAAATGCATTAAGAAATGGGTTGTTGTACTTACAGAATAATCTACCACATAACAATAAAGAAATTTTGCTGCAGAACCTACTCACATTGGCAAAAGCAAATCATTTAATGGACTATACTTCTTGGCTAAATAAGTTGACTTTTGATTCGCTAAATATTTACCAACAATGGCAATATATTTCTTTAAAAGTAATGCTAAAGCAGGATGTGAAAGCACATTTAGATTCCGTGATTAGCAAGGCACATTTCACGATGACTGGAGGCAAATATTGGGGCGACAAAACCTATCAATGGCATAATAATGAGGTGGCCACCAGTTTACTAGCATATACAGTATTGCATGATATATTAGGCTACGAAAATACATGTGCAGCCATACGGCAATATTTATTGGGTATTCGACAGGCAGCAGGATGGGCAAACACTGTGGAAACGGCAACAATACTTCATACAATTCTTCCGGATTTTCTTAAAGAACAGCAATCAATTTTAAAAAGTCCTGTGATATCAATATCGGGGGACACAACATTTTCCATACAAACATTTCCCGCAACAATTAATTTATCGCCAAAGGCGCTGAATCAAATACAGATTAAAAAATCTGGTGGTGGCAGTGCTTATCTAACACTGTATGAAGAAAAATGGAATCCAGTTCCAAAGATGCATGATGATTACTTTGAATTAACAACATCATTTCTTAAGGAAGGACAAAAATTGGACACCCTCTTAGCAGGTGAAAAAGTAGAACTCATCCTTTCTCTAGAGGCAAAAAAAGATGCAGAATATGTTATGGTAGAAGTGCCCATACCAGCAGGTTGTGTTTATGCTACAAAAAGTAAAACTTATGGATTGCACACAGAATATTTAAAAGACCGTATGGTGTTTTTTACAGATAAACTAAATACAGGAAAATATACATACAGCATAGAGTTAGAATGCAGATATACCGGTAGTTATACTATAAATCCTGCTGTGGCATCTTTGATGTATTTCCCAACTTTTTATGGCAACAACACTTTGGAAAAAAAGAGGATAAAATAAAAATACGTCTGTACAGACCACAAAATCTGTACAGACGTAATATCATTTAGTGAAAGCCTAACTAGAGTGATAATAAACTTACGAATTATCTGCTTCGCTTTCTTCTTCTTTTTCCTTACTGGTTAATTCTAATACAATGGATTCTTTACTTAATATTTTATGCCAGCGTATCATCTTTTTCATGTCACTTGGATAAACTCTTTCCAAATCGATGGATGGAAAAACTTGTCCAAAATACGCTTTTAGTGCGTCTGTATTTTTTTCATCGGGCAATGCCACATCAGCGTTTGCTTGCATTGCTTTTAACACTTCTACCAGATTTACATTGTCATGTGTTGTAAAAATTTCAATACTTTCTAAACTTGAGAAATTGTGTAATCGTCCAGAAATATATCTGGTCAATTTACTTTCTAAAGATTTTACAATAGCACCATCGCCCTTATTACCTACTAATTCAAATAAACCTGGCAGGCCAGTTACTGATATAATTTTACTGTATTCCATATATTAATTTTAAAAAGGTCTGCAAGATAAGTTTCGGAGGTGTATGATTCAAATAGAAGTATAAAAAGTAACAAGTGAAGGTCATTATACATTTCCCAATACAAACATTTCAGTAAGTGTAGGAGCTTCACTTCCTCCTTCTTTTTCAAGCGTAATTGCAAAAGCTTGTGCACGTGGAATATTTTTCATTTTGCATAAGCCATTACATCCACCAAATACACCGGCATCCACAGGTTTACCATCTACTAGTGCCCAAAGCTGGTATTGCTTACCGGCTGGCACCTGGCTCATGGCCGTTTCATATAAATAAAGATCACCCGTATTTTTATTCCAATAAACGGTAGCTGCATTGCCTTCCTTGCCTTTGATAGCAAGCAGTTTTACAGCGAGTAAATCTTTGCTTTGCAGCAGAGCCATGCTCTGCAGTGTTTCGTCTAATTTGGTTTTGTACAAATCATTACCAGCTTCTAAAGAATTGTTTTTTATTAGTAAAGCCTGATATTTTGTATCCGTTTCACGGAAATTTGTGTACCATTTATAATTCAGCAAAACACTGGCTACTAATAGAATTACAGAAGCTGCAGCAATGTATTTCCACTTTGCAGTATTTTGATGCATAGCTAGAATTGGAGAAGAAGTCTCTTGCTTATGAAAGTCAACATTTGTGTTGGGTATTTCATCAGTATTCCAATCATTTGCTAAAGCCTGCCATATATTTTCTTTTACTGCCGCAGGTGGTTGTATAGCATGGTTAAATGCATAGTTTTCCATTTCGGTTTCAAACCGATTAATGGCAGATTTTATTTCAGAATATGTGGCTGATAGTTGTTCCAATTCAGCAGCTTCCTGCTCATTAGCCAGACCAAGCACATAGCTTTCAATAATTCCACTTTCTATGTATGCATTTACATCCATTATTCATTTACCATCGACCGCAATTGAATTACGGCAGATCTTATTCTAGTTTTTACTGTACCAATGGGTATGTTTAAAATTCTTGCAATTTCATCGTGTGAAAACCCCTGAAAATAGGATAAGTCTAATACAGCCTTATACTCAGGCTTTAGCCTTTGCAACAAATTTCTTACACCGATTACTTCAGGTTTCAAAGTATCAGCACCAGATATATGATGTACGTTGTCCGGGAGTTCTTGGTTTTTTTGTTCATTTCGATAGCCTTTGCTGCGGAGCATATCTATTGATGCATTGCGTGCAATATTCGCCATCCAAGTAAATAAACGTCCTTTGGAATCGTCGTATTGATCAATCTGTTTCCAGATTTTTATAAATACTTCCTGAAGTATATCAGCGGCATAGGCTGTATCTTTTACGATTACAATTACGGTAGTGTGTAGGGCACCGGAATAGTTATCGTACAAATAACGAAAAGCCTCCTGACTTCGTTGTTTTAATAACAACACCAGGTCGGCTTCTACATATTTTATTTCTTCAGCCATTATATTTATTAGGCTACCAAAGCTTCATAAGCAGCTGCATCCAATAAAGCATTGATATCATCAGGATTTTGTAAGGCAATTTTTACCATCCAACCCTCACCATAGGGATCGCTGTTTACCAACTCCGGCTGCTTTTCTAAGCCAGTATTTACTTCTAAAATAGTAGCAGCTATGGGTAGAAATAAATCACTTACTGTTTTTACAGCTTCTACAGTACCAAATACCTCGCCTTCGGCAAGTGTATTACCAACAGAGGGTACATCTACATACACAATATCGCCCAGCTCATGCTGTGCAAAAGCAGTAATACCAACATAGGCAGTATTTGCATCTATCATCTTTAACCACTCGTGGTCTTTAGTGTAACGACAATCGGAAGGAAAATTCATATCAATATATTTTTTACAAAAGTGTAGAATTTATTTAGAGCACCAAATTTAATTGAGCATTCTCATGGTCATGATAACGTCTTTTAATGGCCTATCATTTTCATCTTTCGGCTGCGCCGCAATTTTATCTATTACATCAAGGCCCTTTATCAGTTCGCCAAACACGGTATAATTCTGGTCTAAAAATGGTGTGCCACCAGATGCTTTATACACAGTGCGCTGTGCTGCGCTATAGGTAAAGGATGGATTTGCATTTCGAATATTACATTCATTCATGTTTAAACTAATTTCATCAGACTTTCTACCTTGTACAATATAAAACTGGCAATTACTGCTTGCCTTTTCCGGATTGTCTGTACGTGCCATGGCCAAAGCACCTTTTTTATGAATATTTTTTGGGTTGAATTCTGCCTTCAGCATGGCTCCATCTGCTTCACCACTGCCAAGTGCCATTGTGCTATCAGCATTTCTACTCGTAGGATCTCCACCTTGAATCATAAATTCCTGAATGATTCTATGGAATAATAAACTGTCATAAAACTTCGATTTTACCTTACTGATAAAATTATCTCTGTGCACCGGGGTGTTGTTGTAAAGCTTGGCTACCATAGTGCCAAATGGTGTTTTAATTTCCACAAGTCTATCTACAGGCGGTGGCGGTGGAATAGGCTTTTTTGTTTGTGATTGTGCAGTTGAAAAAGTAAAAAGTAGTAAAAAGAAAAAAGAATACTTCATTGAATTTTTGTTTAGAAATTTTGATTAGAGAAATATAAAAGGATATGATCTTTTAGAAAATTTTCTTGCTCCGGCAAATGTAAGGCGGGCAGTTCTTTTAGCTGCTCAAAGTGTGGCCATCCATCTTCATCAGTATGTGAAAGTAAATAATAACCACTAGGTTGTAATAGGATACAGATAGCCACATGCATGAGGTCCTGCTTCTGCTCTTTTGTTATTTTTTCTTGTAAAAAGTTTGTTTCTTGTAAACCAACTAGAAAAAGGATAGCTTCCATATCTGGCTTTTTGCCAAATTGTTCTGTAAGTCTATTGAGTAGTTGCCACCACCGTATTTGTAAATCATCTGCTATTTGAGGCATGCGCAAATGTAAGGAGCCGGTATATGTATTTATCATATACCGGCTCCTAGTATTAAAGAATCATATTTTTTAACGTCTGTCTCTATTACCCATAAAGATTGAAATATATTGCAATAGCGTAGCCAATGAAGCTATAGCTGCTACTACATAAGTAAGTGCTGCCCATTTTAAGGCATCTTTTGCTTTTTCATGCTCTTCAGGCATGGTAACATTTGTTTTGTCTAACCAAGCCAAAGCTCTATTACTTGCATCATATTCTACTGGCAATGTAATAAATGCAAACAAAGTAGTCATAGCAAATAAGACAATACCGCCCAGTAATAAAGCCGGAAAAACATTGATGAGCAACACCCCACCCAATAAAACCCATTGTACAATATTGCTACTAAACTGCACCACAGGTACCAGTTTGCTCCTCATCATCAGCCAATTATAAGCCGTGGCATGCTGCACAGCATGACCACATTCATGTGATGCCACTGCAGCGGCAGCAATACTAGACCCGCTAAATACTTCAGGACTGAGATTTACCGTTTTTGTTTGTGGATTATAATGATCACTGAGGAAGCCGGGCACCGACACAACTTGCACATCATAAATGCCATTTTCCCGTAGCATTTTTTCCGCTACTTCCATTCCAGACAAGCCACTTCTAAGTGGCATTTGGCCATAGGCAGTAAACTTGGATTTTAACCTGCCAGACACCAGCATACTGATAAACAAGAAAATTATAGATACTACAAAAATTGAGTTCATGATTTTTTATTTTTATATTGTCAAATTACTAACCATTTATTTTTCAATCATTTATAAAGAAAATCTGTCTTTTAATTTTAATGCCTTTTTGGCCATTATTTTGAATACCTTAAAATTTATACGACAATTTGTCTTTGTTATTAAAATCAAATTTACCAAAAAACATAGTCCCTCAAAAAAATAATTTGGCCAAGAACGCCAGAAATGTACTTTAGTGCTGGAAATTTAATGTGTTAGTAAGTAAAAGGGTCGGATTAATCATCCGGCTCTTTTATTTTTAGATTAAATTCCATTGCTTGTACAAATACAAGTTGTCTAAAAATATTTATCCTAAAATTAACGATTCGCTGATACCACTTCATGCTAATAAATAGTTGACGATAGAATTTCCTAAAAGTAAATTTTTAAAATTACTATGCTTTCAATTGCTAAAATTATTATGGAAGTATTAAGAAATGCAATCTCTATTTCATGCATTACTTTTCTTCAAAATTTACAAGCATTTTTTTTTATACTTTCTATTATAAGTGGTACAAAAGATTTTAACTGTATAGCTTCAACAGATTCTCGGACATTGAATATTTCTCAACGTGATTATTATGCAGAAATAAGATTAAAAATACCTGATGCAAATAACTATTGCGCAGCAAATGATTTGAATACTGATATATATTTTTTAATAGACATGCAGCAACATAGTGGTTCAAATCGTTTTTACATTTACAGTCGTAAATTTGATAGTGTGTTACATACAGGATTAGTAGCACATGGATCTGGTGATGCGGCCTTTGCAGCCACACCAATATTTAGCAATGTAGCTGGAAGTAAATGTACTTCATTGGGACATTATAAAATAGGTGTTCCATATATAGGTAATTTTGGAAAAGCATACAAGCTACATGGCTTAGACAGTAGTAATAGCAATGCTTTCAGCCGATATGTAGTACTACACAGTTATCAGTTTATGCCAAATGAGGAAACCTATCCTGAATACTTAATGAATAGTCAAGGATGCCGAATGATTTCAGAAAAATTCATGGAAATAGTATCTACTTATATCAATCATTCTAAGAAGCAGATATTGCTTTGGATATACTAAAAAAAGATATTCTTAGGATAAAAGAAAGTGAAATGTTTTGCTCATCAGTATGCATGTATTTTGTAATACCACGTACAAATAATTTACGCTAAAAAAATGGATGATAGACTTTATCATCAAATCAATTTTTTTAGTAAATCACAAAACATCCAAACATCAGAAAACGAATTGTATAATGGTACCGGTGCGATGCGAATAACATCAGGTTCTCTCCAATCTGCTATTACACCAGATTGAGTAAGTGTATCAAAAATTTGCTTGCCATTTTTCTTCATGAGTAAGGACACTTGACATCCCCTTGAAGATTCGTCAACAGGAGTAATAATTTCAAATGCCCCATTATTTATTTCATGTAATATAAAATGCAAATAACTGCTGAGCGATTTTGCTTTTGAAAAAATATTATCCCATCCTGCTAGTTCAAAAATATCTAATGATGCCTTGTGTACTGCCATGCTTAGTACGGGTGCATTGCTCACCTGCCATCCCTCTGCAGATTGAATTGGCTTAAATCCTTTTTGCATTTTAAAGCGTGTTGCTTTATCATAACCCCACCAACCAGCAAAACGGGGTATGGTATCATCAGCAATATGACGCTCATGAATAAAAACGCCACTTACACCCCCCGGCCCACTGTTTAGGTATTTATAACTGCACCAACTGGCAAAATCCACATTCCATTTATGTAATGCTAAAGGTACATTGCCAGCAGCATGGGCAAGGTCAAACCCTGCTATAGCACCTACAGATTGAGCTGCTTGAGTAAGGGTAGGTATATCAAAATACTGGCCTGTATAATAATTTACTCCGCCAAAAAACAATAGGCAAATTTCATCTTTATGCTCTTCTATACATTGCAAAATATCTTCTGTATGTAAGCAATATTCTCCCTGACGGGGATGAACCTCAATAATAGCCTCAGCCGGATCAAATCCATGAAATTTGACCTGACTTTCCAATGCATATTGGTCACTTGGAAAAGCTTTTGCTTCGCAGATTATTTTAAATCTTTTTGCTGTTGGTTTATAAAAACTTACGAGGAGTAAATGTAGGTTTACCGTAAGCTGATTCATGGCCACCACTTCATGCGGCAATGCACCACACAAATTACTCAATTGTTTTGCAAAAATTTCATGGTAGGGCATCCAAGGATTTTTTGCTGCAAAATGCGCTTCTACACCTAATGAGGCCCAGTCATTGAGCTCTCCTTGTATATATGCTGCTGCAGTTTTTGGCTGTAAGCCCAGTGAATTGCCCGTTAGATAAATGCTATCTTTATCATTATGCTGAGGAATATAAAACTTATTCCGAAATTCTCTTAATACGTCTGCTTCATCCATTTGAGTAGCAAATGCTGCATCGTTCATATACTGCATATTTTAATTCTTGCTGCAATGATACTACAAAGAAAAGGTCATTTGATAAAAGCCATTACGCGTAGCGTATAAATAAAATTGCTACATCATATTTTCAAATAATTTATGAAGTATTCATATGATTAAATACTTTATTTACACCAAAAAAAATGTTACTCAATCAAAAGCATTTATTTAGCTTATCAGCTGATATTACTTATCTGAATGCAGCTTATATGGGTCCATTGCTTAAATCAGTAGAAGCAGCAGGTATAGCCGGAATAAAAAGAAAAAATAGCCCGTCAAATATTAAACCAAATGATTTTTTTGAGGGCCCCAATAAAGTAAAATTGCTATTTTCAAAACTGATTGAAGCAAAGCCAGAAAATATTGCAATAACCCCATCAGCTTCTTATGGACTTGCAAACGCAATTAATAATATTGACCCAAAAAGAGGCAGCCATATATTGATGGTCGAAGATGAATTTCCTAGCATTTACTACACCGTAGATTCTTGGTGCAAAACAAAAGATAAATCAATCAAAATTATTAATAAGCCAGCTACCTCTTTGCAATCTGCTGCTGAATGGAATACACAATTATTGGATGCCATCAAAGCAGAAACCATTGCTGTTGTAATGTCTCCCATACATTGGATGGATGGTACGCTTTTTTTATTGAAGGCTATCAGTGATAGGTGCAGGGCAACGAATACGTTATTAATTTTAGATGGCACACAGTTTATTGGGGCATATCCTTTTAGTCTGCAGACCATTCCAGCAGATGCTGTAATATGTGCTGGCTACAAATGGCTACTTGGGCCATATAGTAGTGGATTAGCCTACTACTCCGAAGCTTTTTTGGATGGCACTCCACTAGAACAAAGTTGGATGACCAGAATGAATGCAGCAGATTTTACTTCACTTACTCGATATACAGATCAATACATGCCAGGTGCTGGCCGCTATGATATGGGAGAGTTTAGTAATCTGATCAACATACCCATGCTGGTGGCATCATTAGAACAACTATTAGCTTGGACTCCAGATACTATTCAAAATTATTGTAGCCAAATAAGTTCAGCATTTATCCTACAGATACAAGATCTGGGATTGGTGGTAGAAACAGAAGCATATCGTGCCGCACATTTATTTAGCATAATGGGTTTGGATAAAACAAAAGTACTTAGCCTCAGTCAAAAATTACAAGATGCCAACGTGTATGTGTCTGTGCGTGGAAATAGTTTGCGCATTTCACCCCATGTTTATAATGATGTAAATGATTTTGAAAAACTCAAAGAATTAATAGTGGCTGCTTTTTAAGCAATAGACTTCACATGCTAATAGGATGGAATAGTTTTAACCCAGATGCTCCACTTATTTAGCAAATTTATTTTTTAGTGCAGCAAGTGCATCATTCAAAGAAGGACTTTCAATTTTTGATTTTGTACTGCCTGATTTTGGTACATGCTGCCCTTTATTTTTTATACTATTTTCTGTAGCCTGTTTTATCGAAAGGTTTATTCTCTTTCTTAAAATATCAGTTTCAATAACTTTCACTTTTACCCTATCATTCAGCTTTAATACTTCTGCAGGGTCACTAATATATTTATGCGCAATTTCACTAATATGTACTAATCCGTCTTGTTTTACTCCAATATCCACAAACGCTCCAAAGCGTGTAAGATTCGTTACGATGCCTGGCACTATCATGCCGGCCTTTTCTTCCTCAATACTGAATATATTGGCAAATTCAAATTGCTCCAAAGTTGTTCTTGGATCGAGACCCGGCTTTTTAAGTTCGGCCAAAATATCTTTAATGGTTAATTCTCCGACAGTTTCGTTGATATAGCTTCGTGGATTTATTTTTTGAATCAGCGGTTCATTGCCAATTAGTGTTTTTACATCGACTAATAGATCTTTTGCCATTTGCTCTGCAATACTATATACCTCTGGATGTACCGCACTTGCATCTAAAGGGTGATGTGCATTTGTGATTCTTAAAAAACCTGCACATTGTTCAAATGCTTTATTACCAAGCCTGGCCACCTGTAGCAAATCTTTTCTACTTTTAAAAGGCCCATTCTGCTTTCTATATTGTATAATATTTTCTGCCAAAGCATCGCCAATACCACTAACATAACTCAACAAACGTTTGCTTGAGGTATTAAGATTTACACCTACTTTATTTACACAACTTACTACTGCTTGGTCTAATTTTTCTTTTAGCCTAGATTGATTTACATCATGCTGATACTGACCTACTCCAATACTTTTAGGATCAATTTTTACTAATTCAGCCAGTGGGTCCATTAGCCTACGGCCAATGCTTACAGCTCCTCTTACCGTTACATCATAATCTGAAAACTCCTCCCTTGCAATTTCAGATGCTGAATAAACAGAAGCTCCATCTTCATTTACCATATACACCGGACAGCCAAGTTGTAAATGTTTGATAAACTGCTCTGTTTCTCTACCCGCTGTACCATCGCCTATGGCAAATGCTTCAATTTGATATGTTGCAACGAGACGCTGAATGATTGCAGCCGCTTGTTGTTTTTTATGGTCATCCAGAATAAAAATTAAATCGTTATGTAGTAGATTACCATTGCCATCTATACACACCAATTTACACCCTGTACGATACCCCGGATCCAGCGCCAAAATGTTTTTACTGCCAAGGGGTGCACTTAATAAAAGCTGCTTCAAATTTTCTGAAAAAACTTCAATAGCTTCTTCATCCGCTTTTAGTTTTAATTCATTTCTACATTCCGTTTCCAAAGCAGGATGCAAGAGTCTGCGCCATGCATCTTTTATTGCTTTTTGTATGTATTGTGTACTATCACAATTATCTCTTTTTAATATTTTTTTCTCTATTATTTCGATGGCTAACTCATCTGAAGGAGTTATAGACAAACGCAACACACTTTCTAAAAAGCCACGGAGTACTGCCAAAATTCTATGTGAAGGAATTTTTGATACCAGTTCTTTGAACAGAAAATAATCTTTAAACTTTGACCCATCATTCTCCTTGCCTACTATTACCTCAGCAATAACATAAGCTTCTCTTTGAAACAGATTTCTTAGTGATGCTCTAATGTGTGCATCTTCACTTATCTGCTCTGCAATGATATCCCTTGCGCCAAGTAAAGCATCTTCCGGAGTAGTAATATTATCATTAATAAATGTTTTTGCTTCGGCCATGCAATCAGTGGATGAAAGTTGTTGTAAAATCAGCATTGCCAAAGGTTCCAATCCATTTTCACGGGCCGTTTGCGATTTTGTTTTTCTTTTAGGTTTATATGGAAGATAGATGTCTTCTAATGTATTGATAGCAGTAGCAGCATCCAGTGCATGCATGATTGCATCTGTCATTTTACCCTGTCCGGTTATGGAATCAATTATATATTGTTTTCTTTCAGAAAATGCTGCAATACGCTTTTCTTCTTCTTGAATTTGTTGAATTTGTACTTCATCCAGACCGCCAGTTTTATCTTTTCTATAGCGTGCTATAAATGGGATTGTGGCGCCTTCGGCAAATAATTGCAATACAGCTTCTACTTGTGCCTCACGTAGGTGATATATATTTGCTATTTGATTGGAATATTGGTTCATTTATTTAATAAGTGGGAGTGCGAAATTAGGCCATGTTTGTAATGAACCACAAATGTGTCAAATATTCAACTGGAATTTCTGAGATAAAATAATTGGAAACATAAAAAAAGCCGCTCTATGAGCGGCTTTTAAATAATTATAAGAAAATACTACTTATTGTGCAACTAGAATTTCTTCCGTAACCCTATAACCAGTACTACCCACATAACCATATCTTAAATAGAAAGTTTTTGTGGCAGGATCATAAGTGTTATTACACTCACTTGAACGTGACCATTGAGGAGTATAGCCAGGATTAAAATCTGGTAATGCATCATCAAATTGATCAACTGGAGGTGTGGCACTGCCTGGGAATGGTGTAATAGTCACTTTATTTGTTATTGGATCAACATCCAATAATACATAATAATCAGATCCACCTAAATCACCTAATGCTGCTTTAACCTGTGTAGGAGAATAGGAAGATAGCAACTTTGTATCTCCACTATTAGTGTTTGGTTCAGCACGTGGCGCAGATGGGTGATAAAAATAACCGCCTACAAAATCATAAGTTGCATCGTATTGATTTTTTATCAATATACCAACAACCACATTTTGTAAATTACTAGCAATAGCATATCCATTGTCACTAACACTTGATATTGAAAATCCAAGGCCATATTTCAAGGATAGGTCCAAAGGTGATGCATCTGGTATAGTAACAACTAAATACGCATATTTTTCACCAGCAGGAATGACAACCTCAGAAGGCACTTGGTACTGTGAAGGATCCAAAGCTGTTAGGCCAGAAACAGCAAGCAGTGTATTATCAACTGTAATACCTATACGCAAATCTGATGTTACAGGTCCAGCCGCCGCTATTTTAACTAAAGTCTGGATAGTCTGTGGTGTATTTACAGAAAAAATACCACTTAAATTTGGAACCTGATTTCCATCAGCATCCACTTTTGATTGTTGGAATAAAACACCTGGAATGGAGCCGGGATCATTAATTCCATATTCATTGTTATCAAATCCATCGTCTTTTACACACCCCATATTTCCAAGGAAAATGGTGGATAATAAAAGGAATAAAATATTTACTTTTCTTTTCATAATGATTTTTATTAATTGATGTCCCAAAATATTTTACTGCTAAATTGATTGATGGTACCCTGACCGCCAACATTTTGTGCGTTATAGTTATACTCATTTTGTGGATATAACAAACGAATTGGTATTTCTGTTGCAGTATTTTGTGGAGCAACTGAAATTGCAGGTCCTGGATCATAATCTACACGAGCACCATACACAAAATGATTCTCTCCATCTAGATCTACTCTTCTGTAATCTGACCAAATTTCTAAGGTGGCAAATGTATTTAAAGCGAACCATTTTTGGGTAATAATAGTAAACAATCCACCACCTTCGGCTGTATAATCTACATCTGGATATGAGGCATTATTTGTTAGATATTCATTTGCATCCTCAGCAGTTAAGCCCAACCATATGAATGATTCTTCTACCGCTTTTGTTAGAAGTTGTTCAGCAGTTTCACCAGTTTGAATGATACCACGCTCCCTTGCCTCTGCTTGCAAAAAGAGACTTTCCACACTTGTGATAATCCATGCTTTCGATCCACTGCCTTCACTTAAAATGCCCGGTCCACTAACAGAAGAAAGCGTTGCCGCTGCGTTTATTGTTACTGGTGGCAATCCATACTGTACACCTCTGTTTCCTTGACTTCCAGCCGAATAAAATCTTGTTAACCTTGGGTCACCATTATATTGGTAATAACCTATTGCATAACTATTTGCTTTGTAATAAACTGAATTTGCAGTTGCAGTTCCAGTATTATCCTTAACGTAAACGTTATAGAAGGGAGTTGGTTTTGTTGAACCAAAACCAGGATCAATAGTAGCAGATTCTCCAGTGGCCAAATATCCAACACCTGATGCACCAATTATTGCAATTTCGCTTGCAAAATCAAAACCTGGTACGTCTGCTAAGTGTACCAAAAGTCTAAGTTTCAAGGTATTTCCTAATTTTTTCCATTTATCAGTATCACCAGCATAAACCAAATCATTAGTTTCATAGTCCGTATTTAAATCTTCATTTAAAGCATCGAAAAGCGTAAATGCAGTATCAATCTGACGGAATAAATCTTTATAGATGTCCAAGCCATTATCATACTCAGGCGTTGGATTTTGATTTCCTTTCAGAGCATTAAAATAAGGAACATTACCATACACATCAACCAAGTTCTGAAAAGCATGGGCTTTCATAATCCTTGCTACACCTTCATAAAATGTGGCTCCTGCTTGTTGAGCTTTTAACTGCATTATATTGTAGTTAAACGCTTCGTAGTAGAAACTATTCCAAACTCCATTCTGAAATGTAGTAGTGATGTTATAGGTTTCTTCGGTAACGTTTGGTGCATAAGTACCAGACCTTGACCAATAGCTGAGCCAGTTCTGTAGAAAGCCCCAGTTATTTGAAACATTTGATGCAGAAGTTTGCAAGGAACTTGCAAGTAGGAGGTTGTAAGTGATAGTGCTATCTGTAGGATTGTTAGGATTTCTATTTATGTTAAAATCCGATTTACTACAACCTACTCCAATCGCAGATACCAACAATAAACAACCAAATATTTTTACAAAATTATTCTTCATTGTGATTTCTTAATTTAAAATTGTACAGATACACTAAATCCGAAAATACGGGTAGGTACTGTATTGAAAATGTTATTTACACCTTGACCATTTGAAGTGGTAGAAGCTGAAAACTCAGGATCTGTCCATTGGTTGCTCTTAGGAAGCCATGTAGCCAAGTTTCTACCTGTTACTGCTACGCTTGCACCTTTAATTACAGTTCCAACACCACCTTTAAATACTGATTGTGGTATGGTATAGATTAAAGATACTTCTCTTAATTTCCAGAAAGCACCACTTGACAAATAGTTGGATTGAACACCAGTATTGATATCCTGAGACCAGAAATTATAACCATAAGATTTGGTATAAATACTTGTATTAGGCTCATATTTAGGTGCATCTGCGGTTCCTGTATTGTAAACAGAATTTGGGAACACAAATGCTTGTCTATCATTTTGACCACTACGCTCTGATATACCGGAAAAATCTAAAGCAGATCCTAAACTGGAACTAAGTATTTCGTTGCCACCTCTATAGTCGGCCACTGCATTGAAAGAAAAGTCTTTCCAATTTAAAGATAAATTAATACCGAAGAGATGTTTAGGAAGTGTGCGACCAAAAACAGCTGTGTTTGGATTTCTACTTGGCATACCAGTTGATGCATCCACAATAACTCGTCCTTCATCGTCTCTTACATAGTCAGTTAATTTGAACACAAATGCTGGAGAACCTACAATTGCAAAGTTTGCCAAACCAACTCCTAACTCATCTACACCTTCGATAATTGAATTTACTTTACTGTCTTGTAAGCTGTAATTCAATTTAAGGTCCATAGAGAAATTACCTAAATTAATCAATGGAGTCAAACGTAAATCAAATTCAAGACCCTTATTATCGAAACTAGCTGCGTTCAATAATGAGTTTGTGTAACCTGTTGTACCAGAATAAGCTACGTTGATTACCTGATCTGTATTATTCTGAGTGTATGCAGTAGCTTCAAAGTTGATTTTGTTATTCAAAAATCCTAATTCAATACCAACCTCTTTGTTATTCACAAATTCGGGCCTATATGAACTTTGTACAAGTGTTGTACTTGATTGAAAACCTTGGATTTCACCATAAGGGAAGAAGGTGGCAATGCCATAAGTATTCTCTAAAGAGTATGGAGAAAGGTTAACATTACCTGTTTTTGAAATTGCTCCTCTGAGCTTAAAGTAGCTTAATGTATTTCCAGATAATCCAGGTACTAACTCATGTAGAAGAATTGACAAACTTCCACCTGGATAGAAATAACCGAGATCTGAGAAATTAACTTCTTGAAAAGGGTTAGCTAATCTGCTATCCATATCATAACTACCAGTAAATTCTCCAAATATCCAACCCCTGTACCCTAATCCAATTTTACCAAAGAAACGTTGTAATCTTTGTTTGCTGTCACCAACTCCAACGCCAGGCTCACCCTTTCTTACAACAGCGTTGTACAATGTGGACTGACCGAGGTTGTTACTTGTAACATTTGTAAATTTTGTAGAAATTTCTCTAAATGACTGACCAAGAACTGCACTGAATTTAACATCATTAAAATCATGATTAATTGAAGCAAAAATCTCAGATGTCAACCTGTTTGAGAATGTATTCAAATCATCAACAGAAGCTACAATATCACCGGATTGGGCAATTGATTTACCACTGTTTTTAGCATCCTGTGAATAAGTAAAGGGAGCTACTGTGCTTTTTGTATTCAAATTAGTTAGCGTACCGGCTAATCTGTAAGTAAAGCCTAACCAAGAAAGCGGCTTATAATTTAACTCTATATTTCCAAATAAATCATCAGAGCGGCCGTCTGTTCTATAGTTATCAATGATAAAATATGGATTTGTATAATAATCATTATAGTAACCATCAGGGCTTGACCAATAGTCATTTTGCCAATCTTCAAAGTTTGTAAGCGGAATGTTCATTGGTGTGTTTACAACGTTCCAATAAACAGATTCATCACGTCCAGGTTGAGTTGTTACATTAAAATTACTTTGAGTATAGTTCAAATTAAAAGCTGCTCTAAAATTCTTATACTCTTTGTCTGCTCTCATTCTTAAGTTAATACGATTATTTTTATCTTTTGGCACAATACCATTGATAGATACGTTTTGTGCACTCAGGTAGAAATCTCCAGTTGAAAAAGAAACATCAGTCTGATTGGTAATACCCTTATCCCAAAAGTCTCTTTTCTCATCAGGTCTTGCTACATAAGTAACTTCATACTTACTTCCATCAGGTGCATCACGTCCAATTTGACGAAGTGAACCATCAAATGCATCTCCATAACCCTGATTCTCAATAGGGTCATAAACACCATAACCATTAGCATCAATAGAAGAACCACCACCAAATTGTGTTTGCAATTTTGGTATATAAGCCACAGTTTCAATTTGAGTTGTATTACTAAATTGTATTTGTGGTTTACCTTTATTACCACGTTTCGTAGTAACAATAATGGCACCATTTACACCTTCCGGTCCATAAATAGCTGTTGCAGAAGAAGATTTCAAAATGTTTACATCCGCAATATCATTAGGGTTTACAGATGAGATATAGCTCAAACTTAAAGGCACACCATCCAAAATAAGCATTGGTTGATTATTACCAGTGAGTGAACGAATACCCCTAAGCAAAATTCTGGTATCTGCAAACACACCATTATTAGTGGTTTGTATGTTTAAACCTGAAACTTTACCAGTTAAACCATTTTGTAGGTTTACAACTTTAGCTTGGGTAATCTCTTTTGAAGAAACTTTTGCTGTTGAATAACCTAACTCTTTTGCCTGACGTTGAATACCTAATGAAGTTGTAACTACTACTTCATTCAAGTCTGTAACGGCGGTTTTAAGAGAAAAATTAACCTGATCTTTAGCAAGTGATTCCATTTTACCGAAACCAACAGCAGAAACTACGATAGTAGCGCCATTTTTTACTTGTAATGTGAAAACACCTAAAGAGTTGGAAGTTGTACCGTTTGTAGTGCCTTTTTCCAATATGGAGGCTCCTTCAATTGCGGCACCTTTGTCATCTGTAACCTTACCGGTTACTGTCATGTTTTGTGCACTCAATGCTGTGATGAATAACAGCATGGCGCAGAAACTAAACCATAGTTTTCTTGTCATGTGCTGAACTTTTTTTTAGCTTGTAAAAGTATAAATATTAAAACCTGAGCCAAATTTGGCCTCAGAAAAAGGCAATATTTTGTTAAAAAATGCTGCACGAATGCTCAAATTTATTTTTTAACAATCGAAAATATATGTCTATATAATTGAAAATGAATTAATTAAGAAAAAATAAAAATTTATCGACAACCGCTTATAAAATTTTAAGATTTATTAACATCACCTAGAGTTTTGCATAAAAAAACCCCGCAACTGCGGGGAATGTGCCCAGAACAGGAATCGAACCTGCACATCCTTGCGGATACCAGATTTTGAGTCTGACGCGTCTACCAATTCCGCCATCTGGGCAAGGGTGCAATAATACGGTGACCAACCTTAGTATCAAAAAATATTGCAGATATACTTTCACTTTGTCTCAAATTTGGGGAATTGGTACAATTTTTCATCGATGTTGTACAAAACCGTTTTCAATTCACGGTTTTTTTTGTGATTTAAAGTTATTTTTGCGCCCTGCGGGCAAAATTTATTGCTCAATCATAAAAAACAAGTATGAAGCAAGTACAAAAAGGCGATACAATAAAAGTACACTATCACGGTCGCCTTACAGATGGCTCTACCTTTGACAGTAGTGCTAACAGGGAACCTTTGGAATTTAAAGTAGGCAGCGGTATGGTCATTAAAGGATTTGATGACGGCGTAACTGGTATGTCAATAGGTGATAAAAAAACAATTAATATACCTGCCGCAGAGGCATATGGAGAAGTACTGGATGAGCAGATTATTGTTTTTCCAATAGATAAATTTCCAGAAGATTTAAAACCTGAGCCCGGCATGCAACTACAAATGAATGATGGTCAAGGCCATGTAGTACCTGTTGTAATCACGGCAGTTTCAACAACAGAAGTTACCTTGGATGCCAATCACCCTTTGGCTGGTAAAGAATTAATTTTTGACTTAGAATTAGTAAGCATAGAAGGCGGTTTGATTATAATGCCATAATACTAAAAAATCAAAGTAAAAGCAGTGCCGGTCTCGGTGCTGCTTTGTACATTGATGTTTCCTTTGTGCAGCATCATAATCTGCTTACATAAACTTAAACCAATACCACCTCCACTCTTTTTTGTACTAAAGAAAGGAATAAAGATCTTGTCTATAACATCAGGTGCTATACCAGATCCATTGTCTGCTATTTTTATATAAGGATGTTTATTATTATTGATTGCTGCTACTAAAATGATTCGAGGATCGGCACTTTCTTTTACAGCTTCTATAGCATTGAGCAATAGATTAATACAAACCTGCTCTAATAATTCAATATCTGCTTCAATCTGCAAATCAGGATCTTTCAGAATGATTTCAGTTTCAATGCTTTTTTGTTGTAGAGAGGGCATCATGAGCCTAAGCATATTTTCAAATAAATCTCTCACATAAAATTTACGAAGATTCAGATGAGTAATCTGATTAAGGTTTCTAAAGGTTTGGGCAAATTTTAATAGCCCTTCACTTCGCCTTTTAATAGTATCCATACCCAACACTATATCTTCAAATATATTTTGATTGTATGGAGAAACATTTTCTTTTGTTTGGCTCAAAAGATTTTTTAAAGTTTCAGCAAGAGAAGATATAGGAGCTACTGAATTCATTATTTCATGTGTCATAACACGGAGTAGTTTCTGCCAAGCCTTGCTCTCAGTTTCATCTATAGCTGCATTAATATTTTGGAAAGCAATAAGTTTATATACTTTCCCCTCTGTTTGAAATGCAGTGGCAGACATTAAAACCTTCATATTATTATGCTCTACCGGTATATCACTGATAATGGCATCCCCCGGTTTTATTTCAACCACCTGAGCGCATAATGCGGGATATCTTTTATCTAATGATTGTATAGATTTCAAATAAGGAATCTGGAGTAATTTTTTGATGGATTCGTTCATCCATACCACGGTTCCGCTTTCTAATTCATAAGATAATATACCAGTATCTACAAGCTCTAAAATTTTTTGAAGATATTGGTATTGCGTTTCTTTCTCCTTGCTGATAACTTTTAGTGTCGTGTTTATATCATTAAAGCCTTTGCGAAGCATTTGCAACTCTGAAGGGGAATGTTTCACATCAAAATACCTAGTGAAATCTCGATAATGAACTGATTGTACAAACTCTTCCACTTCCAACAAAGATTTCTTGTGAAATCTATAAAATTCTGCAACCAACCATATCACTACCGGAATCAATAAAACTGCAAATAGATACTGCTCTTTTAGAAATAAAAATGAAATACTAAATAGTACAATTGCCAGTAAAATAGTTTTCCCAAATATTTTTATCAGTGGGTTTGGTTTCATCGGTAAAAATTAAATGTCATATTTACTTAGTCTGCGATAAAGTGCTGTGCGTGTAAGGCCGAGTTCCTTTGCTGCTTTTGTAATGTTTCCATTATATTTTTCAATTACTTTCAATATCGTATTTTTTTCCATGGTACTTAGCTTCATATCATCAGGTTCTTCTGCAGCACTGTAGTTTGATTCTATGGGAGAAAAGAACAAATCTCTTGCAGAAATGATATCCCCTTCACTCATGATTATGGCACGCTCAATTGTGTATTGCAACTCTCTTACATTACCCGGAAATTGATACTGCTTTAATTTTTCGATGGCTGATTTATCTAAGTCAATTAAAGGTTTTGAATATTTTGAGCCATACTGCTTCGCAAAATGCTTAGCAAGTAATGGAATATCTTCTACTCGCTGACGAAGTGGTGGCAATGTAATTTCAACGGTATTGATTCTATAAATCAAATCCTTTCTAAAGCGGTTTTCATTTGCCAGCTCTTGCAAGGGTACATTTGTGGCACATACCAACCTTATATCCACAGGCATGGGTGTATTTGTACCCAATTTCATCACCTGCCTATTTTGTAAAACAGATAAAAGTTTAGCCTGCTGCTGTAAAGCAATATTTCCAATTTCATCCAAAAAAAGGGTACCTCCATTTGCAGATTCGAACCTTCCTATGCGATCTTCTCTAGCATCTGTAAACGCACCTTTTTTATGTCCAAAGAGTTCACTTTCGAATAATGTTTCTGTGAGCGCTCCAACATCTACTTTTACAAAAGGATTTTTGCTGCGCAATGAATTTTGGTGAATAGATTTTGCAATTAGGTCTTTCCCAGTACCATTTTCGCCCAACAATAAAATATTTGCATCTGTGGGCGCTATCTTTCTCACTTTGTAAAAGATTTGCTGCATGGCTTCACTCTCTCCCAACAAATCCTTGCCAATAATATTTTCAGCATTGTCAAGTTTTGAAATTGATGATTCTTTCTTTACCTGCCGAAGTGCATCTTCAATACTATCCAAAAGTCGTTGATTTTGCCAAGGCTTTATTACAAAATCGTTGGCTCCCTCCTTTACACAACGAACAGCAAGATCAATATCGCCGTAGGCAGTTATCATGATAACCCCAACATCGGGTTTTATTTCTTTTACACGCTTTAGCCAATAAATACCTTCATTTCCTGTATTTACTGAAGCAGTAAAATTCATATCAAGCATAACCAAATCAAACTTACCTTGCGATAGAAGAGATGGAATATTTGCCGGATTTTTTTCTGTTATTATTTCTTTGACTTCATTCTTCAAGAGTAGCCTTACTGCCAGAAGTACATCTAGATCATCATCCACAGCAAGCACTGAATATTTTTTTAAGTTCATATATCGGCTTCAAATATCGGGAATGAAGCAAATGATTCTATCAATTTAATTATATTAAGTTGATAGCTATAGCGATTTGATATATTTGTATCTTTAATACTTGCATGGATAGTAGAACTCACGATATCACCATACTTGCCATCGAATCATCTTGTGATGAAACTGCCGCCGCGGTATGCCACAATGGTATGATCCTTTCTAACATCATTAACAGTCAAGCCGTGCATGAAGCTTATGGCGGTGTGGTGCCAGAACTGGCCAGCAGGGCTCATTTGCAACAAATAGCACCTGTTGTAAACGAAGCTTTATTAAAAGCTTTTCCAAAAGAAGATGGGGCAATATCGACTTTAGGGTATATCAATAGAATTGATGCCATTGCATTTACGCAGAGTCCGGGACTTATTGGTAGTTTATTAGTAGGGGCTCAGTTTGCAAAATCGCTGGCACTTGCTTGGAATAAACCTTTGCTTGCAGTGCACCATATGCAGGCACATGTATTGGCAAATCTGCTCCAAAATCCTGCTCCAACATTCCCCTTTTTATGTCTTACAGTTAGTGGCGGGCATACACAAATTATAAAGGCTACCAGCCCAATGGAATTAGAAATTATTGGAGAAACAATAGATGACGCCGCAGGCGAAGCTTTTGATAAAACAGCTAAAATGCTTGGATTGCCCTATCCCGGCGGCCCACTAATTGATCAATATGCGGCTTTGGGAAATCCAAAGGTTTATTCATTTGCAGAGCCACAAGTACCAGGTCTGAATTATTCATTCAGCGGTTTAAAAACCTCTGTGCTATATTTTTTGCAGGCACAGCAAGACCCTGCATTCATCCTGCAAAATAGGAATGATTTATGTGCATCTGTACAGCACACTATTATAAAAGTATTATTAAAAAAATTGTCTAAAGCGGTACAACAAACTGGTGTAAAAAATATTTGTATTGCCGGTGGCGTGAGTGCTAATACAGGGCTGCGCAATGCTTTTGAAGTTTGGGGCAAAAAAGAAGGATGCCAAACCTTTATTCCTCCATTTGAATTTTGCACGGACAATGCTGCTATGATCGCCATTACGGCATATCATCAATTTATAGTAGGTCGTTTTGCTTCTATGGATACCACTGCAGAAGCCAGAAGTAGTTGGTGATTTTTTTAGAAATTTAAAATTATGGGTAGATATCTCTATTGCCTATGAACTTTTCTTAACAAAATCCATTGCTTCACCTGAGTTGAAATGATCGGATTCAGAAGCATGTATTAAAACAAAAGTAGGATCTCAAAAAAACTTACTCTTCAATATTGAGTGTAAACATGATGCTCCTGCTATATAGCTTATCAAAAACACTTGAAAACTGGAGATAAGGATCTCTAGCATGCACATTTGTAAGACCCGTACTTATTTTTATTTCAGGGCTTAGCGTTACAAATTTCAAATAAAAATTAAAGCCAACACCTGCTTGTACACCAAAATCTGCAGGTTTAAGTTTTATTAAATCCTCTGCATTTCTTGCATTGGAATTACTGGCCAAATCCACATCATAAGATAACCCTCCGAGCATATAAACACGAAAATTATCTATTCTATCACTATTAAATTTGAACTGTAGAGGGAAGCTTAGAAAAGTACTGGTAAGATTTTTCTTGTAAAATTCAGTCTGTATGGCATTTGGATATTTGAGGTGGTAGGTGAATGAGCGTGCACCACCCAAAATTAATTGAGGGGCTATACGAGCTTGCCAATGTGTATTCAATTTTTTGGTAGCAATAAAGCCCACAGCAAATCCACCACTAGCACCTGGCTCTGCACTATAAATGCTGTCATCCTGTAGAAATTTGGGGTGCTTGTTGGTATTGAAATCCATGCTAGCATATCCTAGTTGGAGCCCAAAATAATAGGACATTTCATCATGCCCAGGCCTGTTTAGCGCTCTTTGACCTTGCACATTTGATAGCCACAAAAAACTACATAAAAAGAGACTTATTTGCAAGCTACGTATATACAACATATACCAAATGTTAAGGGTTTAAAATATGTATTCTGATAGCCGGCTTTGGAAAGAATAGCAACAAACTGTTCCCTTTCAGGAAATGCCTTTGCACTTTCATTCAGATAAGTATAAGCTGCTTTATTTCCAGCCATTAAGCTACCTACTCCCGGTGTTACAGATTTCATATACCAATTATAAAACTTCTTCATCATTGCATTGGAGGGTCTGCTAAATTCTAGCACTACTATTTTGCCACCCGGTTTTAGAACCCTATACATTTCCCGAAGGCCTTTGTCTAAATGCTGAAAATTTCTCACCCCAAATGCAACAGTTATGGCATCAAACGTATTATCAAGTTGGTTTATTGCTTCACCATTACCGTTTTCAAGTTTTATAACATCAGACAATCCTGCATCCACTATTTTCTTACGTCCATTGCCAAGCATGGCATCAGCTATATCAATACCTATAATGGATTGCGGCCTTATCATTTTGGCAGTAAGCAAGGCTACATCAGCAGTGCCCGTGGCCACATCAAGTATTATTTTTGGCTTTATATCTTGTAATTCGGCTATTGCTTTTTTGCGCCACTGCACATCTAAACCCGCACTTAGCATTCTATTCAGTAAATCATACCGATTGGCAATATTATTAAACATACCAGCCACCTGTTCCTTTTTTGATGCTTCATTGCCCTGCTCAGGTACAATATCATCATGCGCATATTTTGGCATAGGGGGCGAAGATAGTTGAATGTGCCAATGCCACTCATTTCTGAATATTACTCCTTCTATTATGTGTTCTAAAATTAAACAAAACCGCAAGAACTACAACGTTATACATATGTCTTTCCTTCTTTTCAACCAAAAGAGACTTGCTTTTACACCGCTAATGCTGTATATTTGCGCTCTTGAGTTCCACAGTACTCCGTAAGCGATTCACCTGATTTACCTCTCAGCTCATTTACATTTTCTGTTAGCTCAACTAAATTTATCTTAAAATATGACGCAAGAAGCAGTAGAAAAAATAGTAGAAGTTAAAATCAGTTCAGACACCATAGCGCAGATCCACTTTAAAAAAAGAGCATTACTCAATTGTTATTTTGTAAAAGCCTATGATTACGATGAAATGAAAGCAAAAAACTTTTGGAGAGTAGTTGAAGATGTAAATATTGAGGAATACCATTCCACAAAAAACATATTACTAACTCGCCTGTTTAATGGTCTATCATTCACAAAAATAGCTTCCGTAAAGTAATTTGAAGGGGTACATTTTCCCCATCAAATTGTATAAAAAATATAATGGCAGAAACATTCAATAAAAAAGAAAGAGAAAAAAAGAAGAGACAGATACAACAGGAAAAACAACAACGCAAATTGGAGCGTAAGCAACAAACCAGAGACGGCAACAATCTGGATGAAATGATGGCTTATTTAGACATCAATGGCAACCTAACCCACTTACCTCCTGATAAGCAAGAAACAATTTCTACCAGACGAGATCATGCCAGTACAGACAATCAAGGTGGTAGTTTTCGCACAGGCACTATAAAGTTTGTAAACTACAAAAAAGGATTTGGTTTTATTAGAGACAACATTACCCAAGAAAGTGTTTTCGTACATGTAAATGTATTGCCAGGTCAAGTGCAAGAAAACAGCCAAGTAAAGTTTAAAACAAGAAATGATAGCAGAGGCATTACTGCCATTTTTGTAGAATTGGTAGCATAATTTATCAATCCTTACTAAAAATTTATTTAATCCCTTCGGGGAATGACCCAGCACGACCACCCATTGCGAGTAAAACGAAGCAAATAAAAAAATAATATTCAACGGTTCTGTCATTCCTACCTACCCCTATACAAAAAACACTAAACAATAAGTTTTACTACATAATAGCTACAACCTGCAGCTAGTTACAATACAATATACTAGTGCTTCTTCGGCAAATTGGTGTGCACTACAGGCTTTACAAAAGTACATATTTGGCTAGTCAAACTCCACCATCGGCTAAACCAAGATTTTTCAGTTGACTTTGTAATGAAAAGTTGAAAGTCAATGTTGAGAAGTGTTTGAATTTGATTTTTTACTAAAGAAATAGTAAACTATTTTAAAGTCAAAAATTGTTCTCAATTACTTCTGTATGCAGTGTTTCGGCTTTGTAATAAATTTCAATTTCAAAATCTGGGTTTAACTGAACAATTGCCACATAATCGAAATCACTTCATGAAGCACACCCCCTCTCCGGGCGGAAATGGCCAGGGTGAGGCGCTTTACAAAAACCGATTTCAATTTCCCATAGCCCATGCCTGTATGTATATTTTTTTGAAGTATAACATGTACTAAATACAATTTGATATTTGTCATTATTGGATAGGATCAGCCATTTACAAGCAGATTACAAACTCCAAAAAAATAGCACTTTAAAAAAGTAATTTGTCCTAGTGCATAAATTTTTACAATGCTGATTAATCAACAGCTGATATTTGACCCATGAGTTTACTTGCATTTCTAGAAGATCAGGGCTTAGAAGCTGGCATTGATGAAGCCGGAAGGGGTTGCTATGCGGGCCCCGTATTTGCTGCAGCAGTTATCTTACCCAAAGATTTTTATCACCCATTATTGAATGATAGCAAACAAGTAAAAGCAGTCGACAGATTCCTATTGAAAGCATATATTGAAGAAAATGCATTGTGCTATGCTATAGCGAATACAACTGTGGAGGTAATAGATAAGGTCAATATTTTGCAAGCTACTTATTTAGCTATGCATCAGGCTTTAAATCAACTAACAATGGTGCCGGATAGGCTTATGGTAGATGGTAACAGATTTGTAAAATGGCAGCAAGTACCACATCAATGTATTGTAAAAGGAGATAGTATTTATGCGTCTATAGCTGCGGCTAGTATACTTGCAAAAACATACAGAGATACACATATGGAAGCGTTGGATACAAAATTTCCGGAGTATGGCTGGAAGCAAAATAAAGGCTACGGAACTGCACAACATAGAACTGCCATATCTTTTCACGGCTTGTGTATGCATCATAGAAAAAGTTTTAAAATTGCTCCTATTCAAATGAAACTTAATTTTTAAAATTATGAGGGCATATTTAATTTGTACAACATTTTGTCTTTTCATTTTTACATCCTGTGGGCATTATATCAGTGAAACGGGCAAAGCTTCCTACTATGCAGATAAATTTGAAGGGAAAGCCACAGCAAGTGGTGAAAAGTTTCATCAACACAAAAAAACAGCAGCACACCGCACCCTCCCCTTTGGCACTAAAGTAAAAGTAACAAATACGACTACGGGCAAAACAACAAAAGTTCGTATAAATGATAGGGGGCCATTTGTAAGTGGTCGCATCATAGACCTAAGCAAAAGGGCAGCAAAAATAATTGATATGATAGAAGCGGGTGTTGCACAAATTATCATCAGGTATAAAAGAAAGAAAAGTTGAAGCCACTCATTTTTACTGTTACCAATGATCTTGTTTATGACCAAAGGATGCAGCGCATTTGTACCACACTTGCAGTGGAAGGATATGATGTAGTATTGGTGGGGCGCAAGCTACCATCAACATCACAAAAGTTGATACAAAGAGTTTATAAACAGAAAAGACTAAATTGTTTTTTTAGTGCAGGATTTTTATTTTATGCAGAATATAATATCAGGTTGTTTTTCTTTTTATTGTTTTCAAAAGCTGAATTAATTTGTGCTATTGATTTAGACACTATAGCACCTGTATGGCTTGTCTCCAAGCTTAAAAAAACAAAAAGGGTATATGATGCGCATGAACTTTTTACCGAACAAAAAGAAATTGTAACACGACCATTTATACATGCATTTTGGAAAAAAATTGAAAAATTCTTTGTGCCTCGTTTTCAAAAAGGTTATACCGTTAATCAATTTATTGTAGAAGAATTAAAGAAAAGGTATCATGTAGAATATGCAGTGGTAAGAAATCTTCCCATACTCACAGAAACAGCTTTTGAACCTGCTCAGGAAAAATTTATTATATATCAAGGTGCTGTAAATGAGGGCAGAAGTTTTGAAACACTTATACCCGCCATGCAGCATATAGATATACCCTTGTATATTTATGGTGATGGTAATTTTTTTCAACAAACAGCAGACCTGATAAAGGAATATAAGCTGGAACATAAAGTAATGCTCAAAGGCAAATTATTGCCAGAGGCATTAAAAAAAATTACTCCACAAGCATTTGCTGCTGTCATGTTATTTGAAGATACAGGATTGAACCAGTACCAATCATTGGCCAATAGATTTTTTGATTATATCATGGCTGGCATACCTCAGCTTTGTGTAAACTTTCCAGAGTATAAAAGAATCAATGATCAATATCAGGTGGCGGTAAGTATTGAAGATACTACACCGGTATCCATAGTTCAAGGCATACACACCCTACAAAATGATTGTAAACGATATGAACAGTTACAAAAAAATTGTGTTATTGCAAGAAAAGCACTTTGCTGGGAAAAAGAAAGCTGGGTGCTTTTACATTTTTATAAGGAAATTCTCTGCTAATAATCATGCTGAGTAAAGAAGTAAAACATTTACATATTATAGATTTAGAAGTGCCCTATCCCGTAGATTATGGTGGGGTCTATGATTTATTTTACAAACTACCATACCTACAACAGGAAGGTGTGCAGATACACTTGCACTGTTTTACTCGTGACCGTAAACCCCAGCCTATACTCAATCAATACTGCGCTTCAGTACATTACTATCAGCGTAATACTGGTTTAAAAAGTATAACTAAAGTTGAACCCTATATTGTGGCCAGCAGGCAATGTGAAGAACTTACGCAAAGGCTTTTACAGGATGATTATCCAATATTGATGGAAGGAGTACACTGCACAGCCATTACGAATGATACAAGATTTAAGCATAGAAGATTGTTTGTAAGACTACACAATGTAGAGCATCATTATTACGAACAACTGCACGCCAATAGTAATAATTTTTTAAAGAAATTATTTTTTAAAAATGAAAGCAGACTGCTTGAAAAATATGAAACTGCATTAATAAATAAAGCCACTGCATTCTGGACCGTAACCCGTAGCGATGAATGGTATTTCAGGAATAAATTGAATTGTAAAACGGTGGACTATCTACCATTATTTATTCCGCCCTGGCAGCTTATACCCCAACGGGGTATGGGCACTTATTGTTTGTACCAGGCTAATTTAGAAGTGCCAGAAAATGATGTAGTAGCTCATTGGCTTTTAGATGAAGTTTTTTCCAAGATCGAAACTCCCTTAGTTATTGCAGGAAAGAATCCATCAGCCGCATTAGAAGAAAAAGCGCACAAACATATACATACTTGTTTGGTAGCAAATCCTACGGAGCAGCAAATGCAGGAAATGATTGCAAAGGCTCATATTAATGTATTGCCATCTTTTAGTAAAACTGGTATAAAAATAAAACTTCTCAATGCACTCTACAATGGAAGGCACTGCGTAGTTAATAAAAATATGGTGAATGGTCTTGGTGTTGATGCCACCTGCACAATAGCAGAAGACGCAAATGCTATGATTGAATTGCTACCTCGATTATTCGAATTACCTTTTGATGAAAATGATTTTCAAAAGCGAAAAATATGTATGGAAAATCAGTTTAATAATACCAACTCTGCCCGTCAAATGGTAGCATGGATATGGGATAAGTATAATAGATAAACGATTTTACCCCTCTTTTTATAAAAGTCCATTTATTGAAAGATACTCAGCAATTTGTATAGCGTTTGTAGCTGCCCCCTTTCTAAGGTTGTCGCTTACTATCCACATGTTTAAAGTATTGGGTTGTGTTTCATCTCTGCGAATACGCCCAACAAAAACTTCATCTTTTTCTTGAGCCCATAAAGGCATTGGGTAAATTTGTGCAGCCGTGTCATCTTGTACCATTATTCCCGGTGCATTGCGCAGCAAATCCCTTATTTCATCTACTTCAAAATCATATTCAAATTCAATATTTACACTTTCACTATGACCTCCAATTACCGGAATACGAACAGTGGTAGCGGTGAGCCGAATATTTTCATCACGCATAATCTTCGCTGTTTCGTTCACCATCTTCATTTCTTCTTTCGTATATCCATTGTCCAAAAAAACATCAATCTGAGGAATAGCGTTAAGGTCAATAGGGTATTTATAAGCCATAGGTCCGTTTTCGCCTTTTCGCTCATTCATTAACTGATCTACAGCAGCCTTGCCGGTACCGGATACGCTTTGATAGGTGCTTACCACAACCCGCTTAATGGTATATTTCTGATGCAAAGGATTTAATGCAACTACCATTTGGATGGTACTGCAATTTGGATTTGCAATGATTTTATCATTATCAGTAAGCACATCGGCATTTACTTCTGGTACTACCAATTTTATTTCAGGATGCATACGCCATGCACTACTGTTATCAATAACAGTAATCCCTGCTTCTGCAAATTTTGGAGCCCAAGCCAAACTGGTACTTCCACCCGCTGAAAATAATGCTACAGCTGGCTTTTGCGCTATGGCATCATCCATGCTTACTACTTTATATGCCTTGCCTTTAAACATGATTTCCTTACCAATAGATCGTTCTGATGCCACTGGAATAATTTCCGAAACAGGAAAACTTCTTTCTTCCAACACTTGAAGCATTTTTGTGCCCACTAAACCGGTGGCACCCACCACTGCTACTTTCATGATATTTTTTTTCGATGCGAAAGTATATGCTCCAATACATTTCTGTGAAAGATTTTAGACATCTCCAGAAATTTATTTTTTTAACAAATACCTTTTCAAATATTTGGCATTAATGTATAAACTAAGATTTATGCAAAAAATATTGGTGTCAGTTTTATGCTTTTCAATTATACAGCTATCCGCATGTGATGAGGAAATAGGCAATAGCAAAGATGTAAATCCGGAAACCATCTATTTTGAATATTCGATATCACAAGAAGAAAAAAATGATGCAGATCTTTTATTAAGGTTTCGTTTTGCAGGACCCAATGGCACTACCTTAGTTTTAAATAAGCCGAGTGAAATAAGGTTTGATGACATGCTTTTACTTTTAGATAGTTCAGAAGGTATGGGAGCCTGTTATGCTAAAACGATACCTTACAATCAATTAGACGGCACACATGAAATAATCTTTATTGGTATAGACGGTAAACGATATGTCAATAGTTTTAACTGGCAAAATATGGCATGCAAAAGCCAGATACCGGAAACCATTGGTCAAGAAAATATTTTTATAGCAATAACAGGTGGCATTACAGGCGATGAATTAAAGGTAAGTATTAGTGATACTTCATTTAATACAGATAATGCAGAGCTATTTCTCAGAATAGCAAATGGCGGATTGAATATACCGGGTGATGCATTTGCTGTGCAAAAGGAAGGGCCTATAAGCATTTCAATTGATAAATATAGTGAAACACCATTAGCAAAAACAACAACGGAAGGTGGAACATTATTTAGGAGTCAGCATATTGGCAACCTAAAAACAAATTTGGTTTATACCAGTAAGATTATTGCAAAAGGAAATGAATGAAATGCTTATGGATGTTTAAATACGAGTATGGCACAGTTATTACTGCTACCATAAAGTTAATGAGGGTAAAAAATTTAATAATTTCCTGTCATAAAATCTAAAATTTTCTCATAAACAGAGCCCTCTTTTACGCTTTTTTTATGCTTACCTTGCAGCGGTATGGATAATTATATTGTATCTGCTAGAAAATATCGACCACAAACATTTGATACTGTAGTGGGTCAGCAGCATATAACAACCACATTGAAGAATGCAATACGCCAAAATCAACTGGCACATGCATTTTTGTTTTGTGGTCCCAGAGGGGTTGGTAAAACAACTTGTGCCAGAATTTTAGCCAAAACAATAAACTGCGAAAACCTACAACCGGATGGTGAAGCCTGTGATCAATGCAGTAGTTGTAAAAGTTTTAATGAAGGCGCTTCGCTCAATATACACGAACTTGATGCTGCTAGCAATAATTCGGTGGACGATATTAGATCCTTGGTAGAGCAGGTACGCTTTGTGCCACAAGCCGGTAAATACAAAGTATATATTGTAGATGAAGTACACATGCTGAGTAGTAGTGCCTTCAATGCATTTTTAAAAACGCTGGAAGAACCTCCACATTATGCCATTTTTATATTAGCAACAACCGAAAAACACAAAATATTACCCACCATTTTAAGCCGTTGTCAGATATTTGATTTTAGACGAATTACTTTAAAAGATACTGTAGATCATTTATCTGGAATAACCCAAAAAGAAGATATAAAGGCAGAGCGAACTGCACTGCAGGTTATAGCACAAAAAAGCGAAGGTTGTATGAGGGATGCCCTAAGCATCATGGATAAAATTGTAAGTTTTTCAAATGGTGAAATAACATATACAAATACACTGGAGCATCTCAATATTTTAGATGATGCATACTTTTTTAAGTTGATGGATCACCTGCAGCAAGAGAATTTACCTGACACATTGTTGCTGTATGATGAAATAAACAATAAAGGATTTGAAGGGGATCAGTTGCTCAATGGATTTGCTGAGTTTATTCGAAATATTCTTGTAGCATCAGATGAAAAAACATTAGCACTACTTCAAATTGTAGAAGGCTTTGAAATGAAATACAAAGAAACTGCCGCCAATGCATCCCAAGCATTTTGCCTCAGTGCATTAAACATTTTGAATGAAGCAGAAATTAATTTCAGGGCTGCACGCAATAAGAAGTTGCATACAGAACTTACACTCATTAAACTTTGCTATTTACAACAGGCAATTACCTTAAGTACAACTGATCAAAAAATTGTACAACAAAAAAAACTGAATTCCACTGCAGTTATCCGATCAAAGAAGATATTGCCAATGGAATTTAAAAAAAAACCATCCACCGAACCCGCAAAACTGATTATTGAAGAAAAAAAGATGGTTGATAAAACTCCGGCAGAGCCTGTTCTACAAACCAACTCAATCATTCCGAAGGAAGAAAAAAAAATACTAGACCCATCAAACGCACCTTCAATCCCAAAACCGAATGGTAAAAGCTTATTGGATAATTTAAGAGAACGATATGGTACAGCCTATGAAATAAAGGAAATAAAAGAAGCTGAACCCCTTACCCTGTCAAGGATACGAGAGTTGTGGCAACATTATGGGCAAAAAATGGAAGCCCAACAAAAGCATACAGCAGCCAATACTTTTAAAACAGCTGAACTTGAAATTGTAGCAGAGAATGCATACACTGTAAAAGTAAAATCGCTTACGCAACAAAAATTTATAGAGCAGGAAAAAACAATGCTCAATGATCTTATTTTTAATGCATTCAATAATAATAGCATACGCTTTAAAGTATTTGTAGAAGAAGCAGCTACTACGGACGTGCCACTACAAATTTTGCTCAATAGCAAGCAACGTTTTGATCATCTTGCACAGGATTATCCCTTATTAATTGAACTCAAAAACAGACTTAATCTCGATATTGAATATTAATGAATACAGGTTTTCCCATTCCTTGCATTTGTTGTATTAAAATCATTCCATGGAATGGACATTATAAAATTTATCGGTTGCCAGCATGCTGATATACAATTTTGATAGTGCAAATTATAATTTTCGCCAAAGGCGATGAGTTAAAGAAAATAAATGAAAAAAATCATCATAACTTTCACCATTCTTATTGCACTACTAGTGTGGGTATGTTGTACCAATAAGCCTGATGACACAGCAGAAGCAACTTATGCAGGAAGTAATACTTGCCAAAGTTGCCATGCAAAAGAATATAATGATTTTCTGAAGAGCGATCATATAAAGGCGATGGATAGTGCAACGGATAAAACTGTAAAAGCAAATTTCAACAATAGCTCATTTAATTATTTTGGAAACATCACAACATTTTATAAAAAAGAGAATAAATTTTATGCCAGCACCATAGATACTAGTGGTGCAACCAAAGAATTTGAAATTGCATATACATTTGGACACACGCCCCTACAGCAATATGTTATCAATTTTGATGATGGCAGAAAGCAAGTACTGCCTTTTTGCTGGGATACAAGACCAGCAAATGAAGGAGGACAAAGATGGTTTCATTTGTATGGCAATGAAGAAATAAAATATACGGATGAATTGTTTTGGCAGCATTATCATCAGAACTGGAATTATATGTGTGCGGATTGCCATGCAACCGGATTGAAACAAAATTTTGACATTGAAGCAAATACATTTAACACAACTTATGCTGCTATGGGTGTAAACTGTGAGAGTTGTCATGGCCCTGCCAGTAAGCATATAGCATGGACAAAAAATAAATCCCCAAAAGAACTATATAAAGGATTCGTATTTTCCCTACAGGAAAATAATGTGAGCTGGGTTATGAATAAAGAAACAGGCATAGCAGCACGTACCACACCCAGGCAACATGATATGCAGGTGCAAACCTGTGCCAGATGTCATAGCCGTAGCATACCCACAACAGATGAATATAGTTTTGGACATGCTATTATGTGGAGCCATATTCCGGACAATGCAGGGCCAGAAGCTTTTTATATAGATGGCCAGCAAAAAGAAGAAGACTATGAGCATGCCTCATTTCTGCAAAGTAAAATGTATGCGGCAGGTGTAACCTGTAGCAATTGCCACAATGCACATAGTGGCAAATTGATACTGCCAGACAATCTGCTTTGTGCACAATGCCATTCACCTGAAAAATTTGATGTATCTGCTCATACCCATCATCCTGTAAATACTACTGGGGCCTCATGTGTGAGCTGCCACATGCCAGGAAAAAATTATATGCAAATTGATTACAGGGTAGATCATAGTATTCGCATACCACGACCAGATTTAGGTGCTAGTACCGGAAGTCCTGATGCTTGTACACAATGTCATAACAATGAAAGTAAACAAAATATTATAGCTGCCTTTAACACATGGTATGGCACACAAATGCAACAAAAGCCTGAGCACTATGGTAGCATACTACATGCCATTAAAAGTTATAAAGATTCTGCATATATCCTATACAATAAACTGCTTACCACAGCACAATACCCGGATATTATGAAAGCTACATCTTTTAGATATGCTTCGCAATATCCTACTACTAGTGTAATACAGGAAATACAAAAGAATTTAGAAAGCCCCAATGAGCTTTTAAGGTATAGGGCTTTAGAAAACTTGGGCAATTTTCCAGCAGATCAAGTGAGCAATTACCTCATGCCATTGTTACAAGATGCTGTACCCACCATACGGATGGAGGCGGCACGCATTTTAGCGCCAGTACATATGCAGTTGACAGGAGTGAATAAAACGGCATTTGATCAAGCTATTGAAGCATATATACATGCTCAAAAAACGATGGGCAGCAGACCGGAAGCCTGTTTGAATTTAGGTGTTATTTATGCACAGCTTGGGCAGCTACAGGAAGCAGAAAAATATTATATGATCGGATTGAAGCGGTATCCAAATTTTCAAGCTTTGTATTTAAATACCGCAGATTTGTATAGAGAGGTAAAAAATGAAGAAACTAGCAAGTTGTACCTAGAGGCAGGTATAAAAAGATTTCCTACAAATGCAGGCCTGCGGCAGGCTTTGGGGTATTGGTATATCAGAAAAAATCAAATTGACGCCGGCATAGCATCCCTAAAGAAGGCTTATGAAATTGATAAAAATACTGCTGAATTTGTATATAGTTATGCCATAGGATTATATAGCACTGAGCATAAACAGGAAGGTATTCACTTGCTCAAACAATATCTTGCAATACATCCCAATGACCCTACAATACTTAATGCACTCATTAGTATTTATCAGGGAGAAAAACAGGATGCCAGTGCCTATATTGCTATGAGGCAAAAAGTTTTTGGGTATTAAATGTAAAATCTGACATTTTGAATTATGCAGAAGTAGTGTAGATAGTTCATTCAAACATCTTTTCAGCTTGCGCAATACTTTCCGGCTTGCCCACATCTATAAATAGATCATTGCTATGATCAAACGCAGATATAAGATGGTCTTTACATAAATCGAGATAAAGATCAATCATTGAAAATTTTCCTTGAAGCTTTATAGCTTTAAATATTTTGCTGTTGATGATATGTATGCCACTAAATGCTTTTTTAAGGAGGGTTGTATGTGGGTGTATGATTTTTTCTTCATTCGTTTTTGTATTCATCCATCCACAAAGTGCCCGCTCGTCATCAAATAATAAATACCTTGATGTGGCTCTATTTGTAGTAGCTAAGGTGGCCATTGCATTGCTGGATATGTGCTGATCCATCATGAGGTCTAAACGAAGATTTGTGAGTATATCCACATTCATCAATACAAAATGATTACTGTCTTTCAACGATTGTGCTGCCTTTAAAAGACCTCCTCCGGTTTCCAGCACAACATCAGTTTCATCACTAACTATAAAATGACTTCCCCATCCATTATTGTTATCAATACTTTCAATAATCTGGTTTGCATAATGATGTACATTCACAACTATATTATGTATGCCAAAAGATTGTAACCACTTTGTATTTCTTTCCAATAAAGATTTCTCATTTACAAGAGCCAATGCTTTTGGATGCTCATCAGTCCAAGGTTTGAGCCTTGTACCCAAGCCTGCACATAAGATCATGGCAGTGGTTATTTCTTTATTTGACATCTGTTGTTTTAATTTCTGTATTCCAATTTTCTTGGTTAGTATGAGCAGCAGCAACTTGTAGTTTGTATTTGTTTCTTAAATGTCTTGCTGTTTGCTCAGCAGCATATACACTTCTATGCTGACCACCGGTGCATCCAAAGTTAATAACAAGTGAATCAAAATTTCTCTGCAAGTAATCTTCAATATTGATATCAATAATATCCCATACACTATTCAAATATTCTGGCATACGAGTTTGTTGTTCTAAAAAATCCACTACTGATTTATCTTTGCCAGATAGTGTTTTATATTCATCAAACCTACCCGGGTTTAAAATACCTCTACAGTCAAAAACAAAGCCTCCGCCATGTTTGCTATCTGCTTTAGGATACCCTTTTTTATATGAAAAACTCTGTATGGTTACAGTAAGTTTTGATTGCTCATCTGCTTGTGGCGGTGTAAATTTTTCTATCATTTCATCAGCCGTAAGCCATGCCAATACTTTATCTAATTCAGGTGTGATAATACCCACACTATGATGGGCCATAAACTGCTTAAGGTTTTGTAATGCTAATGGAATACTTGTTAAGAAATGTGCTTTCCGCTCAAACAAACCTCTGAAACCATAAGCCCCCAATACCTGCAACAAACGAATGAGTACATAACCATTGTATTGGCTTATAAAAATATTTTGCTGTACCGACTTTTTCAAAACTTTTTCAAGTGATGTAATATAATGATGAAATAAACTAGCCTTCCATTCGGCACTTAAGTTTGCCTTAGCTTGCCATAAAAGACTGGCCACATCATATTGAGGAGCACCCAGCATACCACCCTGATAATCTATAAAAAAAACATCATCGTTTTGCACCATAATATTTCTACTTTGAAAATCACGAAACATAAAATATCTGTACTCTGTTTTAGTTAGATAGGTAGCCAATGCTTCAAAGTCGTCAATCAAAGCCTGTTTATCATAAGGCTTGCGTAGTGTGTCTAAAAAATAATATTTAAAATAAAGCAAATCGGCAAGAATTGCTTGTTTACCAAATTCATGTGTAGTTAAACAGTTTTCATAATTAAAATTTTCATGCCCCAGCACCTGCATATCTGCCAAAGCTTTCAAACTTTTTTCAAAAAGATGATAAGTGTATTTGTTCGATCCATGCCGCTCTAATGATTGCAGTAATGAAATGCTCCCCAAATCTTTTTGCAGATAAAGTTGCTCATCCGCGGACACTGCAATAATTGTAGGTACTGGCAATTTTTTTTGACTAAAATGTTTCGTAAAAGCAAGGAATACTTTGTTTTCCGTAATATTATCATTCCAAGTAGCAATAACTGTTTGTGTTTCAAAATAAACCCTATAATATTGTCTATATCCGCCACTTTCCGGAAGCTTTTCTATACGGGTTGGTAGATCTAAATGATAAGCCGTACATAAATCAATGATGGCTTGTTGAATATGCTGCATGCGGTAAAAGTAGGCAGCAGTGATGAAGCTGTTGTAATAATTTGTATTACATCATGATAAAAAAAGCTATTATCTGGCAAATAATTCCCACAATAAACCCTGTATAAATTTCTGCAGCATTGTGCGCAGCACATATCATTCTGGCTGTACCAATAGTGCCTGCTATTATGCATGCAATAGCGATATCAGCTCCCAGATAAATTTGGTAATGAAAGCAAGTAATAACAAGAAATGCTAGAGCAGACCCTGCTCCAATAGCATGTAAACTTATTTTAAGAAAATTATTGATGATGAGGCCAAATACAGTGGTTAGAAAAATGCCAAAATAAAAAAAACGTAATACAGTGGGTTGGTCTATAAAGCTACGACTGAGATACCACATCCACCAATAAAATATCATTGTGATAATAAATGGGGCAATTCTTTCTCTTGCTGTACGCAAATAAATACTTTCAATAAATTTCAAACGCCATAATAAAAATATGGCAAATGCCGGAAAGAAAGCTGTTGTCCAAAATACAGTAATTTTTCTGGCCCACAATGCTTCTTCGGATATACCTGCAAACATGTAAGGAAAACGCCAGAGCAACCAGAAAAAAACAAAAGTTGGTATAAACAATGGATGCAGCAAATAAGAAATAATCTTAGCCGGCCATAATAAATTGTTTCGCTGTGGTGCTGAAACTGTAATCTGTTTACTCATTTTTTTATGAAGCGGCTTATAATAATTCCTTTCTTAATCTGGCCACAGGAAGGTTTAATTGCTCCCTGTACTTGGCCACTGTGCGGCGTGCTATATTGTATCCTTTGTCCTGTAGCAATTCTGTAAGTCTTTCATCGCTCAATGGTTTTTTCTTATCTTCAAATTCTATTAGATCGCTTAAAATTTTCTTTACCTCCCTGGTACTTACTTCTTCCCCACTATCTGTACTTAATGATTCACTAAAAAAATATTTTAGCCTAAAAGTGCCAAACTCTGTTTGCACAAATTTACTGTTGGCTACCCTGCTTACTGTTGAAATATCTAGCCCGGTTATTTCTGCAATATCTTTTAATATCATGGGTCGCATTTCAGTATCATCTCCAGTAAGAAAAAAGTCATTTTGATAATTCATAATAGCCGTCATCGTACCGTAAAGTGTGTGCTGACGCTGCTTTATCATATCAATAAACCATTTGGCAGCATCTATTTTTTGTTTGATAAAAAGTACAGCTTCTTTTTGTCTCTTATCTTTTTGGCTTGCTTTGTCGTAGTCTTTAAGCATGTCCCTGTAGCCTTCACTTACACGAAGTTCAGGGGCATTTCTACTATTGAGCGTAAGCTCTAATTTGCCTGCATTATTTAGTATAAAAAAATCTGGTACAATGTAGCTTTCGGCTTTATTTGATTCTGTGATATAGCCACCGGGTTTGGGATTTAGTCGTAAAATAGTTAGCATCACTTTACGAAAATCTTCATCATCTAAATTTAAACTGCGCTGAATTTTTTCGTAATGTTTTTTGGTAAATTCTTCAAAATATTTTTCAATGATTTTAATGGCAATTGCTACATTTTTTCCTTCATCCTGTATGAATAATAATTGAAGCAGCAGGCATTCTCTAAGGTTTCTTGCAGCTACTCCTGGTGGCTCAAACCTCTGCACCCTGAGTATCATTTCTTCTACTTCTTTCTCGGTTACGTCCACATTTTGTCTAAAAGCAAGGTCATCTACAATGGAAGTGGTTTCTCTACGCAGGTAGCCATCATCATCAATACTACCCACAATCTGCTCTGCTATTTTATTATCCCTTTCATCTAAATTGAGCATTCCAAGCTGAGCTACTAATAAATCGTGAAATGTATTTTCAAGCCTTACAGGATTTGACCTTGGCTCCTCATCACCTGCATAATTATCTTCCCTTGTGCGATAGTCCGGTATTTCATCATCAGTATCTGATACATATTCAGAAATATCAAGATTCTCATATTCATCTTCACTACCGTCTTTATCAAAATCTTCGTCGCCAGCATCATCAAATTCATCCTTAATATCCTCAGTAATGCTGTTATCCCCATCTTCATCATTCATTTCCAGTGCAGGATTTTCTTCCAGCTCTTCTTTTATTCTTTCTTCTAAATTGGCCGTGGGGATTTGTAGCAGCTTCATCAACTGAATTTGTTGCGGCGACAGGCGCTGCAATAATTTTTGCTGTAAAGACTGACTCAAAGACATATTGAATATCAAATATTTTTCAGTGCGCAAAATAGGGGTTTATCCATTTCACCTATTTCAAATATTCACTTTTTGTTTTATTAAAGAGGGAATTAATATAGAATTTATAAAAGCATGATTTGGCTTGGCCGAAACCCTTTATAAATAAATTTTTGACTCACCAAAAACAGCATTTTTTAAGCTTATTTTTCAGTTTGCAAGGGTTGCCTATTTCATCGTCGGAAGAATAACAGTAGAAATATTTCTCAATTAGATGTTAACCCTGAATATTCAGATGAATTGAAAGGCATAATTATTAATCAAATAAATACCTCGACAACTATTTTACAAGGAGTGAATGATACTAAAATTGGATATCTACAATCCTTTTAGTATTGTTTCATTTATTTTAATCGGATATTTTAATTTTAGTGATGAAATCCAATTTGCTTCCAATAATTGTTGGTAATCATTGATCACCATGCCTCTTGCATCATCAAAGTTCCTTTGGGAAGGTTTTTCGTAAATATCTGATACCATAAGAATCGTCCAAGCGTTGTTGTTCTCATTAATTTCAGGTTTTGAAATAAATCCTTTTGATTTTGTAATTTGTTGTGATACAGGATATTGACCATCTTCAAAGCGGCTACTGTCTGCTTGTACCGCATCACCATAAGATGCAGTAATGGATCTCCAAGCAGATGGGTTTGCTTTAATTTTTCCCATTATTTCATTGATGGTATTTTCATCAGATGCATTGATGATAATAGCAGAGGTACCCGGCTGCCACAAGTATTTATTTTTATTTGACTCATAGTAACTCTTAAGGCCTGTACTGTCCTCTGCTGCACGGCTCCATACTTGCTTATCCATGATGGCAAATAGCATATTAGCATCACCAAATTCCTGCATTTGGGCTACAATAGCAGGATTGTAATCTTCAATATGTGTTCTGTAATAATTATTGCAGGATGTTTTTTTGAATTCTTCCATTAGACTTTGATATTGGGCTATATCGGCTTCTAATACTTGGCTGTTTTGTAAAAACTGTAACCAATCACTAACAGTAACTTTTTGCTTTGCAAATTCAAATACAGTAGTGGTTGGGGTAATGCCTTTAAAATCTTTAGGCATGCTTCCATCCTCACTTGTTAATGCACTATCTGAATATGCTTTTAGTGTATTCATATTGATGGAAGTAGGTTTGAATTTAGTATCACTATACCATTTATTGACAAGGTCTGCTTTGGCTTTATCTAGACGGCCATCTTGCTGAATTTTTTCTTGCAACCAAGCATAATTCATTACATCATTGAGATCGTTAGATACTGGTATAATTTTATCAAGCTTTAAGATATTGTAACCATAAGTAGTTTGAAATGGTGCCGTTATATCTCCTTCTTTTGTAATACCATAAACTACTTTTTCAAAATCTGGAGCATACTGGCCAATAGAAATTTCAAATCCAGTATTTGGATCATATTGTTCATCGCCTGTGCCATAAGTACTAAGAAAACTTCCGAACAATGCACCATTTTTTAAGGCATTGCTTACAGAGTCTGCTGTATATGCAACTGATTTCTTTTGTTCATCCGTAAAAAAGTCTGGTGTTGAAAACAGTAATTGCTGAAAGCTTCTACGCCCATACGCCGGTCTATCTCCTGCATATTTAAAAATATGATACCCAATACTACTATGATATATAGCACTGTAGCCACCTTTGGGTAATGCGTATATTAATTTTTCAATTTCATAAGGCAGGGTAAAAACCGTGATATAACCCAATGAGCCTTGCGATGCTTTTGTACCAGGGTCAGAACTATATTTCACTGTAACATCGTTAAATGCCTTACCTGATTTTAATTCGTCATAAGCTTTTGTAATTATTTCTCTTGCCGCAAATGTATCTTGCTGGGATGGGGTGCGAACCATAATCTGTTGTACTAAAATATCTTTCTGACTATTTGTAAACGCCTCCTGCATCAATTGTTGCTGATCAGCCTGCTGATTGATAAAATTTTCTGCAAGCTGCCCCTTAAAATTATCGCTCTCCATTTGCAGGTTTTCATCTTTATCTAAACCAGCATCAAGTGCTGCTTGTAATTTTAGTTTAAAATTTGTGTAAAGGGTGAGATATTCTTTTATTTTATCTGCTCTATTTCCTGTAGTGTCTGGGTTTTTATTGAAAGCAGTTAAAAACTCTGCAGCACTAACATTTTTATTTCCATAACTAAACAAATTTTGACTGTTAGCATTACCAATGAATATGTAGCAGCAAGTCAGTGTAAAAAGAATTGTTCTCATGTGATAGTGATTTTTATTGATTGGATAATTGTGTTTGATTTGCTTTTGCTGATATAATATTGTCATATTGCTCTAAGGTAAGCCCTTTTGCAATAATATGTTTTTGATTGTCTAATAGATAGAATGTGGGTGTTTGCTGTATATCATAGAGTTGGTGGTAGGATGGTTGGTTACTCATCTCTATTTTAGTTTTCGCTTCTTTTGTTTGGTAAGCATGTGTCCATCCTTCTAGATTCTTTTCAACAATAAACTTTTTCCAATCATCTATTAAATACTCCTGTACACACACGCCAAGTAATTTTATGCCCAAGGCTTTCCATTTTGCTTTGTAAATTGAATCAACCAAGGGTATTTTTTCTTTGCAATGACCGCAATGTGGATCCCAAAATGCAATGAAAGTATAAGGGGCTTTTATATTATACAAAGATACTGCTAAGCCAGAAGTATCCGTCAAATCTAAAGCAGGTGCTGGATTGTTTAATTGATTTGCAAACAGGCTATACCCTCTATCAAATATGTATTTTTTTTGTTTAACATTTAGCCAGTTGGTATCCCCCTGTAAATAGTAGTTTTGAAAAAGGTGTAAGAATACTTTATCCTGACCCATAATTTTTGGATTGATATACTGGTCTGTAAATTTACCAAGCAAATATGTAAAAATATCATTGCCTGCCCTGGCAGAATAAAGCATATAATCTACTTCAGCTATTATGGAATCTGGATTTGGAGACACATAATATTTAAAGTAATCTTCAAACTTTGGTTCAAAAAATGGAGTACGGATTAAATAGTCTTCATAAAAATCTACTTGATCCCAGAAATGTTCTTTTACAAATCGATAAGGATAGGAAGAGTCTGCAGTACCATCTGTGCTTAAGGGAATAGCCGGGGCATCAGGAATTTTTGCAACCTGTAGAAAACGAGCCAATAAACTCTCAGGTTTTGATGCAATGAGTTGATTTCTATATGCTGAAAGTAACTCTGCTTTTACTTTTATTTCTTTTCTTATTGATACACTATCTTCTTTTGTTTTTGCTGTAGAAAGCTTTGATTGTAATGCATTAAGCTGTGGTGAAACTGTTGCAAGAAAATCTGTATAATCAGCAAAATCACTATTATCTTGGGAGTTTTTTACGATGAGTTTACCCGGATGCTCATTGCTGAAAGTAATACTAAAGTGCTGAGCATCGTCCACCAAAAATTCAAACTCGATTGATTTTTGTGGCGTTACAAAAAAGTAGATGCCTTTTGTCCATTTATCCGGACCGTTAAATAAGCTGAGACCAGTTGCATCTGATTTTGCGCTATCTATTATGGTGCGTATTTTTCCATAATAGGTACCTACATATACCTGCGTATCTATATAATTTGATGTAATATAAATTTCATGGCCTAGACCTGCCGGCATATCCGTTTGTGCTTTTGCAATAAAGCAAAAACAAAGAGCCATCATTGTAAATAATTTATTCATAGTATTCCTCTGAAAGGGTGTAAATATAGTACCACAATAAACTCATATTGTTAATTCTAAATGAGTAATAATTTATGGAGGGAATTGTATTTATTAGCTTGAGATAGCATCAGCAATCTTTCGATCGTTGCTCAACCGAGGCAATTTATTTTGACCACCAAGCTTTCCAATTGACTTCATGTAATCAATAAAAGTATTTTTTTTCATGGAATGGATATGTAGTGTATCTAAAATATTTCCACGAATTAAATCATCATAGTACACATTTTTCTGACGAAGATTATAGTCCACTTTGAGGGCAAACTCTTTTATATTTTCTGGTTGATTCTCAAATTCTATGAACCATTCATGATAACTTGCTCCTCCATCCCCTGATATATATGGTGCTACAGTAAACTCGGTAACATGTATATTCTCTTCTTTTGCTGTCTGCATTAATGCATACTCCACTTCCTCGGCAATAACATGTTCGCCAAAGGCGGAAATAAAATGTTTTACCCTACCTGTAACTAAAATACGGTAAGGATTTGTGCTTACAAATTTTACGGTATCACCCACATTATAAGCCCATAAACCAGCATTAGTACTTACAATCAAGCAATAATTTTCTCCAACTTTTACATCTTTCAAAGTGAGCCTAGTTGGATTTTCCTCAAATACTTCTGATACGGGTACAAATTCAAAAAATATTCCTGAATTCGTATTGAGCAAAAGCCCTTCTGCATGTTGGCTATCTTGATATGCAAAAAATCCTTCACTTGCAGGAAAAGTTTCTACTGAATCAATTTGTTTACCTATAGTATCAAAAAGCTTCGCCTTGTACGGTTGAAAGTTGACACCGCCATATACTAAGATGGAAAAGTTTTTAAAAATATTTGCAATTTTATCCTGCTTTAAATCTACAATACGATCAAAATACATTTGCATCCAAGGAGGTATACCGCTTATGAGAGTCATGTCCTGGTGAATTGTTTCTTCTACAATCTTATCCAATTTAGTTTCCCAATCATCAATACAATTTGTAGTATAAGACGGTAGTTGATTTTTTCTGAGATAGCTGGGTACATGATGATTTACAATACCACTTAACCGCCCGGTGGGTATTCCTCCAATACGCTCTAGCTCCGGTGAGCCACTTAGAAAAATCATTTTCCCATTTGCAAATGAGGTATTTCCTGATTCGGCCATATAACAAAGCAAGGCATCCCTAGCAGTATTTATGTGATTTGGTATGGAATCCTTGGTTATTGGTATGTATTTAACGCCACTTGTGGTACCACTGGTTTTTGCAAAATAGATGGGTTTACCTTTCCATAAAATATTTTGCTGACCTGCTTTAATTTTTTCAATATAGGGTTTAATTTGTTCGTAATCCCTCATTGGCACCTGATCTGCAAAGGATGTGGCATTTTGTATCGTGTCAAAATGATGGTCTTTTCCAAATAAAGTACTCTTGCCTGTTTTTATTAGCTGTTGCAAAATGGCATCCTGATCTTGTAGAGCAGTATCCATATTTCGCTTTACTTTATTTAGAATATAGTTGGCAAATGGCTTGGCCAACAATGCTTTTAAATTCATAGTTGAATCGATAGAGTTGCAAATTTAGTTGGCACTGAAAAGAAAGAGGTAAAATTTTCCTAAAAGAGTAAATTACTACTCGACTTTGGTTTCAAGATTTGTACGACATGACCCATTGCAAATTTCAGGATGACAAAACTTGTTTTCTCGTGAATAGCTGTTTATCGATTAAACCTAGTTGATGCAGTCACATTTGTTTTGAAAGGCTGAAAGTCAATGTGGGCTGGTGTTTTAGGTTAATTTCTTGGCTGAATAAATTGTAAACTATTTGAAATTCAACAATTGTCTTCAACTGCATAGGAGGGCAGTGTTTCGGCTTTGAAATAAATTTCAACTGCATCACCATGGTTAGCCATAGAAATGGATTATTATTATTTAAAAATATTTTAACAGAAAACAAGGGTTTTTAGAAAATACAAAATAGCTTCAAATATTTGTATGATAAGAAAGGGTGAAATTGAGATGAATGGCCATATTTTCATAACCTTTTCACTATAACTGCCAATTTCATCTTAAAAAGGCATGGAATATCCAATAAATATTGTTTTTTTTTAGTTTTTTGTAGTTAAAACATGCGGTTTCCCTTACTTTTGCCCTCCTAATTTTTAAATTTATGTTCGCAGTAGTAAAAATTGCAGGTCAGCAATACAGGATAGAGGAAGGTCAGAGTCTGTACGTGCCACACCTGAATGGTAAAACCGGAGATTCTATTGAACTCAATGATGTATTATTTATAGATCGTGATGGTAAAATATCTGCCGGCGCTGATGCAAAAGCTACAGTAAAGGCTACTATTTTAAACGAAATGGTAAAAGCTGATACGGTTATTGCTTTTAAAATGAAAAGAAGAAAAGGCTTCCGCAAAAAGCGTGGACATCGTACACAGCACACTCAAATAAAAATTGAAAGTATTGCTTAGGCAATTTGAAAAAAATAATTAACAATGGCACATAAGAAAGGTGAAGGTAGCGTAAGAAATGGTCGTGATTCTCAAAGTAAAAGATTGGGCATCAAAATATATGGTGGCCAAGCTGCCGAGGCAGGTAATATTATTTTACGTCAGAGAGGCACTGAATATCATCCAGGAAAAAATGTAGGTGTTGGAAGAGATTTTACACTTTTTGCATTGACTGATGGCATGGTTGCATTTCGTAAAGGAAGAGAGAACAGGACATTTGTATCTGTTGAACTTGCTGCTCAATAAATATTGCACATTTTGTTTGTGTAAATAAACTTCCTATTTTTAGGCAATTATTTACTAACAATTAAATTTTAAAAAAATGGCAACAGCAAAAAAAGCAGCAAAAAAAGCAGCTCCAAAGAAAGCAGCAGCTCCTGCTAAGAAAGCAGCTCCTGCAAAGAAAGCGGCTCCTGCTAAAAAAGCGGCTCCTGCTAAGAAAGCAGCTCCTGCTAAGAAAGCAGCTCCTGCTAAGAAAGCAGCTCCTGCTAAAAAAGCAGCTCCTGCTAAAAAAGCAGCTCCCGCAAAGAAAGCAGCTCCTGCTAAGAAAGCGGCTCCTGCTAAAAAAGCAGCAGCAAAGAAAGGAAAATAGATTTTTCAAGAATCTAAATAAAATAAAGTCCTCCCATCGGAGGATTTTTTTTTGTATCACACCTAACGAAACTCAATAAAGACAAGTGTTTTGGCAGATTACACTGAAAGAATTGCACAATGCAATATTGTATAAAGCGAAGTGTAATTTTTTTTAAATGCTTACTTTTTTAGACTCGTTCTCCGAAGGGGAAATAATCAAATATCTTTTTACAAAAAATTTAATAAATGAGCATAAAAAATCTGCTTAACCAGTAAAATAAAATAGCACAGTTCTATACTCAACTTTTTAACCTGAAATAAAAAATTCGAAATGAATAAATTTACCTCATATCATATTTAAAACCATGTATTTGATAAAAAACCGGGTTTTCATAAAAATTATTTATGCACATTTATTTTTGGGTTATTAACAATTTTGATTCGCATGAAGGTGGTCAAATTACCGTTTATAAACTAACGAATCTGTTATAAATATTTCATCTTTCTTTCTTAAAAAAATAAAAATTATTTAGTAGATGTTCATTTTCATTTATCGAAAAATTAGATAGGTACTTGTGAATAAATCTTTAAATATAATGTTTAGAAAAAATGAATTTGGCTTTTTAATAAACATTTAGAGTGTAGCAGATTGCTTCAAGAAACAAAACATTTCTGCCTCACTTTTAAGCAATTTAATGTTTTCAAATACTGCTTCTACCTATTTTGTAAGAGGGCCAGCCATAATAATGGTACAAACTTGAAATTGTCGAGAAAGACTTTCAATGTATTCCTGACAGGATAGCCCGGTAAAATTTGTGACAAGTTAAAAGTAAATAGCATTTTTTATAATAGATAAATTGCTTTAATACATCAACACATGTGTTTGCACCTGATTTAACTAAATAAATATATCTGCTTCTTAAGAAATATTCTACTATGAGCAATGGAAATTCATGATACTCATGCGAAGGTGCAAATAGAAAAGTGCAAGGTGTACCCATGATATGTTTTCTGGGCAATCTATCAATACTAGAAATAATTTTATTCATATTGATCTTACTGGCAAAATGCTCTAGAGCGGGTATTGCTTCATCGAGAAGCCAAAGATTTACAACAATTAGCAAATAGGAATAAATAACTTGTTTTTAGTTAGCTTCATATCAAATTTCAGCAAATGCTTGATTTACCTACTGCTCAAAAAATTCAGCATTAAAAGATAATGCAGCTTCTATTAAAAAATTAATATAGGAAAATTGGCCAGTATGTACCATCTCTTTATTTATCAAATCCATTAATTCTCTTTGCTGCAATCCTGCCAATTAAGATATTTTATACCCTCGATTATACAATTGATCAACAAGTAGCTATTTTTTAAATCATCATTGATGTGTACACTTGGCATGTGTTTTACATCTCTTCTGCCAGAAATTCCCAAACCATACCAATGCTCCCAAATACGCCATGCATGAGCTTTTATGCCGGATAAACTTTCCCTGTCTTTAATACTAAATGCTTGCATCTTTGTAATGTATTTGTATAAACTACTACAAATACATAAAGAAAAATTTATTTAAGAAAAATATGATTTGAATAGCCAGTTACAACAAGACAATTACTATGTTTTGTATGGGGATGGTATAAACGTATTTTTGCCTTCATTTATAAAAACTATTTATGGGATTAGCAATTTTTATTTTAGGTGCCATAGGCTGGCATGCAGGCTTATATTTATTATTTAAGAAAGCAGGATTTAAGCCAACAGAGGCACTTATTCCTTTCTACAATACATGGGTTATGGTGCAGAAATGCAATATCAAAAAATATTGGTTTTGGCTACAATTTGTACCTATACTTGGTCAATTTATAACCATGTGGATTACGATCATTTTTGTAATGCATTTTGGCAAGTTCAATGTACCTCATCATACAGCATTACTATTTTTACCCTTTGCATATTTACCTTGGTTAGGTATGCAAAAAGATACAAAGTGGGTAGGCCCAAAGGGCTTTGCACACTACAAAAAACCTGGAAGTAGGGAATGGATAGACGCGGGCATTTTTGCCATTGTAGCTGCTACACTCATACGCACATTTGTATTTGAAGCTTATGTAATTCCTTCGGAAAGTATGGAGAAAACGCTGCTGGTCAATGATTTTCTTTTTGTAAATAAAATGAGCTATGGAAGCCGCCTCCCCATAACCCCAATCAGCTTTCCTTTTGTGCATAATACAATGCCAAAATCTACTACTATACCTTCCTATTTAAAATGGATTCAACTGCCGTATAAAAGATTGCCAGGTTTAGATACCATAAAAAGAAATGATGTGGTTGTTTTCAATGTACCGGTAGGAGATACTATCATAAACCTTCCAGAATATGGTAGTAAGGTTTTATACTATGATGTACTGAGATATCAGTTTGGGGGGAATAGAGCCGCATTACAGGCACAGTTTCCTACCATTGTACATCCATTAGATAAAACAGATAATTATATAAAAAGATGTGTGGCTATACCTGGTGATAAACTTCAGGTAAAAGGAAATAAATTATTCATTAATGATGAGCCCGCTTATGAGGGAGAAGCATCCCAAACAGAGTATTTGGTACAAACAAATGGCACTCCATTTACAGAAGCATTTTTAAAAGAAAAATTAGGTATTGATGTCAATAATACAAAAGGTCAAATTGAACTTACCAACGATTCTGTACAGACTTTTAAGATTAATATGACCCCAAAAGAAATGGAACTTGTAAAGTCTCAACCTAATGTTAGTTCAGTGAAAAGATTTGAAGAGCAACAGATTGAAGGATTTCTTTATTTCCCAGGAGATGAAAAATTTTCTAACTGGTCATTGGATAGTTATGGACCTCTTACTGTACCTAAAAAGGGAACAACTGTAACACTAACATCAGATAACATAGCAATTTATCGTAGAATCATTGCCAATTATGAGCACAATAGTTTGGAGGAAACAGCAACCGGCTTTCTTATAAATGGACAGCCAGCAAAAACCTATACTTTTCAGTTTAATTATTTTTGGATGATGGGGGATAACCGACACCGTAGTCAAGACAGTCGTTTCTGGGGTTTTGTACCTGAAACACATATTGTAGGTAAAGCTTCTTTAATATGGTTTAGTTATGATGAAGGACCCCGTTGGGAGCGTATATTTAAGCTCATAAAATAGAAATATTCATTAAGCAGATCTTATTGTATAAGTTTACATTTCGGTTTATATTTGTATTCAAATGATGTGTGCCTTAAATCCTAAGATTGATATCAATTGTAAAACCACCTGATTTAGATAATGGTTAAAAAATCAAAAAGTTTTTTACTAAACTGAAATTATGATTGAAAAAATATGCGAGTTTTTTTTTAAAGAATATTTACAGAGTGATGAATTGAATGAGGTGGATCATGCATTGATGAAAATGGCAAGAGAAGCCACGAAAAATGCTTATGCACCCTATTCAAAATTTAATGTAGGAGCAGCTGCAAAGTTGATAAATGGTCAAACAATAACAGGCACTAATCAGGAAAATGCCAGCTACCCTGTTGGTATTTGTGCAGAAAGGGTTTTATTGTCTGCGGCCGCAAGTATCTATCCGGGTATTGGCATTGAAACTATTGCAATAAGTTATCATAATATACATGGGGAAAGTAATACACCTGTATCACCTTGTGGTATTTGCAGGCAATCCCTTAGGGAATTTGAAATTAGAACACAACAACCCATTAGGATTTTACTTTCCGGCATGGAAGGAAAAGTAATAGAAATAAATACTGCATCTGATTTACTACCTTTGGGTTTTTCCGGAACAGATTTATTAAAATAGTTGAAATTATACTTTAGGTAAAAGTCTTTTTACACGTAGGCCAAGCTCTCCAGGCTTTACGGGCTTTGTTAAGAAATCATCCGCCCCAAGATTGAAAGCCTCCATTACAGTATCCTCTTCATCAATAGCAGATAAAACAATTATTGGGTAATGAGAGCCCCATTTATGCCTTATGATGCTTATAAGTTCTATGCCACTGGTAAGCGGCATCATGAGATCAGTAATAACCATATCCGGTTTAAAAGATTCTAAGTTCAATAATGCATCACGCCCATTAGTAAGTGCCATCACTTCATACTCTTGCATTTTAAGTTGCTTTTCAATCAATGCCAACATAATTGGATCATCTTCAGCAATTAGGATTTTCTTTTGGGACATTTTTAATATATGGGGTGTGAAGATATGGCATTTAAAATGTATTTCAAACTAGATATAATAATGAGCAAATCAATCTTTTTCAGTTGCTGCACTATTACAAATTAATTTCAATTTACGAGTACGGCATAGCGTCAGGTTTCATTTCTTTATATCTGGTGGCCTACTTTTTTATAATAGCTATATCCAAAATAAACTATAAATAATAATAACAAAAATGATGCTATAAAAAAACCTTTTTTACTGTTTACCTGAGAATCATCAATTCCATTTAAGCTCAATCCGGCCCAGTAATATGGTGAAAATTTATCGGAACTATGTGTTTGAGATAAAAATTCCCTTTTTGCATGGGTTAGCGCTGTTGATGCCAATTCGGTTTTAAAATTTTTATAAAATGAAATGGTTATTTCTGTTGAAACTGCATCATCTGCCTTCCATAAATTACTGATGACTTGATGTACTCCAGAAAAATAAAATGCCCTAGCCAGACTTATTTGACCCTCCGTTTTTTGTAATATTCCACTCCCAGTTTCACAAGCACTTAAAATAGCCAATGACGCATTCATGGTAGTGCTATACAATTCATTAAGATACATGGTGCTATCTGAAAACTCTATCCTCGGTGGTAGTACATCATTTGCAAATGCATGAGCAGATAAATGAATAATATCAGCTTGTCGATTAGTCCTGAATGCGGAAAGTGTGGCTTTATCTTCTGCAAATATTTTGTGATTTTGGAACGCTTTGCTTATCTCATTTATTTCAATATCTTGGGATGGGAGCGTTGGCAGTTTTCTATTTAAAGAATAAGTAGGTGCAAAAATATTTATTGATTTATTTGTTGCATGATTTTTATCACCGAGCATTGTTTTTACTGCAAATTCCTTTGTAATTACTTTTTCTTGTACCAAATAATCAGCAGTTGCAAGATTTTTTGTAGTTGGGTTTTTTGTAACCAATGCATCAAATGGCAGTTCATTCAAAATACCATCGGGTATGATTATTAAATTTGATGTTTTAATGTTATCCTCAATACCACTTTTTTTATAGCACTCGAATGCTGCATTTAAATAAGCTTCAGGGTTATTAGAAATGGATTTTTTTTGATCAAAAAATTGTATCAATTTTTCAGAGGTTTGAAGCAATTGATCTGATAATGGTGTTAGTTGAACACTATGATTGGGCCCAAGAATAAAAAGATAATTTTCAGATTTTCCTGTAAAATATTCTAAAAGGGTAGCCTTCTTTTCCTCAAGTTTCTCATAAATATCATCTATATCTATTTCCTGATACTCATCCCAAACTGAGAAGCCTTGGTTTTCATGTTGCCATTGCTTACTGAGTGCCATAATTGATTCATTGGCAGTTTCTAAATTTGCTTTTACTACGCTGATACCTGCTGTGTCATCGATTGATTGGGATTCGAATATATTCCTTTCTAGCATGGCGGCGTTGAGTCTTGCCTGTTGTAATTTTTTGTAAGTAAGATGATCTTTATTGATAGTGTTTGAAAGATTCTTTTTTAGTGCTTCGGCAAGGATATATGCTTTATCAGATTCTGCAAATTGGAATGCTTTTTCAAGCCAAGAGCTATTGCCAGTCATTTTGAATAATTGATATGAGGCAGCAATTGCTTTTTCATTTCTCAATTTACTTTCAGATAGTAATGATAGTTTAGATGAATCATAACTGAAAGTTGTAAACAGCCGAAACAGTACTTGATTTACCCGCTCATAACAAGCCACCGCACAGGATAGAAAATTCAATGAATCTCTATTTTTTGCGGCATTTTCTATCATCCAATCTGCTTTTGCCTGTAAGGCCTCACCAATTGTATTTTCAGCATATAAAACATTTGCCGTAGGCACAAAAAATATATCTTTTTTGTCAGCCTTAACTACACAACTGATGGCTTGGTTAAAACAGAATAAAGCGCTATCAGGTTTATGTAGTGATGTATATGTATGACCAATTTGGATATACAATTTTCCAATATCTCTATTCAATTTTTGTTGGGATGATACCAGTGCAGCTTGCATTCCTATTTGCAGTGCAGCAAGGCCTGCGGCCTCTTGATGATGCAGTAATAAAATAGCGGCCTCTTCTTTTTTTGACTCAGCCAAATATTGGGAAAAATTTTGCAAGCTGGTATCGGCTGTTGCAAATTTTTTAACCATTTGCCAAGCCTTCAATGCGGCTGTTGTATCTCCTTTTAATCTTAAGCAACGTGTTTGCTCTATTAACAGATACCATTTGCGTTTTGGTACAATTTCGACTATGGATAACCCCTTATTGATGTAACCCAGAGCGGTATCATATTGCCCCAACTCTCTATGTAGGATAGCAAGATTGATACATTCACTGGAAATCTCTTTCTCATTTTGTTGCTGTAGATAATAAGCAAATGATTGCTTCTTATAATATTTGGCTACCTGATAGTCACCAAAGCGGGTATAGATATCGCCAAGAATTTTATTGCTGTATGCATACCAATCTGTTGGCGGTGTATTCAACTTTTGCTTTGCTCCGAGGTATATTTGTAGGAGACTATCTGCTGCTACATAATTACCTAAAGTATTTTGATAATTTCCTGCAAATAAAAATACTTGGGCTGCTTTACGAAGGATAGCAGTATCACTATTATTGATATAGTTTTCACTGTATTCTATTACAGTATCAAAAATGGAAAGCGCAGTTTTTAGATATTCTACAGATCGTTCCTTTTTATATGCAGCATACAAGGAATCATTTTTTTGAAGTATTGTATTTAATAAAGTGGAATTTGGAACAATATCATTTTGTACCGAAACTTTATTTTGACATGCAATGAAGATGCATGAGCTAATAAGTAGAATTCGTATTATAGACATAAGCGAACACGTAGAACAAATATAGGTGTCCGCTTATGAATTAAAAATTAAATTTTATGATAATTCAAACCAAGGAGTTAGAATTAGAAGATTGGAAAAATAGAATATTTAAATTTTTATTTTATTGCCTTTGGCATACAATGACATTTGTCCATTTTATAATAAGTATGCACTGGGGCTTCCGTATCAAAAATGATATCTGTTTCAAATCGATAGGGCATTTGTGATGCTGCTAACCCGGGCTTTAGGGTAAATTTAAAATACCCTTTTGTAAGTGGATTTAAAACACCATTTGGAATACCCTGTAAACCATCCAATGTGGTTTTGAGTGTAAGCACTAAAGTATCTGGTGTATTTGCTGAACCAGAAGATATACGTTCAATCTTGTGGCCATTTGTCCCGTTTAATATCTCACTAATGGGAATAGATGTTAAACCAACCACTACTTCAGTTAGGTTTACACTTTGCAAAACCTGATCTGGCATAGCAGTTTTTATTATGATATGATCTTGTACATCTCCCAAACCTAGATTTTGAAAATTTATTGTAGCTTTATGCGTCTCACTTTTAGCGGAAAGACAACCAGGATTTACCATAATATTATTTGGGTCTCTTGGGCGAGCTACAAATTGCAGGTCTTTATCTACAATTATATTATTTGCTTTTTTTTCTTTATTGCTATTAATATCAAAGTTGACTAACCTTACCTTAGTAAAATTATTATCTACTGCTGCTCCCAAGTAATTTGAAGTAGGGGGTAAACTAAAAAACATATTTTTTTCTGCCAATCGTGGTGTATCCACACTATTGTATATGATAAAATAATCAGAAAATTTAAACCCTGAATTTTGTTGTGAATTAATAAAACTATTCAGATCAGCAGCTTGAGCAGGATAGCCTGAAAATAAATTACTAGGAACCTGACTTATATTTGTAAATACATTTTGCCCATTATGTACTCTGATAAAAGGTATGCCCAATCCATTTATGTTCATTGTGGCATTGGGGGATGGAATACTACTAAAAAATCTACTACCCTCATTATTATAAAAACAAATAAAAAGACTTGCCGAGTTTCTAAATGGAATGATAAAATGAGTAGTATCATGCGGAACAATTGTACTGACATGTGGCACCAAATCAAAACTTTGATTTTGGCTTAGAAGGCTGGTATTTGAATTGGCATTGGGCGATGTATTGATTATATTTTTATTACGGGCATATAAGTCCGGCATATCTGTAGTATCATAATATCTGGTGAGGGATGCAAACAAATTGCCATTTGGCGCCTGCTTATAGTTATGAGTAGAAGTGAAATTTGTGGAAAAAGTTCCATCCCCGTACTCCAGCACTATTGTGGTGCAGGTATCTCCTGAATGCTCATTTGTAGAGCTGCCATCCCTTGCTTCCGGATATGGATAATTTGCAGGCAAAACAACCTTAAAAGTATTAACTACAGTATATTGGATTACTTCTCCAACTGCCCTTGTAATATCATTGATAATTGTTCTAGGCAAAATAAAAGAGAATGAAATGGTACTGAATGCCATTATGAGAATTGTGTACATCAATCTTTTTTTTGTCATAATTTAGTTTTTGAGTTTTGTGAAAGAGAGAAAGAAACTTTTATTTTAATGACCCAAAGCTATTGAGAATACTATCAAAATAATTTTTTGTAGTCATTTCATAGGGACTAAGCATTTCATCTTGTAGCGCATTTTCGCTCAATTCCGGATTATTATTACTAATATTAAGAAAGTAATTACCAGATATGCTATCATATTTTTTATACTCTTTATTAAAAATATAACTTACATCGTTTGCTGTAGAATATGTGGATACTGGCCAGTAGCAGTATATCCAGTTGCGTTCCTTAATTGGTGTTCTATTTAAGTTATCCAAAAAAGTATAACCATCTATTGGGCCCCAATCTTTGGGAATTTTTGCATTTACCAAATTACCAAATGTGGGCAGAAAATCTGTAACATCAATAAGTGATGTGTCGGGCAAGCCTGACTTGATATAATTTTTACAGTATGCTATACATGGCACATTAATGCCTTCTCGGGAAGTCTTTCCTTTTCCTCCTGATACTGTTTGTCCCTTGTAAATAGAAGTAATTGCTGGGTTTGTGCCATTGTCTGAAACATAAATGATTAAAGTAGGCGCACTTAATGCAGTTGTATTTACCTTGTTAATCAATTTACCAATTATGTAATCCATATAATTTACCATAGCAGGATAATAATTAATGTTTCCATTTCTTTTTTCATCAACATCGGGGTTCCAATTAGCAAAATCTGGATGTGAAGGTGGAGGCGACCACGGTCTTTGACAAAGGGAATGGGAATACATAAGCATAAAAGGCTTGTCTTTATTGCTGTCGATAAAATTTGCCGCATAATCATACATCATATCTTCTGAGTATTTACCCTTTACAACACTATCAGGCAACCATTGCTGGTTTTCATATAGATATGGATTTTTGTATCTGTGGTAAAATTGATCATGTCCATTATTTCCCTCTTTATTAAAAGGCATAAATGCAAGGTATTTATTAAAACCATGAGAAGTAATAGATTGATGACCTCCATCCAATTGCCACTTCCCCACAAAACATGTTTGGTATCCTTTATTTTCTAAGAGATTAGCAAATGTTTTGTCTTCTGGTGCTATGTATAAAAATCTTTCCCAATTCCTGATATTATATTTTCCTGTAAGTAGAGAAAGCCTTGCTGTTGGCCCGTCTGGGTTTGTATAATAGTTACTAAAAGCTATTCCATTAGCCGCCATAAAATCTAAACTTGGAGTGCTGTATGAATTACCACCACTAAAAGTTGGAATTTCATAACCTACATCATCACCAACAATAAGTATAATATTGGGTTTTATAGATGAATTCATTGCATCAAATGCAAGTTCTTTTTGGGGAATAAAGTCTTCATTTGTTGACCTTGTACAAGCCCATTGATATAGTGCGCAAAATAGTATTAAATAGAACTTATTTTCAGCAACTTTCATTTTTTAAAGTTTTATGACGGTAGAACCACCATGCCTTCGAAATGTTACCCTCCAAATAAAAAGATTCCCATTATTTTGAACGCTATTATGCATACTGATCAAAAATATATTCAAGCACTAGTAGAGAATAATCACCACTTAATGGAGGAATTATTCGCAAGCTATTCCCCAGGAATAAAAAAAATGATTATTAAGAATGGGGGTACAATAACAGAAGCGGAAGATATTTTTCAGAATGCTTTATTGAAAATTCATCAAAGAGCATTAAAAGGTTTCGTACTCACCTGTCCGTTTAATGCATTTATTTATACTGTTTGCAAAAACATGTGGATAAACGAATTGAAAAGAAAAAATAACTCAAGGGTAACATTTACAGACATAGGTGGTTATACAATTAGTGATGATGTATTTGAAAACGCCAAACAAATCCAATTAGGCAATGCAAGAAGAGCACTTCTGGATAAAAAGCTGGAAGAGCTAGGACAATCTTGTAAAGAGTTGCTAAAATTAGTATGGAGTGGAAAACCACAAGAAGAAGTAGCAGAAATATTGCACACTTCTTATGGTTATATCAGAAAAAGAAAAAGTGACTGTATAGGCAAACTTACTTTACTGATACAGCAAAGCCCAGAGTTTGGAGATTTAGTGTGGCCTTAAAAAAGTGAAAAATGGAATTTGAAAAAATTGAACGCTACCTTAATAATGAATTAGATAGCCAAGAAAAAGAGATTTTTGAGAAGCAAATCAGTGAAGATAAACAATTGGCTGCTGCTATTAATGTTTATAAGCTGATCGATGAAGAAATGCAAAATGACCCTACTCAGGAAAGTGGTACTATAGAAACTATAAAAGTATTGAGTAAGAAACATTTTCAACAGGAGAAATCTCCAATCATTTCCATCAATAGGATTTTCAAAATTTCTGCGGTGGCTGCCTCCATATTGGGCTTATTATTTGTGGGTAAATGGTTCTTTGCTCCTGATAACGTTTCAAAAGAAGAACTTCTGGCCATGCATTTTTCAAAAGAGAATATATCACTTACAGAGAGGGGGTCCAATGAGGACACACTGTATTTGGTAGAGCAGTATTTTAATAATAATCAACCACAAAAAGTATTGAATTTCATTCAGCCTTATCTGGTAAATCATCCAGACGCAGAGCTTGAAATGATTGAAACAAGAGCATTTTTACAATTAAATCAATCAAAAGAAGCTATTGCAAATGCTTCAGTAATTTCTGTAGGTCAATCATCTTTTAAGTATGAGTCTATGCTGCTCATGGCAGTAGCATACAGTCAGTTAAATGATTGGGAAAATGCGACAAACACACTTCGTCAAATACCTCCAACAGCCATAGCCTATGATCGGGCAAAATCATTCCTACAAGACATTGAAAATATTGAGAAATAATAGCTTTTTTCTATAAACATGCAAAGGTTCCACTTTTTAAATATGGGTGCTTGATTGCTTTACTGAAAGGGTAAAGTTTTCATAGCCATTAATAGCGAACAAATACTCCCTAATTTTGCAAGGCCCAAGTATTTATTATGAAGATTGCCTTGTATAGTCGTGGTTTAGAGCAGAATTTAAAAGAAGAATTGCAGGAATTGATTCAGCAATTAACGAAGCATCATGTTGAAATAGTGATGCATCATACCTTACGCCAATACCCTGAAGAAATATTCCCAGAGCAATCCGAAGTTTTTATCAATCACAAAGATTTAGATGAGTCGGTTGATTTTTTAATTAGCCTCGGTGGGGATGGTACAATCCTAGATGCCGTTACACTTGTAAAAGATAAGAACATACCAATATTAGGCATCAATTTTGGCAGACTGGGATTTTTGGCCGGCATAGGTCGTACAGAAATATCGTCTGCTGTGGATGCACTCATTGCCCATAGCTATGTAATTGATAAAAGAACATTGATTCATTTAGATGCTGATACACCACTTTTTGGTGATGCGCCTTTTGCATTAAATGAGTTTGCCATTTTGAAAAGAGACATCTCTGCAATGATTAAAATTCATACTTATCTCAATGGCGAATTTTTAAATACATACTGGAGTGACGGTCTTATTGTGTCGACTCCTACTGGTAGTACAGGTTATAGTATGAGCTGCAATGGGCCGATTGTTTTTCCGGATTCAGCAAGTTTTGTCATAACCCCTGTAGCCCCACACAATCTGAATGTACGACCCATGATTGTGCCTGATAAAAATATCATTTCATTTGAAATTGAAAGCCGCAGCAATGACTGCATCTGCGCCTTAGATGCCCGTAGAGAAATAGTACCAAAAGATATACAACTGGCAGTAAAAAAGGAAGATTTTCATGTAAATTTAGTAAGACTAAATGAGAATAATTTTCTAAGCACCCTTCGTACAAAACTAAATTGGGGACTAGATAAAAGAAATTAATATTCAGAAAGGTACTAAATACCTTTATAATGCGTTTATCACCTAAACGCTTATTTTGCACTCATGCTAAGAAAAGGAATAATGGTATTGTTATCAGTAGGAATCTTACAAAATGCTACTGCACAATACGATACTTATATACATGCTGGTGAAGTGGGAATTTCTGCAGGACTTGGTCATTATTTTGGAGATTTAAATACACGTGCTGCCATCAATAGACCAAAATTTGCAGCAGGCATTTATTATATCAAACAATTTAATAATTATATAGGATTGCGTATTGGAGGCAACTATACCATGCTTGGTTATTCAGATATATACAGTAAAAATACAACCCAACTTACAAGGAATTTGAGTTTTAATTCCAGTGTTTGGGAAGCATCTATTAGTGGGTATTTTAATTTTTTCAAATTTGTACCCGGCTCAGAAATGTACAATTTTACACCCTATCTACACTTGGGTGTAGGCGCATTTTTATATGATCCTTATGCATATTTGGATGATGAAAAATATTACTTGCGTGGATTAAACACTGAAGGCCAGTCTTCCGGATTGCCAAATACCTCGAAACCCTACAGCACCACCGCAATCTCCTTTCCATTTGGAGTTGGTTTAAAATTTGGATTAACAGAAAATATCAATCTGTTTGGGGAAGTAAACTATAGGTTTACGAATACAGATTATTTGGATGATGTAAGTACTGTGTATGCTGGTGATGCAGCTTTTCCAAATGAAGCAAATGGGGATAGAAGTATTGCATATTTACTTCAGGATAGAAGTATAGAACTTGGTGATCCCATTGGTATAAAGGGAAGACAAAGAGGAAACAGCCTTCAAAAAGATGCATTTGCCACTGTTCAAATTGGATTTTCATTTAATCTATCAGGGTACAGATGTCCTAAACCACAACTTTAACAAATAAGTTGACTAATAAAAAATGCATACTTTTTCAAGCATGCATTTACCCCGAATAAAAAAGAGTTTAGTCTGTAAAAAGGGAAATATCAGAGCCAAATACAAGTGCCACTTCATATTTATTGTCGGCATCTTTGCTTAGTCTTACTGCCACTGAAAAATCGCTATATTTTTGTGATTGTTTTGATGGTTTGAAAAGACTTACAGTTGCTTCATCCTCAGAGTCAACATTTTGAATATCACCTAGCATGGAAACGGCGGAAGTACCAGTTTCAACAATGGGCTTTGCCTTTTTTATGTCTGCACAAACAGTATTGTAGAGCGTTTTTGCAGTTTCAAAATCATCTGTACGTTTTAATATAGTGTATGCAGATAAATAGTAATCGTTATCTTCTACTATATATGTTTTTTCTGTATTTGGAAGTTGGATATAGCTATCGTAAACATAATAAGCCAAATCATTTGTCCAGTCACTCTCCTCTTCACCAATAAGTGCATCTAAATCATTTTCATCAAATCTTGACATGAAAGAAATTACATCAGTCATGTTTGTAGGTTTTATATTTAGTTTTTGACCCTTATGATCTGTTATACCCTCTAAAGTTGTTATGACGCCATCATCCCAGATACCTTTTATAGAAAGTCCATCGACAGTGGTTTTAGTACCATTGCCTGTAAAGCCGCCCTCTAGGTAAGTACCGTTATACAAAGTGCCACCTTTTGATACAAACCATGCCTTTCCTGAAAACTCACCACTATTTTTCATTTCGCCAAAGTATAAAGTCTTTTTTTCTATATCAATAGACATACAATTTTGCCCGGAAAGAAAATCATCCACATAATTACCTTCATCGTAATATTTTCCTACTTTGTAAAATCGACATGCCCCTTGAGCTCCATCTCTAGTAGCTCTTCCAACAAATATTGTTGAATCATCTTTTACTGTTAGTCCGTTTTGCAAAAAGCCTGCATCGTATAGGCCGAAATACTTTTTCTTGGGTTCCAGATCATAATAGAAGGCAGTGTCTGTCAATAAATTTTTATTGGCTTTATCAATAGAGCCCATTAGGATATGATTCTCTGTTTTTTCTCCTATAAAATTAGGATTTAGTAGAAAGGATTTATATGAACCTTCATTAGCATCCTGCCAATCGCCATCCTTCCATGTTCCTTTGTATAGTTTTTTATCTTTTACCTCATATTGATATCCCGGACCATTTTTCTTATCTGACCTATAGATGTTATCACTAATTATATCTCCTGTTGTGTTTATATAAATGCATCTACCATCATATTTATCGGCTTTAAAATTTCCGGAGAGAATGCTGTTGTCCTTAAATACATAAATACCCTGACCCTGTTTTGAGCCATCACTAAAATCACCTATATAAATATCACCAGTTTTGGTCAAATTAGTACCAGTGCCGTTTAATTTTCCACCCTTCCAGTTGCCACTTAAAAAGAAACCATCTTTGAAAATTAATGCACCCTTACCTTCAAATTTTCCATTCAAGAAATATCCGGCATACCAAAGTACATAATCCCCATTGTAGTGAGCCACTCCCAAGCCATTTGGTAATTTGTTTTTTATATCTCCTGTGTAGTTATAATATTCGCCCCATCCATCTTTAAGACTGTCTATTTTACCAATGCTCGTTGAAGAGGGTTGGGCATCAATTATTGATGTTATCATTAAACTGATAAATAACAATAAACTAACTTGTTTCATTTTTTACGATTTATAGAATGACCGATAATGCAAATTTGCACAACAATTTTAATTGTCAAATACCCATTGCAGGGTATCCTTCATGTTAAACCCATATTTTGTATCCTGATTACTGAAACCAACATACACAAAAGATTTACATTTGCAAGCCCAAATATGACAGGTTGGCTTACAAGAATAAGCCGCACAATATTTGTAAATTAGGGCAACTATAAAAAATAATAACCATTTAGGTCATGATAAAATTTCTTACAAAACTGCTTGGGGGCAATAAAAGCGAAAAGGACGTAAACAAAATCCGTCCTTTTGTGGAGCAAATCAATACTGTTTTTAATACTTATCAATCATTGAGCAATGATAACCTTCGTAATAAAACGCAGGAGCTAAGAACAAAAATTAAAGAATATCTTTCGGCTATAGATGCTGAAATTGCAAACCACAAACAAATAGCAGAAGGTCTTCCGGAATCTGATATTCAAGGTAGAGATACACTGTATAAGCAAGTAGATGAATTAATAAAAGACAGGGATAAGAAAATCGAAGAAATATTAGAAAAAATACTCCCTGAAGCTTTTGCATTAGTAAAAGAAACGGCCAGAAGGTTTAAGGAAAATGAAACCGTTACTGCTACTGCAACAGAGCTTGACAAAAGCCTTAGCGTACAAAAACCATATATAACCATTGAAGGAAATAATGTACACTTCAAAAATAATTGGACAGCCGGTGGCGCTACTGTTACTTGGAATATGGTTCATTATGATGTACAATTAATTGGTGGATCGGTTTTACACCAAGGAAAAATTTCAGAAATGGCTACAGGTGAAGGTAAAACGCTAGTGTCTACCTTGCCAGCTTTCTTAAATGCACTGCCTGGTGAGGGGGTGCATATTGTAACGGTTAATGACTACTTAAGTAAGCGTGATAGTGAATGGAATGGGCCAATATTTGAATGGCTAGGGCTTACGGTAGATTGTATAGACAGGCACCGACCAAACAGCACAGAGCGCAGAAATGCATATCTCGCAGATATTACTTATGGTACAAATAATGAATTTGGATTTGATTATCTGAGGGATAATATGGTACACAGCCCCGAAGAAAAAGTGCAACGCAAGCATCACTATGCAATGGTTGATGAAGTGGATAGTGTATTAATTGACGATGCCCGTACCCCATTAATTATTTCAGGGCCTATCGGAAAAGATACTTCTACAGTTCAATTTTTTGAATTGAAACCTAGAATTGAAAAATTAGTAGAAGCCCAAAAACGAGCAGTTAATCAGTTTATCATTGAAGCAAAAAAGAAAATTGGAGAAAATAATGATGATCCAAAAGATGGCGGCCTTGCTTTATTCAGAGCACATAGAGGTTTACCAAAATCATCTGCCCTAATAAAATTTTTGAGTGAACCCGGCATTAGGGTTATTTTACAAAAAACGGAAAACTATTATTTGGCAGATCAACAAAAAGAAATGCCAAAGGCTGATGAAGAATTGTTCTTTTACATTGATGAAAAACACAATAGTGTCGATCTCACTGAAAAAGGGATTCAACTCATTACCCGTGCCGGGGAAGATTCCAATTTTTTTGTAATGCCAGATATTGGTGATGCATTGGCTTCCATAGAAAAAAATGTTATAGATGAATCTGAAAAATTTCATCAAAAAGAAGCATTGCTCAATGACTTCTCTGTAAAAAGTGACCGTATTCATACTGTACAGCAACTATTAAAAGCATATACAGTTTTTGAAAAAGATGTGGAATATGTAGTTATGGATGGGGCTGTAAAAATTGTAGATGAGCAAACAGGACGCATCATGGAAGGGCGCCGATACAGCGATGGTTTGCATCAGGCATTGGAGGCAAAAGAAAATGTAAAAATTGAGGAAGCTACTCAAACGTATGCCACAATTACATTACAGAATTATTTTAGGATGTACCATAAGCTAGCGGGTATGACAGGTACTGCGGTTACTGAAGCGGCTGAGCTATGGGATATTTATAAATTAGATGTGGTTTCTATACCCACCAATATATCCATTATTAGAAAAGATGAAGAAGACTTAGTCTTTAAAACCAAAAGGGAAAAATTCAAATCTGTTATAGAAAAAATTGAAGAGCTACGCAATGCTGGCAGGCCTGTATTAGTGGGCACCACCTCCGTAGAGGTGAGTGAATTACTGAGCAGAATGCTTCAGCAAAAAAAAGTTCCCCATAATGTATTGAACGCAAAACAGCATGCCAGAGAAGCTCAGGTAATTGTAGAAGCCGGCATAGCAGGTAATATTACTATTGCCACCAATATGGCCGGTCGTGGTACCGATATTAAGCTAGGGCCAGGTGTAAAAAAAGCGGGAGGCTTAGCCATTATTGGTACAGAAAGACATGAAAGTAGGCGTGTGGATAGGCAGCTCAGAGGAAGAGCAGGCCGCCAAGGTGATCCCGGTTCATCACAGTTTTTTGTTTCTTTGGAAGATGACCTCATGCGTATGTTTGGTAGTGAACGTATTGCAAAAGTGATGGACATAGCCGGATATAAAGAAGGCGAAGTGATACAACACAGCATGGTTACAAAGAGCATAGAAAGAGCTCAGAAAAAAGTAGAAGAAAATAATTTTGGCATACGCAAAAGATTATTGGAGTATGATGATGTAATGAATAAGCAACGAACTGTTGTTTATACAAAAAGAAATCATGCTTTATTTGGTGAGCGCCTTGCCCTAGATCTTGACAATGCTTTTTATGATGTGGCTTCTGGCATTGTATCCGGATTTAAAGAAAAAAATGACTACGAAGGATTTAAATTAGAATCTATTGTAAGTTTAGGTATTGATGTGCAGATAGCCAAAGATGAATTTGAAAAAGAAAATGAACAAAATCTTATTGACAAATTATATCAACAGGCATTTGTAAAATATCAACAAAAGCGGGGTGTCATAATGAAAGGAGTAGTGCCCGTATTTGAAAATATAAAAAAGAATCAAGGCGCACATATACAAAATGTGGTAGTGCCTTTTGGAGATGGAAAACGTGGTGTAAATGTTTTGGCATCAATGGAAAAAACTTTGCAAAGCAACGGACAAGAAGTAGTACAATCTTTAGAAAAAACGGTATCTCTTTCTATTACTGATGATGCTTGGAAAGAGCACCTACGTGCAATGGATGATTTGAAACAAAGTGTACAAACTGCCAGCTACGAACAAAAAGATCCATTGGTTATTTATAAACAAGAAGCTTATTTATTGTTTAAGCAAATGGATAGCAATGTAAATGCACAAGTGGTAAGTATGCTCTGCCATGCAGAAATACCTATGGCTCAGAATGAAACACCTTCTTTAAAAGAAGGAAAGCAACAAAAAACAGATATGAGCCGCATGCAAAGCAATAAGCAACAGGTAGAAACTGCAGGCAAAGAATATGGTGCAGATGAAAAAGATTATTATGATCCATCTCCTGTAAGACAAGAACCACTTCGTGTAGGACCTAAGGTTGGCAGAAACGATGTATGTCCTTGTGGCAGTGGAAAAAAATATAAAAACTGCCACGGCAGAGAGGAATAATTTTGTTTCGTCAAAATTTAATTTTATCTGAAAAGAATATAGATAAATTATTTTATATGAAGTCAATTGCACTATTATTGATTAGTACACTACTTTTTATTTTCAGATCCAATGGTCAGAAAAGATTGATAGATAAAGAAAATTTTGTAGAAAACATATATACGAAATGCCAGTATCCCCCATTTTTTGGGATGGATAGTTTAGATCTTCAAAAATATTTGAATGAGCAATTGCTCCATCAAATTGCGACAACCTCAGGAGAGATAACCATTAGCCTTGTAATCGATTCCACAGGCAAACCTTTTTGTGAAGAAATTGAAAATAACTCGAATCTGAGCATCAGTAATAAGAAATTAAAAACAATTTTTGATTCAATGCCCAATTGGAATAGTGGAATACAAAATGGTTATAAAGTAAATTGTGCTGAAATAGTAGAATTATATTTTGACGAAAAGAATCTACAAGTGCTATACAAAATTGGCAGAAAATAATTTTCCTTCTAGGCAGTAATCATTTCCAAAGAGTGGCAATTGCATAAAAGTTATTTTGGATGTTATTCCTCTATTCAATTTAACTTTGAATCCAATTAAAAATAAAATCTATTCATTACAAATCTAACATTGTTAGTAATTATTCATCTAATTTAATTAGTTTTGTACAATCAAAAATTTTTACATGTCAGACAACGAAAAACTAAAAGCGCTTCGCCTTACCATTGATAAAATAGACAAAGATTTTGGTAAGGGTAGTGTTATGATGATGAATGAAAAAGCCGAAAAGCAAATGGAAATTATTTCCACAGGTTCCATCGGTTTAGACACAGCACTCGGTATAGGCGGTTTACCAAAAGGTAGGATTGTAGAAATATATGGACCAGAATCTTCCGGTAAAACAACTGTAGCCATTCATGCTATAGCTGAAGCACAAAAAAAAGGTGGTATCTGCGCTATTATAGATGCAGAGCATGCATTTGATAGTTCGTATGCGCAGAAGCTTGGAGTAGATGTGGATAATCTTCTTATTTCTCAACCTGATTATGGTGAGCAAGCATTAGAAATAGCAGACCGTCTTATACTTTCAGGTGCTTTAGATGTTGTTGTTATTGACTCCGTAGCCGCTTTGGTGCCCAAAGGAGAATTGGAAGGCGAAATGGGCGATAGCAAAATGGGTTTACAAGCACGCCTCATGAGCCAAGCCCTACGCAAGCTTACTGCTACCATAAATAAAACAAATACGGTTTGTATTTTCATCAACCAGTTAAGGGAAAAAATTGGTGTTATGTTTGGTAATCCTGAAACTACAACCGGAGGAAATGCATTAAAATTTTATGCATCTGTAAGATTAGATATACGCCGCATAGCACAAATAAAAGATGGTGACGAAGCCATTGGCAATAGAACCCGTGTAAAAGTTGTAAAAAACAAAGTAGCACCACCTTTTAGAAGTACTGAATTTGATATTATATATGGAGAGGGTATCAGCAAAACAGGCGAAATCATTGATATGGGTGTAGAACTGGGCATTGTACAAAAAAGCGGTAGCTGGTATAGTTATAATGGAAACAAACTCGGTCAAGGAAGAGACGCCGTAAAACAACTACTTACCGATAATGCAGAACTTTCCGCAGAAGTAGAAAAACAAATAAGAGCCAAGATTGAAGAAATACAAAATGCATCTTAGCATCTTTTGAATCATAAAAATAAACAGGCTGTCTTCCTTTGTAGAGACAGCCTTTTATATTTTTGAGAAATATTAGTTTTCATCACAATTGGTTTATGCATGTATATCTATTTCGAATTGGAAAAAATGCAGAAATCAAAGCAGGTAAGCTCATTTTTAAATAGTAGTTAAAAAGTAGTAAAGAATTTCAATTTAACACACCATCCAACATATTTTAAAACTGGTTTACCAATTAGTATTTCTTTTAGATTATATTATTTTACATATTTTTCTTAGTCATTTCCGCTCTACTAAACATCTTGTTAGCAAATAAAAAATTCCAGTTGCCAAGCTAATTATAAAATAATAGGTTTAGGTATTTAGATTGCAAGGTATTGTTAAATCGCTGTATTGCTTAG
>CAXYYO010000003.1:0-124330 GCA_964293305.1 uncultured bacterium | reverse complement strand
AGGTAAAGTACCGTTAGCTCACAAACTCATCTGTTTTTATGGTAGGGGGATTGCACATAACGGTGTTTATGAATGTAATTTCAAAGGTGTATTTGATACTGTAGATACACGGGATGAAATAGATAAACTAGATTTCAAATCAAATGGCGATATACTGTTACTGGGCTCTACTTCTTCTTTTAATAACTCTACGGGAGCAAGTTTCGGAGGGCGTTTTCTCCGTCTCCTCAATGGTGACCCCACCCGCCTACCCTGGTCGGTACGCATACGCCGCTGGATACGCAATCATGTTCTTCATTTTACAGATAATGACCCTGGTACTTCAACAGCGTATTATACGATAGCAAACAATGTGAATGGCAACGCAACACCGGTTGCAACACTGCCCCGCAACAATAGTGGCGTTTATAGTTTTAGCTTACCCGTTGCAGATAAATCAATGACTTATACGGTAACAGCTATGCAAAGCAATGGTGAGGCTTTGAGTAGTTTCCAGATCACTGATGCTTCGACATCAGCCACACATGCAAACCTGAAATTATGGCCAAACCCTGTCTCCAATTTTGTAAATATTGAAGCAGGTTTTGCAATTAAAACAATAGAAATACAACATATACAAAACGGTATCATACAAAAAATAACAGGCAATAATGCAAGAACAATGCAAGTACAAACTGCACAATTGCAGCCTGGTATATATAGTATCATGATAAGAGGAGTTAATGGTGAAATGGTTCAGGAAAAATTTGTAAAGGATTAGTTAAGAAAAATAGACCAATGAATAGTTAGAAAAGCATTTTGTTTAGTCTGAAAATAGTGTATAAACCAATTCTGTTTTGAATCATTACAATACTAAATACATTTATAATTTGATCGGTAATATTTCAAAATGGTATATAATTCTTAAAATGAATTTTCTATTTTGGTTTCTGCCCATTACTTTCGCAGCCTCTGGTACCGTGGCCGAGTGATCAGGCAGAGGTCTGCAAAACCTTGTACAGCAGTTTGAATCTGCTCGGTACCTCAAATAAGACCTGAAAGGAATTCCTTCGGGTCTTATTCTTTTAAAGAAATATGAAATATTCACAATACATAGGTATTTTTTTTGCCCTTGTTTTAATTTGGCTTTGCTTTCAAACTTGGGTCATCATTCCTCAAAAGGATATTATAGTTACTGGATTTCAATCTGAAGGCACACGCTTTGGCCGCCCAGGAATGATTCATTTATGGTTTATTGGCGCAGCTCTATTTTTGTTTGCATTACCATTTACCTGGGCCAAAAGAATCAATGTTTTTTTTACAGCTATAAATTTAGCTTGGGCTATCAGAAATTATATCATCGTTAGTACCTGCTTTATGGGTGAATGTCCTGAAAAGCAATGGGCAATATATTTATTACCCATCTTTGCTGCTGTTGTTTTTCTGATGTCATTGCTTCCTCCCACGCCAGTGGACACAATGAAAAAATCATAAAGCACGCCTCAATCTTCCATCCTTAACAAAGTTGCCCAAAAATTCTTTGTTCCTTTAAGTGCATTACGCTACTTTTGCCATCCTTTTATATCGGGGTAGTGGGCAGCAGACGGAAATTTAAGCAATAAATTAATTTTAACTGTTTAATTATCAGTAGGTTAGCTATCTCTCCGACATACTCCAAAAATACAGGAATAAATTCTATGGCGTCAACCAAGGTTCAAAACAGGCATAACTTTGCAAGAACAAAGCACCTGGCAGAAGCTCCCGATTTGTTAGATATTCAGTTAGAATCCTTCAAGGAGTTTTTCCAGTTGGAAACTACACCTGACAAAAGAAACAATGAAGGTCTCTTTAAAGTATTTAGAGAAAATTTTCCAATAACAGATACAAGAAACATATTTGTACTTGAGTTTCTGGATTATTATATAGATCCTCCCCGCTACTCCATTGAGGAATGTATGGAGCGTGGATTAAGCTACGCAGTACCGCTTAAAGCTAAACTGCGCCTCAGTTGTAATGATGAGGAGCATGTGGATTTTCAAACCATCGTACAAGATGTATTTCTTGGAAATCTTCCTTACATGACACCTCGTGCCACTTTTGTAATAAATGGTGCAGAGCGTGTAGTTGTAAGCCAGTTGCACCGCTCACCCGGTGTTTTCTTTGGACAAAGCGTTCACCCAAATGGTTCTAAAATATATTCTGCCCGGGTTATCCCTTTCAAGGGAGCTTGGATGGAATTTGCTACAGACATTAATAATGTCATGTATGCATATATTGATCGTAAGAAAAAGTTTCCAGTTACTACATTGCTGCGTGCCATTGGATACGAATCAGACAAAGACATTCTGGAATTATTTGGTATGGCTGATGAAGTAACAGTAGAAAAAGATATCTTAACCAATAAATACCTCGGTAGCCGATTGGCAGCAAGGGTTCTACGCTCATGGGTGGAAGATTTTGTGGATGAAGACAGTGGTGAAGTGGTAAGCATTGAGAGAAATGAAATTATCCTAGAGCGTGATACGGTGTTGGATGAGGACAATATTGAAATGATTTGCGACATGGAAATCAAAAGTGTCTTTATCCAAAAAGAAGAAGTAGGTGGTGATTATACTATCATCTATAACACACTCAATAAGGATACATCTAACAATGAATTAGAAGCAGTACAGCATATTTATCGCCAGCTTCGTGGTGCTGATGCCCCAGATAATGAAACTGCACGTGGTATAATAGACAAATTATTCTTTAGTGATAAAAGATATGATCTGGGTGAAGTAGGTCGTTATAAAATTAACCGCAAACTCAGCGTTACCCATGAACAATTAAAACGTGTATTAACACGTGATGATATCATTGAAATTATTAAATATTTAGTAAGGCTTACGAATAGCAAAGCTGAGGTAGATGATATTGATCACTTGAGTAATCGTAGGGTACGTACTGTAGGTGAGCAACTATATGCTCAGTTTGGAGTTGGTTTGGCCCGTATGGCACGTACTATTAGAGAGAGAATGAACGTAAGGGACAATGAAGTGTTTACACCTGTAGATTTAATTAATGCCCGCACACTAAGTTCTGTAATCAATAGCTTTTTTGGTACATCTCAATTATCTCAGTTTTTGGATCAAACAAATCCGCTTTCAGAAATTACGCACAAACGTCGTATTTCAGCTTTAGGCCCAGGTGGGTTAAGCAGAGAGAGAGCAGGTTTTGAAGTACGGGACGTACACTATTCCCACTACGGAAGACTTTGTACCATAGAAACACCGGAAGGTCCAAATATTGGATTGATATCTACACTTTGCGTGCATGCACGTATTAATGATATGGGCTTTATAGAAACGCCATATCGAAAAGTAAAGGAAGGTGCTGTAGATATGAAAAAGCTCACTTTCTTGAGTGCAGAAGAAGAAGATGAAGCAAAAATTGCGCAGAGTAATTCAACATTAGATGATAAGGGCAATTTTGTGGACGACAAAATTGTAAGTCGCCAAACGGGTGACTTCCCTATACTTGAGAGGAATGATGTAGAATTTATGGACGTGGCACCAAACCAGATTGTGGGTTTGAGTGCGTCACTCATCCCATTCTTAGAGCATGATGATGCCAACCGTGCATTAATGGGATCAAACATGCAAAGACAAGCTGTGCCACTTATTATACCGGAAGCTCCTATTGTAGGTACAGGTCTTGAGGGCAAAGCTGCAAGAGATGCAAGAATTCAAATTCATGCAGAGGGTGATGGCGTAGTTGAATTTGTAGATAGTAGAGAAATACATGTACGCTACGAGCGCAATGATAAAGATCGTGTGGCCAGTTTCCATGATGATTTGATCATATATCGCCTCACTAAATTTATAAAAACTAACCAATCTACTTCTATAATTCTCAGACCTGCTGTTAAGAAAGGTCAGATATTGAAAAAAGGTGATTTCCTTACCGAAGGTTATGCTACTAGAGATGGTGAGCTTGCCTTAGGTCGTAATTTGGTTGTGGCATTTATGCCATGGAAAGGTTACAACTTTGAAGATGCCATTGTTATCAATGAAAAAGTGGTAAGAGATGATATTTTTACTTCAATACATATTGATGAATTTGAATTAGAAGTAAGAGATACCAAACTGGGTGAAGAAGAACTTACTCAGGATATTCCGAATGTATCTGAGGAAGCAACCAAGGATTTGGATGAATTTGGTATCATCCGTATTGGGGCACCGGTAAAAGAGGGTGATATTTTAATCGGAAAAATAACACCTAAAGGTGAGAGTGATCCTACTCCGGAAGAAAAATTATTACGTGCCATATTTGGTGATAAAGCTGGTGATGCAAAAGATGCTTCACTCAAAGCGCCAAATGGCGTAGAAGGTGTGGTAATCGATAAAAAACTCTTCCAACGTACTAAAAAAGACAAAAGCAGCAAGGTAAGAGAGAAAGCACTTCTAGAAAAAACGGAGAAGTCTCATGAAAAGAATGAAGGAGCTATCAATGAAGTATTACTTGAAAAATTAAATACCCTCCTAAAAGATCAAACTTCATCAGGTGTTACAAATACATTTGGAGAGGTATTGGTAGGAAGAGGCGTTAAATTTAATCCAAAGAATATTGCTGCTATTGATTTTCAAAGTGTTAATCCGCTTGGCTGGACAGGAGATGCAGAAACAAATGAATATATCAACATTTTGCTGCACAATTACACCATCAAGTATAATGAAGAATTAGGCCGTTATAAAAGAGAAAAATTCAATATTTCAATTGGAGATGAATTACCGGCTGGTGTATTAAAACTGGCAAAAGTATTTCTTGCTGTAAAACGGAAGTTGAAAGTAGGAGATAAAATGGCAGGACGTCATGGTAACAAAGGAATTGTGGCCAAAATAGTAAGGGCAGAAGATATGCCATTTTTGGAAGATGGCACGCCAGTAGATATTGTTCTAAATCCATTGGGTGTACCAAGCCGTATGAACCTAGGTCAAATTTATGAAACGATTTTAGGATGGACAGGCAAGAAATTAGGAGTGCGCTTTGCTACACCAATTTTTGATGGTGCCACTGTAGAAGATATTTCAAATTATTGTGAAGAAGCAGGCATACCTTCAATGGGGCATACCTATCTTTATGATGGTGAAACGGGTGAAAGATTTGACCAAAAAGCAACGGTGGGCGTTATCTATATGCTCAAACTGCATCACATGGTAGATGATAAAATGCATGCACGTTCTATAGGGCCATATAGTTTGATTACACAGCAGCCATTAGGTGGTAAAGCACAATTTGGTGGTCAGCGTTTTGGTGAAATGGAAGTGTGGGCCTTGGAAGCGTATGGTGCCTCAAATATTCTTCAAGAGTTACTTACCATTAAATCTGATGATATCATTGGTCGTGCAAAAACTTATGAATCCATAGTAAAAGGAGACAATGTACCACGTGCCGGTGTACCAGAATCATTTAATGTGTTAGTACATGAACTTAGAGGTTTGGGTCTTGATTTAAAATTTGAATAACAGTATAGGTACTAACTGATATTACAACTGCCTCCCAAAGAGGCAGTTTTTTTTGGAACATGTAACACAATTTTAAAAGCCATCGCAAAGGATGGCTTTTAATTTTAACCCACATAATGCAGTTGACTTTGTGATGAAAAGTTGAAATACATTATGTATAAGTGTTTGAGGTTAGGTTTTTGCTGGAGAAATAGTAAACTATTTAAAAGTCAAAAATTGTTCTCAAATCCTTACAAATTCAGTGTTTCGACTTTGGTATAAATTTCAACTGCAACAGATGAGTTCAATCATGGGTGTAATAAAAAAGCTGTATCAATTTGTTATGATACAGCCTTTTAAAACGATAAAGTGTGTCTTAATTATTTACAAGAACTTATTTCAGTGGTAAGGTATTGAGATTCGATTTTTTGTTTCTGTACTATTTTATTAAAGAAACAAGCCGTATTCTCGATAATATAATTTTGGCCGTACACGCCATGCCCCCCCATAGGATCAATATGAGCAATGGTTGGTACACCAAGTAATTTAAGTCGTTCATAAATGGCTTTACTACCATATATTTTTAAGAATAATTCACAAGTGTACATATTGTTGTAATCAAAAGGGCTTACTAAATCTTTCATACCATGATAACTGATACATGGTACTGCGTTTGCGCTTGTAATGAGGTTTATATCTCCAATGCCACCCCACAAATTGGCACAACCTTTAATAGTAAATTTATCTGTTAAATTATTGCCACTTTTATCTAATAATCCAAGTGTTGTACTGGCACCGGGAATAAATCTGTCAAGATCAGCTTGTCCAAAATAGGTTGTCTGCATAGTAATAGCACCGCCAGCACTTGGGCCTGTAATGAAAATCCAACTGGTATCAATAGAATATTCATTTGCATGATGAACTAAAAAGCGTAATGCCGCTCTTGTATCCTGAAGGGCTCTGTAGATTGACTGCTTCATTTCTAGTGAGTCGCCACTGCAAAGAACTGTTCTGTCTTTTTCCCAGCCTAATCTATAATTAATTGTGGCTGCAATGAATCCATTGCTGGCATATCCAGCACAGAAACCTTTAGAAGTTGCTTTATCGCCCACTAAAAAACCTCCCCCATGTGCGAATAGAATGAGTGGATATTTTTTGCCAGGAATAGGATTCTCTGGCATATAAACATCCAATTTTAAATCTGTAACAGTTCCTTGATAAGTTTTAAGTCCAGTTGCATATGTTATATCTCTTGTTACCTGACCGCTATATGTGGACATATCAAAAAAATCAGTTTTGTCAGAACCATTTTCATTTGAAATTCCGCCACCACCTCCACGAGGGCCTCCGCCACCTCCATGATTGCCACCACCATTTCGAGGACCACCACCTCCTCCTTGTCCAGGATTCAAAATCTGACTACAAGATACAAAAAGCATTGTTAATAGTAATACTGAAGCAAATAGTCGTAAATAATTTTTACTCATTTAAAAAGATTTTAGTGTTATTGATTTAATATTTAATTGTATATACACAATTATGCCAAACATTTAGTAGTTGTTATCAATGTTTACAAGAGGGTTCGGTTGTGTTATAAATTGCAGAAGTTATTTTTTCGTTATTTACAATTTTCTTAAAAAAACAGATAGCATTGTTCATATAGAATAATTCTTTAGCCAGATTATGACCCATGGCCTTTTCAAAATGTGCAATAGCAGGTACTTTTAGTTGCTGTAGTCTGTCATAAATAGTTTTACTACCATAAGCGGTCATAAATTTATCACATGAATATACATTGCCCTTTTCAAAGGGTGTTACTTTATCTTGAGCACCATGAAAAAATATGCCAGGAACAGCGTTGGAGGTATCAATTAGGCTTGCATCACAAAATGAACCCCAACAATTACAAATAGCTTTTATAGAAAATCTGTCTGCAAAGGGATTCCCAGAATTGTCGATGCCACCTAGAGAGGTAATAACATTTTTGGGTAGAAATTTCTCAAAATTAATTTGGCTCATAAATGCTGTGTGCAAAGTTGTAACTGCACCTGCACTTGCTCCCTGTACAAAAATCCAATTAGTATCAATTGAAAATTTCGAAGCATTATGAACTAAAAATCTTAAAGATGCTCTTGTATCCTGTACTGCTCTATAAATTGCTTTTTTTAATTCTAAAGAATCTCCGTCGCAGGCTAAGTTACGGTCTTTGCCCCATCCTAGTCTATAATTTAATGTAGCAGCCACAAATCCATTTTTAGCAAAACCAGCACAAAGATTAGCAGTTTGCTCTTTATTGCCCACCAAAAATCCACCGCTATGAATACAAAGTACCAATGGATATTGCTTAGTTGTATCTGCTCCTTCCGGCAAATAAATATCTAACTGTAGATTCTCTAATTTATTTTGATTTGTTTTTACATTTTCAGCAAAACTGATGTCTTTTATAACATTGCCACTATATGTGGACATGTCAAACTTTTCATTGTGCTTGGTTTCCTTAAAAGATATTTTATTTATTACCCACCTTTTTGCCAAAGGATTGGAATAAATAAAGTAACCCCCAATTAAAACTATTGCCAACAATGCAAGCAGTATAATTCTGTATCTTTTTAGCATTTATTTATTGTGTTAACTTAATTTCAAATAAAGCCGGCCAAAGTTTTCCGGTAATATAAAGTGTTTGTTTTGTGCTGTCATAAGCAATGCCATTAAGTACATTGCCAGTTTGGAGTGTATAATTTTGTGGGTCATAATTTATGCCACTCTTTTCAAGCAAACCGCTCATATCCATTTTCCCAACTACCTTTCCACTCTCAGGGTCAATCTTTAAAATATAATTTGTTTCATACTGGTTCGCATACACAAATCCATTAATGTATTCGAGCTCATTCAAGGCTGGTACCGGGCCATATTCATCAGTAACACCTGTAATGCGCAACACTTTTAAACTATCATTTGTAAAATATAGATTACTACTACCTGTACTTACTATTAGTTCTTTCCCATTATTTGTTATTCCCCATCCCTGATAGGGCCAATTAAAACTTGTTTTTTGTTGTAATGATGCCGGATCATAAACATACACAATATTGTTTAACCAAGTCAACTGATAAACTTTTCCTTTAAAAATGGTTATGCCTTCGGCAAATATTTCATCACCTAAGTGTATACTTTTTTCAGTCTTTCCGTTGGAAATATTTACATAAGCCAATTTACTGAAACCGTTTCTGCCACTGCTTTCTATCAAATTGCCATCCACAGCTTCCAGACCTTGAGTATATGAAGAAGTATCATGTGGAAATACTTTTAAGATCTGGTAAGGTATTACTGGAGTTGTAGTTATCTCTGGTTCATCCGATTGAGAGAATGGTTTGGGATCCTTGCAACCCCAGCATACAAAAAAAGCCACAAAAGATAAAATGCAAAACCCTGACAATCCTCTCATCATTGTACAAATGTATAGGTAGCATTTTAAAAAAAAATGGTTAATCATTTTTTGTTTTTTATCATTTAAGAAATTTTTTACTTTGGTGTTGCGGCCAGCCAGACAACATTACCAGCAATGATGGCTTTTTATTGTTATTTAGTTCATTTAAATTTTCAAAACAAATTCCGGCAACCATTCCTCCTTTTTTTAATGTTGAGTTGAGGGCAAGCAATAGTGAGTTCCTTTCCCCTACAAAAAATTAGCATATTGGCCTCTCTTGTTTTAGCGATGTTACAAAACATACCATAGAAGAAATAAAATGGCAGTTTACAACAGAATTTTTCCTCAATTCTAGGCGTTGATTCTAATATCATTTGAACAATTATTGTGCTATAATATTGTAAGTAAGCTCCAGCATATTTATCCATTTATTAACAAGTGTATGCAGCATTTTAAAATTTGACACTCATTATTTGCCACCAACACTTATCATTGTATAAATTTTTAGAGATGAAAAAAATATTCCTATGTATTTCCATTATGTTTTCCTGTAGTTGTGAAACTGTGCAGCAGGTGTTGGAAAATGTACCTATGAACGGAGGTTTATCCACTACGCAAATTGCAGCAGGTCTAAAAGAAGCCTTATCTATTGGCACCCAAAATGGCTCTAACCAACTTAGCGGACTTAATGGATTTTTTGGGAATGCTGCTATAAAAATTCTGATGCCACAAGAAGCTCAAAATGTTGAAAAAACATTGCGTAGCGTAGGGCTTGGTAGTGTGGTGGACAATGCTATACTTTCTATGAATAGAGCTGCAGAAGAAGCCGCTAAAAGTGCAGCACCGATTTTTTTAGACGCCATAAAAGGCATGAGTATTTCTGATGCAGTGGGCATTTTGAAGGGTGGAGATTATGGAGCAACAAACTATTTTAAGCAGACAACTCCAACAGCATTAACTGCGGCTTTCAGTCCAGTAATCAATAAAGCTATGGAAAAAGTAAATGCTACAAAATATTGGAATGATGTATTTAGCATGTACAACAAATTTTCTAGTAAACCTGTTGAAACGGATTTAGGTGCATTTGTAACTACAAAGGCACTTGAGGGTATTTTTTATGCCGTGGGTCAGGAGGAGCAGAAAATAAGAAAAGACCCTTTAGCTAGAGTTACCGATTTGTTAAAATCTGTTTTTGGAAGTTCTTTGGCACAAGGAGGCAACTAAAAGATAATATTATTTGTTATGGCCTCATGCTTATAAATGAGGCTTTTTTATTTCACGAATCAACCTATAATTTTACACCCAAATATAGTGATTCAATGATTTATTTTGCTGCGCAATGAAAGAAATAAGACAACAAAAAATTTTGAGTTATTGGTTGTTTATTGGTGTAGGTATGCTTATGATTCAGGTATTGCTGGGGGGCATTACAAGACTTACCGGCAGTGGACTAAGTATAACGGAATGGAAGCCTATTATGGGTGCACTGCCTCCAGTTTCTTCTGCCGAATGGCAAGACTCATTCAATGCTTATAAAGAGATTGCACAATACAAATATTTAAATAATCATTTCACCATTTCTGACTTTAAGTTTATCTTTTTTTGGGAATGGTTTCATAGACTTTGGGCAAGATTTATGGGGCTCGTTTTTATGATTCCTTTTATTTTTTTTCTGGTAAAGGGATTCTTCAAAAAAAAGATGATTATACCCTTAGTTGTATTGTTTTTTTTGGGTGCGCTACAGGGCTTGATAGGCTGGCTTATGGTAAGTACCGGGCTCAATGAAGAGAATCTTTATGTAAGTCATTTTGCATTGGCTACTCATTTTATGTCAGCAATGGTACTTACGGTTTATACATTTTGGTTTGCGCTTCAATTGAAATCTTCAGATCAAAAATTTGAGCATCCGGCACTTAAAAAAACTACAATTTTAATTACCCTACTTCTAGCTATCCAGTTAATCTATGGTTGTTTTATGGCTGGGTTAAAGGCAGCATCAGTAGCACCTACATGGCCACTAATAAATGGTAACTTTATACCACATTCAGTTTTTGAAAATGGTTTGCATAATGCATTTTTTGATATCATTACCATACAGTTTATTCATCGTATGTTGGCATATTTAATATTTGTTATCATAATAATATGGTGGATAAAGGCTAGAAAAAAGGTATCCAATCATTTGGTTAATAGAATGCTTAAATGGCCGCCAATATTGGTTTTAGTTCAAGTTGTGTTAGGTATTTGCAGTCTCATAACCAGTACAAGTGCTATACGTGGACAATTTGGACAGTTTGAATGGATGGCCCTGCTGCATCAGTTGAATGGTATGTTTTTGTTACTAAGTTTAATTGCCGTCATTTTTATAACAGGGAAAAAGGAAGCAACGATTTGATGAGAAAATAGTGTTAAACTAAACCAACTTAAGGATACTTTTTTCCAAGATTTTGTATCTAATGATTAAGAAGCTTATTTTTACATACTGATATAACGTGAAATTAAATCAATATATATTATTATTTATTATTCAACTGCTTGCTATCGGTGTTAGAGCGCAGGAAGTTGGAAAGTATGACACTATATTGGTATATGCCTGTGTAGAGCCATCAGGTGATACCATACCATGTAATTGGTTAGAAACGGTAACAGTACAAGGAAAATTACACGGCAAATGGAAGAAAAAATATGCAGGATGGACAAGGCTACGCAATGCGGTGTATGTTACTTATCCCTACGCCATTACAGCTTCTAAAGTCATGAATGAAATAAATGCACAATTAGTAAATGTGCATGATAAAAAGAAACGTAAAGCAATCATACAAAGCAGAGAGAAGGATTTAAAAAGTCAATTTGCTGATAAACTCACACAACTTTCGGTCTATCAAGGCAAGGTATTAATGAAACTCATCAACCGACAAACAGGCAATAACTGTTATGAAATTATTGAATCCTACAAAGGAAAATTCGACGCTAAATTTTGGCAAACTATGGCCCTCATATTTGGCAGTAATCTCCGCCAAGCCTATGACCCCAGAGGGAATGATGAAGTAATGGAAATGATCGTAAAAGACGTAGAAAAAATGTATGGTTACGGAAAATAATTGTCAATAAACTTCCACCCTCCATTACTTTCCTTTATTAAAGTCTATTTTACAAATTTTAGGCTTGCCAACCCTACATTTGCAACCATTTTTTGAATATGAGTAGCAAGTATAGTAATGAAATAAACCGCAGAAGAAGTTTTGCCATTATCAGTCACCCAGACGCAGGTAAAACAACACTTACCGAAAAATTTCTACTTTTTGGAGGAGCTATTCAAACCGCAGGTGCAGTAAAAAGTAATAAAATTAAGAAGCATGCTACCAGCGATTTTATGGAAATAGAAAGACAGCGTGGCATTTCTGTAGCCACATCTGTAATGACTTTTGAATATAAAGACAAACTCATAAACCTATTAGACACACCGGGTCACAAAGATTTTGCAGAAGATACTTATCGTACATTAACTGCAGTGGATAGTGTAATATTAGTGGTGGATAGTGTAAATGGTGTGGAAGCACAAACACGCAGACTCATGGAAGTATGTCGTATGCGCCACACCCCGGTTATTGTCTTCATCAATAAAATGGATAGGGATGGAAAAAACAGGTTTGATTTATTGGAAGAGATTGAAAAAGAATTAAACATCAGTTTACACCCCCTCACTTGGCCAATCAATAGTGGAAAAGATTTTAAAGGTGTATATGATTTGTCGCAAAAAAGCCTACTACTTTTTACACCAGGTACAAAAGCAAATGATGAGGATGTGATTTTAATTGATGATTTAAATAATAGTATCGTTGATAAAAAAATGGGTACAAATGATGCTAACACCCTTAGAGAAGATACCGAACTCATTGATGGGGTATATGGAGCATTAAATGTAGCTGACTATCGGGATGGAAAAACTGCTCCTGTTTTTTTTGGTAGTGCCGTAAATAATTTTGGGGTGAGAGAAATGCTCAACACATTTATTGATATTGCCCCACTGCCACAGCATAGGGAAACGAATACAAGAAGAGTAGAAGTATCTGATGAAAAACTAACAGGTTTTATTTTTAAGATACATGCTAATTTAGATCCAAGACATAGAGACCGCATCGCATTTATGCGTATTTGTAGTGGACGCTTTGAGCGCAATAAGTATTATCATCATGTAAGGCTTGATAAGGACATTAGGTTTGCAAATCCATATTCCTTCCTTGCCCGCAGTAAGGATATTATTGACGATGCTTATCCTGGCGATGTGGTGGGTTTATTTGATACAGGCAATTTTAAGATTGGAGATACACTAACAGAGGGTGAAGATTTTTATTTTACCGGCATACCTACGTTTTCTCCTGAAATTTTCAAGGAAATGGTCAATAAAGATCCTATGAAAACAAAGCAACTTGAAAAAGGAATTTCACAGCTTACAGATGAAGGTGTAGCGCAATTGTTTACACAGTTTGGTGGAAATAAAAAGATTATAGGTTGTGTAGGTGAATTGCAATTTGAAGTAATACAATATCGGTTACTCCATGAATATGGTGCTGCCTGCGAATTTAGAATGGTGCCCTTTTATAAGGCATGCTGGTTAACTACAAACAATCAACCTGTGCTTAATGAATTTCTGCGTTTCAGAGATGCAAATACGGCCTACGACAAGGACAATATGCCCGTTTATCTTGCCCAAAGCGATTGGTTTTTACAAACAGAAATAAAAAACAACCCCGAAATCACTTTTCACTTTACAAGTGAAGTGCATAAAGCTGAAATGGTATAGTTATTTTATGTAAATTTATATTCCTGAAACCATAGGAATATGTATTCTTGTATTAATTATTCTTATTGAAAAAATGATTTCTACAACATAATTATGTCATTTACTATTGAAATATCCGACCCCAACATCATATACCTAAAAGATAATATAGCAGGCACAATCGTGGAAATATTTTCTACAGGAGCATTATTAAATAAATTTATTTTTAAAAATGATAAGGGGCATGTATATGATTGTATTGACGGACTAGAAGATTTGAAAGCAGTTATTAATAATAGCTGGTTTAAAAGTACAAAGCTCAGCCCTTTTGTATGTAGGTTATCTAATGGTTCATTTGAATTTCAAGATGAAGTATATAAAACTGGGCGATGTTTTTCTGGTACTCATGCAATGCATGGATTGATTTATGATGCGCTGTTCAGCGTTGCTGCGCAGCAGGCTACCGAAAAAATGGCATGCGTAACGATGGAATATTATTGGCCTGGCGATGAAGGGTTTCCTTTCAAATATGATATTGCTGTTTCCTATACGCTCTCCATTGGGAATAAGCTTTCTATACAAACGGCTATTACGAATAAAAGTGAGCATGCAATGCCTTTGGCAGATGGATGGCATCCTTATTTTAATATGCATACTGCTGCTGACGAATGTTTCATTGAAATGGAGGCTGTGGGTAAAATTAAAATGAATGAACAGCTTATACCTACTGGTCATTTTATCGATGCTTCGCCATACAATGGACTATTGCCATTAAAAGATAAACAATTAGATGATTGTTTTATACTTTCAGACACCAATAAAGTTTGCACAATACATGGCCCATTCTACAATGTTTCTATACATGCAGAAGAAAATTATCCTTACCTACAAATATTTACACCAGATCATAGAAAAAGCATTGCCATAGAAAATTTGAGTAGTGTGCCAGATGCATTTAACAATGGTATGGGGTTGATAATATTGGAACCAGAACAATCAATAAAATTTGTAACTTCTTACAGTGTACATTGTAAATGATGCGGCTATAAATTAATAACTGCAATCATACTAATTTCAACATTTACTTGTTTGGGCAATCCCTTTACCGCTACTGTTTCCCTTGCAGGATAATCACCTGTAAAATAAGTGCTATAAACCTCATTTACTTCGGCAAATAAATTCATATCGCTCAAAAAAATCGTTGTTTTAACCACATGATTAAAATTAATTTCAGCCTCTGAAAGAATTGCTTCTAGGTTTTTCATAACCTGATTAGTTTCAATGGCAATGCTGCCATTTACCAAAGAGCCTGAAAAAGGATCTATACAAACCTGTCCACTAATAAAAATGAGATCCCCGGCTTTTACTGCTTGGCTATATGGCCCAATTGGCGCAGGTGCCATATTTGTTTGAATTATCTGTTTTGACATGTGAAATTTTATTAAATAAATTTTGAAGCAGGCAAATTGCTTTTTTTTCTGCACATACACAACCTATTTTTGCCACTCAAATTTTTTAGATGCGAATTGCAGTGTATGGTAATACAGCAGAATTAGCTGTCTGGCAAACCAAAAATATAAATGATGGCCATGAAATAATTCTTTGTAATGATGCCTCATCGTTTCAAATAACTAATGCTGAGGTATATTTTCAATTTAGTGGAGATGGAGTGATTGTGCAGCCAAGCACTCATACAACCGTTTTTTATAATGCTGTTATATCGACTACTTCTACACTGCCGCAGACTGTTATACGATTTAATGGATGGCCTTTATTTTTTGGAAAAGATATTATTGAAATTGCAGGTGGATCTGAATATATACATGCTGCATCTACACTACTCCATCAAATTGGCATCAACAATTCTATTGCTCCAGATGAGCCGGGTTTTATTGCGGCACGCATAATAGCAATGATAATTAATGAAGCATATTTTGCATTGGAAGATGAAGTATCTGATACAAACCAAATTGATACAGCCATGAAGTTGGGCACAAATTATCCAAATGGACCATTTGAATGGGTAGCACATATTGGGTTAAAAAATATTGTAGCTCTGCTGAATGAATTAAGTAAAACAGATGCACGCTATACAGCATGTTCAAAAATGTTGGAGGCAGTCAATACTATCTAATGGCAATCATTCTACATATAGATACTGCCCTAGAGCAAGGAGGTGTATGCCTAAGTAAGGGTAATGACTTGTTGGCAACAAAATCAAATTTAATTTGGCAGCAACATGCGTCATTTTTACAACCTGCTATTCATGAAATATTTAAAGAAACCGGTTTTCAACTTAGCGATCTTAATGCAATAGCAGTAAGCAATGGCCCGGGAAGTTATACAGGTTTGCGTGTTGGGCTTGCCACTGCAAAAGGTCTTTGCTATGCCTTAAATAAGCCAATTATGCTTTTAAATACATTGGAAATTATGGCTGCATCTTATGTAAGGCAATATGCCATTCAACAATCATTGCTATGCCCCATGATTGATGCTCGTCGTATGGAAGTTTATACAGCATTATACGATGCCAATTTGCAAATTATAAAACCACCAGATGCTATGATTCTTTCTGCAGATTTCATGCAAGATCAGCAGTTAAATGACCCTATTTATTTCTTTGGCAGTGGGAGTAATAAATTATTAGAATTTTTGCCTACGGCAAATGAGTATATTATTAAAAATTTTCAATACGATACTGCAGATATGATTCCACTTGCAATGCACCAATTCAGCAACAATCAATTTGATTCAGTGGCATATTGTGAGCCTTTTTATATAAAGCCATTCTTTACAAAAATGAATGTAACAAAGTAATCAATTTGTTTGATTTTTTAAGATTCTAAGGATAGGTTTAAAAATCTATAGGATAGATTTACCTTATCAGTTTTATTTGATAGATAACTAATCTTGTATTTTCCTATTCTTCTTTTTATTTTTACCAGCATAAATATTTTATATGAGATTATTATTTATGCTGTTCATGCTGCTTGAAAATTGTTTTTCATTTGGTCAGCAAACAAAAATGCAAATGCATGATCAACTCAAACAAAATGTTATTACTCATTTAAACAACCAATACAGCACATACAAGGATGCTGCGCTCCAAATTTGGAATTTTGCAGAAGTGGGTTACAAGGAAATACAAAGCAGTGCTTTATTGATTCAAATGTTACGGAGTCAAGGCTTTCAGATAGATAGTGGTATTGCAGAAATGCCTACAGCTTTCATTGCAGAATATGGAAAGGGAAAGCCGGTAATAGGCATACTGGCTGAGTATGATGCGCTGCCGGGTTTAGCCCAGAAACCTATGCCATTAAAGACTCCAATTGAGGGAAAAAATTCAGGACATGGTTGTGGGCATAACCTCTTTGGAGTGGCATCTGTGGCTGCGGCAATTGAAATAAAAAAATTAATAGAAACTGGTAAACTTCAAGGTACGATTAGATTATATGGATGCCCGGCAGAAGAAGGTGGTAGTGGTAAAGTATATATGGTAAGAGAAGGATTTTTTGATGATGTGGACGCAGCCATTCATTGGCACCCTGATGATGCAAATGCGGTTAGCATGGATGGTGCACTGGCAAATATTTCTGCAAAGTTTACATTTAGTGGCATAGCTGCGCATGCATCCGCATCACCAGAAAAAGGCCGCAGTGCTTTAGATGCCGTGGAGTCAATGAACTACATGGTAAATATGATGCGTGAACATATACCTCCAGAATCAAGAGTGCATTATATTATTAACAATGGAGGCAAAGCGCCAAATATTGTACCTGAAAAAGCAGAAGTTTACTATTATGTAAGGCATCCAGATAAGCGCAAGCTTCAGGACATTTTTAATCGTGTAGTAAAAGCTGCAGAGGGAGCTGCATTAGGTACAGAAACCTCCGTTTCTTATGAAATAACAGGAGGTACTTATGATTTGTTAATCAACCATACCTTGGCAAAAGTTATGCAAAAAAATTTAGAGCGGGTAGGAGGAGTTATGTACACTGATGAAGAAAAACAATTCGCAGAAATATTGCGGAGCAGTTTTCAATTTGAAATACCTCCAATTACCAAAGCTGCTAACATTGACAGTTTAGTAAAAAAGAATGAAGGTATGGGTAGTACAGATGTTGGAGATGTGAGTTATACCGTACCCACTGTAGGTTTGCGAGCTGCTACCTGGGTGCCTGGTACCCCCGCACATAGCTGGCAGGCAGTGGCTTGTGGAGGTACCGAAATTGGAACTAAAGGTATGCTTGTGGCAGCAAAAACAATGGCACTTACTGCAATAGATTTGTTTATGAATAACACAATCATTCAAGAAGCCAAAGATGAATTAATGCTTATGCGTGGTATTAAATACGAGTACAAGTCATTAATTGGGAATAGAAAACCCGCACTCAATTATAGGGACTAATTTCCTGAAATAATCGCAAATGGACCTAATGTATCCATTCAGTTTACTACTTATAACTGCAATATGTTATAGTACATTTGGGCTTTCCCTGCGGGTAAGGCTCAATATTTCAACTGGGCTAATCCAGTAGATATCGTTATGAAAAGTTGAAATGCAGTATAGGAAAGAGTTTGAGGTTAATTTTTGGTTGGAGAAATAGTAAACTAATAAAAAGTCATTAATTGTTCTCAAATACATAGGATGCAGCGGTTCGGCTTTGAAACAAAATTCAACTGAATTATCTGGATTCAAGTGCTCTCCATTCGTGCCTCATGGCTCCGGGCTTTTCACTGCTATCCCTCACCCATTTGCTTGCACATTTATTATAAACACGAATCCATCATTTCAACAAAAATCAAAATATCTTTGCAGTGTAAATAGAAATTATGAGCAAACCAATCATAGGAATTATTATGGGCAGCGACAGTGATTTGACTGTAATGAAGGATGCGGCAGATATCCTGGAGTTTTTTGATATTCCTTTTGAATTGACGGTAGTTTCAGCCCATCGTACACCACAACGTATGTTTGAATATGCTCAAACTGCAAATACCAGAGGATTGAAAGTCATAATAGCTGGTGCCGGAGGTGCAGCACATCTTCCAGGCATGATTGCTTCCCTCACAAATTTACCCGTTATAGGTGTACCCGTAAAGTCTTCTAACTCCATTGATGGATGGGATTCAATACTTTCCATCCTTCAAATGCCAAACGGTATTCCGGTGGCAACGGTAGCTTTAAATGCATCAAAAAATGCTGGCATTCTTGCTGCATCCATCATTGGTACTTTTGACGATACAATTAATGCAAAACTGACTTCATATAAACAGCAAATGCAGGAAGAGGTTATCACAAAAGTTAATAAATTAAAAACGAGTGGTTGGCAGAATGATTTTGATGAGGCAAAATAGTTTGCATTGCCTCATACTTATTTATTGATAAAAAATAAAAAGAGTGGTTGAAAAAGATTACCTAAAACCATCACCGTCCAATAAATTCCCAAGACCACCCAAAATACCACCTTCTTCTTTTCTATTTGTTGTGGCATAGGAAAGTACACGGCCAGCAAGTCTGCTAATTGGTAAAGTTTGTATCCATACACTACCGGGCCCTCTCAGTGTTGCATAAAATATTCCTTCACCTCCAAAAAGTGTATTCTTGATACCTCCTACAAATTGTATATCATAATGGATGCCCTGTGTAAATGCAACCAAACATCCGGTGTCTATTTTAATAAGTTCTCCAGGTTGTAATTCTTTTTCAAAAACATGACCACCTGCGTGTACAAATGCCATACCATCACCCTCTAGTTTTTGCATTATAAAACCTTCGCCGCCAAACAATCCTGTGCCAAGTCTTTTTTGGAACTCAATACCCACACTTACTCCTTTAGCTGCACATAAGAAGGCATCTTTCTGACAGGTAATTTTTCCTCCTAAGCGCATTAAATCCATTGGAATAATTTTTCCGGGATATGGGGATGCAAAGCAAACCTGCTTCTTACCTTGACCCATATTTGTATAAGCAGTCATAAATAAACTCTCCCCAGTAAGAATACGCTTACCCGCACTAAATAATTTGCCTAAAAGACCGTTTGATTGCTGCTGGCTGCCATCACCAAAAATTGTTTCCATCTGAATGCCATCATCCATCATCATAAACGATCCTGCCTCTGCAATTGCCGTTTCTTGTGGGTCCAATTCAACTTCTACATATTGCATTTCTTCCCCATAAATGCGATAATCTATTTCATGATTTCTCATCTTATTTTTTTTGCAAAATAATGATTTGATATTTTATTAATGAGCATTTTTCTCACCGCTCATATATTTTAAAAACCAATCGTAATTATTATAATTTATCTAAGACTTTTCTTTGGGCAAACCATGATTCTGTATCATTAATTTGTGATATCTTTCATCTATAAATCCCGATTTAATAAAATTTGATAAGAATTGTGTTGGCTTAAAACCCAAAGTAAGTTATTCCAGATTTTTATCATTGCGGAAGGAAAAATACCTTTGGGTAAAATAGCTAAAGGTTACCACAAATACTGTTGTAAGTATATTTGCTATACTAGGCCACAACTCTAATGATTCGATAAATAATTTAAGTAATACATATTTCAAAATAATACAAGCTATTACAACCGTAAAATATCTAAATATTTGTATCCTTTTACTCGTTTTTGTTTCCTGCCACACCACATACCTGCTTAGATAAAATCCGATAGGAAAAGTGATAAAGAATGCCAGAATAAAAGACAATATATAGGGGCTTATTGTTACAAACCCTAAAAATGTATTTTGCTTTTTTAAAATTAAATTATAGCTGATGGTATAAAGAAATATATCCAACAACATATTACCGCCTCCACATGCTGCATATCGAAAAGTTTGCAGAGGAATAAATTGCTTGAAAGGTGGATAAAATGCATCAATTACACGCAATATTAGATATTTTATGATGCGGTGAATTTTTTGCATTTGGCCTGCGAAAATAGGATTGTGTTAAGTGAATATCTGTTAATTGTAGCCAAAGAAGACGTTTTCTTTATTTTTACCACCATTTTTTAAAACATGCAATTACAACATAAAATAAAACTGGCTACTATTCATGCATTGCAAGCAATGTATTCATTACAACCAGAGGAAAATTCTATTACAATTAATAACACCAAGGCAGAGTTTGAAGGTGATTATACCCTCGTTCTGTTTACTCTGCTTAAACAAACAAAAGAAAAGCCAGATGTACTTGGAATTAAATTGGGAGATTGGTTATTGGAAAATTACTCGGATATTTTTGCCAGTTACAATCTGATAAAAGGATTTTTGAATCTCACCATTCAGGATAATTGGTTTATAGATTTCTTGGCAAAGCATTATGATAATGTAAACTATTTGAATGGGCCACGAAATGGGAAGAAAGTAATGGTAGAATATTCTTCTCCAAATACAAATAAACCCTTGCATTTGGGTCATCTCAGGAATAATTTTTTGGGATTAAGCTCAGCTGCACTTTTAGAGGCAGCAGGCTATGATGTGGTAAAGACATGCATTGTAAATGACAGAGGTATTCACATTTGTAAGAGTATGATAGCCTGGATGCTAATGGGGAATAATGAAACCCCCGAAAGCACAGGCATGAAAGGAGACCATTTTGTTGGTAAATATTATGTACTTTTTAATGATATTTATAAAGAAGAAGTAGCAAAATTAATGGCCGATGGTCAAACTAAAGAAGCGGCAGAAAAAGATGCAGATATCATGAAAGCTGCTGCACAAATGCTACAGGATTGGGAGGCGGGTCAGCCACAAATCATAAATCTTTGGAAAAAAATGAATGAATGGGTTTATGAAGGTTTTGGGGTTACATATAATAGAATTGGAAGCAACTTTGATAAGATTTACTATGAAAGCAATACCTATTTACTTGGAAAAGAATTTGTAGAAGAGGGGTTAAAAAATAAGATATTTTATAAAAAAGAGGATAATAGTATATGGGCTGATTTATCTACCGAAGGTTTGGATGAAAAAATTGTACAACGTAGAGATGGTACATCAGTCTATATAACACAGGATCTTGGCTTGATAGCAGAAAAATACGATGAATACCATTGTGATAAAAGCATCTATGTAATTGCAGATGAGCAGAACTATCACATGAAGGTATTGAAATCACTTGCTAAAAGACTACAACTGCCAAATGCCGATGGTATTTATCACCTTAGCTATGGCATGGTGGAGTTGCCTTCCGGCAAAATGAAAAGTAGAGAAGGTACAGTTGTGGATGCTGATGATATTGTGGATGAAATGATACAAATAGCAGCTGATAAAACTGCTGCACTTGGAAAAGTAAATGACTTTTCTTCTTCAGAATTGCTAAAGCTTTATGAAACAATAGGATTAGGGGCTTTAAAATTTTTCTTATTGAGAGTTGACCCTAAAAAGAGAATAATTTTTAATCCTGAGGAGAGTATAGATTTTCATGGATATACTGGACCATTCATTCAATATACTTATGCTAGAATAAAAAGTATTTTTAGGAAAAATGACATTTCAACAAGCAAACAGCTACCACAGATTAATACCCTAGTGTCAGCAGAGAAAAAACTGCTAATTCTTCTAGAATCATTTCCTGCTGTTGTATCTGATGCTGCTGCACAATTTGACCCGGCCTCCATTTGCATGGCTTTATTTAATCTTGCACAGCAGTTTAATAGTTTTTATAATGAGCTATCTGTACTGCATGCTGAAAGCATAGAATCAAAAAATTTTAGATTGCAATTGTCTGCATTAACAGCGGTTGTATTAAAAAATGGTATGCAGCTTTTGAAGATTGAAATGCCAGAAAGAATGTAATGCTCAAATTATAATAGAGTCATATTTGTATAACTTAAAGTGAAAGATTAATGATTATTTATAATGTAACTGTGCAGGTAAATCATAGCATACATGATGAATGGATGGTATGGTTGCGTAGCACACATATTCCTGAAGTGATTGCTACCGGATGTTTTACAGAGAGTCGTATCTTGAGATTATTGGAAGTGGACGAAACAGATGGGCCTATTTATGCCATACAATACACGGCTATTTTTTATGCTGATTATGAAAGATACCTTACATCTCATGCGAACGCACTCAGGCAGGATGCTCTAAATAAATGGGGGGAACAGTTTACTGCTTTTCGCACCATAATGTCGGTTGTTGAGTAACGGTTTTTACTGGGTTTTGCACATTTGCTCAAAGGCACAAAAAAAACATTTCAAAAAGGCCCGTAGTCTTATTAATAATAGGTTTTATATGCTGAATGGCAGCAATGACAAGGCTTTTGCTCAAATAATTATTTTTTTTCCGCCGATGAAATAGTAGGTTTATTCTATCAAACCCTTTACCCATGCGGTTTGTAGCATTTTGCATGTGCATAAGTATTGCAAAAATTATTTTGTTGATATTGCAGGGCTACTACATTTGTTTCATCTAAAAATAAAAATTCAAAATGAACAAAGCAGAATTAGTTGCAAAAATTGCCAATGATGCGGCCATTACTAAAACACAAGCCAATGGTGCATTGGATTCTTTTGTAGAAGCTATTACAAAAACATTAAAAGGTGGTGGTAAAGTAACATTAGTAGGTTTTGGTACTTTCTCCGTTACAAAGCGTGCGGCTCGTACAGGTCGTAATCCTCAAACAGGTGCAGCTATAAAAATTAAAGCAAAGAAAGTAGCTCGCTTTAAGGCTGGTAAAGAACTCAGTGCAAAAATCTAATGAAGTAAAGTGCATAAAATACTAAAGTCGCTATGATTTCCATAGCTTTTATTAGTATTTTTGCTACGCAAAATATATAATATGGGTAGAGGAGATAAAAAAACCAAAAAAGGAAAAATATCAAAAGGCTCTTTTGGAAACAGCAGACCAGCCAGACCTAAGAAAAAGGAAACTGTAAAAAAAGAAGACTAGTTTTATTTCAGATTTATTTCAGGCCGCTTGCGGCCTTTTTTTATTTATAGGTGATTGCAAAAGCAAAACTCTCTATAACAAAGCTGTGTAATTTTAATTTACTATAAAGCCAAAACGCTGCTCAATTCAGTATTATAGCGCATCCCAGACTGGGCAGTTGAATTTTATATAAAACCCAAATGCAGCAGACAGGAGCATTTTAGAAAAAATTTTTTACATTTAAATCGTTTACGATTTCTTCAACTAAAAATCAAACCCACACATACATCTAAAATGCTTTCGAATTACTAGTATAAAACCAAAACTCAAGCTATCGCTTTAAGTTCAGCATTAAGTACAACATCCCCATTAGATGTTGAAAGGATTATTAAAAAAAACTATTAGATAAAACTTAAAATGATAAAATGTGAAAAATTACCCTTCGGTTAAATATTTTTATTAATTGCCAAATGCGCTGTATTAATGACTCCCTACATTAGTACTTTCATTTTCACCATTTCAATACGAGTAACGCTTACAGTCAAAATTTCAAATTCATATCTATCGGCTACAATCCGATCTTTAGCCAGCGGTATTGTTTCATGAGCATTAATGATATATCCGGATAGTGTTTCAGAGTCATCATCCGGAAATTCAAGGCCATATTTTTCAGTGAGATAGTCAAGTTCAAGCCTTCCACTGAAGATGAATTCATTTTCCGCAATCTGCTTTTCTACAAATTCCTCCGTATCGTATTCATCTTGAATTTCTCCAAAAATTTCTTCTAATAAATCTTCCATGGTTACAATGCCGGCAGTACCGCCAAATTCATCTACCACCCATGCAATACTTTTTCTTTCACGAGTAAATTTATTCATCATATCTGTGGCACTCATCGTTTCAGGTACCACCGGTATGGGTAATAATATAGTCTTTAGATCTGTGGGTTGTTTAAACATGTCCAACTGATGAATATAGCCGAGTATATTGTCGATGTTATCCTCATATACTACCAATTTACTGAGTTTAGTTTCAATAAAATGGTTACGCACTTCATCTAAGCTGTCTGACAGATCTACGGCTTCAATTTCTGTGCGTGGCACTAAGCATTGACGCACTTTTGTGGCTGGTAAGGACAATGCATTTTCTAGTAAATCTGTATTCAGTTCTTGTGTATCTGCATCCTGATCTTTAGTTTGCTGATAAAAATATTCCAAATCTATCCTACTAAAGGGCTCATGTCCTTTTTCTCTGATTTGTACATTGAACAAATATTTTAAAATTCCTTCTGCCAGCGATACAAATAATGATGAAATGGGATTGAAGAGGTTAAAGAAAAACTGACTTATAGGGGAAAAAAAAATAAGAGCACTGTCATTCTTGGCCTTAAATATTGCTTTGGGTATAAACTCTCCTAAAACGAGTATAACAATTGATGATAACACAGTATCAAAAGCCAGTTTTATATATTCATTATCCAAGTGAAGTGGATTCCATAACGACTGCTTCATCAATTCACTAAACAAAAGACCATAACCCACTAAGAAAATATTTAAACCAACTAAACAAGCTCCAATAAATCGTGAAGGATGGTCTAAATGTCTACTGATGATACTACTACTTTTGCTCCCTTGTTTTTTCCTAAGTTCAATGCTCAATCTATTTACACTAATAAAAGCTATTTCGGTTCCTGAAAAAAAACCAATCAGAACTAAAGAAATTCCTATCCAAGCAAGTAATGCTATTGCCATCCAATTTTATGCTGGTGAAATGCAATAAAACGATTTTTTTACCATACTGTCAATTTTAAAAATACGGACAACCTCTTAGCGCTCAATTACCTCATCAATAATTTTGAAAATCTACTGACATCAGCATCCATATCTATAGGTTTGTTTTCTTTCAAATGATCTGTTAATTGCTTAGCAAACCAAGGAGCAAGAGAGCAGCCTTTGCTCCCCATTCCGTTTAAAATGGCAATTTGTTTATATAAAGGATGTACACCAACAAATGGTCTTCTTTCTACAGTTGCAGGCCTTATAGCAGACAGATGCTGTATAACTGTAAAAGGTATTTTTAAAATTGTATTAATGCTATTTTTTGCCTCATTCAAAAAGGATGGGTCTGGCTGATCATTTTCAAATTTTAATTCATTGCTACTACCGGCCCACCACATACCCTGCTGCAAAGGCACAAGGGTAATCATTCCAAATTTATACATAGAAGTTACAGGCAAATGGGGTATTTCAACAATTAGGGCCTGTCCTTTATTTGGCACAAAAGGTAAATTTTTCCAAAAATTACTTTTCATGGTAGCATACCCATTTGTATAGATTATTTTCTTATACGTTACAGATTCATATACAGCAGCATCTGCCTTAATTTCCAAAGCCGATTCATCAAAATGTTTTGGAATAAAGGAATCATTGCATTGAAGGAATGAACGTACATAGGTAATAAATTGTTTTGCATGCATGATATAAGTGGACTCAATGGTATAAGGAAGGTATATACTATTTAAATATTTTGTGATGTCTTCTAAATTTACTGCTCTACTTATATAAGCGTTATTTTCTTCTATTCTTTTTTCATAGGCTGCCTTCATTTGAAGAGATCCGGGAAAACTCAATGTTGTTTTTTTAGTAATAAAATTATTATTTGCTGATACACTAATTTGTTTTAATGTATTTGCTACCCATGGTATAAGCTCATCTGCTAGCCAGGTTGTCACCACTCTGCGTCCTGTAACAGGGTTAATGATACCCCCAGAAGCATAACTGGCAGATAATACGGGTTGCCCATCATACACATCAACAGTAAAACCATTTTCTTTTAGAAAAAATGCGAGCCACGCACCACTTAACCCCATGCCCACAATTAAATAATCCTTCTCCTTCATTGTGGCCAAAAATGCATTTCATTTTTTATAAACCTACATTTTCTCTTTAAAATAGATGAATGTTCTCTCTATCATTACCTCACTAGGTTTTTAAGACATTACCTGATCTTAAATCATTTTTTATCTAAATATTAAATGAACAAATCAAATCCAGCTTGTTCTTTAATATAATCTACACCTTGAAGAAAAGATTGAATGCAAGTTTTTAGCATTGTATTCAAAAAGGTTATTATAAATTTTTAGTAATTATTACTCCTAATAGCACATCAAAAAATGAATTAACCGCTAACCGATATTTGAAATGTCATTTTTTTTTCTTTCTTTGCAAGCAATTAAAGGCATGGAATAGCCTGAAAAATTTATATATAAATGAAAATGCCATTTTTATTAAAACAAAAATTCAGTTCTCTTAATGGAATTGTAATGGTTCTTTTAGCTGTGTTGTTCGTTGTATCCTCAGGAATGTATAGCTGTAGAAGGACTGACAAACTGGTACCCCAGAGACCGGAGATTAGAGATTTCACAAGTCCAAACATAATAATAGTGTTGGGTGATGATGTGGGCTATGAAATTCCAAATTATACTGGAGGTGAATCTTATGAAACCCCAAATTTGAATAGATTAGCGAATGCCGGAATGCAATTTAGTCGTTGTGTAGGTACTCCTCTATGTACACCATCTAGATTTGAGTTGCTGACTGGTAAGTATAATCTCCGTAACTATTTTGCAGATTCATGGGGTAGCTTAGGGAGAGATCAAAGTACCATTGCAAACCTTCTAAGAAATAATGGATATGCTACTTATGCTGCTGGAAAATGGCAATTAGATGGTGGTGATACTTCACTCAAAATTTTAGGTTTTGACGAATATGCTGTTACAAATCCCTTTAAGTTGGGCGGAAATGTAAATGAAGAGGACGGTCTCAATTTATACAAGGACCCAAAAATTTATTCAAAAGGGGATTATATACCCTCAGAATTGACACTAGGCCAATATGGTGAAGCTATAATGCGTGATTCAGTTTTCAGTTTTATAGAGAGAAATAAGGAAAATCCATTTTTTGTTTACTGGGCTCCAAATCTTTGTCATAGGCCATTCCAACCCACACCAGATCATCCAGATTTTGCTACTTTTGATCCTACTAAGGGGCAAGAAGAAAGAGATACTATCTATTACCCAAGTATGGTAAAATATTATGATCAGGAGTTGGGTGCTCTCTATGACAAAGTAAATGCTTTGGGTATTGCAAATAATACTTTAATAATCTATATAGTTGGAGATAATGGGACAGAATCCGATATCAATTCCTTGTTTAATGGAGAAATAATTCCAGGTGCCAAAGGAAAGACTATTTATGCGGGGATTCACGTACCTGTTATTGCAATTTGGCCTGGTATAATTGATGCCGGTAGCATCTCAAATAATATAATAGATTTCACAGATTTCTTTCCAACCATTGCAGATATCTGTAGTGCTAATATACCCTCATCTTATGGCATAATTGATGGTAGGAATTTTGCAGGACAATTTTTAAAAACAAATTATACTCCTCGCCAATCTGCCTATTGTTATTACGATGTGAATAGATTGGGTGATGATGGTAAGCCTCCAGTAAAATGGGCGTTGGATACCACTTATCAACTATATACTGGGGGCATAGGCTTTTACAATTATATTAAAGATCCCTACCAGAATGATAGAATTAAAAACGAGGAAGTTACTCCCGAAGATGATGAAGCTAGGAAGAGATTGCAAGATGTAATTGATTCTTACGAATAAAGTTCTATTTTTTATACCTACAAATGAGTTAAACTTTTTAATGGAGTTTGAATTCTTGGGTTAATTAAAAATCAGTATAGGTCATTATCATCATGTCGAGTAGTGTCCTACTTTTTCTTAGAATGGCTAATACACTACGACCGCGGTATATAATTATTTTAATGATGTACCAAAAATCTATATCCCTAGGTTTCTAGATTTTAAGACATAATTATAGCTCTTATAGAAGCCAATAAGTTTAAAGCCAAAACAAGCTAGCACATAAAATTTTGAACTGAAAAAATATAATTGTTTTTCATGTGCTACCTGCTTTCAAGTATAGATTATAGAAGTACAGGTTTTCTTAATTCGATATGCTAAGCAATACGTTCTTTAAAAAGTTTTATGGCAAATGAAAGCTGCTCACTAAGCGTAAGATTTGTATTGTCTAAAATTACTGCATCGGTTGCTTTTCTCAATGGGCTTATTTCCCTGTTGCTATCAATATAATCACGCATTTCAAGATTGTGTTTTACTTCATCAAGGCTGACAGTGTTTTTTGCATCAAATAATTCTTTATATCTACGTTCTACTCTCACAGCTACATCAGCAGTCATAAATAATTTTAGCTCTGCATCAGGAAACACTGTTGTACCAATATCTCTACCATCCATTATTATACCTTTTTCTAAACCGGTTTTTCTTTGCTGAGCCACTGCAAATTCTCTTACGGCTTTGTGTGTAGCTATTTCACTTACACGCTCACTAATGAGCATGTCCCGAATTATTTTTTCAACGTTTTCATCATTTAAAATTATTTCAGTCATACCGGTTGTTTCATTAAAAACAAATGCGATATTAATATTCTGTAAGGCTTTTTCAATAACAAATTCATCATCTAAATGTATATCATTGCGCAGCAAGTATAACGTGATGGCTCTGTACATAGCACCGCTATCAATATGAACATAATTGAGTTTGGCCGCTAATTGTTTGGCCAAAGTACTTTTGCCGCAGGAAGAATATCCGTCAATAGTTATAATAATTTTTTGCTGCATTTTACAAAGATAGGTTTGCAAATAAATTTGTCATATCAGTGTAATTATTTTAATTTTTTTTTGGAATAAATATTGATGCATGTATTTATTAACTTAATGAACTTATATATTGCATGCGCCAGATTATTTCAAAAAAATAAAATTACACCATGTATCAAAAAAATCTTAAAAACCTATGTATCTGTATGCTGTTATTATCAGCATTTTCATGTACAAAAAATGCTGACGTATCCGATTCTAATCAGGAATTTAGTGATGATATCAGTGAGCAGCAATTACAATCCAGAACTTTTATAAGTCGTGCTATATTTGAAGACTATACAGGTGCTTGGTGTGGATATTGTCCACGCATTGCATACAAATTTGATTTAATGGAAGCGAATAACCCACGTTTCTTTTTTGTTGGCAATCACAATGGAGATGCTTTTACTACTTCTTGGCAGAGTCCATTGGAAAAAGAGTTTAAAATCAATGCATTTCCAACTGCTACAAAGATGAGAGATTGGGATGCTAACGGCAAAAGCATAAAGTTTAAAGATAATGGAAAAGTTGATAATGTATCAGATACATCACAGGCATCTGATTATCTTAAAACAAATGATTCATTAGGTCTTGCAATCACAAATGCTGCAATCAGTGGAAATACAATAACTGGTAAGGTGAAGGTTGGGTTTGGTTATACTTACACTGATTCATTAAAAATTGTAATAGAGTTGGTTGAAACCAATCTTATTTTAAAGCAAAGTAATTATTACAATACCAGTCCCGTTGGTAATCCATTCTACGGATTAGGTAGCTACATCAATGATTTTGAACATCACAATGTGTTACGTAAAGTATATACAGCAACATTTGGCGATTTTATTCCATCTAACAGTACTAAAGCTGGTAAGCAATATTCAAAAAGTTTTAGCTTTGATGCTACAGGATATAATTTGAGCAACTGTAAAATTGTTGCTTTTGTTGTAGGTTCAAAAAACAATACAAAAAATAAGGGTATTGTAAACGTTCAGTGGGCAAATGCCGGTGCAAACAAAGCATTCGAATTAGTTCCATAATATTAAAATCACATAATTAGTCTGGCAAAAAGGAGAGAAATTGTAGCTCTCCTTATTTATTTTCTTAAGAATAGTTAACTTTGTTTTACTCCAATTTTACATAATGTATTTGATAAGTTCTGATTTTATTTAGTCTAAAACATAAAACATTTCAATTTATACCACATCATAATTTTCCATTTATTTGCCAGCGTAAAAATTTATCATGGATTATAATTATTTGCCTCTTGATCGCCAGCATACTTCCTTTCTCCAAATCCAAAATCTACTTGCCTATAATCAGCATGTTTCTATCACATTTGATGCACATGAACGTATTCTGAAATGTCGGGAATATTAAGATGAGAAAACCAGAGGGGAGGAATTACATTATGGTATTAATACTGGTTTTGGATTTTTGCAAAATGTGAGAATTGATAAGAGCCAAACCCAACAATTGCAATATAATTTGCTGATGAGTCATGCGTGTGGCATGGGTGATGAAGTGCCAGAACCCATTGTAAAGCTCATGCTTGTGCTAAAAATTAAAAGCCTGAGTTATGGACATAGCGGTGTGCAAATTGCAACCGTAAAACGTCTGATGGAAATGTATAACAATAATGTACTTCCCATCATATATACTCAGGGTTCATTGGGTGCCAGTGGTGACCTTGCGCCACTCAGTCATCTTGCATTGCCATTAATAGGTATGGGTGAAGTTAGATTACAAGGAAATCTGATGCCTGCGGCAAATGCATTAGTTGTAATGGGTTGGGAACCAATTGCACTACAAAGTAAAGAAGGACTTGCGCTCATTAATGGTACACAGTTCATGAGTGCATATGGCATGTATTGCTTGATAAAAGCAAAACAGTTGTTGCGTATTGCAAACTTAAATGCAGCATTGTCTATGGATGCATTTGATTGTGTAAACTACCCACTTCATGAAGCCATACATAGGGTAAGACCACATAAAGGTCAGCAATATATTGCCGCTAAAATGAGGCAATACCTTTCGGGTAGTAATATTCAACTACAGAAAAAATATCAAGTGCAGGATCCGTATAGTTTTCGGTGTGTGCCACAAGTGCATGGTGCTACAATGGATGTTATAGATAACGTACTTAATATCTTTATTACTGAAATAAATAGTGTAACTGATAATCCAAATATTTTTCCTGATGAAGATTTAATACTTAGCGGTGGAAATTTTCATGGACAACCACTTGCACTACATCTTGATTTTTTGAGTATTGCAATGAGTGAGCTTGCCAATATCAGTGAAAGAAGAACATATCAACTTATCAGTGGGCAAAGAAACCTTCCACTTTTTCTAGTAACTGATGCAGGGCTCAATAGTGGTTTTATGATACCACAGTATACTGCTGCAGGTATTGTAAGTGAAAACAAACAACTGTGTACTCCAGCTTCTGTAGATAGCATAAGTAGTAGTAATAATCAAGAAGATCACGTAAGCATGGGTGCAAATGCTGCAGTTAAATGTTTGAAAGTGATGGAGAATGTAGAGAAAGTTTTGGGCATCGAATTATTAACAGCTGCTCAGGCATTAGACTTGAAAAGACCACTTACCACGGGTACGGAAATCGAAAATTATGTAGCAGCTTTTAGAAAAGTTGTTCCTTTTACTGATAAAGACAGGGTAATGCATAGTGATATGATCAATGCAAAAGCGTTTATTGCAAAATATGAAGTGCCGGAATAGTATTCTTCAGTATGATAAAAACAAATTTTTTCTATACACGAGCAAAAAAAATTTACTGAGCATAAAAAAATTGGCTATCCTATTTTCAAATTCAAAGTTTTCGAAAAAAATATCAAAAACCAATAAAAGATTCACTAACAAATTCCTTCTATTTAATCCTTTTTGCCTGCCATTAAATTATCACATCTATAAAATGATTGAGTACAATTTCAAAGGACTTTACTGTCATCATTTAAAAAAGGTAGAAATATTCTCATCCGGCCTGAGTTAGATAAATAAACAAAGTACACTTGCAGGAGCAATATCGATAACCAACTACTTGACGGTATCATTCTTGTTTTTTTTGTTCTTACAAACCAAATGATTTAAAAAAATATTCATTCAAACCAGTGGGTATAACAAACTCTAAAATTTTCTTATAAAAAATCCCTCACATTTGCACCGATTTTATTATGATACTATATAAAACAAACGTAGAAATAGATTGCATGCGCAGCAGCGCCTTATTAGTTAGCCAAACACTTACGGAAGTAGCTGCCATTTTAAAACCGGGTATTACTACAATGCAGATTGATAAGCTTTGTTTTGAATTTCTCAAAGATCACCAGGCTACTCCATCCTTTTTAAATTATCACGGATTTCCTTATACCATTTGCGCCAGTGTAAATGACGTAGTTGTACATGGTTTTCCAAACAATGTGCCCCTAAAAGAAGGTGATGTTGTAAGTATTGATTTAGGCTTAATATTTAACGGATGGCATGGAGATCATGCATATACTTTTTTAATGGGGCCGGCACTACCAGAGGTAAAACAGCTAATAAAAGTAACAAAAGAAAGTTTATATAAAGGTATTGAAAAAGCCACAGCAGGGTGCAGGGTTGGAGATATTTCTTATGCCATTCAAGAACATACTGAAAGAAAACATGGTTATGGTGTAGTAAGGGAGTTAGTTGGTCATGGTCTGGGTCGCAGCCTACATGAAGATCCTCAAGTGCCCAATTATGGTAGGCGTGGCACTGGTCCAAAACTGAAAGAGAATTGTACACTTGCCATAGAGCCTATGATAAATATGGGAACCAAAGATGTGTTTACAGATACTGATGGTTGGACTGTACGTACGAAGGATGGTAAGCCAAGTGCACATTTTGAACATGACATTTGTGTGAAAAGAAATAAGGCGGAAATTCTTTCGGATTATGCCATTATTGAAGTTGCCGAAAAATCTAATATTCATTTAGATACTACTTATTATTAATAATATTTTTCCAGACTCTATTCTTTATTACATCCACATACTAATACAATGAAACGCTGGTTTATTGGCATATTATTATTTATATTTCTTGCTTTTTCTGTCCTCTATTTTGTAATTCCATCCACTTATACAATCCGAATATCTTTACCAATAAAATCTAGATACGATGGGGTAGCAAGGGTGCTTACTAATAAGAATTACTGGGTACAATGGTGGCCCGGAACCAATGCCAGTGATAGTACCTATGAATACAAAAAATTAAAGTTCGTTACCAAGAAACTATTAGGGAATACAGCTACTGTTTTTGTATCCAAAAACGAAGACAAAATTATTGGGCAGTTGTCTGCGGTGTTTAAAGAACAGGACAGCACATTAATACAATTTCAGAGTGAAATTGCTTTGCCATCAAACCCATTTAGTCGAATTTATTTATATCTAAAGGCTCGTAACATTAAAACTGATATAAATGAATGTATGGTTGCTATTCAAGAAAAATTTAAAAGTCCAACTGCCATTTATGGTATAGATATTCAAAAGAAATTAGTGGAAGACTCATCACTTATAGCATTAAAAAAATCGTTTTACGGCACACCGCATATTTCTGATATCTATCAGATGATCGATGCGCTCAAATTCTACATTTCTGCTAATGGTGGCATAGTTGTTAATCCTCCAATGATGAATTGTTATACAGAAGATTCCTTGCATTTTGAAATTATGGTAGCCGTTCCGATAAATAAAGATATTCCGGCAGCTGCACCCTTTTTACTCAAAAAAATGGTTTTAGGGAATGTTTTGGTAACTGAAATAAAAGGTGATGCTCATGCAGTACAGCAAGCACAATTAGAGCTAAATCATTATGTAGATGATATGCAAAAAGTAGCTCCGGCTATTCCTTATCAATCATTGGTTACAAATAGGATGTTGGAAAAAGATTCCACCAAGTGGATTACCAAGTTATACTTTCCTGTATTTTATTAGAATTTATAGCCTACGGCAGATGAGTAATCATTAATACATCTAGCATGCCATTTCGTAATTTTAATTATATATATAACAAAGGTATTGTTTGAAAAAATCAATTAATCTATACCATTTATATTAAAGATATAATATATAACTGATTCCGCTATTTTTGGCCCTTCAATAAAAAACCATATCAATAAATGCATAGTTTTTTACTGTCTTTTGACTGGCATCAATTACTCAATCCGGAATTTTATATACAGTACGGAGGTCTTTGGCTTTTACTATTTGTAATATTTGCAGAAACAGGGCTTTTTGCCGGATTTTTTCTACCCGGAGATAGCCTTTTGTTTGTAGCGGGTATTTACAGTAAAGCATTGGCCGAAGAAATATTAGTATCTGGAAATGAATATGTAGATATACTTATACTCTGGCTTCTCATATCTGCTGCCGGCATATTGGGCAATATGGTAGGTTATTGGTTTGGATATAAAAGCGGTCCCTTTCTATTTCAAAGAAAAGATAATTTTTTCTATAGGAAAAAATACCTATATCAGGCCAATGATTTCTATCATCAATATGGTGGATGGGCTGTGGTAGCTGCACGTTTTGTTCCCATAATAAGAACTTTTGCACCCATAGTAGCAGGCATTGTAAAAATGGAAAAAGCAAAGTTTATATATTTCAATATTATAGGATGCTTGGCTTGGGTTTTAAGTATGTTAGTGGCAGGTCATTTCCTCAGCAAATGGGTAATGAATGAATTTGGGATTGATCTGAAAGAACATCTAGAAATGATTGTAATTCTCATTGTTGTTATATCTACTTTGCCCATCGCATATAAATTCTTTTTTTCAAAAGATAAAGCTCCCAAAGACTAACAGAATGGCTAATGAATCAAAACAATATGCAGGTATTCTATCCATACCGGTATTAGTAGCTGCATTGGGTTATTTTGTTGATATTTATGATTTACTGCTTTTTGGAATAATACGTGTGCCCAGCTTAAAAGATTTGGGTTTGGATGATGCCGCTGTATTAACCGTAGGTGAAAAAATTATCAGTTATCAAATGTACGGTCTTTTATTAGGTGGTATTATTTGGGGCATTTTAGGAGACAAGAAAGGAAGACTTAGTGTATTGTTTGGAAGTATTTTTATATATTCTGTTGGCAATATAGCCAATGGGTTTATTACAACAACTGATCAGTATGCTTGGGTGCGATTTATTGCTGGTATTGGTCTTGCAGGGGAACTTGGTGCAGGCATTACGTTAGTAAGTGAACTTACCTCAAAAGAAAAGAGAGGGCTGGCTACTTCAATGGTAGCGGGGCTTGGTTTAACTGGTGCCATATTTGCCTTTTTTATAAAAGAAAATTTTGACTGGAGAACCTGCTACTTTATTGGAGGTGGTATGGGCTTGTTGCTGCTACTGCTTCGTATTTCTGTTTTTGAAAGTGGGCTTTTTCATGCCTTAAAAAACAGCGAAGTAAGTAGAGGTAATATTTTTATGTTATTTACAAATGTGGAGCGTTTTAAAAAATATTTTTTTTCCATTCTCATAGGATTACCAACTTGGTATGTAGTAGGCATTTTGGTTACTTTTTCAAAAGAATTTGCCATACAATTTAATATTACTGACACCATTGATGCTGGAAAAGCAATTATGTATGCATATATTGGTATTAGCATTGGTGGTATAATGGTTGGCTTTGTAAGCCAATGGTTAAAAAGCCGAATTAAAGCACTCCGTTTATTTTATGCATTGACCATAATTTGTATTATTTTATTTTTTACAATTTTATATAACGGCAATGCAGAAAGATTATACTCAGTATGTGCAGCTTTAGGATTTGCTACAGGTTTCTGGTCCATATTCGTAACGATTGGCGCGGAGCAATTTGGTACAAATCTGAGGGCAACTGCAGCCACTACAATACCCAATATGGTAAGAGGTACTTTGCCACTTATTATCATGCTTTTTCAATACCTCAGAACGGCCACAGGTAGTTATACGACCGGCGCATGGATAACCGGCGTCATCATTATGTCTATTACCGTGGCTGCTTCCTATGGAATAAAAGAAACATTTAATAAGGATTTGAATTTTCTTGAAATATAATAGCATTATACCACTTATTTTTGCACCATGACAATAGAAGCATTTAAGCAACTGAATCACGAAGAAAAATTGAGAGCTATACGCTACAATGGTAATATTCTTGGCCCTTATGAACGATATGATGAAAATGGTGGGAGCAGAGTGCCTGGTGATATTTATGGTATAAATGAATTTTTTGTGTATCTCAGTGAAGATGAAAATACTATTGTTCCTAGCCGTAGAAATCCTTTACCTCCTCCTGAAGATGAGGTAGTATAATTTATAAAATCATCATTAATTTTCAGGTTTTAAATTCTTCTACCTTTATATGAAGTCCTGATTTAGTTATTGTTGATAAAATTGATTCATACATCAATGTATTTATCAACGTATCATTAATAACAAATGCATCTTTTCTTATATTGTGTAGCATGCATTCTTTAATAGACCGAAGTATTTAAGCCTCTATTAGTGATGGTATTTTGAATTGATGGCAATTGATATTGTTTAAAAAACTCCCAAAGCAAATCATTGGCATTAATAACTTTTGAAGGCTGGTTTCCAATAGCACTTCCAGATTTTCCGCCAGGCCAACTATGCCCACCGTCCATAGTCAGATAATAGTTAATTTCAATATTGTTCATGTTATTTCTCCATTGAATTTGCCTATATAAACTATCATTCCTAATGGTGTCTTTTTGTGTACAATCGTTGATAATACTCCATACATTCATTACTGAATCTAAAGCCGGTGAAGGGCTACCTGTTCTTAATACAACTCCTCCTTCGTAAGGTACATTTTCATCTAAAATGGAATGCATGTGCAAAATAGGAACATCTCTTTGTGGGTTGCAAGTTTGGGTTACAACCATGGTTGATGAGTTTGGCGCTATGGCTGCAATTTTTTCAGAAAGCTCACAAGCAAGTCTATAGCACATCATACCACCATTACTATGTCCTGTAGCATACACTTTTCTTTTATTAATTTTGTATTTATCTATTAAAGTATCAATAAGTTTTGATATAAATTTTACATCATCCACATCAGCCTCCACAGAGTATGCACAACATGAGCCGGCATTCCAAGTGCGTATGGGCAAGAATTTGTTTTTGAATCTACCTTCAGGATATACTACTATGAATTTTTCTTTTTCTGCTTTCTCCGTGAGAAGTGAGGATTTTTCAAACTGATAGGCATCACCACCACCTCCATGCATGGCTATAACTAAAGAAAAATTATTGCGTAAATAATAATTTGGAGGAAGGTTGATTAAATAGGTTCTTTTAATCCCATCTACCTGTATTGATTGATAGAATCTATATTCTCTTCGCTCTGTTTGTGCAGAAACTTCACTCAACAAAAAACAAAGAAATAGAATGAAATAAAATCTTTGGGCCTTACTCATTTTAAAAAAATTATCTCCAAATATAAGACAAACTTTATTTGAATAGCTTTTATTCTCAACACTATTTCTGGTCTACACAATTGCCGGGGAATTATTACAAATGATTTTGATATTTACAATAGACATTGAAAAGATATGATTGGTTATCCAAAAAACTTCAATATTTTTTGTTGTTATATGAACCTACAAAAATATAATGGTATAAACTTTAATGAACTTTATGCAAACGTGGTAGGGGTGGTTGGTGGTGATTTAATTATTTTTAAAGAATCATATATTTCTTCATGTTGATAAAGCAGCTCAATTCTTTTATAAATATATTGAAAGTTTGAAATTATGAACTTTGGTTCAGTTAGATTGTGTTATAATTTGAAATGTGTTTCCTGAACTTTGCATAATCGAAATATAATGACTAGAAATACTTCCCAAGCCATTATTAAGTCAAAATCTTTTATTCCAAATAATTTGTTCCAAATCATATATTTGATCGGACTATCCTTTTAAATTAATAATTGAGTTTCTTTTCATCTCTTTTTTTTAATATGAAAATATATACTATCACATTATTTGCTTTCCTCATTAGTTTGCAATCTTATGGTGTTGACATTCCTGTACCAAACAACAGTAGTGATCACTCATCAGTCGCTGATATAAATTCCATACAGTATGCTATCAAAAATGCTACTATTGGTGATAGAATTATACTCACTTCAAACTCCGCCTATATTATTAAGAATAAATTGACGTTAAAATATGGCGTACAATTAGTGGGTCGAAAAGGGGAATCTGCGTTTGCGCAGCAGTCAATTATGGCCTTTGCTTCCTACCCTGTAAATGTAGAAATGATACAACTGAAAGGTGGAACAACTGTACATCCATCAGCAATTCAGCAATTAATTTTTGAAGGGGCTAACGCAGCCTGTATCATTTTAAAAACAGTGGAAAATAAATCCAATTTCTTGCTTAAGAATTGTGTATTTAGAAATACAAGAAATAGTTTTACTGCAAACCCTATTGGGGCAGCCTATTGGGATGTGTCTATACTTATTTTTCCAAAAGCAAATACAGTTACGATAGACAGTTGTGATCTAAGAAATGCCGGTATGGGTGAAACATCAGGTAAAATAAACCCTTACAGTTGGAATGGTTTCGGCGCAGGTATAAAGTTTTATAATAGCACAAACATAACAGTGAAAAATTCTACCATAAACAGAACACTTACAGAAGGTATTAGACTAAGTGGTGCCACACAGGTGCTTATAGAAAACAATACCATTTCCAGACCCGGTATGAACAATGAATGGGCCGATGGTGAACCAAATCAGGGGCTTATTTTGGCCAGCGGCATTACAGGATATCATAATCAAAAGGCCAAAAAAAATAATTGCGAAGCTGCTCAAAATTGGCAAATAATAAATAACCGTTTTTTTTGGTGCTATAATAATGCTATGTCCCTTTCTGGAAAAGGGTTTACAGTTTCTGGTAACCGCGTAAATTATGTGATTCAGCATGCATTATTTTTAGGCGATTGGAGAAATTGTAGTGCCACTGAAGAAAATGGTAGAGAGCGGGTTACTCAATGCAATATTCTCAACAATGATTTTGAAAATAGTTTTTATAATCTTACTCAATGGAGTTGGGTTTTTAATAGAGGCGTACAAAGCTATCAACGTGCTGAACCTGAATTTAGAAAAGCTATTCGTGTAAATGGTATTGTCAATAATGACAGTTCAGTTATCCTCTCAAACAATAACTTACATGGTCAGCAGCCATTTTATGAATTTGGTGTTAATGATATAGGTACTAGCTGCCAATGTCCTGTAGATAGGTCATTTCAAAATATTAATACCTTATCCAAAAGAGCAATCACTGTATTTCCAAACCCCGCAAATTCTTATATCAATATTAAAAACACATGTAACAAAAAAATAGAGATTTTTGATAAAAATAATAGCCTCATCAGTCAATCTACCAAATCTACCATTGATATTGCCCATTTTCCAATTGGACTCTATTATATAAAATGCGGAACCGAAATTGTCTGGTTTATAAAGCAGTAAAATTCAGTCCAGAAGAGCGTCTATACTAATATTATTGCAACTATTTTTTTGTCCATATTAAATATTTGATTCAGCATTATTATTAGGCAAATTTTTGTTCTAAAAATTTGGATGAAATGGAATTGTGTTTGTTTTGTTTGCTTGTGCTATCTCCAATAACTATGGATAATAATACAATTGCTTTAACTACCCGCTTCAACAGCGTACACAAATTGTATCGAAAACGTACAATAACTTTCGTAGATATTATATAACTCATTGAAAATCAATGATACACTTTCTGGCATAATCATTTTATTATATGTTCATTCTCATGTGAAACTTGTTGAGGGCCTGCAGCTCAGCGTAGGCCCCCGATAAGTCAAAAAAAATTAAGCAAGTGGACAGGGTTATAGAAAAAAAGAAATGGAATAAAAAAAGAATACTCACCATAGTGGGTATAGCAGCACTTATAGGTTTAATAGCTGCCAGCTTTTATCTTACAACTGGAAAAACAAAACTAAATGTTGATCCTGAAAGGCTTACCGTAAGTGAAATAAAAAAAGGGAATTTTCAGGAGTTTATTCCTGTAAATGGAGTGGTACTTCCACGTACAACTATATATCTGGATGCAGTAGAAGGAGGAAGGGTTGAAGAGAAATATGTGGATGATGGTGCCATGATGTATAAGGGACAACCTATACTCAGGCTCTCAAACACTGATCTTGAGCTTAGCCTTGTAAACCAAGAAACACAAGTATATAACCTGATTACTCAAATGCAGATTGCAAAAAACTCTGCACAACAAAATACAATTACCAACCTCAATACAATGACTGATGTTGAGAATCAGTATAAAGAAGCTGAACGAGTTTATAACCTCAATAAAGAGCTATATTCTAAAAAGGCAATAGGACTTCAAGAATACAAGCAAAGTGAAAATAATTACAATTATCAAATCAGCAAAAAGCAGCTAGCAGACCGCACCCTCAAGCAGGATGTGGATAACAACCAGCAGCAAGTAACGCAAGCTACTCAAAGCTTTGAGGGTGCACAAAATGCATTAACCGTAATGAGAAAAAAAGTTGGAGATCTCATTGTAAGAGCACCAGTAGATGGACAGCTTACCAGCTTAGATGCAGAAGTAGGGCAGAGTAAAAATAAAGGTGAACGCCTTGGCCAAATTGACGTAACAGATGGATATAAAGTACGGGTAGATATTGATGAACACTATATCAGCCGTGTATTTAACGGATTAAGAGGTGAATTTACTTTTAATGATACAACCTATATTTTGGAAATAAAGAAAATTTATACCCAGGTTGTCAATGGTAGATTTCAGGTGGATATGGAATTTTTAAATAAAATACCAAAGGGAATTCGCAGAGGGCAAACATTACAGATAAGACTTGCTTTAAGTGATGAAACAAAAGCATTACTCTTAGCTAAAGGAGGTTTTTATCAGCAAACAGGAGGAAATTGGATTTTCAAAGTAACAAATGATGGCACTAAGGCGTATAAGGTAGATATTCAACTAGGCCGTCAAAATCCTGACTATTATGAAATCATCAATGGTCTTCAACCCGGTGATAAGGTTGTAACAAGTAGTTATGAAAACTTTGGAGACAATGAAGAATTAGTATTGAAATAAAAGAATTATAAATCAGTTGTATTGACTTTCCGTTCAGTACGATATTGCAAAAACGGTTTTTGAAAATTTGAGTAATTAATTTTTAAACAAAGAAAAATTTAAATAATAGTATTCTTAAATGTCATTATTGGCTTATACATAAAATGCTAATATTAGACTACAAATCTACAAATATGATCAAAATTACAAACCTCGAAAAAGTGTATCGTACAGAAGAAGTGGAAACTGTAGCCTTAAACAAATTATCAATCGAAGTGAAAGCAGGGGAATTTGTTTCTGTAATGGGGCCATCAGGATGTGGCAAATCAACGTTGCTTAATATACTTGGTTTATTGGATGATCCTGATAAAGGAAGTTTCATTTTTAACGAAGTGGAAGTGGCAGGTTTTAATGAGCGCAAAAGAGCTGATATGCGCAAGCATAATATCGGTTTTGTATTCCAGAGTTTTAATTTGATTGATGAACTCACCGTTTTTGAAAATGTAGAATTGCCATTAATATATACAGGCGTAAAGTCTGCGGAGCGTAAAGAAAAGGTAGAAAAAGTATTGGACAAAATGCAGATTATGCATCGGAGAAACCATTACCCCCAGCAGCTTTCAGGAGGTCAACAGCAGCGTGTAGCTGTGGCAAGGGCCGTAGTAAATAATCCTAAACTCATATTGGCGGATGAGCCTACCGGAAACCTCGATTCTTCAAATGGCAATGAAGTAATGCAACTACTTACTGAGCTCAATGAGCAAGGCACTACCATCATTATGGTTACACACAGTGAGCATGATTCTAGGTATAGTCATCGCATCATTAGAATGCTAGATGGACAAACAGTTACAGAAAATATTTTAGTTTAAATTTTAAATTTCAAATGATGATAAAGCGTGTTTCCATCATCGCCATCATATTCTTCATGATTATAACAGTATTCTACCTAGCGGCTGGTGCATATCATGAACCATTGGCAGAAGTAGAACAGTGTACAGAAAATATCAAAGGTGCTTGTATAAGCGTACAGGCTTTGCCTGAAAAGTTATTGCAGCTCATGCAATAGCCTGTTTATATCTTATCAACTTTTTTCATTCGCCGTAGGCGCAAAAAAATTTCTATGCTAAGAAACTATTTTGTTATTGCTATGCGCAATCTCTTAAAGAATAAGGGATTTACTTTAATCAATATTTCTGGCCTAGCGGTGGGTATGGCTTCTGCCATTCTGATTATGCTTTGGGTTGAAAGCGAACTTACTTTTGATGGCTTTCACGAAAATAGAGATAGGATTTATGAGGCTTGGAATAGAGACAGTTTTAACGGAGAACTTCAATGCTGGAGCGTTACTCCTACCGTATTAGCAAAGTATCTAAGACAAGATTTTCCGGAAGTGCAGGATGTGGTACGTGCGGACTGGGGTGTATCATACCTGTTTAGTTATAAAGACAAAAAAATAACAGAGTCAGGAAATATTGCAGACAGTGGTTACTTCAATATGTTTAGTTTTTCACTGCTCAAGGGTGATAAAAAAACAGCTTTAAATGGAAGTTATAATATTGTTTTATCCGAATCATTTGCCAAAAAATTATTTGGAAATGAAGACCCGATGGGGAAAATAATTAAATTAGAAAATAAAGATAATTTGACGGTAACAGGCGTTATGAAAGATGCGCCAGATAATACAAGATTCAAATATGAATATATAATACCCTGGTCTTATGCTAGGCTCAATGGCATTGAGGATGAAAACTGGGGGAATAATAGTACTAAAAATTATGTACTACTAAAGCCAAATGCTTCTATTGAAAATCTACAAGCTAAATTTAAAAATATACGTCAAAAGCATTACGATGATGCAGGCACCGGCGAAATGTTTTTATACCCTATGAGCCGCTGGCGTTTACATGCAAATTTTACAAATGGAAAAGAAGAAGGTGGGTTAATTAATATGGTAAAGCTATTCATAATTATAGCATCACTTATCTTATTAATAGCCTGTATAAATTTCATGAATCTATCCACGGCACGCAGTGAAAAACGGGCAAGAGAAGTTGGCATTAGAAAAGTGGTAGGTGCCAGAAGAATTGGATTGATTGGTCAATTTATTAGCGAAAGTATTTTACTTGCTTTACTTGGTGGCATCCTCTCTATAGGTGTCGTATTATTGGCATTGCCGGGTTTTAATAAACTGGCCGATAAGGAATTATTTATAGATTTTACAAATGGTTGGTACTGGATGGCATTTTTTGCCGTTATCATTTCAACAGGTTTATTGGCTGGCAGTTATCCCGCCTTTTTCTTATCTGCCTTTAAACCGGTGGTAGTGCTCAAAGGATTAAAACAGAAAGCAAATAGAATCATTACTCCTCGCAAAGTATTGGTAGTTCTACAATTTACATTTGCTATTGTTTTAATTGTAGCCACATTGGTTATTCGTAAGCAAATTGGATATGCACAGGCACGCCAGTCAGGCTACGACAAAAACAACCTCATGTACCATTACTTAACTGGTGATTTAGACAAGAATTATGATTTGCTGCGCAATGAATTATTGCAAGAAAATATTGCTTCCTCTGTTACCAAAACATCATCACCACTTACAGAAAGTTGGAGCAATAGCTGGGGTATGGAATGGGATGGTAAAGACCCAAATGATAAAACCTTATTTAATCGTTTTCATGCTGACCAGCAAATTGTGAAAACGGCTGGCATGGAAATAATAAAGGGAAGAGATCTCGATTTAAATACCTACAAAACGGATTCTTTTTCCATCATCGTAAATGAAGCTGCTGCAAAAGCAATGGGTATGAAAGACCCTATTGGTAAAATTATAAGGGATAATGGCACAGAGTGGACTATTGTAGGATTAGTAAAAGATTTCATCATTGAATCTCCCTATAAAAATATAAACCCAATGCTGATAGAAGGTGCAAATGGTTGGTTTAGTATCATCAATATTCGATACCTGCCGGGCAGCAATATGCAATCTAATATCAAAAAAACCGAAGCATTATTTAAGAAGTTCAACAGTGAATATCCATTCGACTACAAGTTTGTAGATGATGATTATGCCGCTAAATTTCAGAATGAAAAAAAGACTGGAACTATGGCTACTGTTTGTGCCATACTCACCATATTTATTTCATGTTTGGGTTTATTTGGTTTATCCATTTATATGGCAGAGAACAGGGTAAAAGAAATTGGTATTCGAAAAATATTGGGTTCTTCCATTGCCAGTATTGTTGGATTACTGTCAAAAGAATTTATAATATTAGTTGGTATTGCCTTTATCATAGCTACGCCATTAGCGTGGTTGGCTATGGGCAAGATGTTGGATGAATTTACGTATAGAATTCAGCTGAGCATCGATATATTTATTTATGCAGGTTTGGGAGCTTTGCTTATTGCTTTGGCTACCATCAGCTTTCAGGCTATCAGGGCTGCATTGGCAAACCCTGTACAATCACTGAGAAGTGAATAGCATCTAGGTGTTTTTTTCTTTAATTAAGAATGATTTTAGGCCTACGGCCAATGACTAAAAATGTAGAAGATGTTTAAAAATTATTTCAAAATTGCTTTTCGCAATATCCGAAAAGATGGTTGGTTTAGCCTGCTCAATATAGCAGGCCTTACTATTGGTATTACGTTTAGTTTGTTTTTAATTTTTTATATAGTTGATGAACTTAATTATGATAAACACAATGAAAAAGCAGACCGCATTTGTCGTATCAATTCTTATATCAAAGAACCGGATAAGAATACGGATTGGACCTCTACTCAAGAGCCACTTGGGCACACACTAAAGAATGAATTTCCTGAAGTGGAAGAATCTGTGCGCTTCATGAGTAAGGAAAGAACATTATTTAAAAATGGTGAAAAAAGTTTTTACGAAAAAAAATTATATTTCACAGATAGTAATGTATTTAAGGTTTTTACGCATAAGTTCCTGGAAGGCAATCCCGCTACAGCACTCAGTGCTCCAAATAGTATTGTAATATCAAAATCTACTGCAGAAAAATATTTTGGAAAAAATGTATCAGCTTTAGGAAAATCGCTGCGAACTGTTTATGATGTGTATAACGTAACTGGTGTTATGGAAGATATGCCACGCAGTAGTCATATCTATTATGATATGCTCATGTCCATATCCACAGTATTAAATGCAAATCCGGGATTGTCAAGCAACTGGGGTAGCTTCTTCTTGTTTACTTATGTACTCTTGAAACCTGAAACAAGTGCAGCCTCATTTGAAAAAAAATTAGCACCCATGTATGATAAATATATGGCACCCATTTTTGCACAGTATAATATCTAAATGAGATATGGTGTACAACCCATCACAGATATACACCTCAATTCAAAATTGGATGGTGAGCCTGAAGAATTGGGTAGTATGAACTATATCTGGATTTTTGGTGCTGTGGCATTTTTTATGCTATTGATAGCCTGTATCAATTACATGAATCTTACTACTGCTAGAAGTGCCAGGCGAGCCAAAGAAATTGGTATCAGAAAAGTGGCTGGCTCTTCTCGTAGGCAATTGGTATTTCAATTTTTGAGTGAGTCATTTCTTACAGCATTTTTTGCCGTTGTTTTAAGCATTGCTTTAGTTATATTGCTGATGAATACTTTTAATAGCATTTCAGGAAAATCTTTTACCATAAGCACATTATTCCAACCTTTCAATATTGGTTTATTATTCGGTATAGCATTGTTTACGGGTTTTGTAGGTGGTAGCTATCCTGCACTTTACCTATCAAAGTTTATGCCTGTAAGTATCTTGAAAGGGGCATTGTCAAAGGCTTCTGGCAATATTAACCTGCGCCGCACATTGGTAGTGCTTCAGTTTTCAATATCCATGATCATGCTAATTTGTACATGGATTGTTTATGAACAACTCAATTATGTAAGACAAAAAGATTTGGGCTTTACAAAAGATCAAGTAATGACCTTGACAGTAAACACAGGCGAAGATGAGCGCAGCAAAATAAATGCAATGAATAATGATTTCCGTAGCATGCCCGGCGTAAAATCTGTGGGCACAGGAAATGCATATCCCGGCAGTGGAAACATAAGCCTCAATCTGTTTACAGTTGAAAGTAATAATGGCTTTGTGGACAAAGGTGTTGAATGTTATCAGATTGATGAAAACTTAGCACCAACACTTGAAATAAAAATTGTAAAAGGAAGAAATTTTCAAAACCTCTCAGACACTTTGCACAGCATTCTTGTAAATGAAGCGATGGTGAAAAATTTCAAATGGGATGAGCCGCTTGGAAAAAGTATAAAATTTCCCGGAGATACCTCCGGTGATTATAGAGAAGTGGTAGGAGTAATGAAAGATTTTAATCAAAAATCCTTATACAATCCTATAGCACCACTACTGCTTTTCTACTCAGCAGATAATCATATCATTCAAGTTAAATTAGATGGCAACAATGTAAAAGCCTCCATTACAAAAGCAGAAACTATTTGGGAAAAATATTTTCCAGCACTCCCGTTTGAATATAAATTTTTGGATGAAGATTATTATTCGCAGTACGAAGCCGATCAAAAGAGGGGTAAAATATTTGCCGGATTTTCTATCCTCACTATCATCATTACATGTTTAGGTTTATTGGGGCTTACAGCTTTTACAACCCAGCAAAGACAAAAGGAAATAAGTGTGCGCCGTGTACTTGGGGCCAGCACCATGAGTGTAGTGTCTCTATCGAGTAAAAACTATATCTGGCTGGCACTGATTGCTGCTGTTATTGCATTCCCTGTGTCTTGGTATTTTATGGATAAGTGGTTAGATATTTTTCCATTTAATGGGGGTATGAGTATTTGGCCATTCATCATTGCTATGGCCATTATTACACTTACTGCATGGCTAACAGCATCCTTTTTTGCAGCAAAAGCGGCAAATACGAATCCGGCAGAAATATTGCGCAGCGAATAAAAAAAACGATGCACTATCATTCATTAACAAGCACAATATGTTTAAAAATATTCTAAAGGTAACCTTAAGAAATCTAAAAAGAAACAAGTTGTTGTCTTTTGTAAATATTGCAGGACTTGCCATTGGTCTTACCTGTATTGTACTAATAACTTTGTTTGTAAAAGATGAATGGAGTTTTGATCGGTTTAATAAACAGGGAGAAAATATATATCGCATAGTACGAAGCAGTACAGATACATCTGGTAGTGAAAGCAGAATAGGCAATACTGGCTTGCCACAGGGGCCAATATGCAAAGATGAAATACCCGAAGTAGAAAACTATTGCCGCATAAAGGGATGGGATATGGATGTGCGAAAAGAAAATGAAACATTGTCTTCATTAGTGCTCTTTGCAGACCCGTCTATTTTTGATGTATTTACAATTGAGATTTTGAAAGGTAATGTCTTAAAAATGCTGGAAGGAAGAAACTCAGTTGTATTGACAAAAACGGCAGCAAAAAAATATTTTGGAACCGAGAACCCTATCGGGAAAATAGTAGACATACAAGTGGAGGGAGATTTTGAAAGCTTTGTAGTATCTGGGGTTGTCAAAAATCCTCCTACAAATTCTTCTGTACGATTTGATATGCTCATTCCTATGGAACGCCAAAACCCCACTGATGCTGCGGCTTTTAATGATGAAATGAACAACTGGCATAATGGGTATCTCAATACTTTTTTATTGCTGCGCAATGATGCAGATCCAGCTACTATTGAAAAAAAAATATGGAATGTTTACATTGCTAAGCATGGAGAAGAATGGAAAACAATGCAAGCAAAAAATGGTATTACAGATATGAAGTTTGGCTTGCAACCATTATTTGATATTCATCTTAATGCTGATTATTTTGCTACTAATGGTTTAAGTAATTGGAGTGATGCCAGCTACGCTTATATATTATCATTTCTTGGCGTATTAATACTTGCCATTGCCTGTATCAATTTTATCAATATTGCCTTGGCAAAAAGTATGCAGCGGAGTAAAGAAATTGGCATACGAAAAGTATCAGGTAGTAGTAGGTGGCAAGTGATGTATCAGTTTCTAGGTGAGTCCTTTGTATTTACCTGTATTGCATTTGCATTGTCAATAATATTAGTGCAGCTTTTGTTGCCATCTTTTAATCAATTAGCCAACAAATCTTTTAGTCTAGCATATTTAATTCAACCGGAGGCTATTGCAATCTTTTTAATCCTCATCGTACTGGTATCCCTACTTGCTGGCTTTTATCCTGCATTTGTAGCATCAGGTTTTCAGCCGGTTAAAATATTGTATGGCCGTTTTAAATTATCAGGAAAAAATCTATTAGGTAAATCATTAATAGTTGTTCAATTTGTAATTGCTACTGGATTAATTATTTGTACGCTTGTATTCAATAAACAGTTTAATTATATTAGCCGTGCAGATTTGGGTTACAAGGTGGACAATATGCTGTACTTGCAATTTCCTTGGGATAAAACATCCGAATTTAATCGCTTTAAAAATGAGATAGCCACCATTCCCTCTATTGAATCTGTGGGTACAAAAAGTGGCAACTGGAATAGAACAATCTTTTCAATAAATGGTAAGCAAACCCCTTGGGTTTATTATGAACATATTGATGATGGTTATTTACAAACTTTGCAAATACCGCTCAAAGCGGGACGATTCCTGAGTTATGCTAATGTTGCTGATACTGTTTCAAATTGTATGGTAAACGAAGCTTTTGTAGAACAGTATCTTGATAAAACCAAAAGCCCAATAGGCCAGGTTATTTCTGATGGACGGGGGGAAAGTAATTATACGATTGTGGGAGTGGTGAAAAATTATCATAGTGCAAATTTTAAAGAGAAAATTCAACCCATACATTTTTCTTTGGATAAATATGGCGACTTACTAAATACCTATATAAAGTTTGTGCCTGGTAAAGAAGAAGAAGCAAGGGCGGCTGCCATTAAAGTATATAAAACGATTCTACCATTTGCTATTCCCGAATTTCATAGTATGAAGCAGTGGCTGATGGATAGATATGAATCAGATGCACAATGGAAACAAATTGTATCGTTTACTACCATTATTGCAATTCTCATATCATTGCTTGGGCTTTTTGCGCTTACTGTACTTGCTATTGAACAGAGGCTGAAAGAAATTGGAATTCGCAAAATACTTGGTGCATCAATTAGCAGTATTGTTACCATTCTTTCAAAAGATTTTCTTGTACTTGTGATACTTGCTTTAGTTATTGCTTCACCTCTTGCATGGTGGATGATGAATAAATGGTTACAAGATTTTGCCTATCATACAACTATATCATGGACAGTATTTGCTATTACTATAAGTATTGTAGTATCTATATCAATGCTAACTATTAGCTTCCAAGCTATTAAAGCGGCCATTACAAACCCTGTTAAAAGTTTGAGAACAGAGTAGATGATTGTTACCTTTTTGTTTTGTCTCTTAAGGTAGGGCTTGTATCTTTAAAAGATACTTGTAACTATATGGGTTATTATACACTAATTGATTGATGAATATAACCCTGTGCTTCACCGTACAAAAACTGTTCGCTTACGAACACTGAATGTAATACAAACCCCTAAAATGCTTATTATTCAAGGGCTTGCAGTTTGGCATAACCGTTGACATTCTATAAATGTAATATTTTAGGTAGTCTTTAACCAAGAGGATGCAATTGACTTTGTGGTGAAAGGTTGAAAGTCAACAATTGTTCTTAAATAGATAGCAGCGTTTCGGGTTTGGAATAAATTTCAACTGCATTTTTTTTCTTTAATGCGAGATGCGATTTTTTAAAAATGCTTTTGAATTTTACACATCTTACGTGTTGAAGCACCTAAATCTTACAGTTACTTAATTCATCATTTGTTTTATAAACTAAGAAAGTATTATGCTTAGAAATTATTTGAAAATCACATTTAGAACACTGAATAGAGCCAAAGGCTATGCAGCAATAAATATAATGGGACTTGCATTAGGACTGGCCTGTTTTATAATGATAGCATTATATGTAGCTGATGAATTGAGCTATGACCGTTTTAATGAAAAGGCTGATCGTATATATCGCATTCATTCAGATATACGCTTTGGCGGCAATGATATGAATATGGCTGTAAGCCCAGACCCAATTGGTGCTGCACTCAAAAATGACTATCCACAGGTAGAAGAGTATGCAAGAATTTACTATAGTGAAGGTAGTAAGCTTTTTAAGAAAGATAATCAATTTATTACAGAGCAGCGGGTGTGCTATGCTGACTCCACTTTGTTTGCCGTGTTCTCATTTCCTGCCATAGCAGGAGATCTTAAAACGGCATTAAACAATCCCAATACTATTGTTATCAATGAAAGCACTGCAAAAAAATATTTCGGTTCTACGGCAAATGCTATGGGAAAAACAATGGATTGTAATGATAATGATGGCACTCCTTATAAAGTAACTGCCGTAATCAAAGATATTCCACACAATGCGCATTTTATATTTGATATGTTTCTTTCAATGGACAATGTGGATTATGATTTTGGTAGCTATACCAGCCATAATTTCCATACCTATCTTTTACTCAAAACCGGCACAGACTATACTGCATTGGAAAAACAATTTCCAACCTATATCAATAAATATGTGATGCCTCAGGTTAGACAATTTATTCAGGTAAATAGTATGGAGGAATTTGAAAAATCGGGTAATAAACTTGTCTATTCTTTGATGCCTTTAACTTCCATTCATCTACATTCTGCAAGAGCGGTAGAACTTGGTGTAAATGGTAATATTCAGTATGTATATATCTTTTCAGCAGTAGCCATTTTTATTCTCCTCATTGCTTGTGTAAACTTTATGAACCTATCAACTGCACGTAGCGCAGGTAGGGCAAAAGAAGTTGGTATTCGTAAAGTATTGGGCACAGAAAAGAAAGCATTGATTGGTCAGTTCTTGACCGAATCAATTTCTATGGCTTTTATTGCTTTAATCATCGCTATTGCACTCATTGCAATGTCACTGCCTTTTTTTAACGATATGGCAGGTAAAGCATTGACAATATCTACACTTACGGAATCGGCATATATTATATTTTTATTGAGTTTGCCAATTATTGTTGGCACCCTTGCTGGTCTTTATCCCGCAATTTTTCTATCCTCTTTTAAGCCCATTCAGGTATTAAAAGGCAAGCTAAGCGCAGGCACAGGAAACAGTAAATTAAGAAGTACTTTGGTAGTATTTCAGTTTGCAACATCTATCATACTAATAGTTGGTACAATAGTTATTTATTATCAACTGAATTATATACAAACCACAAAAATTGGTTTTAATAAAGACCAAGTTTTAGTAGTGGATAATACTGCTATGGGTAGAAATACTGCTCAAGCATTTAAGGAAGAAGTTGCAAAAATGAGTGGTGTAAAAGCATCCTGTTTTGGTGGTTATTTACCTGTACAGAACTCATCAAGGAGTGATAATACTTGGAGCACAGAAGCGGTAATGACTGAGAAGAATGGTTTCAATATGCAAAACTGGCGTATTGATTATGATTACATTCCAACTATGGGTATGGAAATCATAAATGGAAGAAATTTCTCTACTGAATATGGATCAGATACATTGGCTATTATCATCAATGAAACTACTGCAAAATTACTGGGCTCTAAAAACCCAATCAATCAAAAATTATATACTACTGATAATGATGATGCACCTGTTGTTTATACTATTGTTGGTGTAGTAAAGAATTTTAATTATGAATCTCTACGCAAAAATGTTGGCCCATTATGTTTTAGATTAGGAAACAACAGATGGGCTTCCTGTTATCGTATTGGCACATCAAATGTGGCAGGGCTGATTAAATCTGTAGAATCCACCTTTAAAAAAATGAGTCCGGGTATGCCATTAAATTATCAATTTTTAGATGAATCATTTGATGAAATGTATCAGGAGGAACAGCGTGCAGGTCAAGTAGCCTTAACCTTTTCTCTCCTTGCAGTATTGATAGCATGTCTCGGTCTGTTTGGTTTGGCAGCTTATATGGCTGAGCAGCGCACTAAAGAAATTGGAGTGCGAAAAGTATTGGGCGCCTCTGTATCCAATATAACACAGCTGCTATCAAAAGATTTTGTAAAATTGGTAGGCATTGCATCTTTAATTGCATTTCCACTGGCCTGGTGGGCAATGAATAAATGGTTAGAAGATTTTGCTTATCGTATAAATATTAGTTGGTGGATATTTGCCTTAGCAGGTTTCTTGGCATTGATGATAGCATTAATAACTGTAAGTTCTCAGGCTATTAAAGCAGCATTGGCAAACCCAGTAAAAAGTTTGAGGGCTGAATAGATAGCGGACTTTGACAGTTAGCTTTTTTTGAATAAGTGGCTGTATTATTTATGTTTTATACTAATACTAAAAGGGCAAAGCTACTTTTTGAATATTATTGCTGTATCGCAAAAGGTGTAACATAATATCCTTTGACTTTTGCTTCAATATATTGTAATTCTAAATATTTTATTAAAGACTTAAGTGATATTTTACGCATATAAAAAATATTTTATGCAATGCATTTATTGGTATGTTTAGGGTGAAATTCTGTTGTAAAAATCCATTTTTAAAGCACTACATCTACCAAATTGGTTATTATTTTTCTGATTGAAATTCTATTTGTTCATCTACTCCAGAATTAAAGTGTTTTGTGGTGCATTGCCATCCGTAATATATCGCACATAAACTGTCCGTTTTCGTACAGTTTTTTTTAATCAATTTTCTAAAAGCCTTACTAGCAAAGGGTTTCTGTTTGGCATGGTGGTTGAAATTTATTATTCAAACATATTGGTATGCTTAAAAATTATTTTAAAATAGCTTTTAGAAATTTCAAGCGATATAAACTGTATAGCTTCATCAATATTTTTGGATTGGCCATGGGTATTGCAGCTTTTTTGCTCATATTAGAATATGTGAGTTTTGAAAAAAGTGTGAATGGGTTTCATAATGATATTGAGTCAAAATATCGTTTGTTGAATGAAAATAATAAAGGAGAAACCTGGGCACAAGTAGAGCCAGGCTGGGCATCAATAGCTAAGGATAAATTTCCTGAAATTAAAGCTTTCTGCCGTTTTGAAGAAGGTGTGGCACAAGGCATTGTACAAAGAGCGGATAAAAAAGAGCAATCATTTCGAGAGGAAAGAATTGGCTATGCAGAAGGGAATTTCTTTTCCTTTTTTAATTTCAAAATACTAGCTGGTAATAAAGCCGCCTTCAATAAAGCTAATGTTGTTTTTATATCATCAGCGGCTGCAAAAAAATATTTTGGAAAAGAAAATGCCATTGGAAAAGCCATTACTCTACACAATCAGTTTGGGGATTTGGATTATACCGTAGAAGGCATTTATACCATGCCAGATAATTCAGACATTAACTATGATATGTTGTTTTCCTTAGAAACTTTAAAAAACACAGCAAATTTAAATGACAATGGCTGGGCTCAATTAGACAATCTCAACTCGCAGTATATCTATACCTACTTTCAACTCAATGAGGGTACAGATTATAAAAAGACAGAGCAAAAATTAATCAGCTTACGCAATGAATTAAAGGTAGATAAAGATGGCGTTTTATTTCGTTTGCAGCCCTTATCCAACGTGCATCTTCCAGCATCTTTTAGTGATAATTTTCAAACCACCGGCAATTTAAAATATGTATATATATTAGGCATTATAGCATTGCTAATTTTAAGCATTGCCTGGTTTAATTATGTAAATCTTTCCACTGCTAATGCACTCAAGCGTGCCAATGAAATTGGTGTAAGAAAAGTGGCAGGTGCATCCCGCCAATCGCTTATTACACAATTTCTCTGCGAATCATTATTGATAAATTTTATTGGCTTCGCAATGGCTTTGCTTGTTGTACAACTCATACAACCTTTGTTTAATAGCATCATCGGAAAAGAACTGTCTCTATCCACCTTACTGAATAATACAATATGGCTATGGGGATTGGCTTTATTGCTCATTGGTTCATTACTTTCAGGTGCTTACACGGCCTATAGTTTATCAGGTTTTAATCCCATAGAAACATTAAAAGGGAAACTTACTAAATCTACAAAAGGGGCCACGCTACGAAAGTCATTGGTTGTGGCACAGTTTAGTATTTCTATTGCCTTGTTATTGGCCACAGCATTAATTTATCAGCAACTAAAGTACATGCAAAATACAAAACTTGGTGTAAATACAGAGCAACTATTGGTAATACGTGGACCTGAAATAGGAAAGGATAGCACCTATAAAAGCAGGCGCACTGCATTTTGGAACAATATAGCCGCACAAAGTTTTGTAAGTGAATATGCAAACAGTGGTACCATACCTGGCAACTATTACAATTTTGCAACATCTGGCTTTACACAACCGGGTTCAAAAAAGGGAGATGAACTTAGTTCATATTCATTTGCAATTATAGATAACCGATTTCTTGCAACATATCAAATACCTCTAACAGCGGGAAGAACTTTTACGGAGTCAGAAGTAAATGTAGAGTGGAATGATAATAGCAAAGTAATGCTCAATGAAAAAGCAGTGGAGCAACTCGGTTTTGCCAGTGCTGAAGATGCTTTGCGTACAAAAATTCAATGGGATGAGAGACAGCTTGAAGTAATAGGTGTAGTAAAGAATTATCATCACACAGGTTTACAACATGCCATTGACCCAATTATATTTTATCCACAAAATAACAGTGCTTATTTTAGTTTAAGATTATCCACCACTCAATTGCAAAGCAGTATTGCCTCTTTGGAAAAAATATATAAAAGTAATTTTCCAAACAATCCTTTTGAATACTTTTTTGCTGATGATAATTTCAACAAACAATACGTTACAGAGCAGCAGTATAGTAGGCTTTTTATAACCGCATCTATATGGGCTATACTTATAGCTTGTCTTGGTTTATTTGGCTTAACAACCTATACCGTAGAGTCCAGAACAAAAGAAATTGGTGTAAGAAAAGTATTGGGAGCAAGTGTGTTCAATATCACAAAATTTTTATCTGTTGATTTTTTGAAATTAGTGGTTATTTCGATTATAATAGCATCACCCATTGCATGGTTTGCCATGAATAAATGGTTGGAAGATTTTGCTTATCGAATAGACATTAGCTGGGGTGTGTTTGCTGTTGCAGGGTTCATAGCAATACTGATAGCATTATTTACAGTGAGTTCACAAGCTATTAAAGCTGCCATTGCCAATCCGGTAAAAAGTTTACGTACAGAATAAAATTAAATTTCATGTTTAGAAATTATTTCAAAATTGCTTGTAGAAACCTTTGGAGACACAAAGGTTTTTCTGCAATCAACATACTTGGGCTTGCAATTGGTATTGCAGCCTGCCTAATTATCATGCTTTTTGTAAATTATGAAAAAAGCTTTGATAGTATGCACAGTAAAAATATTGTACGCCTAAATGAAGTACAAAAATTTGAAGGCATGGTACAACCACAAAATGTGGCTTTGTCCATGTATCCCATGGGACCAACACTCAAAACTGAATTTCCCGAAGTAAAGAATTTTACGAGAGTGCGGCACTCACAAAAAGTAGATATGCGTTATGCAGATAAACGTATTTTCATACCACAATTGCTGTATGTGGATTCAACTTTTTTACAGCTTTTTGATTTTGAATTGTTGCAAGGTGATAGGAGTAAAGTGCTCAATGATAGAAATAGCATAGTGCTCACAGAAGAAACAGCCAAAAAACTGTTTGGAAATGAAAACCCCATTGGCAAGAGTATTACAAAGTATTCTGGAGATACAATTACTTATGCCATTACAGGTGTAATAAAAGATGTACCGGAAAATTCTCATCTGCAATTTGACTGCCTATCATCCTTCAGCACTATAGCTGGACCCGAGAATATGGACAATTGGGGAGGCAACTGGCTGGTCACTTATCTTGATTTGCAGAAGGGGACAAACATTTCGTCTTTAGAAAACAAATTCCCCACTTACCTTAAAAAGTACATGACTGAAGACGATGGCTGGAAGTTTTATAAACTCTTTCTGCAGCCTTTGACTCAGGTACATAATGGCTCTACAGATATTACGCATGATTATTTGAATACGCAAAAATTTGATAAGAGCTACACTTACATTTTTTCAATTATCGCTCTTATTATTTTACTCATTGCCTGCATAAATTTTATGAACCTCTCTACTGCACGTTCTGCAGAAAGGGCCCGTGAAGTCGGTATCAGAAAAACAATTGGTGCCGAACGTTTTCAATTGGCTGCACAATTTCTGGGTGAATCAATCCTAGTATCTATTTTGGCACTTGTTATTGCCATTGCCATTGTTAAACTATCATTACCCGCCATCAATAATTTTAGTCAGCGGGAGTTACAATTGCCACTTACAGATTTCCCTTTGTTATTGTTAATTGGAGGGTGTACATTACTTGTTGGTTTGATTGCAGGGTTATATCCATCAGCATATTTATCTTCTTTTAAACCTGTTCAGGTATTAAAGGGCAGCGTGCAAACAAGTAAAAGCAAAATCAGTTTCCTGAATGTATTGGTGGTTGGTCAGTTCACCATTGCAATAATATTAATCATTGGTTCTGTGTTTGCCTATCAGCAGTTGAGTTTTATGAAAACGGCAAATACAGGATTTAACCGAGATCAGGTAATGATTATTCCACTTAATAGAAATACCACCAACACTTATGATCCTCTAAAACAGGAACTGCTGAAAAGTTCTGGTATAAATAGCGTTACGGCTGCACAACAAACATTAGGCAACAACCTTCATCAGGGAGGTGTTGTTTTTCATGGCGAAGGAGCTGCTAGAGAGCTCACTACTTCCCATGTAGTTGTGGATCCAGATTATCTAACCCTTTATAAAATTCCAATCATTGCCGGTAGAAATTTTGCATCGGGCATCGGTGATAACGGAAGGGCATACATCATTAATGAAACTATGGCCAAAGAACTTTTGAAGGACAATCCCAAAGCATCTTATGAATCATTGTTAGGAAAGCAGTATGGTTTTAATGGTATAGACTCGGCTGGATTTATTGCTGGTGTGGCAAAGGATTTCAATTTTAATTCATTGCATCATAAAATTGAGACACTCAGTATTTTTTGTCAAAATGATTTTGGATATAGTGAAGCCGCTGTTCGTATAAACACAGCGAATGTAAAAGATGCAATAAGTAATGTAGAAGCCGTATGGAAGAAAATAAATCCCGGTCAGCCTTTTGAATACCAGTTTTTGGATGATCATTTTGCAGAGTTGTACCGAGCTGATCAAGCAGTAAGTAAAGTTGTGGGAATATTGGCAGGTCTTGCAATATTGATTTCTTGTTTGGGTTTGTTTGGATTGTCTTCTTACGCTGCTGAAAAAAGAGTAAAAGAAATCGGTATTCGTAAAGTATTGGGTGCATCTATTCAGGGTATCACAGCCATGCTGTCGAAAGATTTTATCAGATTGGTTCTCGTTTCTAACTTCATAGCTTGGCCAATTGCCTGGTTTACTGTGAACCGATGGCTACAAGATTTTGCTTATCGTATTGAGGTAAGTTGGTGGGTCTTTGCCTTGGCGGCTGCTATTGCGGTGGTTATTGCATTGGCAACTATCAGCTTCAATGCAGTAAGGGCTGCTCTGGCTAATCCGATTAAAAACTTACGTACAGAATAAAAACAGGACGATGATAAGAAACTATTTCAAGATGGCCTGGCGCAGCCTGCTCAAAAACAAAACAGCAACCGCTATCAATATATTTGGCTTAACAGTTGGCCTTGCTGCTTGCATGCTCATTGTAATTTACATTATACATGAAAACAGTTATGATAGGCATTTTAAAGACTATGAGCAGATACATCTCGTCGGTACTACGTTTGTGAAAGAAGGAAAAGAAAACAATACCGCAGGTACCCCACACATTATGGGCGAAACAATGCAACAGGAATTTCCGGAAGTACAGGCCAGTACAAAATTGCTCAGCATTTTTACGGAGGATAAAACTCTGCTGCGCTACAATCCTGAGAAGGGAGATCCACAAACATTTTATGAACCCAAAGGGTATATTGCCGATTCTGCTTTTTTTGACATATTCTCTTATGAATTTGCCGAAGGCAATGCCACAAATGCATTAAACAATCCAAGATCCATTGTACTGTCAGAAGAAATTGCAAAAAAGTTTTTTGGCAATCAGCCAGCACTGAATAAAAACATAACAGTTGCTAGTAATCTTACCGGAGGTGATGTGCTATTTACAGTAACAGGTGTTTTTAAAGAAAGCAGCAAGCCATCTCATATTGATGCACGATTCTTTTTGGCTTTCAAAGGTGGTACGATGGAAGAGTATGTAAAAAATCAGGGCCCCAATTTTGTAAACAACAATATGTTCCTCACTTACTTGTTGCTGAAGCCGGGTACTGATACAAAAATGTTGCAGGCAAAATTTCCTTCATTTATCCAAAAATATGCAGCGGCTGATTTAAAAGTGGCAGGCTTTAATAAAAAGCAATTCATAGTTGGTTTAAAAGATATTCATTTAAAGTCGGGGATTGAACAGACAGCAACACCAAGTGGTAATCTTACTTACTTATACATTCTTATTTCTATTGCTGTTTTTATTCTACTCATTGCCTGTGTCAACTTTATGAACTTAGCAACTGCACGCTCTTCAAAAAGAGCATCAGAAGTAGGTGTTCGTAAAGTATTAGGCGCAGAAAAATCAACTTTGATTAAGCAGTTTTTGGGAGAGTCATTTTTAATAACATTGATTGCATTTCTATTGTCTGTTGGTGTAACAAAGTTGCTCGTCCCTGTTTTTGCGGAAGTTTCAGGTAAAGCATTAACATTTGATATTATTCAAGATGCATGGTTAATTGGTGGTTTCTTTGCGCTAGCAACAATCACAGGTTTTATTGCCGGCAGTTATCCTGCATTTTATCTTTCCTCTTTCAAACCTATTAAAGTATTAAAAGGAAAAATCAGCAATACGCTGGCAGCAGTAGCATTACGTAAAGGATTGGTGGTTTTTCAGTTTGTAATTTCTGTAGCATTGATTATTGCAACTGTAGTGATTGAAAAACAAATGCAATTCCTGCGAAATAAAGATTTAGGTTTTTCTAAAGAACAACAGGTCATCATTCCTTTAAGAAGTGAAACATCCAAGAAAGCATATACTGCTTTAAAAGCTGAAATAGGTCAAAGTAAAGATGTAGCTTCAGTAGCCGCTTCTGTTTATTATCCTGGAATTTTTAATCCGGAGGATAATAATTTTTACAGGCAGGGACAGGATGTAACGCTGGCAAAAAATACACGTACAAATAGGGTGGATGCTGATTTTTTGCAAACACTCAACATCAAATTATCAGCAGGCCGTTTGTTTTCTTCAGGGTTTACAGCAGATACAGGTAGTAATATCATCCTCAACGAAAAAGCAATTAGAGAAATGGGGTTTGCCTCACCAGAAAAAAGTATTGGTGAAAAGATTTTGTTCAAGATCAGAGACCAAGTGCTTGATTATACTATTGTAGGAGTTGTAAAAGATTTTCATTTTGAAGATTTGCAGCAACCTATTACACCTTTTGGCTTTACACTGAATGGGGAAGCTAATTTTAGTTACTTAATTGTTCATGGTAAGGGAACCAATGTAAAAGAAACACTTTCGGCAGTTGAAAAAAGCTGGAAAAGTGCTGTTCCCAACGAACCTTTTGAGTATTCTTTTCTGGATGCTGATTTTCAGAAAAACTACAAAGCTCAGGAGCAGCTCTCTACAATCGTAACCTACTTTACCATCATTGCTATTATCATTTGCTGTTTGGGTTTGTTTGCATTGGCGGCATTCAGTGCAGAGCAGCGCATTAAGGAAATCGGTGTGCGCAAAGTGCTGGGTGCAAGTGTTGGCAGTATTGTTGGCCTGTTATCAAAAGATTTTTTAAAACTAGTCATTATTGCTGCATTGATTGCATCGCCCATTGCATGGTACGTAATGAATGAGTGGTTGAAAAATTTTGCATACCGTACCAATATCAGTTGGGTAGTGTTTGCAATAACTATTGCAGCAGCTGTTTCAATTGCAATAATTACTGTGAGTTTTCAGGCAATAAAAGCGGCGATGGCAAACCCGGTAAAAAATTTAAGAACAGAATAAAAATTTTATGATCAAAAATTATTTCAAAATCGCTTGGAGGAATATTAAAAGCCACAAAGCGTATTCCGGTATCAACATACTTGGCCTTGCTATTGGCATTGCAGCCTGTTTGCTAATTTTACAATATGTAAGTTTTGAATTGAGTTATGAAGATTTCCATGCCAACAAAAAACACATTTATCGTGTACAACAGAACAGGTATGATAATGGAAAACTCTCTACACAATGGGCCGCAGGTGCTTATGCAGTAGGTAATTCTTTTAAAGATGCCATACCCGAAGTGGAAGATTATGTAAAACTGATAAAAGAAAGTAAGCTTATAGCAACAATTAATAATCAGCCAATAGCGATTGAAAAGGCATTTTTTGCCAGTGCATCTTTCTTTAAAATATTTTCTTATCCTTTATTACAAGGCAATGCTAATAATGCTTTGGTAGAACCAAATACCGCTGTCATTTCTGAATCTACCGCCCGAAAACTTTTTGGCGATGATAATGCTTATGGAAAAACAGTTCGTATGAACGGGAGGGAAAATTTTAAAATTACTGGCATATTTAGAGATATGCCCGCAAATACACAACTACAGGCAAACGTTTTAATGTCTTATGACACTTATGCTAACATGCTAAAACAAGAAGGGAATGACCCGGAAACTGCATGGATGTGGGACGGTTGTCTCACTTATTTGCTGCTTCGCAAGGATGCAGACCCTAAATCAGTGGAAGCGAAGTTTGTACCCATTGTAGATCAAGCAGTAGGTGTTGAGTTGAAAAAATTTAATTCTGCAGTCACTTATAAACTACAACCACTAACTGATATACACCTTTATTCAAATTTTATGGGCGAACCAGAACCAAATGGAGATGCTAAAACTGTTTATTTATTATTTGGCATAGCATTTTTTATTTTCGTTATAGCATGGGTTAACTATATCAATCTTGCAACAGCCAGAGCAATTAGTCGTGCTAAGGAAGTAGGTGTACGCAAATCAGTTGGTTCAAATCGAAGGCAATTGATTTTTCAGTTTTTGTTTGAATCTGCTTTATTAAATGGGATTGCCGTTGTATTGGCTTTAATACTCATGGCTATTGCTTTACCTGTTTTTAACCAATTGTCAGGGCAGCAGTTATCTTTTTCATTAATGGGAGAAACTATTTTTTGGATATCATTAGCCGCATTATTTATTGGAGGTGTTGTTTTATCTGGTATTTATCCAGCATTTGTTTTATCGGGATTTCGCCCTGTTGAAGTATTAAAAGGTAAAATGGTCACTTCAGCAAAAGGTATAATGCTTCGCAAGTCTTTAGTGGTATTTCAGTTTACCGCTTCTTTGTTTTTATTGATAGGAACTCTTGCTGTGTACAAACAAATACAGTTTATGCGGAACCAATCGCTGGGGATTAATATTGACCAGACATTGATTGTTTCCAGACCTGTTATCAGCGATTCCAACTATACAGCCAATATGACTTCGTTTAAAAATGAATTGCTGCAAAATAACTCAATCACAAAAGTAGCAACACTTACCAGCATACCAGGACAGGCAATTGATTGGAATGCCGGAGGTATCAGATTAGCGGGCACTGATGAATCAAAAGCAAAACAATACCGAGTGATTGGAGTGGATTATGATTTTATTGATTTATTTCAATTGAAACTAATTGCAGGCCGTAAATTTTCTAAAGATTTTGGCAGTGACCCCAATGCAGTTCTTTTTAATAAATCTGGTATTGAACAACTTGGATTTACGAAACCAGAAGAAGCAATTGGTAAAAAGATAGATTTTTGGGGTGAGCAATATACTATTGCTGGTGTAACAGAAAACTTTCACAATCAATCATTGAAGGAAGCTTATGAACCACTGATACTACGTTTAATGCCCGATGTGCAGGGCTATTTTGCAGTGAAGACAAATGCAGGACAGTCAGCTCAAACAATTGAGAAAGTAAAAACAGCGTGGAATAAATTTTTCCAAGGTAATACATTCGATTATTTTTTCTTAGATGATCATTTCAATAATCAATATAAAGCTGACCAGCGCTTTGGTCAGGTATTTGGTTTCTTTACATTACTTGCTATACTGGTTGCATGCCTTGGTTTATTTGGTTTGGCATCCTTTACCACATTACAACGCACTAAAGAAATAGGCATACGCAAAGTGCTTGGTTCATCAGTAGCAGGTATTTTGAATTTATTGTATCGGGAATTTGCTATTTTGTTAATGGTTGCTTTTGTTATAGCTGTACCATTAGCTTGGTTTACAGTAAACAACTGGCTGCAGGGGTATGCGTTCCGCATAAATGTACACTGGTCGTTTTTTGTTTTACCATTTGTTTCAATTGTTTTAATTGCTTGGTTTACTGTGAGTTTTCAAACTATCAAAGCAGCATTAGCCAATCCGGTAAAAAATTTAAGAACAGAATAAATTTTACAAAGCCATTTATATAAAATTTAATTTATGCACAAAATATTTTTCAAAATTGCATTACGCAATCTTTCAAGGAGCAAAGGTTATAGTGCCATCAATATTGGTGGTCTTGCAGTGGGCATGGCTGTGGCAATACTTATTGGTTTGTGGATCTATGATGAACTTTCTTATAATAAATATCATACAGATTATGACCGCATAGCACAGGTAATGCAGCATGCAAATTTTAATGGTGAAATAGCTAGTCAAGTTTCCAACCCGGCTCTGATGGGACCTGCCCTAAAAGAAAAATTCGGAAGCGACTTTAAGTATATTGTACAAGCATCCTGGATTGGAGATTACTTGCTTTCTGTTGGCAATAAACAATACACAAAAACTTCCATTTTTATTGAACCTGATGCTATAGAAATGTTAACGCTAAAAATGTTGAAAGGCACAAAGCAGGCATTAAAAGATCCTTATTCTATCATCCTATCTGAGTCAACGGCTCAAGCCATTTTTGGGAAAGATGATCCCATGAATAAGGTAATTAAATTAAATAGAAATTACGATGTAAAAGTAACCGGCATATTTGAAGACCTTCCTGATAATACAACCTTTCACACGATTCAAATATATCTGCCTTGGGAATTATGGCTTATTGACAACCCATGGGCAAAAAATATGGAGAACCCTTGGGGATCCAACTTCTGCCAGACTTATGCTCAGATAGCGGATAATGCAGACATGCAAAAAGTTTCTGCAAAAATAAAGAACACCAAAATGGATCATATAGATGAAGCAGAAAAGAGATATAAGTGGGAGGTGTTCCTACATCCAATGAGTAAATGGAATTTGTATAATGAATTTAAAAATGGTATCAATACAGGCGGCAGCATTCGTTATGTATGGCTCTTTGGTATGATCGGAATTTTTGTGCTCATACTTGCCTGTATTAACTTTATGAACTTGAGTACAGCAAGAAGTGAAAAGCGTGCAAAAGAAGTGGGTATACGCAAAGCAATAGGATCTATGCGCTGGCAAATTATAAGACAATTTTTTATAGAGTCATATGTTGTGGTATTACTTGCTTTTGTTTTATCCATCGTTTTAGTATATCTGATGCTGCCATTTTTTAATGAGGTGGCCGGGAAGAAAATGACTATACCTTGGTCAAACGGCTTTTTCTGGATATCGAGTATTGGGTTTCTGTTCATTACAGGTTTATTGGCTGGTAGTTATCCTGCATTCTACCTATCCTCGTTTCAACCCCTTAAGGTTTTGAAAGGAACTTTTAAAGTTGGTAGAGCTGCTGCTATTCCCCGAAGGGTATTGGTCGTATTGCAATTTACTGTTTCAGTACTGCTCATTATTGGTACTATCATCATATACCAGCAAATACAATATGCTAAGGACAGGCCAATAGGATATAATAAAAATGGACTTATCAATTTAGCCATGGAAGATGAAATACGAGATCATTATGAAGCTTTTAAAAATGAATTAATTAATGCTGGTGCTATTGAAGATATGGCTGCTTCAAACAGCCCTATGACTGGTGTGTGGAATACCAATGGTGGGTTTGATTGGGAAGGAAAAGATCCCAACCTTGCTGTTGACTTTCCAAACAACAGGGTGTCCTATGAATTTGGTAAAACTGTACAATGGCATATCAAAGAAGGTCGAGATTTTTCAAAAGCATTTTCTACAGACAGTGCTGCATTTATCATTAATGAATCTGCAGCTGCATTTCTGGGTCTCAAGGACCCTATCAATAAAATTTTAAAATGGGAAGGCGAGTCATTTACAATTATTGGAGTCGTAAAAGATATTTTACAAGAATCACCTTTTTATCCTGTTCGCCCCACTGTTTACCATGTTGGTAAAATACAAAATATGTTTAATTTAATGATTAGTTTAAATCCAGAGGAAAGTGTATCAGCTTCGCTGAAAAAAATAGAAAAGATATATAAAAAATATGTTCCTGATGTACCATTTGATTACCAGTTTGTAGATGAGGAATTTGGCTCAAAATTTAGTAGTGAGGAAAGTATTGGAAAGTTGTCAGCTTTTTTTGCCATGCTCGCCATATTTATTTCCTGCCTAGGTTTATTTGGTATGGCAAGCTTTGTGGCTGAACAAAAAACAAAAGAAATTGGTATTAGAAAAGTATTGGGTGCTAGTGTTACAAATCTTTGGCGCTTACTATCCACAGAGTTTGTATTGTTGGTATTCATATCCTGCATACTAGCTACCCCCATTGCATATTTTTATTTAAATGACTGGCTGAAAAATTATGATTATCACATTGGCATCAGCTGGACGGTATTTTTATTTGCTGCCTTACTTGCACTGACCATAACGCTTCTGACAGTAAGCTTTCAGGCCATCAAAGCAGCACTTGCCAACCCTGTAAAATCTTTAAGAACAGAATAATAAATTAAATATTATGTTTAGTAATTATTTCAAAACTGCATGGAGAAATTTGGTTAGGAATAAAATATTTTCCTTCATCAATATAGCAGGTTTAAGTATTGGCCTTGCTTGCTGTATGCTCATCATCTTGTACAATAAAGATGAAGTGAGTTATGACCGTTTTCAAGAGCATGCCACGGATATATATAGGGTTGCAGTGGATGAAATATCCCCCGAAGGGGAAACCTTTAAATATGGTATTACAGGCATGGTACATGGCCCCAGTTTTAAACGCCTCATACCAGAGATTGAAGACTTTGTGCGGGTGCAAGGCACAGAATTAAATATTAAAAAAGGGACAGATATTTTAGTGCAAGATGCGCTGAAAGTGGACAGTAGTTTTTTCAATATTTTTAATTCATTTGAATTTGTGGAGGGTAATGCACATGTGTCGCTGAAAGACCCTCATACTGTTGTGCTATCAGAAGAAGTGGCAGAGAAGTATTTTGGTCATGCATCCGCTTTAGGCAAAAAAATTTCCATTGAATACGATGGGGAGTATCAAGATTTTATGGTAAGTGCTGTTACCAAAAAATCACCACAGAATTCTTCCTTAAAAATACATCTTCTGCTCCCAAATCATATTGATAAAGACGAAGACAATGGGTTTATCAATTTTTATCTGAATACTTTTTTTCTACTGAATAAGCATGCAGATATAACAAAATTAGAGGCTAAAATAAATACGGTGTTTGCATCAGAAGCAAAAGAGCAGTTGAAACAAATGAAAGAAGAGTATGAGTTTAACAACAAGCTAAGTTTTTCATTACAACCTTACCTGTCCATACACCTTAGCAAAGACTATCCTGCAGCAAATGGTTTGGCAGATGCCAGTAATCCAACCTACTCATATATACTCACAGGTATTGCAATTTTTATACTGCTTATTGCTTGTATCAATTTTGTTAATCTCACTGTAGCCCGTTCCTTAAAACGCTCTAAGGAAATTGGTATTCGCAAAGTAATTGGAGGTAATCGTAGATGGCTAATCGCACAGTTTTTGGGAGAATCTTTTCTGCTCAGTTTTATCGCTTTTTCGATTGCACTGTTGCTGGTCTGGCTTGCATTGCCTTTGTTTAACTCATTGTCCAATAAAGCCCTGGCTTTTGTTTATTTGATGAATGCAAAACTAATTTTATTTTATGTAGGTTTATTTTTAATTACGGGCTTTATGGCTGGCTTTTACCCTGCATTGGTAATGTCTGGTTTCAACCCGATAGATACCTTGTACAGTCGTTTGAAAATGACCCGTAGTGCCTATCTTCAAAAAGGGTTAGTTGTACTGCAATTTTCATTGGCAATTTTTATGATGGTGGCTACGATTGTTCTTTATACTCAATTCAACTTTCTTACTAAACAGGATTTGGGTTATGATGATAAAAACTTAGTATCACTTGATGCAGGTAGAATGGATATTTCTAAAGCAACAACATTTTCCCAGGAGTTATTACAAAATCCAAATATAGCATCTGCTGCACCAAGAAATGGCGGCAACTGGTTTACTGTATTGAAGGTGAATGGAGATCAGCAAATGGGTGTAGGTATGGAGATTATCAATGAAAATTATATTCCTACACTGGATTTGAAGATTGCAAAAGGGAGAAACTTTTCAGCTGAATTTCCCGCTGATAGTTCCGCATCAGTTTTAATAAATGAAGCATTTGCAAAAGCTGCCAATTGGAAAGAACCCATTGGACAAACAGTAGATTTTTTTACGCATGACCACAAGTATCAGGTGGTGGGCGTGGTAAAGGATTATCATTTTAGTTCGCTAAAAGATTCTATTCAACCGCAACTCTTTACTTGCGATCCTGCAATGGGTGGTTTCGGCACTATGTTTATAAAGCTGAAGCCAACTAATATTCCTGATGCATTATCATATATTGAAAAAACTTACAAAACGATGTTTCCTGGAAGACCATATCTCTACGCTTTCAAAGCAGAGCAAAATGAAATGCAATATGAAAGCGAAGCAAGATGGAAACAGATGATTAGTTTCTCGACCCTACTCACCATCTTTATTTCCTGCATTGGTTTGTTTGGGCTGGCTACTTTGGCAGCAGAAAAGCGAACAAAAGAAATAGGCATCAGGAAAGTGATGGGTGCCAGTGTCCGCTCAATAGTGAGTATGCTAAGCACTAACTTTTTGCAACTAGTTTTAATCTCCTGTTTCATTGCATTTCCCATTGTATGGTTGGCCGCTAATAAATTTTTACAAAACTATGCCTATCGAATAGAGATAGGCTGGTGGATGTTTGCCTCTGCAATTACAATTACATTCTTGATAGCTTTTATCACTATCAGTTATCAATCTATAAAAGTGGCCATTTCAAATCCGATAAAAAGTTTAAGAACAGAATAAAAATTAATATGTATAAAAGTATATTTAAAATAGTTTTAAGAAAATTAGTCAAATATAAAACTTATACATTAATCAACGTTTTGGGTATGGCCATTGCTATAGCCTCTATTGTATGGGGTTATCAAACCTATAGATATGCTTTCAGCTATGATAATTTTCATGAGGAGCCGGAAAAAATTTATCGCATACTTACCAATAAAAAAGATGCAGAAGGTATGCGAGGCATTGTGCCAATGCCGATAGTAGCAAGTGCTAAGCGTGATTTTACAGGTATCAAATATGCGGCCCGATGGGAGGGAAGAGGATTGAATATACGATATGAAAATAATGATGTGTTTGCAGAGCAAGTGCATTTTACTGATCCATCTTTTTTTGATATATTCAATTTTGAACTGGCGTCTGGAAATTATAATATCAATGATAAAAACGCCATACTTATAACAGAGAGCACTGCAAAAAAATATTTCGGAAATATTAGCCCTTTGGGGAAAGTACTCAATCTATATGTGGGAGAATCTTATGCCAAACCACTTACTGTGTGTGGGGTATTAAAAAATCTTCCCGGTAATTCTACTTTGCATTTTTCTTTTATTACACATTTTGAAAACTATATAAAAAATGATGGTGCGCAAATAGCTCCGGATGACTGGGGATGGTTCTTAGATGCCGCTTTTTTTCAAATACCTGATACAGCAAATGCAAAACGTATTGAAGGCGAATTAAGCCGCTATCTATCTGTACAAAACAGTGTAAGAAAAGATTGGAAAGTAACTTCTTTTAAACTCATAACAGCAGTTGAAAATGCCACTCTGAGTGGCTTGGTACAGGATAATTATTTATGGGAACGCCCAGGCGATGCTGCTGCTTTTGGAGCATTAGCACTTGCTATTTTAGTTTTTATATCAGCCTGTCTTAATTTTTCGAATACTACTGTGGCCCAGGCCAACAGAAGGTTAAAGGAAATAGGTATGCGAAAAGTTTTGGGTAGTTCTCATGGTGAATTAATCAAGCAAATTTTGTTAGAATCTGCTGTTATTGTTTTAGCTTCTATTTTGCTTTCCATCGCTTTAAATAATTGGTGGTTGCCTGTGTTTAATGAAATGTTTGAAACAGAAGTAAAGGCTAATTATCTCTCTGATGCCTCGCTGCAAATCTTTATGCTTGTGTTACTTATTATTACCACATTGTTTGCGGGTGGGTATCCCGCTTTTTATATGAGTAAGTTTAATCCTACATCAATTTTTAGGGGTAATGTCAAGTTTGGTGGTTCAAATTTATTTTCAAGAATTATGTTGGGTTTGCAATTGTCCATTGCTATTATAACGGTGATAGCAGGTATTGCATTTGCAAAGAATGCAGACTATCAGCGAAATTTTGATTATGGCTATGGTCTTGAAAATACTATAGGAATTCGGTTGAGTGATACTTCAACTTATCAGGTCTTAAAAAATGAATTGGCACAAATACCTGAAATCACTGCGCTTACAGGTACCTGTAATCATATTGCGTATGGATATAGAATGCCTCTTATAGAAGCAGATGGTATCAAAAAGGAAGGCTGTTTTATGGAAGTAGGCCCTGAATATGTAAAAACCATGCAATTAAAACTAAGTAGTGGCAGAGACTTTGATGCCGCTTCTCAGACTGATTTTAATAGTGCTGTATTAATTACAAAAAAAATGGCTGCACAATTTGGATGGAGTGATGCACAAGCACTCGGTAAGCGTATGAAAATTGACAGCACCGACTATGATGTAGTCGGCATACTTGAAGATTTTCAAATGGAGTCATTATATAATCCTCTGGAGCCTGTAGCCATGAAACTGGGAAGGGAAAATCGCTATCAATATTTAATTATACAGTCAAAGCCTGAAAACCTGAATAAAATATATGCAAAAGCAAGTGATGCATGGAAGCGATTATTTCCTTTAAAACCATTTAATGCATTTTATCAAAATGAAGTAAAAGCAGATGCGTATAAAACAACTATTTCAATTGCTGTTATCTTCAAAGGGTTTGCCTTAGTATCAGTATTTCTTACCGCCACAGGGCTTTTTGCCTTGGTGTCCTTAACTGCACTAAAAAAGATGAAAGAAATTGCTTTAAGAAAAGTAGTGGGAGCCAAGCCCGGTCATATACTTATACTCATTAATAAAAACTATTTCTGGATTTTTATTGTCTCCGCTTTGCTGGGTTGTGCAGGAGGTTGGTCGCTCACAAATTTATTACTCGATTTAATTTTCAAATTACATTCAGGAGTATCTACGCTTACTTTATGCTTGTCAGTAGTTGTCTTGTTTTTGATTACAGGTATCATTACAAGTTTAAAAGTGTGGGAAGCAATACGAACAAATCCGGTTAAGTTGTTGAGAACGGAATAGACAACATTTATTTTAAAATTAAAAATTTCATTATTGTATGCTTAGAAATTATTTTAAAATAGCTTTTAGAAGTTTGATCAGAAACAAAGTTTTTTCAGCCATAAATATTCTTGGACTTGCATTGGGATTAAGTTGTTGTTTATTACTTGCTTTGTACTTACAGTATGAATTGAGTTATGACAAGTTTCATACTAAATCAGATCGTATAGCCAGGGTTATCATGGATTACAAAATCGGTGATGAAGGTGAGAAAGGAAACTTCACCAGCACCCGAGTATTTCCGGAATTTAAAAGACAATTTCCAGAAGTGGAAGATGGTGTACGTATGTCTGGCACTACTCGCCTAGTAAAATATGGTGATAAAGTATTTGAAGAAAAAAACTTTTTATATGCAGATTCCACCATATTCAATGTATTTGATTTTAAGTTGTTGAGTGGTGATAAAAATCAGGTTTTGAGCGCACCAAAAATGATGGTAATCTCAAAACATATTGCTCAAAAATATTTTGGTGAAGAAAACCCTGTTGGCAAGTCATTGCTTGTAAGCAGCCTTCAAGAGCCGTATTTGATAACAGGTGTTGTAGAAGATTGCCCCAGTAACTCCCAAATACAGTACAGCATAATTGCATCTATGTCAAGCTTTGGCCCTTTACAAGAAAACACATATAGCAATGCAAATTATACAACGTACCTATTGTTGAATGACAAACAATCCTTTGTGCCATTGCAAAAAAAAATCAATGCATTTATGGTAGGTGAAAGTGCCAGAGAAGAATGGACACTAAACTTTGAATTGGAGCATTTTGCAAAAGTGCATTTATATTCACCTTTTGATGCTTTCAAACCCAATAATAATATCAAATATATCTATATCATTATTGCAATAGCCATACTGATACTTGCCATAGCATGCTTTACTTATATCAATTTAAGTACTGCAAGAAGTGCAGAAAGAGCAAAGGAAGTAGGTATTCGTAAATCTTCCGGAGCGCAGCGTCAGCAGATATTCTGGCAGTTTATTAATGAGTCATTATTCCTTACAGTACTCTCATTAATCCTCAGCTATCTTATGCTTATTCCATTGCTGCAAGCATTTAATAAACTCACAGCTGTATCATTAGAGTACAGTGGTTTTTTTCAGCCATATTTGTTGATAACCACCATTTGTTTTGTATTATTTGTTGGTTTGTTAGCAGGCAGTTATCCTGCACTAATGTTATCTGGATATAATCCAATTGTTGTTTTAAAAGGCCAATTTAAAAATACAAACTCAGGAAATACATTGCGAAAAGGGCTCATTGTATTTCAATTTATCATTTCTATTTTTCTTATCATTTCCACATTCATTATAGGAGAACAGCTTTACTATATTCAACATAAAAAATTAGGTTATAGTAAAGACAATGTTCTAATCATCAGCTTAGACCAAAAGTTGATTGAAAAAATTGATATTGTAAAAAAGGAAGTGATGAGTTTGTCATCTGTGAAGTCTGTTTCAATGGCTTATGAAAGTCCTGTAAAAATTTTAGGAGGGTATAATATGAGTGGATCGGACCCAAAAAAGCAAATGGCTGTAACTGCAAATCCAGTTGATGAAGATTATCTACAAACCACTGGCATTGAGCTTATCGCCGGTTCATCATTTACACACCAAGATGTGATAGCAGCAACGAATGAGGACTACACTAAAAGCTATTATCAGTTTGTACTAAATGAATCTGCTGCAAAAGCTTTAGGCTGGTCTGCACAGGAAGCAATTGGTAAAAAAATGTTTTTGGGTGAAAATCGACCCGGTGAAGTAAAGGGTGTTGTAAAGGATTTTCATTTTGCATCTCTACACAATGTTATTGAACCGCTAGTTTTATTTCCAACAAATTGGGGTAATAACTTAATCGTAAAAACAGACGGTAAAAATATTGCAGGTGTGTTAAGCTCAATAGAAAAAAAGTGGAAGGAATTGGCTCCTTATCGCCCTTTTGTTTATCGTTTTATGGACGAAGACTATCAACAACTTTATGATGCTGAAAAGCGCACCGGAAATGTATTTAACGTATTTGCAATGTTTGCTGTAATGCTTGCCTGTATGGGTTTGTTTGGTTTATCAGCTTATGCTGCCAGGCAAAGAATAAAAGAAATTGGTGTTAGAAAAGTTTTGGGTGCAACTGTGGCACATATAAATATTTTGCTTTCTTCCAGCTTTGCCAAACTGATTCTCATTGCATTTATAATAGCTACACCTATTGCATGGTATGCTATGAATAAATGGTTAGATCAATTTAGTTATAGAATAGATATTGACTATAGTATTTTTTTATATGCTGGCGCAATAACTTTTGTTGTAGCAATGCTTACAATTAGTTTTCAATTTATAAAAGCCGCTTTGTCAAATCCGGTAAAAGCATTGCGAAGCGAATAAAAAGGGTAGGTAATATTAATACTGTATGGATTTGATTTAACCCTAATGGGGCAAATGAATTTTATGTCAAAGCCTACATGCTGCTTGCCTATACACGTGTAAACAATTGTTGACTGTTAAATAATTTACTATTTCATCAGTCAATTTTTAGTCTCGCTGTGTTCAACTTATAAGTGCAACAGCAAACCTTTCAACCTATCGTAGCAGATTTTATTGCATCATCTAGATTTATTTTTCCTAGTAAATACATTGAAAATATTAATCCTCAGAACTTTTATGGATATAAAAAGGCCTTTTTCCTAAAAACCCAAAAAATACTTTTGCGTTATTATAATTTGAACAATTTAAAAATTATTTCCCAAAAGGATATCATGAATCTTTTATCTATGGTTTGGCCCTGTGTTTATTTTTTTAATGTTTAACACACGCTCATTCGTCTGGTAAAAGCATGTAAAAGATGATTTTTGAATAGTATTTTTTCAACTAATAAATCTAATATTATGAAGAATTTAATGCAATTTGTATTAAAGGTAGTTACTTATTCACTACTGTTTTTAACTTTCCATCAATCAAATGCACAAACGAAGTATATCAAAAAAAATGATTTACCTCTGTTTTTGAGTAAGGAAAATAAAATGTCTAACCAAACAACCAAATTTGGTGTGCTACCCTCTAAAGGAGCTGTTGACATAAGACTAACCACAGCCAATAACTTATTTTCTGAATATGTTAGAGATAATATAACATTATCTGCATGGAATGGAGTAAAAAATTCTGATATTGATTATTGGATTGATCATGGAAAAAAAGTTATATTGAATATAAATAATGACTTTACACCGTCCCCTTTCCCAACTAATTTGGTTGAATATGAAAGTAAATTAAGGTCAGTATTAAATGTTTATGCCGGTCTTGTTGAGCTTGTTGTAATCGAAAATGAAGAATTGCAACAATACGAATTAGGTACAACCTCCACCTTATATCATACAGGTAGTCTCATGGATTATATCAATGAAATTAGCGTTGCTTCATCTGTATGTACAGAATTTGGAGTGCCAGTTACAAATGGAGGTTTAACAAGTGCCGTAGTTTCGAGTTTAAGGAATTACTATGATGAAAATGGAAAAGCTGATAGTGCATTATGGCTCACCCAAGCATTAAATGGAGTTGACATGGATCCTAACAGAATATTGAGGGCTGATTCTTTGTTGGAAGCATACAGCACATTGCCCTTGAGTTATGTAAACCTGCATTGGTATGAACCACAGAGTGGTGATACTGCTACAGTGAATATAATAAAAGCAGTATGTGACTATATTTCTCAGCAAACAGGAAAAAAAGTGATAAGTAATGAAACAGGTACTAAAACAACCGACTCTAGTATCATAACGAGTATGATGCGGCAATGGGATAGCGTAGGGGTTGATTATTGTATTTTTTGGGACGGCGTAGGGAGTGAAGGTGCTTTGCCCTTAACTACACAAACTGGTATTTTATTGGATAATGGAATTGCTTTCAGGGATTATTTGTTTGGTTCTCCTTCTTGCGTTAGCACATTTAGTGTAAGCCCTGAAGGACCTATTACGGTATGTGATGGAGAAGTTGTAACGTTATCTGCGCCAACAGGTTATGGTAATTATTTATGGTCAAATGGAGCAGCAACTCGAATAATTAACACAACTACTCCTGGCAACTATACAGTTGTTTCTAATCAAGGTGGGTGTACCGTTTATGCTACTAATACCATAGTAGTTGAGGTTGACACTTTGCCAGCAAAGCCAACCATTTCTGCAAATAATTCCACTTCGAATGTCTGTCCAACTAAGACAGTACAACTTAGCTCTTCTCCTGCTTCAGGTTATCTCTGGAGTACAGGCCAAACAACGAAATTTATTAATGTTAATCAGGGTTCTTATACCGTAACAATTACAGATAATAACGGATGTAGTAATACTAGCAATGCCCAAATTGTAACTGCACAACCTTGTTTAAGAGCGACGAATTTAAGTACATCAAATATTGACAAATTTAAAGTAACCTTCAATTGGGATACAGCTGTATGTGCAATAGGTTATCAGTTGCAATATCGAATTAAAGGCACTTTGCCTTGGACAAGCACTGATGTAAATGGTGGCAAAACTTCTAGTAAAACTATTTTTAATCTTACACTAAGTACAACTTATCAGTGGAGGATAGTAACAGGGTGCAGAATTACCCCAGATACTGTTGCAAGTACTTATGCCATTGGTCCAGAGTTTCAAACCCTTGGAAATACAACCCCATGCAATACTCCATCTAATTTAAATGTTTCTAATATAGAACTAAATAAGGCAACTTTAAATTGGAATGCACAAGCGAATTCTAATGGTTATGAAATCCAATATAGGGTAAAAAATTCAGGAGAGTGGACTGTCGTTAATATAACGGGAGGTACGCAATCATTAAGGACAATTTATTCCTTAACATTAAATACAACTTACGAATGGAAGATGCGAACTACTTGTCAAAATGCGGCTGATACCATTTCTCAATTTACTAATGGTCCTGACTTTACAACACTGGGATATATAGATCCGTGTAATCCTCCTACAAATTTGAATGTAACTAGTATAGAATTAAATAAAGCAACCTTAAACTGGGATGCGGTTCTTAATTCAAATGGATATGAAATACAGTATAGGAAAATCGGTGTGGGAGCATGGACTATAATCGAGATAGCAAATGGAACTTCAACTACGAGAACAATTTATTCATTAGATATAAATTCTACATACGAATGGAAGATGCGAAGTACCTGTCAAAATGCTGCCGATACTATTTCTGGGTTTTTTAATGGCCCTTATTTTACAACACTTGGATACACCGATCCGTGTAATGCTCCTTCAAATTTGAATGTAACCAATATAGAAAAATTCAAAGCAACCCTAAATTGGAATGTGGCATCAAATTCCATAGGATATGAACTAGAATATAGGGTTAAAAATGTAGGTGCTTGGACAATTGTTAATATACTTTCATCAGCACAAACAAGTAGAACAATTAATTCTTTAACTGCTGCCACTACTTATGAGTGGAGAATACGTACAAAATGCTCAAATGCTGCAGATACACTATCCATTTATGCTCTCGGCCCCGATTTTACTACTCTTGCTGCAAGCTTATCCTTTAGTAAAACACAGAAGAATAATGGTACTCAAGGTGATAGAATAATTGCAAACTTATATCCAAATCCTGCTTCTGATATAGCATCATTAACTTTGGAGCATTTAGGAACTAATCTGCACATTTCACTATCTGATATGAATGGTAGAATATTATGGAAAAGAGAAAAGATAAATGAAAAAAATGTCCTTATTCCTATCAGTAAATTAGCAAACGGAGTCTATTGTATCACAATTACGGATGAGAAAAATATTAAAGTGCTAAAGTTGATAAAGCAATAAATAATTTTCAATTCATTTCAATTTAATGCTTAAATAGTCCAAGGCTATTTAAGCATTTTAAATTTATGATCTTATCTATCATTTAAAAAGAAAAAGCTGTAATTCTGGCAATTTGACAGTATTTTTTTAAATATCTTAGGTCATAAGATTGATTAAATAAATGAGTAATAAGTTAATACATAATTTGTAAGAAAGTGGTCGTTTTGAACAAACGATCTATTGACTTTCTTTGAATAAGATAGTCTCATTATTTTTATATGCTATATAAGAAATGCTTGACATGGGCAATCAATGATAAAATGAAAATTGATTTGCATGTTAATACAAAGCAGAAAAATCTATTTCTTTCTTTTTTGCTGCTGTATAGCAATAAAATTTTGTATTTGCACTAGATTAAAGCTACTCAAATTATTTGCAGTAGAAAGTCCACCTTTTTGTGCTGATAATACACCATACCGAATATCACGGAATCCATCAATATGATGTGCATCTGGGTTAATAGATAGCAGCACATTTTTTTCCATACACATATCAATCCACTGCCAGTCAATATCTAAGCGTCTAGGATGGGCATTTATCTCAATAACCACATTATTTGCAGCGCAAGCTTCAATGATGGCTTGATGATTTACAGGATATCCTGCTCTGCTCAATAGCAGCCTACCCGTCATGTGGCCAAGTATATTTGTATAGGGATTTTCAATGGCTCTCAGCAAACGATTCATAGCTTTTTCTTCTGTCATTTTTAGATTGCTATGTACTGATGTTATTACACAGTCAAAGGTGGAAAGAATATCATCTGGATAGTCCAAACTGCCATCATTTAAGATATCACATTCTATACTTTTGAAGATTACAAAAGGGGCCAATTTTTTATTAAGTGTGTCAATGGCTTCATGCTGCGCTTTTATGCGGTCTTCTTTCAAACCATTTGCATAAAATGCACTCTGACTATGATCGCTTATGATAAGGTATTCAAAACCCTGATTCTGTGCCGCCACAGCCATTTCTTCCAATGTATTACTACCATCACTCCATTTGCTGTGGCAGTGAATAATACCTTTTATATCATTTGTTGCTATTAGTGATTTATTGTCTTTTATTAGTTGTTGAATATCCTCATCCTCTCTGCGACAGGGCAGGATATATGGAAGTTGATGTTGCTCAAATATGGCTGTTTCATTAGTGGCATTATCAATTACGGAATACTTTTCATTCCATGAAGTGAGGAACTCAGCACTTGCTGTTGTTTTGAATAATGTTGTATAAATATTTGCGCTGCTGGTAGTATGAAAAACAATATCAATCACAGACTGTTTTCTGAAATACAATTGATCCTCTTCCTTCATAAAACCAATTGATTGCATATATCCCGAAAGATCATCTGGCTTTGCATCTGAAACCCACTCTAATTGCTCTAGTGTATTGCATTGCCTGCGATAGGCACCAGTTATTTCAAATAAATTTTCCGGAAAATTTTCTTGCAGCATCATCTGCATTTTTGTAGCAAATACTTCAGCTTCTGCATATAAAAATGAGCCTTGATTTTTAAAATAAAATTCAATGGATTCCTTCACACTCTGCTGTGTTTTTTCACCAAACCCTTTGTACAACATCAGGCGGTTTTCATGACAGGCATAAAGCAGTTCTCCCAAACTTTCAATTTCCATCTCCTTCCAAATAGTAGCAATCTTTTTTGGGCCTAAGCCTTTTATCTGTAGCATTTCAGCTATACCCACCGGTGTTTTTTCTAAGAGATCATTTAGGCTTTTTAATATGCCGGTTTGCTGTATTTCATCTACTCTTTTTGCTACAGAATCACTAATTCCTTTTATGGCTATTATTTTATCCATTGGCATATCTGATAGCTCTACTGGTAGCTTGTCTATAACAAATGCAGCATTACTATAACTACGGCTTCTGAAACTATTTTCACCATGTATATCCATTAGCTTTGCTAATAGTGAAAATTGTGCTGCTATATATTCATTATTGTAAATCATTGTTATATCATTGAATTGAATGAAACAAAGAAAGTACTTCCCACTTGAGTTGAAGTTTCAAACCAGATTTGCCCATTTGCTTTTTCTGTTATTGCTTTACAGATAGCTAGGCCAAGACCCGTGCCGCTTGTTTTTGTGGTAAAATTTGGCTCAAATATTTTCCCCTGCATATTTTCAGGTATCCCTGTTCCTCTATCCTGAATTGATACAACAATAGCAGCATTTATTTGCTTTATTTCTACCAACACTGGTATTGGATGAATATGTTCTTCGGATGCTTCTATTGCATTCTTTATCAAGTTTGTAAATAACCGATTGATTTGTGTTTTGTCAGCATAAATAAAAACAGGATGTGTGGGCTTTATGTATTGTATTTCTAAGGTATTATCTGTACGATAAAGTAGCATTAAAGCATCAAGTAGTTCGAGTAAATTAATTTGCTCTGGCCTTATATTCCCTAAATTGGCAAATTGAGAAAAATCTCCTGCAATTTTTGATAGCTGATCAATCTGTTCTACCAATGTGCCAGCCACTCTTTGGGATAATTCTTTTGTGTTTGGGGCATCATTATCAATAGCTTTTTGAAGGTATTGAATACTCAGTTTCATGGGTGTAAGAGGGTTCTTTATTTCATGTGCTACCTGTCTGGCCATCTCTCTCCAAGCACCCTCTCTTTCGCTTTTGGCAAGCGCAGTGGCACTGGCTTCCAACTTTGTAACCATTTTATTGTACTCATTTACCAATGCACCTATTTCGTCATTTTTTTGCCAAACAATTGCTTCATTTGTTTTGCCTAAACTGATCTCTTTCATCTTACTGCCTATCAATTCAAAAGATGCAGTAATTCTATTGGTAAGTAATAATGCAATGGCTCCCGCCAAAATGAAAATAATGGCATTGAGCGTGATGAGTGTTACCAAAAAATTTGATATTTCCAGTTTGAGTTCATTCTGTGAGTTAAGGGATGGAATGTTGATATATGCTACACGCTCACCAGCATCATTTCTTACAGGAAGGTATAGGCTTTGAAATGTAAAGTTGCCTACTTTTTCCTCTTGATTTACTTGAATATTTTTTGCATACCTCAGCTTGAAAAATGCTGCAGGTTGTATATACCTACTAATTATTTGCCGATTAAATAATAAGGGTTGAGATGTGGCCAACAAACTACCAGATAACGAATATAAATTGATACTGGTTTTCTGTCTTTCTGCAATCTCAATCAGCATTCTATCCAAGGGGTTGTCAATTGTTATGAAATTTGGTTTGAGCATGGCATTATCAATAACCTGTGCATTGAGTAATGCCTGTACCTCATTCACAACTATTTCTCCTGTGGCTGTAAGTTCCTTCTTACTATTTTTATTAAATCGCAATATAAAAAAAGATATGGTGGCTGCGCCTATGATTACAAAGGAAAGTATGCTGATGCCGGCAATGGTGGCCTGCACTTGGTTTCGAATATTAAAAGTAAATACCGCTGAAATATTGTTTCTGGTAATGCCATGTAGCAATAAAAGGTTGATGGCATGTATAAAAAATGCAGTGAGAATAAACACAATAAACAAATATGCAAATAGTGTAATGAATCTAATAAGTGTATTATCTTTTCTTACGATTATAATCGTTTTATTATTTCCCGGGCTATACCATAATTCGCTGTAACCATTATTTTTTTTAAAGTCATACATCATGTGCTTCTCAGTTGTTTGGGTAAGCACATCTGAAAAATTATAGTTGTTGAAATGATCTGCTATATGTCCGTTATTGTATATTACATAAGCATAATCCTCTGTAAGATCGCTAGTGGCATTGGTAGATTGTTTAAAGAGCTCTGGCTGTAGCGCATCATTTTGATATGCTCTTGGACTCATTAATACAAACAAGCTGCCTCTAAACACAGAATCCTTTGTATAAATGCGATCTTCATAAATATAACCAAAACGATCAGCAGCATTTTCATAATAAAATAATTGATCAATACCTGCCGGTTTTCCTGTATTAACTATTACAGTTCTTATGGCATCATATTCTATATTTTCTTCATTGAATAATGGCTTATTCTCTTGATTAAATGTATAAATATGTGTATCATATTTGTTGAGATAACCTGAAAAGTTTTCACTTACTAAACTATCTTTTAATGCCTGATTTTCTGCGCCATTAAAAAACCGATCAAACTGAAGACGCATCCGCTCTCCAGAAAAATTTGAGATGGTCATATTTAATAGCGATAGAGCAGCTGGATCTGTTTGCTCATCCAGCTTTTCTGCAATCCTTTTTCTTGTTTCAAATTCTTCTTTAAAGTTTTGATAAGACATTACAGCCGTTACAGAACCCATTAAAAACAAGGCCCAAAGAATAAATGATGGGGATTGAATTAGCTGTTTTGTAATTGGGTTACTGCCATATTCCATCAGCAAAAAATATACTATCAGCCAGGCTGCTATGCCTAATGAAAGTACATTATCATTTAAACTCAGTATCCCCAAAGTAATAAAGAGGAGGCTAGTTCCTGCTAAAACTACCACCCTCCAAAATACTCCTGTACCAGAATTCCTATGACTATATAGAATAAAAAAACCTGTTATGTAAAACCAGCAATATACAGCCAGGCTGATAATGATAAATCCTATAAAGGTATAGATACTAAGGGCAAAAAAGTTTGCAGTATCTAATACGATGGTGCTGTCTATAATCAAGCTGACTATGATTTTTACCAAATAAAAACTCAACAAAGGCAGTAAGGTGATTAAAAGCCAGGCTATGGGTTTGGCTAGATTTGGTGAAAATAATTTTTCAGTGCTGCCACCGGATAGCAAATGCTTTCTTACAAATACCACAAGCCAAAAAATAAGGATAATATTTATCGACAAATCGCCCAACGAACTGTTTAAATTGCTTGATGCATATATGGCAGGATCAAACAATCCAATACTTGTTTTTTTAAATGGAAAATTTGTGGTGTAAGATATTATTCTAAAAAGTATTAAGCAAGTGGAAAGCAATCCGAAGCCTTGCCACAGGCCATGTGTAGCAGCTAAGGCAGTGGCTATTCGCTCTACAAATAGAAAAAATAAAATTACTGCTAGAAACCGAAAAAAAACCGATACTGCCCCCGTATTTTCTTGATTAGTATTATCTTTTCTATCGAGATAAAATAGCCTTTCACCTTTTTTTGATTTTATAGCGGCATCACCTTTTTGATAATGAATCTGATAATTGTTTTCTAAGTTACTTTCTACTGCAAACCTGCTTTCCAAATATTCATTCGTCAGAAAATATTCCCATTTTACAGGTATTACAGCATATATAAACCATTGAAGGCCTTGGTACCGAAACGACTTTTTTATACATTCAAAATGTCCATTGATGGTGGTACTCATCCAACTGCCATCAGGCTTTTGTAATTCTTTGATATCAGCCTGAAGAATATTATTATTCCAGAATACTAATACAGGATTTCCAATGTCATTAACTTGGTAGGCAAATATACCCACACCATCATTATATAAATTTTGCTTATACGCAGAAGGTTGATCGGATACCAATGCGTGTAATACTGCGGTATCAGCTACTATTTGTTCAAATACATCTTCCTGTGAATGGAGGTATTTTTCAATAATATTTGCCGCCTTAGCAGGCGATGAACTTCCCGAAAAATAATTGCTAAAAATAAATGACAATGTATAAAGCCATGCGGCTGTAAGAAACAACCACGTATATCGTATAGCAGTTTTTTTTATTGTTCTAATCAAAACTACAGTTTCATTTTTTTAATTTCATTCCACAAAGTATCCATTTCTGCAAGACTCATTTCATATAGGGTTTTACCATCATCTTTTGCCAATTGCTCCATTGCTTTAAAACGACTAATGAATTTTTTATTTGTTTTTTCTAGGGCCGTTTCTGCATCTGTATGTATAAAACGGGCATAGTTTATAAGACTAAAAAAAACATCACCCAATTCTTCTTCCATTGCCAGCTTATCCTCTTGCTGCACAGCTTCTTGCAGTTCTTCTAATTCTTCCTGTACTTTTTTCCATACATCAGATCTGTGTTCCCATTCAAAACCAACTTGTTTTGCCTTTTCTTGAATGCGTATCGCTTTTACCAAAGCGGGCAGACTTATCGGTACGCCACTCAGTACAGATTTATTATTATGCTTTAATTTGATTTGCTCCCAGTTTCGCTTTACATCCTCTTCATTTTGCACTTTTACAGTTCCGTAAATATGTGGATGACGTTCTATTAATTTATCACAAACTGTATTAATAACTGCATCTATCGTAAAAGCATTTTGCTCTCTACCTATTCGGGCATAAAATACTATATGTAAAAGTAAATCTCCCAATTCTTCTTTTATCCCTTGCCAATTTTCCTCAGTTACAGCATCTGCTAATTCATACATTTCTTCAATAGTTAATGTACGCAGACTGTGTATGGTTTGTTTTTTATCCCAGGGGCATTGTTCCCTGAGTTCATCCATGATTTGTAGTAATCGATCAAAAGACTGGCTCATAAGTAAATTTATGCATGTAAACTGAAGGCGCTATTTATAAAGAATAACAGTGTAAGTATAGATAACAAAATGGAAACTAGCATAAGTACAATACTAAACTTAAATATTGTTTTCCTTCTGCTTTGTTCGTAAAAGTTGCGCATGGATTTATATGAATGATATAATATGCATACTGACAATATTTTACTGATGATACTAAATAGGGACCAACCGGTGGTGTCTGACAGCGCATTAAATCCATATATAAACAGTAACATTAAAAATATCATTACATATAAGTGTATCGTAAATACCCCATGATATACATATTGATGATGTTTGTGTTTTTTTCTCAAATACAAGAGTTGAAAAAAGAATGCAACAATGGGTAAGCTGATAAATAACATTTTTGGTAATGCATGCAAAAAACCATCTATAACATTTTTTGAAAATGCTTTTGGGTCTTTTCTGTAGGCTCCATTCAATTCGATTTGTTTCTCATTAAACCAAGTTTTAAACATGCCATCTCTTTTCTCTTTTGGTAGTGCATTTTGCAGGCTGGTATAGGCTTCTATGGTTGGAGGCAAATTTGCATCACCCATAAAATTAAAACGTCTATTATTTATAGAATCAGCTGAAATATTTTTTTGTTCTTTCCCTAAAAGTTCTGTGCTATCAGCATCCCAATGGTACCAATCCGTTTCATTGATGAGTGAATCTATACCGCTTAAATCTTTTGTGCTATCATTCGATAAAAGTGCTGATATATTAGTAAGTTGTAGTTGTGTTTTCTCGATTTCTTCTATTTTAACAGAATCATTTATGGTTTCAATTTTTTCAGATAAGACGCTTTGAATTGAATCAATTTTTTCTTCTAATTGTTGCTTCTCAGTCGCTTCTGTTGCAAAGTCTTCGGTATCTTCCTCACTCACTATAAATGTAAAAAAGAAAATAAAAAATACGGCAGATGTAAAAATGTATAGCCTAATGGGATGCAGATAGCTTGCTCTACGACCCCTTATATATTCTTTTGTAATATATGCGGGCTTAAATAGTAATAACCTAATGGTCCGAAAAAACTTTCCATCATAATGGAAAATGTCTGCTACAAAATGCACACAAAGTTGCCAAAAGCTTTCATCCGGCTCTATATTTTCTTGACCACATACCTGACAAAATCGACCCGCAACTGCTGCATTGCAATTCAAACAATTTTTTTCCTTTCTAAGCTTGTGTGCAGACACTATTGTGAATTTTTTTGAATAATAGCTGCAATATTAATGTCATTACTACATTGCGCCTCAAATTTGCTTTACTCTATGTTTTCAAAGTCAATAATTTGCTACTTTATACTCACTTTAATAACAGTACAACTATCTGCACAATACTATTATAATGATATCATTTTGCAACAGGCCAATGCAAATAATCATGCGTTATTGGTGCTTAATAATGCAAACATTGTTACTGCCAAAAGTTACAATGAATATAATGAAATAGTTGAAAGATTTTCTTACAAAAAAGAACTCCGTAAAAAAGGAGTAGAGGTTTATACCTCAACTGAAATACCTACAGGTGGTATATCCATTACATGGGAATTTTATGATGGCAACCTACTCAAGAAAGTTATAGACAGCACCGAGAAAATAAAGACAACTACTCTATTCAGTTATACCCAAAACAATATGCCCACAACTATCCAAATTACTTATGATGATGCTGCAATGGACATACATGCCACTGAGCAGCACCTATGGATATACCATGAAAATACACCAACTACAATGTATCGAATTAAGGATATTTCAGATACCATGGTTGTGCGGTTTAAAGTTGAAAATAGTAAAGTGATGGAAGAAATTTGGCTACGCAATGGAAGAGAGGCAGAGCGATATTATTATTACTACAATGAGCAAAATCAAATATCAGATATTGTACGTTTCAATGTATTGGCACAGCGATTATTACCCGATTTTACTTACGATTATAATGCTTCAGGCTATCTTACCCTCATGCGGCAAATGGTAACCGGAGGCACTAACTATAATGCATGGGTTTATGAATACAACGACAAAGGTCTAAAACAAACTGAAAAACTTTTTAGTAAAGAAAACAATTTGCTGGGTACTATTATCTATACATGCCAATAAAAATATCATCCCCGAGTAATATTTATTGTTGTGCCGCTGCTATTGCAGACTCAAGCACAGCAAGGCCTTCGGCAAGTTGATCGTCTGTAATAACAACAGGCGGCAGCAGTCTAATGCAGTTGCTAAACAACCCGGCTCTAATCATAATCAATCCATCTGCTGTCGCTTTCTTAATAACAGCCATAGCAGTTTCCATATCAGGTTGTTTTGATTTTCTGTCTTTTACAAATTCTATCAATTGCATGGAACCTAAGCCACGCACATCCCCAATACAATTATATTTTTCTTTCCATCCATTTAAGCTGTTTTGCAATATTGCAGCTACTTCATGTACTCTTTTATAAAATGCATCGCTCTGTAAAATTTTGATGGTTTCTATAGCTGCCACACATGCTACGGGGCTACCACCATAAGTGCCACCTACTCCACCTAAGTGTGGGGCATCTAAAATGGTAGCACGGCCTGTTACCGCACTAATAGGAAACCCTGCACCAATAGATTTTGCCATGCACACCAAATCCGGCACTACACCGGTATGTTCAATGGCCAAAAATTTTCCTGTACGGCTAGAACCGCATTGTATTTCATCTGCTATCATTACTATGCCATATTCATCACAAATGCTTCTTATTTTTTCTAGATATTTTTTGGGTATAGTTATAAAACCACCTTCACCCTGCACCGGTTCTATGATAATGGCAGCGAGTGCCTCCGGCGATACCTGCGCTATCATGGCTACTTCCAATTGTGCTATACAAAAATCAATATATTCCTCTTCGGACATACTGTCCGGTTTGCGATACACATTTGGCGCTGCAATTCTGTAAATATCACTTACCATGCTGCCCATGCCTTTTTTAAAAAGTGCATATTTACTAGTGAGGCTAAGGGTTAGTAAGGTACGACCGTGATAGCCACCTTCAAAACAAAGTACTGCATTTCTACCTGTAAAATATTTGGCAGCATTCACCGCATTTTCTACCGCTTCACTACCACTGCTTGCCAATAGCGTTTTTTTGGGAAAGCTTCCCGGTGTACTCTTATTCAGTATTTCAGCCAATTCAACATAAGGCTCAATAGTGGTAACGAGTGTACAAGTGTGCGTGTATTTATCTAATTGATTTTTTACAGCGCCAATTACTGTTTCATTGCTATGCCCAATATTCATCATGCCAATGCCGCCTGCAAAATCAAGCAGCGTATTACCATCCATATCAGTAACCACAGCACCTTCAGCAGAAGCCACACATATATCAGTGGATTTGGCAAGCCCCGCAGGCAAAGCGTTTTTTCTTCTTTCTAAAATTTCTTTACTCTTTGGGCCTGGTATGGCCGTGTTCAATTGAATAGCACCCATAATAAATTTTGATTAGAGATTACTGCAATAAAACTCACAGTGAAAGCGTAAAAATAGGGGAGAGGATCTATTCTTAAAAATATTTAAAAGCCAGTAGCTTAACCTTTCATTTATCAGTGGCTTTAAAATTATACTTTGAGTAATAAAAAAATAAATGTATTTCATATCCTGGAAAGTATTCAGTCCCATTTTTAAACCATAAAAATACTTCCACAAAATCTTTTCTCCGTTGACTTTTTACTCTACAATAAAAAAGTAAAATGCAAAATCTAGAATAAGCAATACTTTAGAATGATGAACCTACGTGATAGGATTAGCAAACTGGGAGCATAAAACTAACAACTGTTAAAGTAAACCAACACAGGGCTATCTTTGTGGCCTTGCTAAAAAAAGAATTATGAGTGATATAGCTAAGGGCAAAGTACGTATAGTTACAGCGGCATCTCTGTTTGATGGACATGATGCTGCAATAAATATTATGCGTAGAATAATGCAGAGTTTGGGTGCTGAAATCATACACTTGGGCCATAACAGAAGCGTAAAAGAAATTGTGGAATGTGCTATTGAAGAAGATGCTCATGCCATAGCCATAACGAGTTATCAGGGTGGACATGTTGAGTTTTTTAAATATATGAAAGACCTTTTGGATGAAAGTGGTTGTGGTCATATAAAAATATTTGGAGGTGGCGGCGGCACAATTCTTCCTCAGGAAATTGAAGAATTGCATCATTATGGCATTACAAAAATTTATAGTCCGGATGATGGTAGAAAAATGGGTTTAGAAGGCATGATTGAAGATGTCATTAATACTTCTATACAAACCCTGAATAAACATGCATGGAATGGTAAGCTTCCTTTGGATGAAGTAAAAGATGTAAGAAGAATAGCAAGGGCCATTACCCAAGTGGAAAATGGAGGGAGTAATGTTGATATATTAACTGAAATAAAAAATATTCATGCAAAGGATTTGGTACCTCCGGTAATAGGTATTACAGGTACAGGTGGAGCTGGTAAATCATCTGTTACGGATGAAATTGTACGAAGGTTTCTTACAAATTTTCAGGATAAAACGATTGCCGTTATTTCTGTAGATCCATCAAAAAAGAAAACAGGTGGTGCCTTATTGGGAGACCGTATTCGTATGAATAGCATTTCTCATCCCCGTGCTTATATGCGCAGCCTTGCCACTAGGGATGATAATACTGCACTAAGCACTGCTGTAAAAGATGCCATCGAAGTATGCCGTGCTGCTGCATTTGATTGTATTCTTTTAGAAAGTGCAGGTGTGGGGCAAAGTGATGCCAGTATACTCGATTTTTCTGACGTGAGTATGTATGTAATGACACCGGAATATGGTGCAGCATCTCAATTAGAAAAAATAAATATGCTGGATTATGCTGATCTTATTTGTATCAACAAATTTGATAAAGCAGGTGCATTGGATGCATTGGCAGATGTGCGTAAACAATATAAACGTAATCATAAATTATGGGAAACCTCCGATAATGATTTGCCCATTATTGGTACCATGGCCAGCAAATTTAATGATGATGGTGTAAACCAATTATTTAGCTTGCTGATGGGGAAAGTACAGGATAAATGCAATATAATATTTGGTACAATCATATTTGGCGAAACAGCAAAAGTATCGCAGGCTGTTATCCCATCGGGTAGAGTAAGGTACTTGTCTGAAATAGCAGAAAATAATAGGAATTATGATACATGGGTAAAGGAGCAGGCTGATATAGCCACTCAATGCTATGCATTGCACGTAGTGCAAAATAAAAAAATAATACCCCAGGATGGATTAATGCAGATTTTTAATGATTTGAAAAGCAAGCTGCACCCAGAATCTGTGTTACTGCTTGATAACTGGCAGCAAACAAAAGAACAGTTTAGTAAGGATTTTTTTGAATACCAAGTAAGGGATAAAATAATCAAACAACCTTTGATAACAAAATCATTAAGTGGTACAAAAATTCCAAAAGTAGTATTGCCAAAATATAAGGACTGGGGCGATATTCTTAGCTGGCAATTGCAGGAAAACTTACCCGGTTCTTTTCCATATACAGCTGGAGTATTTCCGCTAAAGCGGGAAGGCGAGGACCCCACAAGAATGTTTGCCGGAGAAGGATGTCCGGAGCGAACAAACAAAAGATTTCATTATGTAAGTGTGGGTCAGCCTGCCAAAAGATTGAGTACAGCATTTGATAGTGTTACCCTATATGGAGAAGACCCGGCTTACAGACCTGATATATATGGCAAAGTGGGTAATAGCGGTGTAAGCATTGCAACTGTAGATGATGCCAAAAAATTATATAGTGGATTTGATTTGTGTGCACCAAACACATCTGTGAGCATGACTATCAATGGGCCTGCTCCAATGCTGCTTGCATTTTTTATGAATGCCGCTATTGATCAGCAATGTGAAAAGAAGATTAAGGAACTTGGATTGGAAGCTAGGATGAATGAAGTATTCGCATCAAAATATGCACATGGCATTAAGCCCGTTTATTATAATCCTGCGGCTCCTGAAAGACTACCTGAGGGTAATGATGGATTGGGTTTACAACTATTGGGCATGAGTGGGCAGGAAGTACTGCCTGCGGATGTATATGAGCATTGCAGAAAAACAGCTTTGCAGCAGGTACGTGGCACAGTGCAGGCTGATATTTTGAAAGAAGACCAAGCACAGAATACCTGTATATTTTCAACAGAGTTTGCACTGAAATTGATGGGTGATGTACAGGAATATTTTATTGAACAAAAAGTGCGTAATTTTTATAGTGTAAGCATCAGTGGATATCATATAGCAGAGGCGGGTGCTAACCCCATTACACAACTTGCTTTTACATTAGCAAATGGTTTTACTTATGTAGAATACTACCTAAGCCGTGGTATGCATATTGACGATTTTGCACCAAATCTTTCTTTCTTTTTTAGTAATGGCATGGATCCTGAGTATAGTGTAATTGGAAGGGTAGCTAGACGTATATGGGCTAAGGCAATAAAACAAAAATACAAAGGAAATGACAGGAGCCAGAAATTAAAATATCATATACAAACAAGTGGTAGAAGCCTGCATGCGCAGGAAATAGATTTTAATGATATACGTACCACATTGCAGGCTTTGTATGCCATTTATGACAACTGCAACAGTCTTCATACTAATGCTTATGATGAAGCTATTACTACTCCAACTGAAGAGAGTGTGCGCAGGGCAATGGCTATTCAACTTATTATAAACAGGGAGCTGGGCAGTGCAAAAACCGAAAATTTTATACAGGGTAGTTTTCTGATTGAAGAAATGACAGACTTGGTAGAGCATGCAGTGCTGGCGGAGTTTGACCGTATAACAGAAAGGGGAGGAGTGCTGGGTGCTATGGAGCGTATGTATCAGCGAAATAAAATACAGGAAGAAAGCCTTTACTATGAGCATCAAAAGCATACAGGCGAATTGCCACTAGTGGGTGTAAATACATTTTTGAATAAGAATGGCAGTCCTACCGTTATACCTAGTGAAGTAATCAGAAGTACTACAGAAGAAAAAGAACAGCAAATTGAAAATGTAAAATCTTTTCACCTGCACAATAAAGCTTACAGTGCAGCTAAGCTAAAAGAACTACAACAAGCTGCTATAAATAATGAAAATCTTTTTGCAAAATTGATGGATACGGTACGCTATTGCTCCTTAGGTCAAATTACAAATGCATTGTATGAAGTAGGAGGGCAGTATAGAAGAAATATGTAGGGTTGAAATGTTCAGTCTATAACACATTTATATAGATCATTTTGAGTATATAGAAATGGGAAAAGAATTTTATTAAGGTGTACAAATTCTAAAAACTTTGTCGGCTTAGCAGGACTTTAAAATCTTACTAAAGGACATTTTGTACTAGTGCTGAAACTATTGAAAATGCCACGCTTTATCAATGATATTTCATAAGCACCTCTTGTTTGGCTGAGGTTTCTACTGTTCATGGAAGTAGCATCGTAATTTACCATTAAATCAAAGTTATTGATTGAAATGCCTACCATAGGTATGATTGCCTCTTCAAGTCTGTAATAAAATCCTCCCAGTACTTGCTTTGAACCATCGCCACTAAGATTATATCGTGCATTTACTCCTGCTACAACTTCATGATTATTTTTTATACCACTGTAATAAATATTGGGGCTAACAATCCATTGGTTTTGTATTTTAAAGCTTGCATTTGCAAATAGATTGATACGCTGATTTACCCTAGTGTCCTCAATGCTATTTGAAAAAAAAGATTCATTGGGTCTATTGATATGATTGATACTAATACCTGCGTTTAAGTAGGATCTTTCACTTGGGAAATAGGCATAGTTTAAGCCCAGGGAAAGGTCTGCATACCACACGGAGGAATTGGTAAACGTTTCTCCACTTGGTATAGATATATCAAAAAAATCCCCACTCCACTGATTTACAAAAGTGAGTTTGCTTAGATCAACTCTTTTATTAACTGCGCCTATACTAAAACCACCACTCAACAAACTGGAGTAACCCAGTAATTGGTGATAGGCAGCAGATGCTACAATGCGGGTAGCACTGAGGTTTCCACTACCAGCCACATCTTTTAAAATGTAGCCACCTGCGCCAGCCCATCCTGTTTCAAATCGTTCATTAAATAATTGTGCATCTCCCCATACTCCAAAAGTTTGATAAGGATTTGTTAGCACACCAGCCCATTGATTGCGATAGTTTGCTCCCAACCGCCAATCAGAGCCGGGTTCAAAGCCTGTATTTGCAGGATTTGTAAGTAATGGGGCATTGAAATATTGTGAATAATGTAAATCCTGGCCAGAGAGATTTAAGCTATGCAGGATACCCATTATTAAGCCAGTTAATAATCCTATTCTGTAGTTAATTCTTTTATTTGTTTTCATCGTAGTAGTGTTATGTCTCCGCGTTTCTGCTCAGGTTTATCCTTGCCAAAAAATAAAAGATCAAGCACATAACTATAGACTTCCTGTGGTTGTGCTTCACCCTTAAACGTTCCATCCCAAATGGCATTCAAATCTGTTGTTTGAAAAACCATTTGACCAAAACGATTGAAAATGCGCCAATTCAACGATTTTACTCCAAAAGCAAATACACGTACATAATCATTTACCCCATCCCCATTTGGCGTAAATGCATTGGGCACATCTACAACAGCATTTACAGCGGTGCTTACTTCTTGGCAGGTATCGTCTATACAACCAAAACTACTCGTTACGGTTAAGCAGACTTTGTATCTTCCTCCAACTCCATACTGGTGCACATTGGGTTCTAATTTACTACTGGATAACAAAGTGCTTCCATCTCCATAATCCCAAAAAAATCGTACCCCATCTGTAGATTCATTGATAAAAGTTGTAGGAGTATTGATAGGAAGTGGATCTATCGAAGGTGTAAAAGAAAAGGAAGCTAATGGGCTACTTCTTACAGTAATAATCGTTTCTGTACTATCAATTGGATTGCAAGTTGTATTATCTCGTACAACTAGTTTTATTTTATAACTACCCGGGGAGGAGTATAGATGCGTGGGAGTTTCATCTGTGGATGTACCACCATCCCCAAAATCCCAGTCAAATTGTTGGCCCCCCTCTGAATTGTTTATAAAGCTTGCTGTATAAGGAACACAACCATTGAGCGGTGTTATAAAATTAGCTTGTAAGTTGGCTGCTACTCTTAGTTGTTGTGTAATCGAATCTGGTGAATTACAAAACAATGGATCCGTCATAAATAATTTTACATTATATATTCCCGGTGCTACATACTGGTGATTGACTGTGGCGGCACTTGTGGTAATTGGGGTTGTATTATCTCCAAAATCCCAGGTGAAAATAGTGTTATTGAAATTAAGGGATGTGGGAGGTATAGAAGTATTTGTAAATTGATAACTTAAATCCTCGCAGGGAGGTAAACGAAGGTTTGTAAAGCCGGGAAAAGCTTCGTTATCTCCTACTTTTATATTGATATATGAAGTGTCTTTCGGATAGCATTTTGTAAGGTCTGTACTGATCAATCTTACCCTAAAAGTGCCAACTGTATTATAAGTATGCGAAGTGTTTTGGGTGGTAGTAATTACCGCAGGGGAGCCATCACCAAAATCCCATTCATAATTGGTACCCAAAGCCACTAAATCTTCAAAATCCACAGTAAGTGGTACACAGCCGGAAGTGTCTAAGGGAACACCATTTATGGCTGAGCGAATGTCTGCGCTTACACCTGTAAGTTGAAATGCAATTTTTATAGCTGCTTCATTACATAAGGAACCTTCTTGCGCTTGATTGCCGGGGCTCCAAACACCAGCTGTGGTAGGAAATATTCCAGTTCTGCCACAATTAGCACATACGGCCTGATAAATTACTCCACGCTTATCAAAGCGACTGGTGCCGCCATCCACATGGTCTCCAAATGTACTGGGGTCTTTTCTGGCATCACTGCCAAAAAAAGAACCATATAATTGACTTGTAGCATCTTTATTTAATACAAAAAAATAAAAATCACTACCATCTGTAAAATTGATAATGGCATCTGGGGTTACTGATAATCCTGCTGTACTTCCACCTGAAAAACCGCTATTTGTACTACCACCCCACCCAGACACATATACATTTTCGCATACATCTACTAAGAAAGCGGTAGGGGAGATATCAGGAACCATACGACCACTTCCAAAATTTGTGGAGTAAATAACGGAGCTGAAATCAGGGGAAAGTTTTGTAATAAATTGTTTACCTCCGTTCTGGCTAAAATTAGCATTTACAACCTCTAATGTTCCAGTTGTGGTGCCCATTACATAAAGCAATCCTAATTTGTCAAACTGTATTCCATAAACGACATCTGCACCTGGTCCACCAATGTATGCAGATCGAATATTTGAACTACCATCTTGATTTAACTCAGCCACAAAACCATCACCATCCCCACCGGGGCTGGTATTACCAAATACGATGGGACCATTTGAACTGCCATTTTTTGCAAAATCTTTACTAGCTGTGGCACCACCAACAAATACATTGAATGTAAATGGGTTGATGGCCAATACAAAAGCTGCATCTTCATCATTCCCTCCTAGATAAGTAGATGCCAATACATCCATGTTTGGGGATAATTTCATATACACCCCATCCTGATTGCCTGAAAGGCTTTTGTCAAATGCATTTGCTGTTGTGGGAAAATTACCCGAACGGGTGCAAGTGGCTAAAAAAATATTATCTACACGGTCTGTTATTACTTCACTACGGGCATCATCACCATAATTTCTATTTGTAGCTGTTACTGCCGCATCCCCACTATATTTTGGAGTAGAGTTTACACCATCCGATCCTGTACCCCCTACAAGTATGCTACTTAATAGTTTAGAACCATCCCCACTTAGTTTGGAAATAAGGATATCAAAATCTCCTCCGGGTCCAAAAGCTGCTCTTGTTTGTGGAAATGTTTTTGAACTTGTTCTTCCAGATACAATAAGGTTACCGGCATTGTCCACAATCATACTATGTGGTTGTTCTTTTCCGGAACTTCCCAGATAGGTAGCAAACATTCTTTGTGCCCCATCGGAGCTAAATTTCATGATTGCAATATCATATCCACCTAAGGCATCAGACATATCATCCCCACCTCCAAAATTTGTGGAATAAGCACCAATACTTACCGGATAATTTTTCCCAAATGTGATGCCTCCTGCGTAAAAATTGCCAGAGTTATCATAGGTGGCAGTATATCCCCAATTATCTGATTTACTACCTGTAAATGTAGCAAAAACTAAAGCCGGATCTATAATGAGTGTGGTATTTTTATCATATTTGTCCAAAGCAAAACGGATAATTTTTTTAGCCTTATCTAAGTCATATTTTGCTCCTACTTTTTTCTTTAAACCATTTACCAATTGATACACATAGGGCTTTAATTCATAGGCATCTCCAACTGTTGTTTTTATGACCAGATTCCCTGTTTTATTTAATTCTAAACCTACCATACCTGCAAACTGTAGTGCAATTTGACTGAGGTCTGCGCCGGGGTTTACTACAAGATCATATTTTAACTGACCCTCATTTGCATAATATCGGATATCAATATTTTTATAGAGATTTTTATATTTTACCGCATTATAAATTTTACAATTACCAGCCCAATGTGTAGAATCTGTACCCGAAAAATAATTATTGTATGTACCGGTATATTTTTCAGGCTCAGGTTTAAGATTGTTTAATGCATTTAAAAAATTTACTTCATATACGTGACTTCTTAGCTTGAGTATTTCATTTTTTGTAGCTGACCTATTGTACTCACCCTCTTTTGCTCCGTGACCATAATAGCTTGCAATTTTTTCTAAATCTCCCTTATCATGCAACAAAACCCTATATCCATTTTGTTTTAGAAAAACAGCACCTCCTCCAAGGTCGCTCATAAAATCTGCAGCTTTATCCCACTGACCTTTATTTTCTACAAAATCTAGGTATTGTGCCATTGTGGTAGTAGGGAGTATAAATAGGCAAAAAGATATGAGGAAAACCGGATAAATATTTCTTATACCAACTTGTATTTTTAAATTCACTTTCAAATGTTTTTCAATATGCTTAACGATGCTCATATTCAAATATTGCTAATATTTTAAGAGATATGCCCAAATTGATTGAGGTTTACATATTTGCTGAGATATTGATGCAAGTTAACATGTAGCTCACTTTTTAAACCGGGGTCTGATATTATTAACATATCTGCATATTTTTTAGCGAATTCGAGTAATTTTTTATCATGGACGATGCTTGCAAGCTTAAAGTTTAATGCACCACTTTGTCTGGTGCCTTCCATATCTCCGGGACCACGCAATTCCATATCTTTTTCTGCAATTACAAAACCATCAGTGGTGCTTGTCATTACAGACATACGTTGGCGAGCATCCTGGCTGATTTGAAAGGGTGTTAATAATATGCAATAACTACTATCACTTCCTCTTCCAACCCTACCCCTTAACTGATGTAAGGTAGATAGTCCAAATTTTTCTGCACTTTCTATTACCATTACAGAAGCATTGGGCACATTTACACCTACTTCAATAACGGTAGTACTTACCATTATTTGTGTATCGTTGGAAACGAAACGCTGCATATTCGTGTTTTTTTGGTCCTGTTTCATTTTGCCATGCACCATACTAATATTATACAGATGCTCCGGAAAAAAAGTTTTTACTTGTTCATATCCTGCCATTAGATTTTCATAGTCTAATTTTTCACTCTCTTCTATAAGTGGATAAATAATATAAGCCTGTCTGCCTTTTGCTATTTCTTCCTTAATAAAATCCATCACTCCAGATCTTTTATTGTCAAAGCGATGTACGGTTTGTATTGGCTTACGACCGGGAGGTAATTCGTCTATCACACTGTAATCCAAATCCCCATAAATACTCATAGCCAGTGTGCGTGGTATGGGTGTGGCTGTCATAACCAATATATGGGGTGAGGGATTGTTTTTTTTCCAAAGTTTTCCTCTTTGTTCTACCCCAAATCTATGTTGCTCATCAATAATGGCAAGTCCGAGGTTTTTAAACTGAACCGTATCTTCTATTAAACTGTGTGTGCCTATTAAAAAATGAATATTTCCTTCTGACAAATCCTTGAGTATTTTTTTTCTTTCTGCTGATTTTGTATTCCCTGTAAGTAGGGCAATATTCAATGGCATTTCTTTGAGCAATTCCTTAAGACTCTGAAAGTGCTGCACAGCAAGTATTTCAGTGGGAGCCATCAGGCAGCTTTGAAAATTATTGTCAACCGCAATGAGCATGATGATGAGTGCTACCACTGTTTTTCCACTTCCAACATCACCTTGTAGCAAACGATTCATCTGATGTCCGGTTGCGGTATCATTTCTGATTTCACGAATTACTTTTTTTTGTGCATTGGTTAATTCAAATGGTAGGTACTGTTGATAAAAATCGGTAAAGTTTTGACCTACTTTTTCAAATATAAATCCTTTGCTAGCTACTTTTCTATTGTTTTTAATGCTTAGCATTTTTAGTTGTGCCAAAAATAATTCTTCAAACTTTAGTCTTTTTTGAGCAGCCGCAAAATCATTCGCCGTAGGCGGAAAATGCATATTAACTAATGATTGAAAACGCTCTTCCAATTTCAAATCCTGTATGATATTGAGGGGCAATATTTCTACAACTTCTCTTTCATGCAATTGTGCCAGCAGTGCACTGGTCAACTTGCCAATAGCTCTATTATTTAATCCTCTTGCCTTTAGTTTTTCGGTACTTGGATATACGGGTTCCAAATATTTTTTGGCCCCAGTATCGGCTTCAAATAATTCAATTTCAGGGTGGCTTATTTGTAGTTTACTGTTGAAATAAGAAAGTTTTCCCCACACTAAATATGTTTGTCCTTCTTGTAAAATTTCTTGCATCCTTGTAATGCCCTGAAACCAAATGAGCTCTATGGTTCCTGTGTCATCCACCAGATCTGCTGTAAGTCTTTTTGTATGCCGCTCACCAAATATTTCTATGTATCTGATGCTACCCTTAATTAAAACATAATCTGTTTCTTGAGTGGCAGTGGCAATAGTGGATATCTTGGTTTTATCAATATGCCTAAAAGGAAAATGCCAAAGTAGATCTTCAAATGTTTTAATATTGAGTTCTTTTCTAAGAAGATCCCCTTTTACAGGCCCCACGCCTTTGAGGTATTCAATGGGTGTATCAAGTATATGTGATGAAAAAGCGATATTTTAATTTTTGTACAAAATAAATAACCTTTTTATTAGGTTTGTATTTTATACAAAAAAAGAATGATTATCAGTGTTTGTAAAAGGTCATAGTTGCAAAATGATTATTGCAAAAGCTTGGAAAGTTCTTTTACTATACGGTCTAATTCTTCTGCAGCCACCCGTATCTGCTTTGCCACTAATCTATTTGAATCTGTTGTTTCTTCAGCTATATCAAGCACATGTGCTAATGACATAAGTCTTGCTAATGGTTCCCGAAATTTATGCGAATTATAATAAGAGTACTCTCTTAATTGTGTAGTTTTTAGTGTCAAATTTTCTTGAAATAATTTTTTAGCTGTTATATCCATCATGCCTCCTATCATTTGAATGGCTTTGCCATATTCCATTTGCTGTTAATTTAAGCAACTGAAATAAGCAAAAAATGATAGGCAAGACTGAGTTACGTTTATAGCAGTACCCAAAAAAAGGAGGCGTACACAAATGCTTTTTTGCATCTTTGCCACAATCATATTTTATCTTTAAATGTCACAACAAAAAAATATCACCATAGCAGGTGCAGGTCTTGTAGGAACGCTTTTATCCATCTTTCTTTCAAAACGAGGACATAGCGTAAAGTTGTATGAACGAAGAAAAGATATGAGGAAGATCAATACAGGTGGTGGGAGGTCTATCAATCTTGCTCTTAGTGATAGAGGTATTGCTGCATTAAAAAAAATTGGCATTTATGATTCTATAAAATCTATATCTCTTCCTATGCCAGGAAGATTTATTCATAATGCAGATGGGAGTAGTAGCTATCAGCCCTATGGAAAGGAAGGACAATATATCAATTCAGTTTCCAGAGCTGTACTAAATGAGTTGTTATTGGATAAAGCTGAGGCAGCCGGTGTGGAACTCATTTTTGACAGTACCTGCACAAAAATCGATTGGACATCCAATGAAATAAGTTTTAAATCTGAACGGGAAATATTGACCTCAAAAGCGGATATTATTTTCGGAGCAGATGGAGCATTTTCCACTGCCCGTTTGCAACACATGCTGCATCATGAAAAATTTGATTATCAGCAATTCTATATTGACTGCGGATACAAGGAATTAACAATACCAGCTACAGCCAGTGGGGATTTTGCTATGGATCCAAATGCACTACATATATGGCCCAGAAAGGATTATATGTTGATTGCATTACCAAATATTGATAAAACTTTTACCTGTACTTTATTCTTTCCTTTTGATGGGCCACTGTCCTTTTCTAATTTAAATTCGGTAGAAAAAATTCAGGCATTTTTTGAAAAAAACTTTGCTGATACCATACCACTTATGCCTACTTTGATGGAGGACTTTATGCATAATCCTGTGTCATCATTAGTTACTGTAAAATGTTACCCTTGGGTGCGTGGCGATAAATTTGCTTTGCTTGGGGATGCGGCACATGCCATAGTTCCATTTTTTGGGCAAGGCATGAATTGTGGTTTTGAGGATTGCAGAATTCTGGATGAACTTATGGAGTTATATGATGATGACTGGACGACAATCCTTCAAGAATTTCAAACACTAAGAAAGCCAGATGCTGACGCCATAGCTACACTTGCTGTTAATAATTTTATTGAAATGCGGGATCGTACCGCAGACCCAAAATTCTTATTGCAAAAGAAAATAGAAGCATTGCTTCATGAAAAGTTTCCGGAGGAATGGGTGCCAGCTTATACACAGGTTACTTTTAGTCCTCATATTAGATATAGTGAGGCATTGAGTAATGGAAATTTACAGGAATCTGTCATGCTTGAATTTATGCAAAGGACAGATATAGAATCTGTATGGCAGCAGGATGAGTTCTTAGATGAAATTATACAACGAAAAAGTGAAAAATCCTTGTAGCCAGATGGCGTATTTTAAGGCCTTTCACAATGAGCCGTTTGCTCAATTTTATAAATACTTGTTCGCTGTGTACTTCAACATTTGTATATGCAATAATCCTAGTAGATATAATTTACCACTTTGGATATAAATAAGAATATTTCACCATCAATAAAGAAAATATTTGGGTAGAAACTAGACTATATTTTATAAGTAATTTTGGCGTATTTGTCACCGGTTTGTGTATAGGGTATGGACGTGGGGAATATATTGTTTGAAATCTTTTGCTATATTTTTTGAGTTCACTGCTCAAAAAAGTATCATCTAATTTTTATGAAACTTATGTAAAATGATAACTTACAAATGGATACGCTATTTGTAGATATTTTTACCTATACCTTTGCCCTCATAAATTAAATAACAATCATCTTGGGAAATCACAGCTCCATCAGCAAGGTAAGCGCAGCTGGCCTTCTTGTTGCCTTTGGAATTATTTATGGAGATATAGGCACATCACCTCTATATGTTTTTAATGAAATAATAAAGGATAAGATTATTAGTCAGGAACTCATTATAGGTGGGCTTAGTTGTATTATTTGGACACTTACATTACAAACAACTATAAAATATGTTTTGCTCACTCTTAGGGCTGATAATAATGGGGAGGGGGGTATTTTTTCATTATATACATTAGTGAGGCGGAGAAAGAAATGGTTAATTTATCCTGCCATGCTAGGTGGGGCAGCATTGCTTGCAGATGGCATGATAACACCACCAATTTCAGTTACTGCAGCAATAGAAGGTTTGAGGCAAGTGGAATCAATGCATAATATAACGCAGCAAACAATTGTAGTTATTGTTATATGCATTCTTGCTCTCTTGTTTTTTCTTCAACAATTTGGCACACACTCCATTGGAAGATTGTTTGGCCCAATTATGCTTGTTTGGTTTGTTACACTTTCAATATTTGGTGTATTACATATTAGTGACGACTTAGAAATTCTAAAAGCTTTCAATCCCTACTATGCATTTAAATTGCTTACACATTACCCAAAAGGATTTTGGCTTTTAGGAGCAGTATTTTTATGCACTACAGGAGCAGAAGCTCTATATTCTGATTTAGGTCATTGCGGTCGTAAAAACATTAGACTGACTTGGATACTTGTAAAAACTTCGCTCATTCTTAATTATTTGGGACAAGGAGCCTGGTTATTAAAAAATCATCTTGGTCAGCAAATTTCTGCATCAATGATTGAAAATGGGTTTAATCCTTTTTTAGGTTTGATGCCAGAAGGAGCAGGTAAAATATATGGAATCATAATTGCCACATTAGCTGCAATTATAGCAAGCCAGGCGCTTATCAGTGGATCGTTTACACTTATTAGTGAAGCTATGCGATTGAATCTGTGGCCCAAAATGAGAATCATTTACCCATCTGAGGAAAGAGGGCAACTGTATATACCGGGTATTAATACATTATTGTTTGCAGGCTGTGTAGGAATTACGCTTTATTTTCAATCCTCTACCAATATGGGTGCAGCTTATGGACTGGCAATTACAATTTGTATGATGTCAACCTCCATATTGTTAGTTAATTATTTTATATCGCATCGGGTGGCACCTGCTTTAGTATATACCTATATTATAGTATACTTGGCTATCGAACTATCTTTTCTTATTGCAAATCTTGATAAATTTCCACATGGAGGCTACGTTACATTAGTTATAGGAAGTGCCTTATATGCTGTAATGATTATTTGGTTTAGAGCCAGAAAAATCAAAAACCGATATGTCGAATTTGTAAAACTTGAACATTATATTCCGCTCATTCAGGAACTGAGTAATGATAAATCTGTAACAAAATACAGCACCCATTTGGTTTATTTAACTAGTGCCGATCTATCACATGAAATTGAGCATAAAATTATTTATTCAATATTAAATAGAAGACCAAAAAGAGCAGATATTTATTGGTTTATACATGTCGATACTTTGGACGATCCTTATACATGTGAGTATAAAGTAGATCATATCATTCCCAACGATATTATTCGTGTAGAATTTAGACTCGGATTTAGGGTGGAGCCAAAAATAAATCTTATGTTTCGTAAGGTAGTAGAGGAGCTGGTGCAGAAAAAAGAGGTGAATATAACCAGTAGGTATGAAAGCTTAGAACGAAATAATATAGTTGGCGATTTCCAGTTTGTGGTTATGGAAAAATTTTTAAGCTCAGATAATGAACTCCCTTTTATGGAGAAAATAGTCATGAAATTCCACTTATGGCTTAAAGAGCTTAGTTTGAGTGAAGAACGTGGTTTTGGCCTTGACCCAAGTTTTGTAAATGTAGAAAAATTTCCTCTTATGGTTAGCCCTGCTACATTAGTTAAAATGAACCGCATTTTGCCGGAGGAAGAATAAAAAAATAATAAAATGGAGCCAGAAATTGCCGATTCGCAGGATCAGGGAGCTGATGAGCTGTATGAGCGAAACCAATTTATAGCCGACCCCGGTCAGCAGCCCATGCGCATAGACAAATGGATACATATGCGGCTGGAAAATATAAGTCGAAACAAAGTACAACAAGGCCTTGAAAATGGTTTTGTAACTGTAAATGCCTTGCCGGTTAAATCAAACTATAAAATACGTCCTGGAGATACAGTTGTATTGATGAGTCTTACAAGCCCTGATTCTACAGAAGTAAAACCTGAGAACATTTCATTGGACATCATTTATGAAGATAATGCGCTTATGGTCATCAATAAGCCTTCGAATATGGTAGTGCATCCTGGAGTCGGAAATTATTCTGGAACCCTACTCAATGGTATTGCATGGCATTTAATAAAAAATAATCCTGAAATTAATGAAGAAAATCTTCCTAGATTTGGATTAGTGCATAGAATTGATAAGAATACAACCGGCTTATTAGTAGTTGCAAAAACAGGCGAAGCGGCATCTCACCTGGCAAGCCAGTTTGCCAATCATACAGTCCAAAGAAAATATACAGCATTGGTATGGGGTGATGTAGTGGATGAAGCAGGCACTATTAATATGCATATTGCCAGACATTATCGCCATAGAAAAATTTACGACACCTATCCGGATGGAGATATTGGTAAGCATGCCATTACACACTATCAGGTAATAGAAAGATTCAATTATATAACAATGGTGGAGTGTAAACTTGAAACAGGAAGAACACACCAAATAAGGGTACATCTAAAGCATATAGGTCATACGCTTTTTAATGATTGGGAATATGGTGGAGATAGAATTTTAAAAGGTACCGTATTTACAAAGTATAAACAGTTTGTAGATAATTGTTTTCAGATTTGCCCAAGATGTGCTCTACATGCAGGACTTCTTGGATTTATTCATCCCATTACTGGAAAAGAAATGATTTTTCAACAACCACTTCCTACGGATATGCAACAGGTTATTGAAAAGTGGAGGAATTATACAAAAGTGAGACCCTTTGTGGATTAGCCTATCTAATCATATAATCGAGATAAATAAAATCATGTATGCCGGCTCAGCAAGTGATAGTATTTTTAAATCCATAATTATGGTTCAAATTGGACTACGGTTTTTGATAAACAAACAAGTATTTCCATTGGGGATATGGTTATCGATCCTTTAAATGATTCACTACTTTATGCGGGTACTGGAGTTTCCAGTACTGGCGGTGGTTCTATAACATATCTGAAATATACTCTTCTCAATACGGTGGTTTAAATATTACCTCAGATGGAATAGGATTCTTAGACAGAAAAGGCTAGAAATGCGCTATCAGACTGGATCTTACAAAACCCTCGATAAGTTATTTTGGTACGAATAAAAAATAGAAGATGGCGATGGAAGTTTAATGTCGAAAATTTATCCTCAGCCCGTATCAAGCTATTTTCATGTAAACATATTGCCACATACAACTCCCGTTTACATTGTGATACAAAATACTGCTGGCATGGCTTTATATCATTAACTCATAAATGAAAACCAAAATAGTATAAGAGTAAATTGTGCAAAATGGAATAGGGGTTGTATATGATTAAATTAAGTAATAATGGACTTGCCGAAACAAAAAGCATATTATTAGTCGATTATGGATGTATTAATAGTTTTGGCTAATACAACAAGTGGGCAATAAATGGGTTATATAAAAAACGGCAATGGCTAAAAAAATATTGATTCGAAAATGTATTTGTTAAAATGTTATTTCTATTATTTTTTTCGTAAGGAATAAATCAAATTTGTATCTAATTGATGATAGAAAAATTATTAAAAACAAAAATCTTCTTTCAATGGGAAGCAATAAATATTTTTATGAATAGCCCCTTTATATTACTGTTTGGAGTATTTTCTTTTTCATCATGCGCAGAGCGCACAACACAGCAATTGAATCCGGCAGATACAGATAGAATAAATTATATGGGACACACTGATACAGCTACATTTGGTACAGGATGCTTCTGGTGTACAGAAGCAGTATTTGAACAATTAGAAGGTGTTATCTTAGTAAGAAGTGGATATAGTGGAGGCAAAGTGCCCAATCCAACTTACTCCGAAGTATGCACAGGCACTACAGGGCATGCAGAATGTTGTCAGGTTATTTTTGATCCACAAAAAATAAGCTTCGATCAGCTTTTAGAGGTATTTTGGCAAACACATGACCCCACCACCCTAAATAGGCAAGGTAATGATGTGGGTACACAATATCGAAGTGTTGTTTTTTATCATACACAAAAGCAGAAAGAATTAACAGATTCATATATAAATGAGTTGAATAAACAACATGCTTATGATAACCCCATTGTAACTACACTTGAGCCATTTACAACATTTTACACTGCTGAGAATTATCACCAGGAATATTATAGAAACAATGGAAACGCACCTTATTGCAGGTTGGTTATACAGCCAAAGGTGGAGAAGTTTGAAAAAGTATTTAAGGATAAGCTTAAAAGTAAAGTTACAGATCAATAAGATATGGCCCAAATGCAAATTGGTGAAGCCATCCGGCAATTATTAGCTAAGAGCAGACTTGGCAATGGTATTAGAAATGCTAAGGTGGAGGATATTTGGCTCAAATTGATGGGTAATGCAATTGCCTCCTATACTCAAAGCATACAAATAATTGGTGATACACTTTTTATTACCACCAATGTAGCAGCATTAAAGCATGAATTAATTTATCAAAAGGAACTCATTCAACAAAAAATGAATGAAGAATTGGGGGAGCAGCTTATAAATAAAGTGGTAATTCAGTAATTAATAATCTAATAAAGTTATAAACTAAAAAAAAGCGGCAAATGCCGCTTTTTTTGTGATCCCGCTGGGACTCGAACCCAGGGCCCATACATTAAAAGTGTATTGCTCTACCAGCTGAGCTACGGAATCTTCCTTTTTCGAAGGGTGCAAAAATAGTGGAATAAGTTTTTGAACCAAATTTTTTACTTAATTTTTTCAAACTGTTCTTTCCACAGTTATATTTAATATGCACAGCGTACGTTGTATATTAATAACAGTACTAAATCTTATCATCTTTATTCTTTTACATTTGCTCAAACATTTGTTTTATATGTCTTTTTATAGAAATAAAGTAGTGATTGTAACCGGGGGTACTGATGGTATTGGAAGGGCATTGGTGGATACACTGCTGGCTAGAGGTGCAAAAGTGGTAACCTGCGGACGCAATTATGATAAACTTTATAGTATCCAAACCCAATACGCAGAAAGACCTTTTGCTGCTATTCCTGCAGATGTGTCAGTAGAAGCTGATTGCAAGAAATTAAGTGAAACGGCATTGCAACTTTTTGGTAGTATAGACATACTAATTAATAATGCTGGAATATCTATGCGTGCCTTATTTAATGAAACAGATATTGAAACATTGCAAAAAGTAATGGACATTAATTTTTGGGGTGCTGTTTATTGTACAAAATATGCATTGCCACATCTATTAAAATCAAAAGGAAGTATAATAGGAGTATCTTCTATTGCCGGATACAGAGGGCTACCGGGCCGAAGTGGTTATTCTGCTTCAAAGTATGCATTGCAAGGTTGGATGGAAGCATTGAGAACGGAGTTGCTACACAGTAATGTAAATGTAATGTGGGTATGCCCGGGGTTTACACAGTCCAATATCAGAAATGTGGCTTTAGATACAAAAGGGCAGCCACAAGGAGAATCTCCAATGGATGAACAAGCATTAATGACTGCTGTAGAATGTGCCGAACATATTCTTGAATCAATAGAAAAAAGAGAACGCAGTTTAGTACTTACTTCACAGGGTAAAAAAACAGTATGGCTAAATAGATTATGGCCTTCATTAGCCGACAGGCTTACTTATAAATATTTTTTCAAAGACGGGAAACTGATAAAATAAAGGCCTTCCTAAATGGCTATAATAACACTTACCACAGATATAGGAACTAACGATTTTATTGTAGGTGCCATAAAAGGGCAGATGCTACAGGCTTTGCCATCTGTACAAATTGCAGATATCACACATCAGCTAAGTCCTGATAATTATTTGCAAGCTGCTTATATCTGCAATGGTGCATTTAATCACTACCCCGATAATACCATTCACATTGTTCTAATTCAATTATTTGAGGAGCCACTATCACATCTTTTAGTGGTGGAGCATAATCATCAATTTATTATTTCTCCGGACAATGGAATACTCACTATGATTGTGGGCCAAAGACCTTTGCATGTTTATACTATTCCGGTTCCAGCGGCATTGAGCATGGGCATATTGCACTACACAGCACAAATTATTCTTTTTTGTAAACACTTATTTGAAACCAATATACTAAAAGAAATAGCCACAACTACAGATACTTTTATTGAAAAATACCCCCCACGATTCACCGCAGGTAATGACTGGATTGATTGTCAAATTATTCATGTGGACAGATTTGAAAATGTTGTAATAAATATCACCAAACAAGAGTTTGAAGAGTATAGAAAAGATAGGGCTTTTAAAATTGTATTACCAAGTAGAACAGATACACATATTGAAGAAATTGTATCAAATTATGCAGCAGTAAAACAAAGTGAAAAAGTGGCATGGTTTAATAGTGCCGGATACCTTGAAATAGCAGTAAAGAATGGAAATATTGCAGGCTTATTTGGCCTAAGGAGCTATGCAGCACAGCAAAATGATGCCTATAACAGTCGTCAACTTAACTATGAACGTGTAAGAATATTTTTTGAATGATTTTAACTCTATTTCATAGATTTTTTTTACGACTACTCTATTTTTTGATGCCCGATACTTCAAGTTTATAAATTAAGTTTTAGTATATCCAATTACAAGATGATAGGTTGGCAAATTCGGTTAATGAATTTATGTCAGAAAATGCAGTATTTTTTTATCACAGGGCTTAAATGATGAATGCCTATACAAATGAGAACATCTGTTGACTTTAAATTAGTTTAATATGTTGTTATCCAAATATCAGCCTGAAATATTTATGGATATTACTTTTTCATCTTTCCTTACAAAGTCAATCAACAATCTAGGTTAATTAGGGTCTTTACTGAGTATATTTCACGTTTGTTGAGTTTTATTTTTTCTATTTGGCAAGCAATAAAACTGGAAAATAGAAATCATTTTTCCCCAAATTGAATAAATATATAAGTTGTTATGGTTTATAAATTTGTAGGTTATCATATTAAAAATTCAATGAATGATAAATGAACATTTTTTAATATTTTAAAAAAATGTTTAACGCTTACATTCGCATTGTTTTAAAACCACATCACATCATTTCCCATGATCCAATACTTTAAAAACATATCAGGGCAAACGGTTTCTATTGATAGCCCTGAGCAGGGAACATGGGTAAACCTCATCCCACCATTTAAAGAGGAAGAGTTCTACGATCTATCAAAGCAAATCAATATTCCCATAGAATTTTTGAGAGATTCTTTGGACATTGATGAGCGGCCACGCTTTGAAGAAGCAGACAATGTAAAATTTCTTGTACTGAAAACGCCTGCCGAAAATAACTCATTTAATGACAGTGATGCCTATTATGTAACCATTCCAATCTGTGTTATTTTAACCCATCACCATATTATTACAGTTAATTCATTTGACAATGCAGCCATCCATAAATTTTTAAATAGTTTTCAAAAAAGGCAACCCGACAAAAAGAGTATGATGGTACTCAAAATTTTTGAAAAAGTGGTTACCAACTTCATTGAGTTTCTAAAAGAAATAAACCAACGAAGAAATATGTATGAGCAGGAATTGTATGATAGTAACAGGAATGAGGAACTATTGCATTTGATGCGTATCCAAAAAAGCCTCGTGTATTTTGTAACGGCTTTACGCAGCAACGAATTACTGATGATGAAACTTGAGCGTACAAATTTTCTTGCATTAACAGATGATGAAAGAGAGTTTTTAAATGATCTAATCGTAGATACGAGTCAAGCACTTGAAATGGCGAATATTTATACAACAATCCTTAGTAGTACGCTAGATGCTTTTGCCAGTATTATTAGTAATAATTTGAATAATATCCTAAAGCGTCTTACGTCAATTACAATCATTTTATCATTACCAGCTTTGGTAGCAAGTATTTATGGAATGAATGTAGAAATTCCGTATGCAAATACAGCACATGCTTTTTATATTCCTATCGTGTTAAGTTTGGTTGTATCGGTCATTATTGCTGCTTATTTTATGAAGAAGAAATGGTTTTGAGATGATACCAAAGATGATTAGAGCGTATGATATTTTTGGTGAATTAAATCACCTACCTATTTTTGCTTTGTTTTATAGCTAAGCAATGGGGAATTAGCTCAGCTGGCTAGAGCGCTTGCATGGCATGCAAGAGGTCACCGGTTCGACTCCGGTATTCTCCACATTTTTTAACCGCCAAATGGCGGTTTTTATTTTTTAGTTATGCGTAAATTCTTACTCTCTGGCTGTATCATTCTTATTGTTGCCATTACATGGGGCTTATATTTATTGTTGAGTGGTGCTACCAATTTTGAAAAAGAGAAGCAATATGTATATGTAAAGCCTGGCATAGATGCAAAAAATGAAATACGGTTACAAGTAGATACTGCTTCATTGATAAAGAGAAGTGGAGTCTGGTTTTGGATGATGGATATATCTAATAGTTGGAATAGAGTTACGGCGGGACGCTTTGAAATTAAAAAAGGGATGAATTTGTATGAGCTGGTCATGTTATTTAGAAGGAATCAACAATCCGCTGTTAAACTTATTATTAATAAACTGAGAACACCAGAGGATCTTTCAAAATTAGTTGCAAAAAATTTCATGATAGACAGTGCAGCTATGTACAGATTTCTTATAAATACTGATACGCTTGCATCGTTTAGTTGTTCAACAGATACCTGGATGACAGCAATCATTCCAAATACTTATGAATTGAATTGGACAGCATCGCCAAATATTATTTATTCCAGACTTGTTTCAGAACAGAAAAAGTTTTGGTCAAAAAATAATCGTTTTGAGAAAGCCAGTGCAATTGGTTTCACAACAGAGCAGGTGTACACCATTGCCTCAATTGTTGAAGAAGAAACCAATAAAAATGATGAGAAAGGAAATGTAGCAAGTGTTTATATAAATAGGGTAAATAGAAATATGCCCCTGGGAGCTGATCCCACAATCAAATTTGCATTAAAAGACTTTAGCCTTAAAAGAATTTTATACAAACACTTGGAGGTTGAATCACCATTCAACACTTATAAACATGTTGGACTTCCGCCGGGTCCAATTTGTACGCCTCAAATAGTAACCATTGATGCAGTACTTGATGCACAAAAGACTGATTATATATTTTTTGTAGCTAAAAGTGATTTTAGTGGTTATCACCATTTCAGTGTTACTTTTGCTGAGCATAATCAATATGCAAAAGAATATCAGGATAGCCTAAATGCCTTTCTTCTTCGCAAAAAGCAGCAAAAGCAATAAAAATTTTGAATAGGGTTGAGAAAAAAATAATAGAAACGAAGTGGATATCATTCTTGCTTATTAAAAGCAAAGTATGGAGTATTCCTGGTTTTGCTGGAATTCCAATTTATGATGTTGTACATTTTATTGTAGGTCAAATCAATACTATTGGGCTAAGAGATAGGGCATCATCTATTGCTTTCAATTTTATAATGGCAATACCCGCATCTGCTATTTTTTTATTTACCCTGCTGCCGTATTTCCCAGCATCTGAGCGCATCTTTAATGAGTTAAATAGGTTGATTAGTGAAGCAATGCCAAACCCCGAGTCAAGAGAACTTATTGTGTCAAACCTCAATGAATTATTGAATATTCCTAAAACAGGGTTACTTTCCATAGGCTTTGTAGTGGCAGTTTATTATTCCTCCAACGCAATGGCGGGAATCATAAGAGCTTTTGATAAATCATTGCCTGAAAAAAGAAAGGGAAATTTTTTTATTTATCGCTGGAGAGCAATTAGACTTACCATGGTATTATTACTTCTACTTGTAGGTACAATTATTCTCACTATAGGGCAGGGAGAGTTATTCAAAAAATTGTTACTCTCATTTGAAATAAGGAGAGCCACTACAATTTTTTGGTTGGGCATCATTCGATTTTTGCTTACCATCAGCTTGTTCCTTTTCTCTATTGCGTTCATTTATAAATATGCCCCTTCCGTACATAAAAGATGGAATTTGATTTCACCAGGTGCCATTTTGGCCACAGTGCTTATAATGATAGCCACATGGCTTTTTTCAATTTGGGCTCAAAACTTTGCTGCTTATAACAAAGTATATGGTTCAGTAGGTGCATTACTATTGATTATGCTACTGATGTTTTACAATGCATTAATGTTACTGATTGGTTACGAACTTAATGTAAGTATTCATTATTTGAAATGGCAGGCAGAAAAGCGGAAAAAGAACTAAAATTTGATTAGAATGGAACACTATAGTAAAAGTCCAGAAATACGATGGTCTGATATTGATGCAAATATGCATGTTCGACACTCCGTTTATTATGATTGGGGAGCTTATACAAGATTGTGTTTTTTGAATGACCATGGTTTTACAGCACAGGTGTTTGCAAAAGAGCAATTTGGGCCTATTTTATTTAGAGAGGAGTGCATTTTTAAAAAAGAGATACATTTTGGGGATGCTGTTTCCATTGACGTAAAGCTTTTAAGATGCAAGTCGGATTTAAGCCGATGGAGCATTCAGCATGAAATTAAAAAGAATGAAAACATACATTGTGCTACGCTAACAGTGGATGGAGCTTGGTTATACATACCAACAAGAAAACTTATAAGCCCCCCAGAAATTTTCAAAGAGAGATTTCTACAAATACCTAAAAATGAAAATTTTTATTGGGAAATTGTTAGTACTTAATAATAAAATAAATTGCTATACAATTAGAAATCTCGAAATTTGCACCTTTTCCAGTGAAAATGAAAACTATGACTAAGTATTTTCCCGGGGTATTTGTGTCAACCATACGACTATCTTTCTTATGCATGTTGATATGGATGTCCTCTTGTAAGCATTATGAACGCATTGCTTATTTTAAAGATTTTTCAGATAGTTCTTTGCCTGAAGCTGTTCAAACACACGCCTTCAGAAGCCCGCTTATTAAACCTGATGATGTATTGACTATTACAATACAAACTATTGATAATGAAGTAACATCACTGCTTAATAGTGGTACTAGCACTACAGGAATTGGAGGTAATGTGCCTGTATTAGGAAGTGCTACTACAGGGCAAGCATCTAACGGATACTTAGTGGATAAAGAGGGCAGGGTGGAACTACCCTTTGTAGGAAGGGTTAAAATATCAGGTCTTTCTACAGAAGATGCAAAGGAAGAAATACGTAAACAGGTTGATAAATTTTTTAATGAGCCTGTAATTAACGTACGCTTTGCGAATTATAAAATTACCGTTTTAGGTGAAGTAGCACGACCATCTTCATATATTATTCCCAATGAGAAAGTAAATGTATTTGATGCTTTAGGTCTAGCTGGTGATATGACCATATATGGCCGCAGAGAAAATGTATTATTGATAAGGGATAGCCTTACCTATAAAAAGTTGGTCAGACTTGATTTGAATTCAAAAGAAGTTATTTCTTCTCCCTATTTTTATTTAGAACCAAACGATATATTGTATGTGGAGCCAACAGATTCAAAAGTAGCAACAACAGACGCATATAGAAATAGAGAAATAGCACTTTATAGTGCGGGGTTATCAATACTCCTAATTATTGTAAGCCGCATCTTATTTAAATAATAATCCGTAAATTATAATAAAATGAGTGATAATAAAAATACCCTCATTCAGGATGATATTTTTGATATCAAAAAAATAATTTTCAAATTTCTTTATTTTTGGAAGTATTATTTACTGAGTTTATTTCTTTGTATACTGCTTGGAGCAATATATATTAGGTACTCCAACCCAATGTATAAAATTCATTCCAAGTTATTGATTCAAGAACCAGAGGGTTCTAAAGGGGCTACTTCTGGTATGTTGCCATCACCCCAAGTGATGGATTTTAGTGGTTTATTTGACGTACAAAATAATATCTACAATGAGCTTTATATTTTGCAAACTAGAGATTTACTGAATAGAGTTGTAGATAAAATGGATCTTACAAAAGTTTATCGTACAGAGGGAAGTATAAGAGATGTAGATCAATATAAACGTTCTCCTTTTAAGGCTTATTTTGAACCTGCGTCTGATAGTTTGCCTGATATCAACATGCATATTGAGTTTAAGAAAGCAAACACTGTAACAGACTTTTTATTAACATTGGGGGAAAATTCATATAAAGGGAAAATTGGGGATACTCTTGCTTTACCAACAGGGAAGTTGATATTGAATTCAACTGGGCAGGCTTTTTTAGAAAAACCTTATGTGCTTACTATTCGTTCAAAAGAAGCAATGCTGGCAGAAATTAAAAATAACTACAGTGTTTTGTACGATGATAAGGAAACCTCCATTTTAATATTAAACTATAATTCCAATGTGCCAAGAAAAGGAGAGGACTTTCTTAAAGCACTAATTGATGCATACATGAATAGAAACCTCATTGAAAAAAATGAGATGAATGATAGTACCATAGCCTTCATCAATGAAAGAATAGGAATTGTATCTGGAGAACTTGGTATTATTGAAAAAGATATAGAGGGCTTTAAGCAGGCAAATAAATTAGTGAATCTAGATGAGCAAGCTAAGGCGATTATAACTAGTGGTTCGGAATATTATCAGAAACTAAATGAATCTGATGTACAGTTAGGCATCATAAATACGATGCTAACTTTTGTAAACACAGATAAAAACAATAACAGACCAGTGCCTGCTCTCATTACAAATGACCCTTCATTTGTCTTATTAATTCAACAATATAATTCGCTCCTCATACAAAAAAGTAAACTACTGGTATCAGTAAAAGAATCCAATCCACTTATCCAAAATATAAACGCTCAGATTACAACGCTTAGGAATGACATTGAACGTAATCTATCCAATCAAAAGAAAAATATAGAAATAGGTAGAAACCAAATAGTAGTCCAAAATGAAAAGATAAACCAAATGGTATATGCTGCTCCTGCCCAGGAGAGACAATATATAGATTTCACTAGGGAGAAAGATGTTAAACAGGCACTATATCTATACTTACTTCAGAAAAAGGAAGAAACATCCATTACTAAAGCTTCAAATGTTTCTAATGCTACAGTAATAGAAACTCCAAAGTCTGATTACTTACCATACTTTCCTGACAAGATGGTCATTATTGCTGCAGCTTTAATGCTTGGCTTAGCAGTACCAACTCTAATTATCTTATTAAAGGATCTATTCAACAATAGAATAAATACAAAAGAAGAGATTACTTCGGGTACTAAGGTTTCAATAATTGCACAGATAGGCCATAGTGAAAATGCTGGTTTACTTTCAGTTAATAAAGATAGTAGAAATGCTGTAGCCGAACAGCTTAGAGTGCTACGTACTAATCTCGATTTTATTGCAGGCACGAATAATTGTCCCGTTATACTATCTACTTCATCAAGTTCTGGAGAAGGTAAATCTTTTATTTCAGGAAACATAGGACAATTATTTGCCCTTGCAGGAAAAAAAGTATTGTTAATGGAAATGGATCTTAGAAAGCCAACACTCTCTAAAATCTTCGGCTTATCAAATGAACTTGGCTTTTCAAACTATGCCATCACAAATGACAAATCAATTCTTGAATTTGTGTCAAAGGCACCTAGTTTTAATAATCTCTATATCCTTTCTTCAGGTCCTGTTCCCCCAAATCCTGCAGAACTGATTTTATCTAAATTTAATGAATCATTGCTTGAAACATTAAAACAAAACTTTGATGTTATTATCGTGGATTCTCCACCTTATGGAATAGTAACAGATACTCAGTTACTTACAAAATTTTCTGATATCAATTTATTTGTTATAAGACTAGGCTTTAGTTTTAAGATGTGTGTAAATCAACTCAATGAAATGCATACTAAGCATCCCGGTAATCTTTATGCTATTGTAAATGATGTAAAAAAGACTGGTAGGTATCAGTATGGTAATTATTACGGATATGGATACGGATATGGCAATGGATACTACAGTGACGAAAAGAAGCAATCTAAGTTCTTCCGTAAGCGTGTAAAGAGTTAAATAGGGTACTTAAATTATCTATTTTTTGGATAGAAATCATGAACCAGAAAATTAGTTTTTATTCCATACTTGTTATGGTGCATATCTTACTTGCATCAATAACCATTGGTGGCAGTTTGTATGTAATAGCAATTGGCCAGCCAAACTATCTGATTGCACTGCTTACAGTGCCATTAGTGAATATGCTTTTACTCCCTATGACAAAGAAGGGTGAACAATTTGATCCTACTCATCCTTTAGTTCTAATTCTCATGTCTTTGATGATAGGTACTGTGCTTCGCTCATTTTTTATTGTATCACCCCTACAATATGATACCAAGTGGTTGATGCTCTTGGACAAGCCACCAACAATCATTCTTAAAGGGATAGTCGCTATTTATCTTGGTTTTACTTTTCTATTAATTGGATATTCATATCCAGTAAAAAATTTTGCAAAATGGACTGATTACCCCATTTTTAACACACCCATCAGTCTAAAGAGATTTTTACCCTTGGCTATTATACTCACTTTGGTTAGTATGATTGTAGCTACTTTGTTTTTTGATAAAATGGGTGTGGACTTAAGTGACTCATCTAGTATTTCCAAGAAAAGACATTTTGAGGTTGAAGAAGGTAGTTATTCCTCCTTAGGATACTACCGCATGTTTATGGATATAATTGAACCTATTTTCTATGTAATGTTTATCTATTTTCTACAGAATAAGGTAAAATTATTTTCTGCTCTAGGGTTGTTTCTATTCCTCCTATTTTTTTTAAATATGGCTTATCCATTTATTGTAAGTTCTCGTACAAATGCTATGTATGTGCTGATAAATATTGGATTAATTTATCATTATCTAAAAGGAGGGATAAAGATCAGGCAAATCATTCCAATCGTGGCACTTGCTTCTGTAGTTTTGGTTATTATGACTACACTTAGGGAGTCTCATGCAAAAGAAAGATCGTCAACGGAAGTTTCTACAAACCCTCTAGTAATCATGGTTACAAGTTTAAATTTCTTGGGGGTAGATAAAACATCTCATATAATTGATAGAATGCCTGAGAAAATGCAATTTCAATTTGGAGAAACGCTTATACTCTGGATATTGGCACCTATACCAAGAGAATATTGGCCCCAAAAACCTGAAATGACAGAAGGTAGGGTTATCGGAGAATTCATTTATGAAAAACGAGACAGTAACTCTGAGGGTGGAGGGGTGCCTCCTGGATTTATAGCAGAATTATATCTGAATTTTTGGTATGTAGGCATTGTTCTGGGTATGTTCATTTTTGGTCTTGCATTAAGAGTATTTTATGATGCATTTAAATCTGTGAGGGGAATAAGTATATTTGGTATGGTTATTTATATACTTGTTTTTATGCCATTTTCTTTAAAAACTATTGGCGGAGATTTTAGTGCATGTATTGTAAAAGTGTTTACAGGGCTCTTACCAATATATTTTATTGTAAAATTTGCACAGACTAATAAGAATAAAGTATCATAAGTACTTTGATGCTTTTTAAAATTAAATATTATGAAGATACCTTTCTTTTTATTGAGTTTTTGTTGGATGGGTCTTTTTGGAACAAATAGTTATCTACCAATCCTTTCCATCAATGGATGTAAAGAAGCGGATTCTTCTAAGACTGGAAACAGCTCTACCAATCAAACATCAAAAATTTTTACCCCTGAAATGTATGGAGCCACCGGTGATGGAAGTATGCATAAAATTTCTGAACGATATAAAACACTATCGGAGGCTACTAAGGAATATCCCGGAGTAAAAGACTTAGAAATATCCTTGGATGGTGCAGCTTTTCAAAAAGCTATCAATATGGCATCTGCAAATAATGGGACTGTAATAGCAGAAAAAAAATATGTAATTAATTACCCATTACAAACTCGCAATAATTTAACTATTGATGGAAAAGGTAATGGTAAAATAACAAATGATAACACTAGAGATAAAGATATTTTGCACATTGCATTTCTTATGGGAAACTATAACGCAGTAGCATTTGTGAAGTTAAATAATGATAATGCAGGCTTTAACTTGTATAAGGTATCCGGTGCTATAAAGGCAGGTCAACAATTTGCTGAAATAGCTGAAAAAAGCGAACTAAGTAATTTCCACATTGGGCAAATTGTAATGCTTTCTTCTGCTTTAAAAAGAAGACAAGGAGATAAAAAAATATTATTGCCTTACCATATTACGGTTAGTAAAATTGTAAAAATTGATAATGGCAAACTATACTTTGAATATCCAATAGATGAAAATGTGGAGTCTGCTGAAATAGCAGCAAATGGAAACTATGACCCACTTGCAGAAACTGCATTTGAAGCTGTGGAAAATGTAACTATTCGGAATATGGCGTTTAATGCAGAACATATAACGCTCAGAACTTATGCATATAACTGCCATCTAGAAAACTTGAAAATTGAAAATGGAATTAGGCTTATTGGTGTAAATGCTTTTTCAAGAAGCACCATAAAAAATATTTCAGGAACATTTGGCTGGCGGGGTATAGAGATTAAAACTGGTACAGACCATTTAGAAATAAAAAATGTATCTGGAACTTATAAGCCACTAGAGAATTTTACAGCTACCTTAGATATGATTTCCTTTGGTGAATATTGCAGAAATGTAACATTGGATAGCTTTGTTTTTGATTGTGGGGATGTGGCAATGAGGCATGGACTTATAACCATCCGATCAAGAAAAAACGTAATTAGTAATGGTGTTGTAACAGCAAAATATCAAAAGAGACCATTTGTAGAATTATTTAACGAACGTTATATTGAAGATCCACAATTTGGATGTTATTCCAATCGTATGACAAACGTAAACTTTTATGGTGGAGAACAAATGAGGAATCTTTTTGCTATTGGTGATGATGAAGAAACCAGTAAAGCCGGCCCAGCAAAAGAAGCGCCAGCAAGGGCATATAAAAAGAAATTGAAAAACAAAATTTCACAAGAACAAGACCCTGAAGGTGCTGAAGAAGACGCAATTGCATACGAATTTTTAGCTAACACTTCCCCCCAGTACAATATCATTGAAAATTGTTTTTTTGATGCGGGTTCAGCCAAATCTGTTGCTACAATAAATGATGGCAAAAAAAATATTATTCGTAATTGTAAATTTAAAAAAGCTAGGCTTATTTATTCTCAGAAAATGAAGGAATTGAATACCATCTCCGGAATTTCTGAGGAGTAAAATTTTCAATCTTGAATCCAATATTATTATGTATATCAGTGAAAAAATTATCTATTTGGCTTTGCATAAAACAGGCTGCTCACATGTATTAAAATTATTGCATAGTGTAGCGGAACTGTCAGGTAGAGAAATTGGTAAACACAATACAATTTATCAGGTACCTGCAAATGCTCTTGGTAATTTTGATGCGAAAATAAAAAGTGGAAATATTCGCAATCCATGGGATTGGTATGTATCCCTTTGGGCTTTCGGATGCATGAAAAAAGGTGCTTTATATGAGCAGATTATCAATAAAAATATTTTAAAGAAAATTCTTCATCCCAGATCCTATTTTACACCTGTAGCAAAGTGGAAGGCCGTTTACGAGAATCCTGATGATCCTGCACTCTTCAGAGAATGGCTAAAAATGGTTTTGCAAACCAGGCGAAAGGACATCATTCACTTTGGTGATGAAAAAGTATCTTTAAATATTGGCTTGCTTACTTACAGATATTTGCAATTATATAACTATGATTTCCAAAAAAATATAAGTGTAATCAGCACCCAAAATGATGTTGCTGATTTTGATAAAAAAAATAATTTCATCAATCATTTCCTTCGTAATGAAAGTTTGGAGCCTGATTTTATGGCACTAATGAAAAATGCCGGAATTGAAACTGAGCTCATTTCAGCCACAAGCTCTATTCCAAAGACTAATGCATCAAAAAGGAAAAGTTATGCTTCCTATTACAATGAAGAAACGATTAATATGGTGGCAGAGCAAGAAGCATATATCATACAGAAACACGCATATAGTTTTGATGCTAAATTGAAATAATGTCAGGAAAAATTGAATTAATGATTATTGGTGCCCAAAAAGCAGGTACCACATCTCTAAACATGTATTTGCAGCAGCATCCAAATATTGCAACTCACCATACTATTGAATTTGGAATGTTTGCAGATGAGAATTCCTATAAAAAAGGTTTTCAATATCACTATAATAATGCTGTAGATGAAATGGTGAAAAATGATAAAAGAAAAAGCCATTTTATAGCTAAGCGAGTGGGTTTAATGAACAATAAAGCACTACTGGCAAAACTAATTGAACACAATCCTCGAGTTAAAGTTTTAATAGTCTTACGACATCCGGTGTACAGGGCATTTTCCGCTTTTCAGTATTGTAGAAATAAAGGTATGGAACCCTATAACAATTTTGAAGATGCAGTTTATAAAAATGACCCATCACGCTTTAAAGGAAATACACGTATCCAAAAAAATTGTGAGTACTTACTACGCAGTAGCTATTTACAGCATTTAAAAAATGTTTATGAAATATTTCCCGCAGAGCAGGTTAAAGTTCTCTTGCTTGAGCAAATGACTATAAATTTTAAAGACCAGTTAAATGATATTGTAGAATGGATTGAACTGCCTGTCTTTGATTTTGATATTTCTGTGCGTTTCAATGAAAGGGAAGATACCTATTCTAATGCTGTTGCAAAACTTTTATCTCCCGGAAAAACTGGAAAACTAATAAATATGATTCCCGCAAAATGGAGATTGAAAATAAAATCAGTTTTGAGGAATAGCAACACAAAATCGTCCCAAAAAAATAAAGAAAAGATACAACTTGAAGATTCAACAAAAGATTATCTGATTCAATATTTTAAAAAGGACATTCATGAGTTAGCATCATTTACAAAACTTCCTTTAGCAGAATATTGGCCAGATTTATTTTAATATATAATGAAGCATCCCCTTTTAAATACAAAGTTCTTATTGGCACATTATGCAAGTGCTTATCCTTTTCTTTATACAGGTATTAGTAGTATGCTTAGCAATAGAGATGATTGTTATACATCTAAACGTACTGAAATATTAATTGATGGTTTTCCTCGCTGCGCCAATACATATTCTACTTACGCATTTCAAATTGCCCAACGTGATACGCCAATCATGGCACATCATATACATAAGCAATCACAGTTTATTATTGCAGACAAGTACAATATACCCAGTATATTATTGATTCGTGAGCCCATTGGTTGTATTAGTTCTTTAATTATAAGACAACCTAAATATGATATTAATATAGTTCTAAGCGGTTATCATTTTCTATATAGTTCGCTATTAAATTACAATAATTATGTTGTAGGAAATTTCGAAAATATACTTTCTGATTATGCATCCATTATCAACCAACTTAATGGCAAATTCGGATCTTCATTTATACCTTATGAGAGAAATGATGAAAATGAAAAAAAAGTAAAGCATATAGTACAAACACAAGATGAACTCATAGGTGCAAACGACTTTAAACAGCGAGTAGCATATCCAACTGAGGAAAGGAAAGCTGCGGCACAAGAAATAAAAAAAGTATTACAAACTCCTATGTATGATAGAAAATTAAAACAATGTACAGAGGTATATAACAAGATGATTGAAAAAAAATGAGATTAACTCCTACAGTATATATAAATACACTTCCGGTAAATCATAAAAGCGGAGGCATTAAAACTTTTCTACTTGAATTGCTATACGCATTTGCTGCATCAAATGATGACATAGATTATTGTCTAATTTGTACACCTTCTAATGTTGATATTTTTGATAAGCTTAAAGAAGTTTCAAATTTTACAATAACAACTGTTAATGTTGATAATAACAATCCTATCAAAAGAATCTATTTTGAACAATTTAATCTTATAAAGCAAATTGATAATTCAAAAATGTCATTGCTTTTAAACATTTGTAATATAGCAGTGTTGAAATGCCCAATACCACAAGTTACCATTGTGCAGGCACAAATGAGTATTAAAGCTTTAAGAAAAACTTTACCTAAAAAATTTGTAACCATTAGTCGGTTTCATAAAATTTATTATGATCTGTTACTCAACCCATCCTTGAAAAAGTCTGATGTTACGGTTTGCATTTCATCATTCATGAAACCATATTTGGAGATATCAGAAAATAAAAAAGTGGTTATACATGAAGGAGTAAATCTTAAGGACTTTCAAGATAAAGAGAGCAGTAGCAATTGGATTCCAAACGAGCCATATATACTATCACTAAGTACATTATTTCCTCATAAAAATATTGATAAACTTATTCAGGCATTTGCATTATTTAAGAAAGAATCAATGCTGCCACATAAATTATTAATAGCAGGCAAGGACCCCAATGGCAAACAACTTGACTACCTAAAGGGTATAGCTCTACAAGAAGGCGTAGAAAGTGATATCATATTTGCCGGATGGGTTAATCTAGAAGAAGTGCCAGCACTGTACCGCGGATCCAGTTTATTCATGTATATTTCTAGTATGGAATTTTTTGGATTACCAGTGTTAGAAGCTATGGCATGTGATGTGCCTGTGATTGCTGGCAATAAAATGTCAATACCAGAAGTGGTCAATGATGCAGGTATTCTTTTGGAACCTACTGATATCAGTTCAATTGCAAGTAGCATGTATAAAGTATTAGCCGATCAAACACTACGTATGCAATTGATAGAAAAGGGTAGAAAAAATATAGAAAAATTTACATGGCAAGCAACGGCTACATCATTTCAAGAACTTTTTATCAAGGTGATAAATTAAAAATAAAAAGATAGTTATACAACTGCAATATGATAAAAAAATTAATGAAAAAATACCAGCGTAAACTGGAGGATAGTGTCAAAAAAAATGATAAATCTTTTTTAGCAAAGGTTTATACTGCAATGTTGCAATTTAGTAGACCTTTCTATTTCAAGGATGAGTATTTATTGCTACATGGATTAAAGCCACAACCAGATAGTAAACAGCAAAGCATATTATTTTTCACTGTACATAAAAGTGCTTCCACGTTTATAAAAAACACGGTAATGGAATTACTGGCACATGAAAACCTTACCGTAATAAATTTTAGTGGTTATCTATCTAAAAATGCCCAAGAAAAAACATATAACAATTTTGGTAAGATGGGTAAACTGCTTAAGCCCAAAGGATATTTTTATGGTGCATTTAGGTCATATTATCAATTTCCAGAAATGGAGCGATTTAAAATATTGCTTGTACTTAGGGATCCTCGAGATGTTTTAAATAGTTACTATTTCTCTACACTTTATAATCATCCAATAGGAAGGAAGGAAGTATTAGAAGAAAGAGAGCAGTTTGCGAATATGGATATTGATACATTCGTATTACAAAAAGCACCAGAGTTTAAAAAGAAGTATAGTGATTTCTGTAAGCATTTACTACACAGACCAAATGTTGTATTACTACAGTATGAAGATATGATTAGCAATTTTACACCTTGGCTTAATAAATTATCAGATTTCCTTGAAATAAAAAGTAATGATGAAGTAAAGAAAAACATTATTACAAAAACATCTTTTAAAGTTAAAAAGGAAGATAAAAATTCTTTTATAAGAAGTATTAAAGCTAATGACTATAAAGATAAGCTCAAGCCGGAAACCATAACAAAGCTGAATGAAATTTTCAAGGAAGAGCTATTACAGTTGGGTTATGATATCAATTAATTTGAAACTTAAAGCATACAAAAATGGTAATCTCACATAAAAATAAGTTTTTATTTATTGAAATGTATCGCACTGGTTCTACAGCAATTAGTAAGGAGCTGTGTGAAAACTATGGTGGGGAAAAAATATTGCATAAGCACAGTCGCTATCACGAGTTCATTAACCAAGCCACAGATACAGAAAAAAAATATTTTATCTTCTCTGGCATCAGACACCCTATGGATACTGTTGTAAGCGGGTTTTCTAAGCTAAAGCATAATCATAAAGGACGTTATACAGATCCTACTCAGTGGCGGGTTAATGGAGGTATTATTGCTGAAAAAAATTTAAAACTTTTCAGAGAGGTACATGACAATAATATGAGTTTTGAAGACTATTTTAGAAAATATTATAGATTGCCTTACGACAGTTGGGCTAGTGTAGCCCATAATAAATTAAATCATGTTGTTCGTTTTGAAAATATTCAACAAGATTTTTCAGATGCTTTGCAGAAAATTGGAGTTTCTCAAATAAGACCGCTCCCCATGGTAAATCAAACAGAGGGGAAATCTAATTATCTTGATTATTATACACCTGAAATTCGTGAAAGAGCTGTTTACATATTTGGCCCATTTATGAAGCAGTGGGGTTATCAATTTCCTGATGATTGGGGTGTGAAAAATAGTGGAATAGCCTCTCAAATTGTTTTTTCAACCGTTGGGTTACTGAAAAGAAATTATTGGAAATTTACTAAGACAAACTCTATAGCTGCGGAATAAAAGTTATAGATAAAACCAAATAAATGATTCAAAAATTTGTAAAAAAATTTAAGAAGTTAGGAAAGAAAGAAGACAACAAAGAACTTGTAAAACATTCAGTCATCGCTTTAATTATGAGAATGGGTGCTGCTGTTATTGCATTTGCAATGAACGTGGTGGTTGCCAGAAAATTAGGAGCTGAAGAATCTGGGTATTTTTTTCTTGCTGTTACTTTTGCCACACTACTCGCCACCATTGGGCGCATAGGGGCTGATCAAACTGTACTTCGTTATGTAAGTGTATATAGTGCAGAAAGCAAATGGAATACAGTGCATGCACTTATAAAAAAAATAGCTGCATGGAGCATACTCCCACTCACGGTTATAACTATTTTAGTCGCTATTCTTTCAAAGCCTATTGCTGTCTATTTTTTTAATAAACCTGCACTACAATGGCCGTTATTTTATGTAGCCCTATCAATGCCCTTTTTTGCAGCATATAATGTCTATGGAATGGCATTACAGGGTAGAAAAAAAGTAGTGTATTCTGTATCAAGTTTGAAATTATTAACTCCACTAGTTCTCATCTTATTTGTTTTCTTATTGACTCCCAAGAATAGTGCTGATACTGCAAAATATTATTCAATAGCCTGTTTTATAAATCTAATAATAGCCATGTATTGGTGGTACAAAAATATCCCACCTGCATCTGCAAAAGAGGAGTTTGACAGTAAAGTTTTGTGGAAAAGTTGTTCTCCATTATGGATTGTAGCTATCATGAATGTAATAACCACATGGGGTGGGCAGCTTATTGCGGGTATTTTTAATAATTCTACAGAGGTAGCGCAGCTTTCAGTATGTAGAAATACTACTGTGTTAATTTCTTTTATTTTAATGGCTGTTAATAATGTAAGTGCGCCTCGCTTTGCAGTGATGTACAAGGAAGGTAAAATGAAAGAATTAAAACATTATGTGCGAAATGCTACAAGGATGATGACAATTGCTGCTTTACCAATAACGCTAGTTTTATGGATATTTCCTGAATTTATACTATCCCTTTTTGGGGAAGATTTTGAAGGAGGAGCCACATTACTAAGAATACTGGCCACAGGTCAGTTTATAAGTGTAGTAAGTGGTTCAGTTGGTTATCTGCTCAATATGACTGGTCATGAAAAAGACATGAGAAATGTTATGGTTCTAAATGCAATTCTTTCTATCGTGCTTGCTCTAATACTAACTCCACTTTTGGGTGCTATTGGCTCTGCATTGAGCACTGCAATAGCAGTGGGCTGTACAAATTTAATGGCTGTTGGGTATGTAAAAAAACGTTTAGGCTTTAGTACTATCAGCCTTTTTCGGTAACAAACCGATCTAAACTAGTTATACATTTAACATCTATTTCAATCATCAGCGGCTATCTTGCACCACTTTTAAATTAAGCTTAATGAAGCAATTTCTATTAATTTCAAACATCGTTTTAATCCTAGCCTCAGGAATACTATTTTATCTGCATTTTTCTCATGAAACTGATCTGGAAGCACAAAAGAAAATAGATGATGCTAAGACAAAAGCAGCTAGTAGCCAATTTGTTTATTTTGAAATTGATAGTGTTCAAAACAATTATGCATACTTCAAAGAAGTAAAAACATATTTGCAAGGCAGAAACAATGGCATGGAACAGAAGTTGGAAAAAATGAGAAATGACTATACCTCTAAAATAAATGATTTTAATAAAAGAGGTCCTTCACTTTCACAAACTGAGCAAAGCCAAATGCAAGAAGACTTGATGCGTATGGAAGGTAATTTTAGACAACAGCAAGAGCAACTTGGGCAGGAATTGCAGAATGAAACGATTGAAAAAATGATGGATATAAAAACTCGTATCCAGGATTTTCTAAAGACTTACAGCAGAAAAAAAGGTTATGTATATGTGTTTGCAACCGGTAGCTCCGATGATGTAGTTTATTATAAAGATACTTTAAAAGATATCACAAAGGATTTGTTACTCGAATTGAATAAAGAACATCTGGCAAAAAAGAATAAGTAAAAATACTTGATTTTATAACTTCGTATTCTCTAAGAATATTATGGTCAAGGAGGTAATATAGGATTCTCCTCTCCAAGGTTTATGATTGTCTTTTAACTGCTGTGATCTTGCACAATTACCCAACTGCCATTGATTTTTTTAAAGAGTAATGTAAACGCACCCTGAATGTTTCCAATACTCCTTGTTAGAAACCATTTTCCAACAATATTGTAGTAAGACTTTGATAATTTTTCTACTTTAATAATATCAAAGTTTAGTATGCCCATTGACATTGTATCGGGATAACTTTTTTTGTAATTTTTAAGTGTTGCACCCCAACCATAAGTGGTTCCATTTTTGCCAATAAAAATAAGGCTATCACTCTCCCAATAACCTTTCATGAAATTATCAATATCGCCTTTATTCCAGCTTTGAGTTTGTGTGTCCAATATCTTTCGGATTATTTTTTCTGAATTTTTCTGGGCTGAAACAAGACCTGTAAAACTCACTATTAGGGCAGCTATTAAGCCCATTCTAATAAATTTCTGAATCATTTTTATATTTTTAATGGATAAAATGCTCCTAACAAG
>CAXYYO010000002.1:0-128337 GCA_964293305.1 uncultured bacterium | reverse complement strand
GGATGTAGGATGGTATGGGCAATTTCGAATTTTCACCGGAGGTGTTGCTTGAACAGGCGTTTGGCAAAAAAAATGACGGAAATAACAAAATCAACCATAGAAGACAACGAAATTTTAACGGAAATTACTAAAAAGTCGAAAGCATATTGGGGATATTCTGTGGAGCAAATGGAAAATTGGTCTGAATTGCTGACTATAACCAAAAAATATATTGAGAATAATAATGTTTACAAATTATTAGTTGATAATTTAACTGTTGGATATTATTCATACTTTGACTTAAACGAAAAAGGGATAAAACTTGATAACTTATTCATTTTACCAAACTACATTGGAAATGGATTTGGAAAACTTCTTATGAATGACTTTCTGAATAGAATTAAAAGTACTGAAATAGAAAAAATAATATTGGATTCCGAGCCAAATGCAGCAAATTTTTATGAAAAATTTGGATTTATTAAAGTTGGGCAAATAGAAACTACCATCATAGACAGATATTTACCAATAATGGAACTAAAAATATAACTGAAATAAAGCGACTAACCCTAACATTTAGATGGATAGCCAACAGCCCCCGGCAAAAGAGTCATTTAGTATCCTTAGAACCTGTTATCATAAAAGGAATTGAGGCCCTAGCTATCCATTCAGCAAGGCCTGGCCTTACAGAGTGGTTGAGTCTTGTAATATTAGTAATGAGCCTCTAAATGCTTTATTTTTTGCTTATTCTTGCAAATTGATAGCGGTTTTAGACAGACTGTCGTTTGGCAGAATTGTAACAACCCCTAAATCATTCAATTAATTTAGTCAAATGAAAAATATATTATTAGTACTTACCTTTCTGACTTTGAGGATATTTACTTATGGACAAGAATGCCTGACTAACCTCAAGGAGTATTCAACCCCTTTCAATAAAATTGAAGCCAGCTCATTCACATTTCTTAATAACAAATTAGATGATGTAAGTATTGTAGGTTTAGGAGAAGACACACACGGAACGTCTGAGTTTACAAAACTGCCAAAAGAGTTACTTCAATATCTTGTAGAAAACCAAAACTTCAACCTATTCATTATAGAAGCAGGCGTTGGTGAAGTTGCTTTTTTAAATGATTATATACAAGGTGAGTCAGACAGTTTGATTACTATACTCAATACTCGAATTTCTACCTGGAGATACCGTACAACGGAATTTGTAGAAATGATGGAATGGCTAAGAACTTATAACAAAACACATAATAATAAGGTGGCATTGTATGGAATGGAAATGCAGTATGTAACGGAGGACTTAAACAGGGTGAATCAGTATTTAAAAAAAGTTGGTTATGAAAATATCGAAACATCTTTTGCAAAACATCTTTGGCAACCCATTACAGAAGATGAAAAGGGGGATTATTATATTGCTTATAAAAAATTAAAAAATTTGTTTGTTGAAAATAGAGAACAGTATATTAAAAAGACTGATGAAATTTCATTTGCTGAATCATATCATCATCTTGAAGTTATTGGACAATTCATATCTGCCATTCATCAAAATTCTGACTTTCTGAAAGGTACGCTCAGAGACATTTATATGGCAGAAAATGTTGAATGGATTTTACAAAATAATTCATCAAGTTCTAAAGCATTTATTTGGGCACACAATGTTCATATTGGAGATTGGGTATCAAATGGCATAATTGATGTTTTAGGGCATCAGCTTAAAAAAAGGTTTGGGGAATCATTTTTTAATATTGCTACAGATTTTGGCACTGGGGAGTTCTACGCTTTTCCTCATAATCCCAATGAAGTAGGTTCGAAAATGCAAGTATATAAATTTGAAAAGATAATACCCAACACATTCACTGGCTGCTTGCAAAAGCTTGGAAACCCAAATTTATTTTTGGATTTAAAGAAAATAAAAACCAATCCATCCATGAAATGTGAAATTGAAAAAAACTTTACCATTATGTATGGAGCAGGTGCTCAGGAATGGGGAACTCAAACAGAAACTGTTCCAATCGGGAAAGCATTTGACGCTATCATATACCTCGACAAGACAAGTAAAATTAACTTTCTAGATAAATAAACAACGAAACGCTAACAGCGGTCATTGTAAAAATAATGCTTAAAACAAATAGACTAAATATTAGAGAATTGACTTTTGCTGACATTGATAATGTTCACAAACTTCATTCCTTACCCGAAACTGACGAGTTTAATACATTGGGAATTCCTGAGAATATCCAAGCGACTGAAAATATTCTGAACGAATGGTTGATAATACAAAAACAAGAACCAAGAAATTCATATATTTTTGGTATTGACAAAAATGACAATAATGAATTTATTGGTCTTATTGCGATTAACTTAGGGAAAGTAAACTATAGGACAGCAGAACTGTGGTTTAAAATTCATAAAGACCATTGGCGACAAGGTTATACAACCGAAGCATTGACACGAATTTTGAAATATGGATTTATTGATTTGAAATTACATAGAATTGAAGCAGGTTGTGCAGTAGAGAATATTGCATCAAGTAAGACTCTTGAAAAGGCAGGTTTCAAAAGAGAGGGAATAAAACGAAAGAAATTACCAATTATAGGTGTATGGAAGGACATTTATTTTTATGGAATATTGGAAGAAGAATTTAACATAATTAACTAAAATAATGTATCAAAGAATAGCACATATTGCCTTAGTAGTTGAAAACTATGATGACGCTATTGAATTCTACACCCAAAAACTTGACTTTCAACTATTAGAAGACACCAAGCTAAGTGAAGAAAAGAGGTGGGTAATGATAGCACCCAAAGGAGCGAAAGAATGTTGCCTATTGCTTGCCAAAGCTACTACTGAAAGACAGACAAGAAGTATTGGAAATCAAACTGGTGGTCGAGTTGGATTTTTTCTCTTCACAGATAATTTTTGGAGAGATTATGATAAAATGATGGACAGGCAAATAAAGTTTGTGAGACCTCCAGAAACCTTTGAATATGGAACAGTTGCAGTATTTGAAGATTTGTATGGGAATATGTGGGACTTAATTGAACCCAATGAAAATAACAAAGGGATAATTATTTGACAGATTTAATAACTAAAATCATAAAACAATGTCATTAGTATTTCTGCTAAAAATTAAACAACGAACTGCCAATATTTAGACGGAAAGCCAACAGTCTTCATCAAAAAGTCATTTAGTATCCTTGGAATTAGCTATTAATAAAACGAGTTGGAGCCTTAGCTATCCATTGAGCAACGCCGGGCCAACCAGTGGGGTTGTGATATAGGTGGTGTAGTATAGCTTTTTGTTGGGTTTTAGTAAGACATTTGCACTGTTTCTTGCTTGTAGCGTTGGGAAGATGCTTTTTTTATACATCTCATGTAAACTTTTAAATGCTTTTGGGTAATTTGTTCTACCTCTAAAAGATTGTAATACTTGAACAAAAAAGTCATTTCTTGCATATCGCTGAAAAATTTCCTTTGCCCAATTCTCTTAACCCCAATACCTGTAATAATTGCGATAGCCATTTTTTTGCACGCCCTATGAGCACTTGAATCGAAATTGCATTACCTTTCATTTTTAAACTTTTATTGAATCTCAAAAATGATGATGTATGATGGCATGAACAACTTTGCATTTTCACCGGAAAAGTTGCTTGAAAATTGTTGTTTGGTAAGACTTTGGGTCATAAAAATAATTTTTTCTGAACTTTACTCGTCAGACTATAAAGAAATAGGACCTTCCCTATTGAAAAATAATATATTGAAATACTCGAACGAATAAACATTACTGACGACTAAATGAGAGGATTCTTTTTTTTATTTCTTTTTTTCATAAGCGATTCTGCCACTGCTCAGGAGAGTTCTTTTTATACGGATCTCAAAATCGTGGATAGCCTTATTGAATACAATCAATTTGATTATGCACAAATAAAAATAGACAGTCTTTTTCAGGTTCAAATTAAATTAAAAAATGAAAATAATAAAGACTATTTAATCGAGATTAAATATAGACAAGCACTAATATTTAGTAAACAAAACAGACTACCTGAAAATACCCTTAGAATATTATTGGGAATTAAAGATGAAGCCGATTCGGCAGAGTTGTTTGCACTTTCTTTCCATATTAACCTATTAATAGCCTTAGTCTATGAAAATACACTCAACTTTGTATTAACCAACCAATATCTAAATGATGCCAACTATTTATACGAAAAATATAAATTAGAAAAATATTATAGCACCTACTGTGTGAGAAGAAGCTCCTATTTCAGGTTTATCGGAAAATCTGATTCTTTGCGTTATTATGCTGAAAAAGCAATGGAATATTCCATAAAATACCAAAACGAAATCGACTTATTCGATTCACATATTCTTTTAGGTATTATCGCAAACAAAAGTCAAAATTATCCAGAAGCCTTAAAGCATAATTTGCCGCTAGTAGGTTACTACAAAAAAGTGGGAGATACACTTGGTCTTGCCTACAATTTTAATAATATAGCGACTAACAAAGCAAGATCTGGTGACTTTTACGAAGCTCTACTATATAGTGATTCAGCTCGGATGGTATATAATTCCAAACGAATGTTTGACAATGATACAAGACTAATTGCAAAAAAATTCTTTTCAAAAACTAGAAGCGAAATATTTGAAAAGATGGACAATATAGATTCTGCGTACCATTATTTCAAACAATACCATGAGGAATGGGTAGTAGGCAGTGAGCAGGAGGAAAATATAAAATCTAAAGAAATTGAAGAACAATATCAAAATCAAAAGAAAGAAGCCACAATAAACAGTAAAAATAAACAAATTCTTTTAATTGGGATTTTTCTAGCTATACTATTAATTACTTCCTTTTTGCTGTATTCACAAAACTTAAGAATCAAGTCCCGTAACAAGATAATCAACAAACAATTTGTGGAACTTTCTAAAACAGTGGAGCAAAAGCAAATGCTTCTATGGGAATTACAACATAGGGTAAAAAACAATCTGCAACATGTGATCAGTATTTTAGAAATTCAGAAAGAATCAGTGAATTTTGAAAATATTGATGATTTAATAATAGGAAACCAAAACCGAATTCATTCAATGGCCTTGCTTCATAAAAAGCTCAACATTGGAGAAAATGTGAACGATATTAATTTAAGAAATTACGTTGTAGAACTTTCTGAATTAATAAAAGATTCTTACAAAAACAAAAAACAAAAAATCAGTCTGCTCATAAAATGCGAAATTGATAAAATATCTATCGAAAAAGCGTTACCGATTGGTTTAATACTTACAGAACTTGTAAGCAACAGCATTAAACACGCTTTTAATAACCAAAAAGACGGAATTGTTAACATAGAAATAACCGAAAATGAAAGGAGTAGCCAAATCTACTATTCAGATAACGGTATTGGATTTGATTTTAATAAAATAAATGAAAAAGGATTGGGTCAAGAAATTATCAGAGGACTGATTGATCAACTTGATGGGAATATTGAAGCGAAAAGCGAAAATGGTTTTGAACTGACCATCTATTTTAAAAGATAACTATAATGGAACAAAAAATTATATTATTGGTTGAGGATGACTTTCTAAACAGACGGCTTTCCAAAAAAACACTGCAAGCAAATAATTACAAGGTTTGGGAGGCAAAAAATTCCTTGGAAGCATTGGCAATGCTAAAAAAAGAAAAGGTTGACCTTGTAATACTCGATATTAATTTAGGAGCAAATGAAATGGATGGGATAACACTTGCAAAGCAAATAAATGAAATGTATCAAGTGCCATTTATTTATCTTACTGCATATGATAACTCAGATATAATCAGAAAAGCAGTTTCCACCACGCCTAGCTCCTATCTTACTAAACCCTATAAAAATGTTGATTTGATTACATCTGTAGAAATAGCTGTCAGTCAATATGATAAAAATAACATTCCCAAAATTATAGTTAAAGACCAAGAATATCAGGTGGAGCTTCCCGTAAATGAAATAAACCATATAGAATCAGAAGGTAATTATCTACTAATTCATACGGATAAAAAACTGTATAAATCTCGGTCTACCATCAAACAAATATTAGAAGTGCTTTCCTACGGTTCTTTTATTCAAGTTCATAGAGCATTTATAATAAATAAAAGAAAAATTGAGAAATTTAACCAAAAAAGTGTTGTGATAAAAAATATCGAAATTCCTGTTTCCAAAAATTATCAAGATTTAATTATACCCTGATTAATCAAATACTAACCCAACGAAATAATAACCAGATTTAAAAATTTACTTTTAGGCAGTGCTTGGTTTGCTTGAATTTAATCGTTTATATATAACTTATTTTAGGAATTTGTTTTCCATCCCAGAAATAGTGATTCTGTCCCAATTTTTTTAAAACATTAGTAGGTAATGCTTTTTTTGTATCAAACAAAGCAGAATACTGAAAAGGCTAAACTAGAGTAAGTGTAAAACAATTTTTTTAAAATTATGAGCAAAATCAATTTTTTTGCGTTGGCAGTTTTTTCACTTTTAATCCAAATTGATGCGAGTGCAAAAACCTTGAACTACGGAGATCTAATCACTCTTCAAAATGGATGGAATAATTACAATGGTGGTTTCCTAGATACTAAGGGCTACCAAAAAGATTTCGAAAAAACCGGAAATCATCTTTGTGTATCTACCGCAATTTCAGATAACAGAGATAACAGCAGTGGTACATGGAAGGTTATTTCTGCATCAGGTAAGTCAGCTGGCACACCTGTTTTAATTGGAGATGATGTTTATTTGGTAAACCAATGGAATCAGGGAACTGGAGGATATTTAGATACAAAAGGATACCAAAAGGATTATGCAAAAACGGAAAATCACCTTTGTGTTTCTACCTCTCTTGAACAAAATAGAGATAATGGAAGTGGTACTTGGAAAATACTCTCAACTGGAATGGCAGTTGGTACACCCGTTAACAATAACATGGAAATTCAGTTAAAAAACGGTTGGAATAATTTTAATGGGGGATTTCTAGATACAAGAGGATACCAGAAAGATTATGCAATAACGGGAAATCATCTTTGTGTTTCAACAGCATTGTCAGAAAATAGAGCGCTAGGAAGTGGTACTTGGAAAGTGAAAATTAAAAAAGCAAATACAAATACACTTAAAGCAAATCATTCTTTACAAGGAGATGATATATTAGTTTCTGCAAATGGCCAATTTATGTTAAGAATGCAAGAGGAAGATGGCAATCTCTGTGTTTATACAATAAAAGATGGAAAACAAGGATCTTTTGTATGGGGGTCTATGAAACTTGGTTTTAAAAACGGAAAATTAACCATGCAAGATGATGGAAATTTGGTAGTACTAGATTCTAAAAATACACCCCAATGGGCTTCCGAAACGCATCCCTTTCTTAATGATAAATTTAAAGATGCCAATAATAAGCCTGTAAAATTGGTTTTGGAAAACACTGGCAAACTCAATCTTTACTCTGCTTCAGGTCTAGTAGTTTGGACTAACAATTAAAACGAGTAGAATATTTGGTTTAAAAATATTAAAGTAATATTCATTAATAAACAAACCAAATAATTCCAACAATTTTCTAGAAAAGGTTGCCCCAAAAGGGCAATCTTTTTTTAATTCAATTAAGGTGAAAAGAGTATAATAAATCATTTAGAATTCTTAATATATAAGTTGACAAACTCAATAGAAAATACTGCTTCGGATGATACTTTGCAAACAGAAGTTTCAACTTTTACATCAACAGATTAAAGCACCAAAAGGTATTGACCTTATAATACATAGCAGACCTTTAACAAAAGAAGAAGAACATGGAATTAGCGAATACATTAAGAATTACAAATTGAAAGGCAGCAAAAACACTTAAAATCTAAAACAAGTAGTTAGAAAAAGAAAGGTGCATTTTGTAAAGTAGACCAGAACTAATAGGGCTGTCAAGATATAAAAGTATCTCCAAAAGGGTATGTATAGAACTTTGTTCGCAACATTAGAGTAATGTACCATAAAACAAATTGGAGCCTTAGCTATCCATTCAGCAACGCCGGGCCAACCAGTGAGTTTGCACTTTAATTGCAAACCAAATTTTTTACAGTCGCTAATAAAGAACCCCTAAGAGTTTTTCTTATACTTGCATTCTAAATGGTGGTATGTAGACAGACTGCCGTTTGCGGTCAGTCAAAAGCAAAATAACGAAACCAAATAGTTGATAGTTTAGAACAAACCAATGACAGAAATAAAAACTGAACGAATTAAATTATGATTATTAGAGAAGCTACAATAGATGACATAAAACAAATTCAAATCGTAAGAAATTCTGTAACAGAAAATACTTTGTCAAATCCCAACTTGGTGACAGATCAAGATTGTGAAGAGTTCATTACCAAAAGAGGAAAAGGATGGGTTTGTGAAATTGACGAACAAATTGTGGGTTTTGCAATTGCTGACTTAAAAGAAAATAACATTTGGGCGTTATTTTTAGATCCCAAATTTGAGAAAAAAGGTATTGGACAACTATTACACAAAACTATGTTGGATTGGTATTTTACTCAGACAGAGGAAAAAGTTTGGTTAGGTACAGCTTTTAATACAAGAGCAGAACAGTTTTACAGAAAAGCTGGCTGGACAGAAGTTGGAACACATGGAGCAAAGGAAATTAAATTTGAAATGACATATAAAGACTGGATAATAAGCCCAAACAGCTAGTTTTAAATAAATATTCATAAGCCCCGGCGTAGAAGTCATTTAGCATCCTTAGAACCAGTTATCATAAAACGAATTTGGGTTTTTGTAGGTTCAATTCCAAGCACAATATTCCAATTCAACATTTTACAATTTCGACATAGAGCATACTAATAGCGGAATGAAAAATGTATTTTTATTAGATTTTTGATTACGAAATTTTCGCTTTGCCCATACCATATTTCCTATTGGCCATGGGTTTCAACAAAAGATGCAGAAAATTTAATCATGCCAATACAATTCCAACAAAATATAAGTGCCAATACACCCTACTTTTGTTGCTTCAAAAAATAATCATGATAAAAATTGCTGTGGCTAAAGGAGATGGTATTGGACCAGAAATTATGGAAGCTGTATTGTCAGTGTTTAAAGTTGCAGAGCTTCCTTTGGAGTATAAGGTTGTAGAAATGGGTAAATGGGTTTTTGATAAAGGCTACAGTAATGGCATGACACCGGAAGCACAAGAAGACATTGAAAGTTTGGGTATATTATTTAAAGGGCCCATGGAAACACCAAAGGGCAAGGGCGTAAAATCTGTAAATGTAACAGCAAGAAAAACTTGGAACACTTATGCCAATAAACGAACTTTTCAATCTTTGCATGGTGTAGATACCGTTTTCTCCAAAGCGGGTATTCCTATTGATGTAACTATAGTGAGAGAAAATATAGAAGATACCTATGGTGGTATTGAACACATGCTTACTCATGATGTAGCATTAAGCCGCCGCTTCATTACTAGGCCAGGCAGTATGCAGGTAATAAAATATGCTTTTGAAATGGCGCTTAAGAAGGGCAGTAAACGCATAACCTGTGGTCATAAAGCTAATATCATGAAAATTACTGATGGCCTTTTTTTGGAAGTATTTTATGAAGTAGCCAAAGAATATCCAACGCTAAAAGCTGATGATGTAATTGTAGATGATCTTTGTATGAAATTAGTAACAAGACCAGATTTGTTTGATGTGGTAGTACTGACTAATTTACAAGGAGATATCGTTTCAGATTTATGTGCCGGGTTAGTAGGCGGGTTGGGTTTTGCGCCTTCGGCGAATATTGGGGATCATATTTGCATATTTGAAGCGGTACATGGCACGGCTCCGGATATAGCAGGCAAAAATATTGCGAATCCAACTGCCCTTTTATTGTCAGGTTTATCGATGCTTAGGCATCTCGGATTTATGCAGCAAGCTGCTCGTATTGAAAATGCATTACTTTATACTTTGGAGCAGGGTATCCATACGGGAGACTTTGGTAATAAAGAAATACCATCAGTAAATACGACTCAATTTATAGATACCGTAATCGGCAATTTTGACAAACTACCTGAACATGGTGCAAGACCAAATTTGGAAAATTTATCGATAACACCTACACAGTTTATTTTGGAAAAAAATCCGATGTTGGAAACAAAGGAAATGAATGATGAAGTAATTGTAGGGGTAGATATTTTTGTAGAAAGTAATGAGCAGCCAAATGCCTTGGCCGAGAAATGCTTAAAACATACTTTAGATATTTTTAAATTAGTTACCATAAGTAACAGGGGTACACAGGTATGGCCCAAAGGATCTGTATTTACAAATCTTGTAAATCAGTACAGGCTTAGATTTGAGAGTATTGGTGAAGCACCGCTAACGCAAATAGATATCATTGAATTACAAAAAAGAATTATAAAAGACTATAAAGTTTGTTCAACAGAACTGCTCAATATGTGGGATGGCAAAAAAGCATATTCATTGGCCCAGGGCCAATAATATATTTTCTTATAAAAAGCTACAACTAACCATAAGAATTAGTTGAAATATTTCTAAAATTCATCCTTTAAATATTATGTGTTTTATCTAAAGCGATTCTGGACTTTATTGTCATAATTTGTTTATCAGACCTATTAAAATATATAACCATTGTTATTTAATCTGAATTGATCATTATGCATTGAAGACCTAGTTTGAAAAATTTTAAAAAAATATTTACTTCATCCATTCTAGTTTTATCGATGAATAAGTTTTACCAATAAAATGAGCCTCGCAAATGCGAGGCTCTAACATTCAAATCAACATTTACAATTTAAAGAATTTTGCTGAGTATTCGATATCATCGATACTTAACTTTATCCAATAAGATTGGCTTTTTAATTTACTTATATCAATTGGGGTATTTGCCGTAGGGATAAATTTGGATATTAGCATATAGCCATTATCGTCATATATACTTACCCTATACTGCCCTTCAGGAATACCATCTAAGAAAACAAGGTTTGTAGTAGGGTTTGGATAAAGATGCAGTTCTAAAATTCTTTTAATCTTTGATTGTAAAGTGCCAGTCGATAATTCATGAGCACCCATATCAATTGTTCCTACTTTTCTATTGTTTCCAAAATAATCTGTATTGCCCCACTGGCCTCTAGTTGCTCCCACTACTGCTGATGGATCTCCTCCGGCAATGGCAATAGAACTGCTTTGAATATGCAAGTCTGGATTAATCGTATTATTTCCAGAAATGTTTTCATTTACAAAGGATGGATTGCCGTATTTTGATTGCTTATCAAAGTTTAGTGTATTATTGGTTTTATAATTTGTATATGAATTATAGTTATAGTTTGTGCTATTAATTTTATATTGGAATGTAAGCCCTGTGCCTGTTGCATTATTCTTATTATACCATAAGTTATAGTTCATTGAAAGATTAGTAATTAATGCGTTTCCATCTGAATTTATCATGGCTGTATTTGAGCTTCTTGCATAAAAGATATTGCCATTAATTTTTACATCCTCCATGTTATCAATAACAAGTTCTGCCCAAGCTGATACTAACCTACTAGTACCATTTACATCACCATCCCTGCGGCCACCTCTATTATTATAAAAGCAGGTATTGCCACTTACTAAAGCATTTTGTAGCTTTCCTTTGTAATTCCCAATTTTTAAACCTACACTTCTGCAATTGTAAATCAGGTTGTTTCTTACCGTTATATCTTGTGTTTCAAATGCAATAGTCGATTTATCATTTTCAGCACTTATTTCTATACCATAATCGCCATCTCTTATCAAATTATTTTCAATTAAAACTGATCTACCTCCATCTACATAAATACTTGCCCCTTCTGCATAAGGGCTCTGATTTACATAAAGTATATTATTGGCAATAACACCATTGTAAGCTTGATCTAAATTTACGTTGCTATTCTCCCCTTCATAGCCAAGTACATCAATTGCAATATTCGTATTATCATGTAAGACATTATAAGTTGCAGAAAAACCATTGATATTAGAATTGAAGGAGCAAACTTCACTTTGTCCGGTTATATTATTATTGAAATCACTATGATGCAAATCAATATTTTGAATAGGTTGACTAGATCTTCCATAAACAATAAATGGCTGTGAATTTTGGCTCCCGGTAGGTCTAGTATTTGGATTTGTGCTCCAGTTTATTTTTGTAAAAACACAGTTTTTTACTTCGATATTTTTCATTGATGTTGAGCCCGATGAATTAATCAATATACCCTGTGCATTGTTTTTTGCATTGTCTCTTGTTATTGTAAAGCCGTCAATTACGATATCACTAAAATTGGTGATTTGCAAAACAGGATTTGCAGATGCATCTGCTGATTTTAAAAAAACAGTACCCACACCATTTTTTTGTAGTGTAATTTTTTGTGTTGTTGTGCCCGAATATTTCCAAACCAAGTTTTGCTTGTATGTACCGGGTGATACTAAAATAACGTCCCCAGCTACATTGGCCTTATCTAAACCTTTTTGAACCGTTTTAAATGGAGATGAGGCATATACACCAGTGTTGGCATCATTACCTGTAGCCGCATTTACATAATAAGTAGTGGCAAAACTTCTCATAGCAGTAATCATAAATACTAGCAGAAAGACTAGAAAATAGTTAAGAAATTTTTGAAAACTTTTCATTGTGAAACGATTTTGTAATTAAATAATTATGCAATAATAGAAATATTTTGAAATATTAAAATAAGTTTTTGAAATCTAAAAGAAAGTTTATGAAAGTTATAATAATTATTTCATTATTTTTGTGCAATAATCTTTTGATATGAATTATCTACAGTTTACGGAGAATTATTTAAGAGAAAAAGGGGCATTATTTACAGCTAAAGAAATTGCAAGTCAACCCGATATTTGGAACCAAACTGCCAAGAAATTATTTGATGAGTTTGTTCAGATTAACTCATTTTATGAAAATGCCTTAGCACAATCAAATCAAATAATACTTACAGGTGCTGGCACTAGTGCTTTTATTGGTTTATCATTACAAGGCGCATTCTTTAGAAATACTGGATTGATTTCAAATGCAATTTCAACTACTGACCTTGTATCCCATCCGCAAGATTATTTTAATGAAAATCAAACCCCATTAATTATATCATTTGCAAGAAGTGGAAACAGCCCTGAGAGTTGTGCCGCACTAGCTCTTGCAGATACATATTCCAAAAAATGTTTTCATTTAATTATTACCTGCAATAGCGATGGGGCTCTTGCAAACTATAGATCAAAAAATGACACACATGTTTTTAACTTGCCTGCAGATTCGAATGATAAAAGCTTAGCTATGACCGGGAGTTATACTGCTATGTTACTTACAGGCTTACTCATTGCGTATAGCAAACAAAAAGAATTTTGTGAGGAACAACTGAGTTATGTTACAGTAGCTGCTACAAAAATTATTACAGCACAAGCAAATAAAATCCAAAAAATTGCAAGCCATAATTTTCAGCGTGCAGTTTTTCTGGGTTCAGGTGCATTATTTGGAACAGCTACAGAAGCTGCCTTAAAATTGCAAGAGCTTACTGATGGTCAGGTAATATGCAAGTCTGATACCTATCTTGGGTTTAGACATGGGCCTAAAGCCGTGATAGATGATACAACAATTGTAGTCTATTTATTTACAAACAATGATCATGTAAAACAGTATGAAATTGACTTAGTGCATGCAATGAAAAAGGGCAATGCAGTTATGTTTCAGCTGGGTATTGCTGAAAATAAAGTTGAAAGAATAGACACAGATGAACAAATTAATTTTCCTGCTGAAAATAATATAGCAGCGGATTTTTTACCATTGTGCAGCATCTTACCTGCTCAAATATTGGGGTTTTACAAAAGCTTACAAAATGGCCTGATGCCAGATGCTCCATCTATAAGTGGTGCTATATCTAGGGTTGTACAGGGTGTAAATATTTATCCTGTCGCAATGTAAATTTTTCTAGATTTTGGCGCTGTGAAGATTCACATTGAATGGCAACTGTATTTGATTTTGTAGTACAATTTGATCATATCAATGGTTGAAAAAAAAGTTAATATTCCATAATGCAAATGAAAAAATTTGATGTACTAGTAGTTGGAGAGTTAAATGTAGATTTGATTTTAAATCAATTAGAAAGATTCCCCGAAATAGGTAAGGAAATTATTGCAGATAAAATGACATTTACATTGGGAAGTAGCTCTGCAATTTTTGCCAGTAATCTTAGTGTCTTGGGTACATCTGTTTGCTTTTGTGGTATGCTAGGCCAAGATAGCTTCGCCAATAAAATACTTGCCGATCTCACTCTAAAAGGTGTTGATGTTAACTTTATTAAGCGCAGCCATACTGCTGCAACAGGCGTAAGTGTAGCGTTTAATTTTGACAATGACCGTGCAATGATTACCCATCCTGGAGCAATGAATGAACTACAGGAGATTGATATTACGGATTTGATGCTTTCATCAGCGGCACACCTGCACGTAAGCTCCATTTTTCTACAGCAGGCATTAAAGCCGGGTCTCATCACATTATTTCAAAGAGCAAAAAAACTTGGCCTTACAACATCACTCGATCCACAATGGGATCCATCAGAAAAATGGGATTGCAACTGGAATGAACTTTTGAAATATGTTGATATTTTTTTACCCAATTTAGAAGAGTTAAAAAATATAACAAATCAGTCAAACATGAAAGACGCAATAGAATCAATAAAAAATTTCTGCAATATATTGGTGATAAAAAATGGTGTAGAGGGTGCAGTCATTGTTACATCCAATACCTTATTCCAACAATCCTCATTTTTAAATAATAAGATAGCAGATGCTATTGGAGCCGGAGATAGCTTTGATGCTGGATTTATACATCGATATTTAAAAGATGATGCAATACAAGGTTGCTCAGAATTTGCAGCACTTTGTGGAGCTATTAATACAACCAGAAGTGGCGGCACTACTGCATTTGCAGACCTAGATACCGTGAAGAGGATTGCCTTACAAAAATTTAATTTTGATATAAATGACTATGAAAAACAAAATAGCAAACTGTGCTAAAGATGGTACCGCTTTGTTAGCAGCAAATTTTTATAATTTCGAAACACTTAAAGGATTATTGCTTGCAGCAAAAGCAACAAACAGCAGTATAATTCTACAATTGAGTGAAAGTTCACTACACTATCTTGGAATCAAACCTGCAGTGGCTATGGCTAAAGCGATGCTAATGGAGTATGAAGTAGAAGGATGGATACATTTAGATCATGGAAGTAATATCAATATCGTAAAGCAATGTTTAGATGCCGGATTTGATAGTGTAATGATTGATGCCAGTGAAAAACCTATGGCAGAAAACATTCGGATCACCCAGCAAGTAGTTAATTTGGCAAAAGCATATCAGGCTAGTGTAGAAGCGGAGTTAGGCTATATAGCAAAACTAGGGCAAGAGCAAGAGGCCGAGCCTACCAATGCATCTGATGCTCAATTTTTTTCAACTGAAACAGGTATTGATGCGCTAGCCATTGCTATAGGAAATGCACATGGCTTTTATAAGCAAACACCAAAACTTAGACTGGACAGGCTTGAAGAAATAAGGGCAGTTACTTCATGTGCTTTGGTATTGCATGGCAGCAGTGGAATTCCAGATGATCAACTAAAAGCGGCAATAAAAAAAGGAATCAGCAAAATTAATCTTGCCACCGAAACCAAAAATACTTTCATGAAAAAATTACAGCTGTTACTTGCAGATTCAGATGAAATTGATTTAAGAAAAATATTTCCAAAAGCAACAGAAGAAGTAGTAAACCTCATTACAAAAAAACTAAATGTAATAAACAGTTGAAAATATCTTTTTTACAGATCATAATCAGTATAGTTATATATATCGCTTTACCTATAAATATTTTTGCACAGTCAAATACAGCATTATTATTAAAAAACTATAGACCTGAGTCTATTTACAAAACTCCAAAATCAGATATAACAAAAGCATCATACCCGGTAATAGATATGCACAGCCATGATTATGTATCTACACAACAGGAAATTAAGGAATGGATAAATACTATGGATAAAGCCGGTATTCAAAAAACAATTTTACTCACCTGCGCTACCGGTAAAAATTTTGATTCAGTTGTAACAAAATATAAGAAATATGCGGATAGATTTGAGTTATGGTGTGGCTTTGATTACACAGGCATTGAAAATAAGGATTGGGAAATAAACGCAGTACAAGAATTGGAGCGTTGTTATAAATTGGGTGCTAAGGGAGTAGGAGAACTTGGAGACAAAGGTGAGGGTGAATTATATTCCAAACCCACACCAGGTGTGGGTGTTCATATAGATGATGTGAGATTAAGACCATTGCTTAAAAAATGCGCCGAACTACACATGCCAGTTAGTATCCATGTAGCAGAAGATGAATGGATGTATAAGACACCAGATTCTACCAACGATGGTATGATGAATGCTGCACAATGGCATGTAAATGTAAATATATCGAGTAAGCTCAATCATGATGAATTAGTGTACTCCCTAGAAAATGCGGTGAGGCAAAATCCGGAGACCATCTTCATTGCCTGCCTTCTGGCAAATTGTTGTACAAACCTTGAAATGATTGGTAATTTATTGGATAAATATCCAAACCTATATGCAGATATTGCAGCAAGATTTGCAGAAATATCACCTGTTCCGAGATATACCGCCGCCTTTCTCACAAAATATCAAGACCGACTTGTATATGGCACTGATATGGGTACTGAGGCTTCTATGTATGCCATAACATATAGAATACTTGAGTCTGATGATGAGCACTTTTATGAAATTGATTTGTTCAATTATCATTGGCCCCTATATGGGCTAAATCTCCCTAAAGAAATATTGGAAAAAATCTATTTTTTAAATGCACAAAAAATATTAAATCAATAAATCATGTATTGTAAAATAGGAAAAATAGGTTTTATATGTTGTTTGATTTGTTGTAGCTCTAACCTAATAAAAGCTCAGGTTATCACTATTCAACATAAACAGTTGAACATACGAATCAATGACAAACTGCACACAAGTGTGAATGCTGTGTATCCCAGTGCATCAAAGCTGATGAATACCTATACCGCATCAGAATTTTTGCAAACGAAATACTATGATGCAACAGATTTTACCTACACAAAAAAAACTACCCAATCAATTCAAAATCAATTTGGCAAAGGTTTTCAATATCAAATTTTTGGTATAGACAAGATTCATAACATAGAAAAGATTTTACAAATTACCACATATAATGAGCATCCAAACACAGCATTTTTTATTACGAAGTATATCAATCACGGGAAAAAAGATTTAACCGTAGATAAATGGATAAATCATCATTATCAAATTCTACCCTCAACAGATACTACCAAATTTTGGAGTTTTATGGGTAGTTCTTATGCAGATAGAAGAGATTGGATTCAAGCAGTAAATGCTGGTTTTAGTCAAGAAAATTATATGGGTTTAAATGCATCTGATTATGGAGGTGGTATTCCAATTGTTGATTTATGGAGAAAAGATGTGGGCATTGCCATTGGACATACAGAAACAGTTGCTAAACTGGTTTCCATACCTGTTGATTATGATCAATATGCCACAAGGGCCGATATACATATTGAATATGAATATCCTGAAACAAACACATTAATTTATAAGGATACGCTAAGCAGTATTGAAACATTTGTAACCATACATGAGAAAGATTGTTTTTCATCACTCAGCACGTTTTCTAATTATATGCAATACAAAGGTTTAAAAGCTGCGGACCAAGAACCACAAGCTTTTGAACCTATTTGGTGTGCTTGGGGATATGAAAGAGATTTTAATCTACAACAAATTCTCAATACCATACCCAAAGTAAAAGAATTAGGTATAAAATGGGTGGGGCTAGATGATGGATTTCAACAGGCTGAAGGAGACTGGCATACCAATAAAGAAAGGTTTCCTGGAGGGGATGCAGATATGAAAAGATTTGTGGATACTATACATGCAAATGGATTAAAAGCAGTGTTATGGTGGGCACCGCTTGCAGCTGACCCCGGAAGTAATATTTTGAAAAATGATCCCGATTTACTGCTCATCAAAGAAGATGAAGCACCCCAATATATAACATGGTGGGATTCATATATGATGGCACCTACCTATTCAGGTACAATAAAAACAACACAAGAAACAGTAAAATTATTTTTAGAAGATTGGGGTTTTGATGCATTAAAGTTGGATGGACAGCACATGAATATTTGTGCACCTGATTATCATGAAAATCATGGGCTGGAATACCCAGAACAAAGTGTTGAACTAATGCCAACTCTTTTCAAAACTATATTTGAAACAGCAAGAAGTATTAAGCCAAATGCAGTTATCGAATTTTGTCCATGTGGGGATTGTATAAGTTTTTATCAGATGCCATATACCAATCAATTTGTTTCAAGTGATCCTGGAAGTAGTTGGCAGGTTCGTTTAAAAGGAAAAGTTTTCAAAGCTTTAATGCCAAGTACTGCATATTTTGGAGATCATGTGGAACTTACAGATAATAAACAAGACTTTGCCTCGCAGATAGGAGTAGGTGCAGTGCCCGGTACTAAATTTGTATGGCCGGCTACTGGTATAAAAAGTAAAGATGAAAATTTTCTCACTCCAGAAAAAGAAGTAGATTTCAAAAAATGGTTACAGATTTATAATGACAAAATGCTCAGCAAAGCAAACTATAGAGGAGATTTATATGATATAGGATATGATTATCCTGAAACCCACTGTATACAGAAAGCTGATACCATGTATTATTCTTTTTATGCTTCAAATTTTTCAGGGCAAATCGAACTTCGTGGTTTAGTGCCTTCAAAAAAATATAAAATAGTAGATTATTTTAAAAACAAAGAGTTAGGTATTATTGATGCTTCAAATCCAAAAACGAATCTTGTATTTGAGCAATTTTTATTGATTGAAGTAATACCATTATAATATGATTTTAGTACTGTGTCCCAATCCATCAGTTGATACCTACTGGGAAATAGATAATATGGTTTATGGTGCTGTTAATCGCATACAAAAGCAAACAAAATTTCCAGGTGGCAAGGGTGTTCATGTTGCCTTAAATATTGCAGAACTTGGCGAGGAAGTAATACTATTAGGTATTTGGGGAGGCAATACAGGCAATTGGATAAAAATGGAGTGCAAAAAAAAACATGTTCACTGTGATGGTGTTTATACAGACATGGATACAAGAACCTGTATTTCCATATTAAGTAAAAATGAATCTATAAATCATACAGAATTTTTAGAGCAAGGCAGTAAAATTGATGTAACTATTTACAATTATCTTTATGCTTGTTTTTTAGAACACCTTTCTGCTGCTTCATTAATTGTAATGAGCGGGTCTTGGCCACAAGGGGCAGGCACAGATCCTTACGGATTATTTATAGATGAAGCAAATAAAAACAGTATTCCAGTATGGATTGATTGCGCAGGAGAAGTTTTACAAAATTCTTTGCTGCACAATCCCTTTGGTGTTCATGTAAATGAGGCTGAAGCTCTAGAACTATTGAAGAATATGCAAACTGATTACAGCTATATACTTCAACATTGTAAACAACTTGCATTAACAAAAGGCAAAAAAGGCTTATTTCTTTATGGAGGGGAAAAGATGGTAAATGCATTGTATCCTCTGCAGCAAATTATTAGTACAGTGGGTTGTGGAGATGCGTTGTTGGCAGGCATAGTTACGGCTTCAGTAAGAAAACTTAGTTTTCAAGAAATAGCAAATTATGGAGCAGCCTGTGGTGCTGCCAACTGTATAAGATATGACTTAGGCATGTTTTATAAACAAGATGTAGATAGATTTATAAACAGTATAAATGAATAATGTTATCTATATACCAACAAATGTGTAACTAATAAAATGGCATAGATTTTTTAAACGATCAAGAATTATATAAAAAGTTAGTTTTGGCTACAAACATTTAGACAAAAAGAATAAATGATCATTTTAAATTAATCATAAACCTAAGATGATTATAACCTGTAGATTCATCCCAAATATTATCATTTGCCAACCTAATGGCGTATTCAACCCTATTGCTTATTGATTCATACTTATCAGGTAGATGAAGATATAATTCATAAGCTCCTTTAGGCATATCTGCTTTTGTGATAATGGTTTGTTTGAGTGTATGTAACCCACTAAACCATCTTCTCACATCTATTTCTGTTTTAAAGGAAAATTCTTTTCCACTTGCTTTATTTTTCATAATAATCAATGCAGGGTGTTCATTGTAAGGAGATGCATATCCAACATTTTCAATTTTCAAAGTAAATGAAAACTGTTTACCTACTTCCACTTCTTTTGCTGAGTAAATAGCGTTTCTTAATACAAATCGATAGCCAAGATTTCGTTTGATATTTTCCATACATCCACCGCTTACCCAATCATTATTAACTTTACTATTGTAAGCAGAGTTTAAAAAACTATAATGCATATCCTGCATTTCAGTTTGTGCTTTTCCTGCTGACTCACAATCATTATAAGGGCTGTAACTATCATCGCATGTTTCACCACCTACAGGTCCATATTTACCATCATTCATCATATAGCTTCGCATTACTGTCCCACCCGGTTGGCGGGGTGATGATGAATTTCCAAAATCATCAAAAGTGCCATAATCATCTGGGGAGGAAAGGAAACAATCATTATGAAATCCTATTCTTGCTTTATCAGTTTGATTAAAAGCTTCAGCATCTGTAAGCGCTGCCACATTCGTAAGTGCATCTACACCATACACAAATCTTTGCTTCATTTGAGGTGTTCTCACTTGTATCATTCTATCAGCAGGCAATGCATCTAGTAAAGCTGCAAGTACAGCATTTTTATTTGTCCAGTTTGCATTCACAAGCTTTCCAATTCCATTTGAAGAAGGATCACCAAAATAATCACTATAATAATTTTCTCCAAATATGCCCACAAAGCCCAGTTGCATACAAGCTATTACATCAGCGTTACTTTGTAATACAGGCTTCAACTGTGCTATATGACTTAATACATTTTCCTTATTTGCATCGCCATAAGGGGGGCATACAAATCCTTCAGAGCAGGCCCCACCATTGGTTTCTACGGTATAGCAAAATCTTAATATAATTTTTATTCCAGCAGATCTTATAGCATCAAAATCTTGCTGAATATTATCTAATAATGATTGTGGCAAGTCTTTTTTAGTATAACCTTTAAGTATGATATATCTAAATAAAAGTGTTGAATAAATTTCATAATTTCCATCATCTGCCGGTTGTAAACTACGCCAAGTTTTCATCACATCTTCATCTAGCGGTTCATAGCCATCTACATAGGTTTCTGAGTACCTGTAAAATCCCCGCTCCGGGTTTGGAAAATCAGCATCGCTTTCTGTATAAAATATCGAATCCATACTTTCCGAAACGTATAGTGGCGGGTTATCATTTTTGCTACATTGCAAATTACAGATCACGCCACATCCAATCACTAAAAAAATCAATGCCTGCTTCATTTATTAAATCTTTAATTTTTTAAATGGTTATTATAATAATTTAAATAATACTTTTTATCCCTTCGGGTAATGCTTGCATTATACGAATGATTTTGAAAAATATCATTCACTCATATCCAAATAGAATGCATCTAAAAACTGATCTGGAGAATAGCCAATAATTGCTTCAAAATCATTGGTAAAAACTTGCACTCCTATTCTCAAACTTTGACCTGTAAGACCTTTTAGCTTGCTACGCTTCAATGCTCCTTCAAATTTTAAAACTCCATCTGCTTCTTCCGAATGTCCAATAATATAAAACTCTGATAGACTTTGAAAAGCATAGCCATCAAATAATGCTTGGTCTCCAGTATGATAGTACACTTCAAAATAATCATCAAAAATAGTTCCTTCCAACAATATTTCATAAGCGCCACCGGGTATTTCGCCGGTGAGTAAACCAGTAAATGGATCATTGTCTGCATCTATATATAAATCATAAATATTGCCATCAGCCAGTGCAGTGTTTTGCTCAAAATAGAAATAAACATTTTCTCCATCATAATCATATTTTGATTGAATAAAATTTCCTGAATTTTCTCCGCCTGTCACCATATTATATTGAATCGTATCCCAATCAGCAATAGAGTTGTCGTCTAATTTTATAGGTGATGGTTTTGATATATAAATAACAGTTGATGCTTCTTTAGTAATGCCTTCAGCATTTGTAGCAAATAGTGTAGGCACAAATTTTCCTTTGGCGGGATAAGTGTGTACCGGATTTTCTTCTGTGGATTCAGCACCATCTCCAAAATTCCACCTATAGGAAACTGCATCCATTGACTTGTTTACAAAGGATACATTAAATCCATCAATAGTAACCTCATAAAATGGATCAGGGCTTGTTGTTTCACTCTCCTTTTTGCAAGAAGATATAATGAGAGCGGCAAACAAAATCAGGATATAGCAATTACATTTCATTTGTCTTATGGATTTTGAGTACATAAAGTGTTTGTTTGAATTTCATCAATCGGAATATAATAAATAATACGATTGTCAGTTGGAGCTATAATCATATTTGCATACCCGTTTGGTGCTTTAGTAAGGTCAACATCTGTCTCTTTCAAACCCGGCAAATGATAGCCCCAGAATGTTCTATCCATGGATAGCTGATTTCTATAGACATCAAAAGAACGATGGCCTTCAAATGCAAGCTCTATGCGTCTTTCCTTTAATACTACATCCAATGCAGTAGTACCGTTTGGCACTATACCTTCATATAAACTATTCTCTAAACCACGATGTGCCCTTATTTGATCCACATCTTCTAAAGCATCTTGTATATTACCAAGTTTTGCATTTGCTTCAGCACGATTTAAATACATTTCTGCTAGGCGAAACATAACGGGTGAACTCAACGTAGGGCTGCCATCCTGAAATGAAAACTTTGATACATAGTAGGTTTCAATTCCATTCTTCTTTTCAAGATTTTCGTCTTCATCTTCTAATGCCATGATATAAGACCAACGAATATCATCCGGCTCCTCAGCCATAACATCAAGAATAGATTGTGAAGCAAATTCTTCGCCCCAACCACTATTGCCATCTGAATACATCATAGACGCTATGCTCCCAAATTTTCCATAGTCTTCTTGTGGCGTAAATGCAATGCAGAAAATGGTTTCCGATGATGCAAGTGAATTCTTGAATAAATCAGGAAAAGCATCTGCATCGGCTAGTGAAAATACTTCGGAATTAATCACTTTTTCTGCATAATCTACAGCCTTGGCATTATCTTCTTTATAGAGATTAACCCTAGAAAGTAAAGCCCATGCTGCTTCCTTGGATGCAAAGCTTATACCTCTTGACTGGTTCATTAAATCTGCTGCCTTTTCTGCATCTGCCAATATTTGATCATAAGTTTCTGATACGGTAGCCCTGGCTTTTAATGCTGCATCGGATAATGATGTGCGAAGTATAATGCCGGGGCCAGAAGGATCCTGCGTATATGGCCTAGCATACAAGCGAACCAAATTAAAATGTACAAATGCCCGTAAAAAATAACATTCTCCTAGCAACTGCTGGCGTATCAAATCTGGGTTTGTATTTTTTTCTACTGCATCAATTACTGTATTACAATCGTTGATGATTTTATAGGAGATGTACCAGAAATATCTGGCATTAGTTTGTGTAGGAGTATGGCTGAGTGAGAAACTTAAAAAGAATGGATCTTCAGTAACTTGTGCACATGAAAAATCATCTCCGGAAAAATCACTCATCTGAAAATATTGTCGCAGATACATTAAGTTATCATCGGCAGTACCATTAAAGGGCACATGATCTTTGAATAATGCGTAGGCACCATTTACGGCTTGTGTAAGCCCTTCAGTTGTGCCAGTGAGTATTTCTGGTGTAATGGCATCGCTGGGTGCCACATCCTTGATACAAGAACTACCCAAGCTAATTACAGCATACAATATTGTAAATTGTTTTGCAATTTTTAAGTCAGAAACCTTTGATAAATTGAACATTAATTTTTTATTTTTTAGTGCATCATCATTACGCGAAGCGAAAAAAATAATAGTATAAATATGGGGTAATATATAATTGTTCATGGCACTGGAAAGATTATATTTTAACGCTGAAATGGTCATGATAATTTTCTTTAATCTTTATTAAAATTTGATACTGATATTAAACAAATATTGCCTATTGTTTGGATATTTGAAATCGCTTACACCGGGTGTAGTGTATATGTCTGGAGTGATGGTGGTTTGCGGATCCTGCCCTAAGAATTTTGTGAATGTATAAACATTATCTGCTGAAAAAGAAAGCACTGCATCTTGTACAGATAATCTTTTCAGAACATCTGAAGGAAGTGAATATGCCAATGTAATATTTCGTATGGAAAGGAAGCTGCCATCTTTTAAATATCTAGTAGAAACTTCTTGTGCATTTGCCGCATTTTGTGGACTTGGGTTTGAAGCTATATCACCCGGTTGAGACCAAATACTATAACCTGATGGCAATACAATTTGATTGTAATAGGGCTCATTGCCATCATTCATCAGAAAGCGAAGATTATTGCTGTATACTTTATTTCCGTAAATAAAATATGCATTTACACTTAGTGAAATATTTTTATAACTGAATGTATTAGTGAGGCCACCCTGGTATTTTGGCAATGCTGATCCTACTTGCTGAAAACTAGCATCAGCATATTGACTTGTAGCTTCTCTACCAATTTCTTTTCCATCTTCATCTGTTATAATTTGCTCCCACAATGGGCTACCAGTTTGTGGATCTACACCAAGCCATACCGGCATATAAAATTCATATAAATTTCCTCCACTATTGTAGGTTTGAGAAATAGACCAAGCACCTGTTTTTATAAAATTTGCCGGAAGATTTTGCAATTTATTTTTATTAAAATTGATATTAAAATCAGTGGCCCATGTAAAATGTTTTGATTGTACATTGATGGTACTTAATGCAAATTCAATACCTGTATTTTTAATTTCACCGGCATTTTCCCATCGGGTTTCAAAGCCAACGGATAATGGTTGTGAGACTTGAAGCAGCAAATCTTTTGTGAGATTATTATATACATCAATGGATAAATTGATGCGTTTATACACTCCAATATCTACACCAATATTTGTTTGGAATTTACTTTCCCAAGTTAACCCAGGGCTTGCAAGTTGTAGCGGTGTGGCAGCACTTTGACTGTTGTATTGGGTAGATAAAGAATATAAACCAAGATAGCGTGATGCTCCAATATCTTGAGTGCCCGTAACGCCATAACCTGCACGTAATTTTAAGCTATTGATTACTTTACTAGATTGTAAAAAAGATTCATTGCTTACCAGCCATGCGGCTGATAATGCTGGGAATGAGCCATATCTTTTATCTTTTTGAAATGCGGTACTTCCATCCACCCTATATGATGCTGTAAGAAAGTATTTATTATCGTATCCATAATTAGCCTGCGATATAAATGATAATAATGCTGATTCGTCACTATATCCATTTACACCCACATTACTACTCACTACGTCTAATACTTTCAAACCTAATGGTAGTCCTCGGCCACTTCCACCAAGTACCTCTGTTTTTCCAGCTTCAAAAGCTACACCCGCAAGACCACTGATACTATGCAATCCCGTTTTAAACCCAATTTTAAACAGGTTATTGGATATACCTCCATAATTAAAAATAGCCTGTTCATCTAAATAGCCTGTACCACTAAACTGGCCTGCTACTTCTGGAGAATAAAAATTTGTGCTCTTGCTAAAATCGGCTGAAACCCTGTTTGTACTTGCAAAGCTTAACCAATCATTCAATTTAATATTGAGGTTTGCATCATAGTTTACATCAAAACCTTTGTAAGGATGATCTGAATGACCTATTGTATGGAGTGGATTTACTTTATCTCTACTCCACCACTTAAATGTGGAATTACCATCTACATATAATGCATTACCGGCACTGTCATAAGGATTATCCCAAGGTAGGTTGAGGTATGCATAATACACATCATTGTAATCATAACTAGTTCCTGAAACACCACTAATATTGATGTTATTAATAAATGAAATTTTATTTCCAAATCTTAGTGTGGCTCCAGCACGTAGATTTAGTCGCTCAAAACCTGTATTTAAAAATGTACCTTTTTCATTATAATATGATATCCCAAGATAATAATCGGCTTTCTCAGATTTACCACTTACACTGGCATAATAGTTTTGCAGGAGTGCCGGTTTAAAAATTTCATTAGTCCAGCTATAATCCTGTGTTTCCAAGCTTCGTGGCCTTTCTGCATAAAATTTTAAAAGATCTATTTTATAAGAATTTTCATCTGTGCCTGGTATATAATCTCGATAAAATTCTTTTTGATATTCATATAATTCTTGACCATTCATGAGTACCATATTACCATAATCTGGGGTACGCCATCCGGTGGTCATTCTTGCTTCAAATAATGGTTTGCTTGTTTTAGCTTTTTTTGTTGTAACCAATATCACACCTGCATTGGCCTGCGATCCATACATGGCAGTAGCAGCAGCATCTTTTAATACTGTTATCGATTCTACATCGTTTGGATCATAATTTCCACCAATGATACCATCTACCACAAATAATGGGCTTTGAGAAGCATTTACTGAAGACACACCTCTTAGTCTTATTTCGGCAGCAGCTCCCGGCACACCAGAACTATTTACAACCTGCAGTCCAGCCACTTTGCCTTGCAGCATGGCACCTACACTGTTTGTAGTAACATCTTTTAGTTTATCCGCATTTACAACAGCAACAGCACTTGTAAGCTCACTTCTTTTTTTATCGCTATACCCTACTACTACCACTTCGTTTAATAATTTATCAGCCTCCTCTAGATATATGATGAGATTGTTTTCAAGGGCCGCTATCTCTTGCTGTTTGGGAGTATAACCAACTGCTGTGATAGTAATTATAATTTTTTCCGAAGGAACAGATATTATAAAAGTTCCATCATCGCCTGCGGCGAAAACTTTATTGTCGGGTAAGCTAATGGTTGCTTTGCTTATAGCTGTTCCGTCCTTTTGTGATAAAACTTTACCCGAAACTGATTTGGTTTGTCCTATGGCAAACACACTATAAAACAGGCAAATAAGCATGCAAATTTCTTTCATAATAACAGGTGCGCTTTTTTGTAATACAATATTAGAATGTAGCTTCATACAATAAGTAATCGTAAAAATTATTAGCCTTATAAAAATTAGATAAAACTAATTATTAAAAGCAATAAGCAAAGATATCGAAAGTAATAATAATATTTTAAAATTTATTATATCTTTTTTTTAATTATTTTTGCACATTATAAAATTTCAATAAAAGTATGAACCTATTTCGGTTTTGTACAGTTTAGTTTGCACAAAACACATTGATAATTGAGTCAAAAGAAGAAAAATAAAATTTCATGAATAAATCATCTAAGCTATGGCTCATGTATGCTATTATCACAACTGTATTTTGGGGTGTGTGGGGAGCATTTATTGAAATACCACAACGGTTAGGATTTCCGGCCACACTAGGCTATGTAGTATGGAGTATAACTATGATTCCATGCGCATTAGTTGCATTGAGGACAATTGGATGGAAACCCGAAACAGATAAGCGGTCCATTTTTTTAGGTATGTCAGTTGGCCTATTGGGTGCAGGAGGGCAGCTCATTTTATTTGAAGCACTTAAAGAAGGACCTGCTTACATTGTATTTCCCTTGATATCATTATTTCCAGTGCTAACAATTTTTCTGTCTGTTATTTTCTTGAAAGAACAAACCACAAAAAAACATTGGACTGGTATTTTTATTGCCATAATAGCAGCAGTATTTCTTGCAAATCCAAAACTATCAAACCAATCATCATCAACAAATGGCTGGCTTATATTATCCATTATTGTTTTTGTAATGTGGGGTTTACAAGCCTATGTTATGAAGTTTAGCAACAATACCATGAAGGCCGAAAGCATTTTTATGTATATGTGCAACGCTGGTCTTGCATTATCACCAATTGCCATCTGGATGACAGATTTTTCTCAGCCCATAAATATGGGTTTAAAAGGCCCCTGGCTGGCTGCGCTTATTCATATTCTTAATTCTGTAGGAGCGCTCACACTAGTATACGCATTACGACATGGCAAAGCCATAGTGGTAGTGCCTCTTACAGGATTATCACCAGTTATTACCATCATTTTATCCTTGATTATTTATGCCATAATGCCTGGCAGCATATTATTGATAGGATTGATACTAGCAGCTATTTCGATTATATTGTTGAGTGAATAATTATGCAATCAAAATTTGCACCCCAGCTTCTTCTAATCGCTTCCTATCATCATCAGGAATGCCACTATCTGTTACAATAGTTTTTATCTTGTCTGGTGTGCATATAAAAGCCAAGCTTTTGCGTTTAAACTTACTACTATCAGTCACCAATATTACTTCCTTGGCAATTTCGATCATCATACTGTTCAAATGTGCCTCATCAATATTTGGAGTAAAAATGCCCTGCTTTGTATCAAATCCATCGGTACTCAAAAAGAGTTTGTCCACATAAAAACCACGTAAGTTTTTTTCAGCCAAAGGCCCTACCAAGCTCATAGAATTCTGTCTTAAATAACCACCCGGAATGATTATATTCATATTTGGATAAGCCATTAAAGCATTTGCAATATTTATGGCATTAGTAATAACATTGAGTTGCTTTAAACCACCTAAATTTTTTACCATTTCCGCAGTTGTAGAACCGCTATCTATAATGATGGTATCTCCATCATTTATAAGTGATGCTGCTTTTTTTCCTATTGCAATTTTCTCAGCAGTATGCAATTTATTTTTTTCTGTTAACCTTTGATCTATGCCTACATTTGTTTCTGAATGTATGGCACCTCCTCTAGCTCTAATGAGTAAATTCTTTCGTTCTAAATGTTCTAAGTCATTGCGGATTGTTACTTCGCTTACATCAAATTCCTTGCTTAAAACACTCACCAAAACTTCCCCCGTTTCTTTTATTTTTTCTAATATTTTCTTTCGTCTGGATACAGTAAACCTTTCTTTTCTTTCACTCATGTTCTATTATGTTTCGTTTGTAAAGATATTCAACCGAAATACATGAAATGAAAAATCTATTCCATTTGTACAAGAATAAATGATTAGAGTAATTTTTATATTACAAATCTCAGCATGCAGTATATAAATATAATTGATTTACATCACCAATATTACCCTAGCTATAATGCCGTCATTTATTGGTACCTAACAAATCTTTCAGCCATTACTTACCCTAAACATACAAAATGTTTGCCCTTCTATTTGCCAACCATAAACTGATTGTCAAAAAACAACTGCATTAACTATCCATCAATATTCTTTGCCTAAACTAGAATATATCCACACCATATCCGTAGTACAATTTGGAGTAGTTTTATTTGCACTTCGTGCAATGATGAATCGCTATGAAAGGGACTTGAAATGCATTTTTACCGATACTAATACCTTATCCAAGCCCTAGTTAAGTACTATTTACTTTTCCATTTACAGGCATCATGTCAAGATTAATTTTATAAAAAAGACAATATGGCTTTATAAAATAGAGATACATGTCTTAATGTCAGTAAATTATGCAATGGAATGGGTTTTGGACATTGGCACCTATAACAAATTATAAAAAACAATTAAAAACTAAATTATGTTACCGATTCATTACAACAAAAGTTTTGACAAATTCTTTGATGAATTTTTTACTCAACTGCCTATACATTCAGGCAAACAAATACCTCCCGTAAATATTCATGAAACACCAGATGCCTATCATTTAGAAGTAGTAGCACCAGGTTTGAAAAAGGAGGATTTTAAAATTAATTTGGAAAATGGTTTGCTCTCAGTAAGCTATGAAAAAAAAGAGCAAACAGAGGAAAAAAATTACAAAACACACCGAAGGGAATTTTATAGTGAGCGCTTTACTAGAAGCTTTACCGTGGATGAAAAAATTAAAGCCAATGGCATAGCCGCCAAATATGAAAATGGTGTGCTCCAAGTTTTTCTTCCAAAAAAAGAAGCAGTAAAACTTACCCCAAATGAAATTACAATAAATTAAGTAGAGGTTGGTTTTGATTTTAGAAACCCTGTGTTTTTACACGGGGTTTTTTATGGCGAAGTCTCTGACTTCGCCATATATTATGTTCTTTATAGTTTCAAACTATTTAGTAAATTGTTAGATAAAATGGAAGCATTCGTTTCTCTACGATACAAACTACTCACCCAAACTTGTCGTATCCTTATGTCCCGTAAAAATACTACCAACTATTTTCATATCATAAATATTGTAATTAGTTTTATTCCCAATTACAATTACAGTAGCAGTATCCTGCACCCATCGGTTAAATAATATATTACTGCCATGCCATTTGCCATTATGATATACCAATGTATCCTCATTTGAGAAAAAAAGCCTCCATCCCAGTCCATAATTATGCATGCTCTCTTTTTCATTACTCATGGGAGTAAATGCCATATCTGTTGTTGCTTTAGTTATAAAGCTGTGTTCATACATTGCCTTGTCCCATAGCAATAAATCTCTTGGTGTACTGTACACATTTTTATCACCATAAGTGCAATCGAAAGCATCCATAAAGAATGGTCTATTTACACTTAAAGTGGGTATGTATTTAGACGTATCTGCTATGGTAAACAAATAGCTATTTTTCATACCCAAAGGTTTGAAAATTGTTTCACTAAAATAATCTTTCAACGCCTTGCCCGTTATTTTCTCTATGATGAGCGCAAGAAAAACATAGTTAGTATTACAATAGTTAAAATGTGAATTTGGTGCCCAAGCTATGGCAGGTTGTTTTTCGATAAAATAGTTAAGTACATCTGTATTTGTCATTTTTATTTGCTGGTTCCAATCCGTCATAGCATGCAAATAATTTGGCAATCCACTTCTATGGCACAAAAGGCTTCTAATCGTAATACCTTTGTAGGGAAATCCTTTAAAATATTTTTGCAAACTATCGTCAAGGCTAAGCTTATGCCCTTCCCATAGTTTTAAAATACTCATAGCTGTAAAGGTTTTGGTGGTTGACGCTATATGTAATGGAGTTTCTGCAGTAATCGTATCTTTTGTATCAAAGTTTAAATAACCTCTATAATCCTCAAATAAAATCTGACCATTCTTAGCTACTATAATACTTCCATTAAATCCTGTATTAAGAAGCATTGTATCATACAATTGCTTAACCTGTTTTTGATAGCTTAGTAACTCTGTATCAGCCAATTTTCTAAAACTATAGGAAGCTCTATATAGTTCATGTTGTGAAGAGGCAGTTTTACTATCATTTTTGTGATTGCTACATGCCCAGGTACAAAGGAGCACCATGTATAAAAATAATAATTGAATGAGGTGTTTTCTATAAAATGTCATCAGTAAAAAGTGGACAAATAAAAGCATTCAATGGATTCAATATTTTAATACGTTTACAAAAAAATAATATGACCATTATTTTATATGATAATCAACAAAGGAATAATCTTCATCCAATAAACAGTTGTCGTGCAAATGCAGAATTACGTTGTGGTATTTGGTCCGTGGAAGAAAGATGGAAACAATTTGCAGGTGCTGAAAATGTATTCATCCAAACAACGCTTCTTTTACAACAATTATATAAAAAATGCGATGTTGAAGAAAGCACTTGGGTAGATGCTGCATTGTTATGTAATGCTGAAGTAATGGAACAAATTATTGCGCTAAAACCTGGTGAAATATTATACCATGACAATCAAATTGTAGCATCAACCTCAAATCCTTTGACATTTACAGATTTCAAAAAATACCATCAGAAGCATCTTCAACAAGGCAAGTGTGACAGATTACAAAATGCTTGGCATTTATTCCAATTCAATGATGTATGGATTAGAGAGGATATGAATATGCTTTCAAAATTTTTAAATCCATTTTATGTAAAAGAAGGGAATACAATAATGGCCAAAAATGCTGTTATTAAAGACAGTATTATAAATGACGAAACTGGGTCAGTATTTATAGGTGAGCACGCCCAAATTATGGAAGGATGCACTATCAGGGGGCCATTTGCAATGGGAGAAAATGCTGTACTTAAAATGGGAACTAAAATATATGGACCAGTGAGCTTAGGAAAGCAGGCAGTAGTTGGAGGTGAATTAAAAAATGTGGTCATCCAATCATACAGTAATAAAGCCCATGACGGATATTTAGGAGATAGTGTAATAGGCCAGTGGTGTAATTTAGGTGCTGGCACTATAAATAGCAATGTAAAAAATGACGCAGGTATAGTACAATTATGGAATCCACTGCAAAGAATCTATCAACCTGTATCACAAAAATGTGGTGTAATCATGGGCGATTATTGTAGAACAGCCATACAAACCACCATCAACACAGGCACTATGATTGATACAGGATGTAGTGTAGTTGATAGAAATTTAGTTCGAAAATACCTGCCACCATTTGTACAAGGAGGCACCAATAACCATCGAAAAATTCCATTTGATAAACTCCTAACCGCCATCAAAAACTGGAAGGAGATGAAGCGTCAAATTTTGACTATGCAGGAAGAAGATGTGCTAAGAAATCTGTATTTTCATTAAACAAAGAGGAAGTAATTGACTTTGTAATAAAACTCAAATGCCCCATCTGGTTTAAATCAAAAAGGCCGCCCCTTAGGACAGCCTTTTATCTTATCTATTCAGTAATTTACTGAGTACTCAGTTAACGCAATTTATTCAAATTCATCAAAACTCATTGCTTCACGAGCACTACTAAGTAACTCATATTCTTCCTTATTTCCTACAATCATATTATCAAATTCACGCATACCCGTTCCTGCAGGAATCAGATGGCCTGTTATAACATTCTCTTTTAATCCCATCATATCATCACGCTTACCATGTATGGCAGCAGAGCTTAATACTTTTGTAGTTTCTTGGAATGAAGCAGCTGAAATCCAACTTTGAACGCCAAGGGAAGCTTTTGTAATACCTAATAATACAGGTCTTGCAGTGGCCGTTTGTGCATCACGCACATCAAGCAAATTTTTATCCCCTCTGCGTAGTATTGAATTTTCTTCTCTCATTTCACGAAGTGTAATAATTTGACCAGGTCTGAATTTTGTACTATCCCCTGGTTCAGTTACCACTTTCTTATCCATTACATTATCGTTTTCTTGAATAAAGTCAAAACGATCAGACAAATCCTCTTCTAAGAATTTTGTATCTCCGGCATCTACAATCTCCACCTTTTTCATCATCTGCCTTACAATAACTTCTATATGCTTATCATTGATTTTTACACCTTGTAAACGATATACTTCTTGTATTTCATTTACAACATATTCTTGTACCGCAAATGGTCCTTTGATAGCTAGAATATCTGCTGGAGAAATAAGACCATCTGAAAGTGGGGTACCGGCTTTTACAAAGTCACCATCTTGAACTAATATTTGACGAATAAGAGGTACTAAATATTTTTTTACAATACCATCTCTTGCTTCTACAATAATTTCTCTGTTTCCACGCTTGATGTTACCAAAAGAAACCACACCATCAATTTCTGAAACTACGGCAGGATTGCTTGGATTACGTGCTTCAAACAATTCTGTTACACGTGGCAAACCTCCCGTAATATCATTACTCTTACGCAATGCACGTGGTATTTTTACTAATACCTGACCTGCTTTTACTTCATCTCCTTGTTCTACAACCATTCGGCTACCTGCCGGCATGGTGTACATCTTTGATTCTTTACCCTCTACACGAATACTTGGAATCTTTGATTTATCTTTAGTTTCAATAACCACCTTATCCTTATGGCCTGTTTGTTCATCAGATTCTTCGCGGTAGGTAATTCCTTCAATTACATTATCAAACTCAATACTACCAGCCATTTCAGCTACTATTACGTTGTTGAAAGGATCCCAAGTACAAACTGTATCACCTTTCTTTATTTGCTGACCTTCTTTTATTGCAAGGGTAGCACCGTACGGTATATTGCTGGTAATTAGTACTCTATCGTTTTTCAAATCCATTATACGAACTTCACCAGTTCTACCTATTACAATTTGAACTTTTTTACCTTCATTATTTACAGCTGCCACTGTTCTTAAACCGTCAAATTGGATGGTTCCTTCAAACTTAGCTTTAAGTGATGATTCAATGGAAGCAGAACCTGCCACACCACCTACGTGGAAGGTACGCAGTGTAAGCTGTGTACCCGGCTCACCAATAGATTGGGCCGCAATAATTCCCACTGCATCCCCTTTCTGTGCAATATATCCTGTTGCTAAGTTTTTACCATAGCATTTTACACATACACCTCTTCTGCTTTCGCAGGTAAGTACAGATCTTATTTCTACGTTTTCAATGCCTGCATCTTCAATTCGTGCAGCAATATCATCAGTAATAGCAGAACCACCTTCTACAATTAACTCTTCAGTAGAAGGATCAAATACATCATGAAGAGATGTTCTACCAACTATACGATCTGATAAAGATTCTATAATATCCTCATTATCTTTTAATGCTGATGTGGCTATTCCTCTTAATGTGCCACAATCTTCATCTGAAATTACAACATCTTGTGATACATCCACCAAACGACGTGTTAGATAACCGGCATCCGCAGTTTTAAGGGCAGTATCCGCAAGACCCTTCCTAGCACCGTGTGTGGAAATGAAATAGTCTAATACATTTAAACCGCCTTTGAAATTGGATAGAATAGGATTTTCAATAATTTCTGAACCGCTAGAACCTGATTTTCGTGGCTTAGCCATCAATCCTCTGATACCTGCCAACTGTTTTACCTGTTGTTTTGAACCTCTTGCCCCGCTATCCAGCATCATGTACACAGAATTAAAACCCTGTTTATCATTTTGCATTTCACGTATAAGAGACTCCGTGATAAAGGTATCTACACGGCTCCAGATATCAACCACCTGATTGTATCGCTCATTATTAGTGATGAGACCCATATTATAGTTTTCCCATACCTCGTCCACTTCAAGTTTTGCTTTATCCAGCAGCTCTTGGCGCATTGCAGGAATGATAAGGTCATTAATACTAAATGACAAACCACCTTTAAATGCCATTCTGAATCCTAATTGCTTGATATCATCTAAGAATTTTGCAGTTTTGGGTACATCAGTAATTTTAATAATATTACCAATGATTTCCCGCAAACTTTTCTTAGTTAATAATGCATTTATATAGCCTACTTCTTTTGGTACATGTTGATTAAAAAGTACACGACCAACCGTAGTTTCTATCACTTTTCTTTCTAATACACCTTCATTGTTACGAACTATTGTACGCACTCTGATATTGGCATGTAGATCAACCAATTTTTCGTTGAAACCAATTACAACATCTTCAATGCTATAAAATGCTTTTCCTTCACCTTTTATTTTTTCTGTCTCTGTTGATTTCTTACCCTTTGTAATGTAATATAGACCAAGTACCATGTCCTGAGAAGGAAGTGTAATTGGAGTACCATTTTGTGGGTTCAAAATATTATGTGAAGAAAGCATTAACAGCTGTGCTTCTAGAATTGCAGCATTACTCAAAGGTACGTGCACAGCCATTTGGTCACCATCAAAGTCAGCGTTAAATGCTGCGGTTACAAGTGGATGCAATTGTATTGCTTTTCCCTCAACCAATTTCGGTTGAAATGCCTGTATTGAAAGCCTATGGAGCGTAGGAGCACGATTGAGCATAACTGGGTGTCCACGCAAAATATTTTCGAGTATATCCCAAATTACGGCTTCTTTTTTATCAACTAATTTCTTGGCGCTTTTTACCGTTTTTACTACACCACGCTCTTTGTGCTTGCGTATAATAAATGGTTTAAATAGTTCTGCGGCCATATCTTTTGGAATACCACATTCATGCATTTTCAGTTCGGGACCAACCACAATTACAGATCTTCCACTGTAGTCAACCCGCTTACCAAGTAAGTTCTGACGGAAACGACCTTGCTTCCCTTTTAATACATCACTCAAAGATTTTAAAGCACGTCCGCCTTCTGCTTTTACAGCATTCGATTTACGGCTATTGTCTAAAAGGCTGTCCATAGCTTCCTGAAGCATCCGCTTTTCATTACGCAAGATTACCTCCGGCGCTTTGATTTCCATGAGACGCTTCAAGCGATTATTCCTTATAATAACACGACGATACAAATCATTCAAATCTGATGATGCAAAACGACCACCATCCAATGGTACTAACGGACGAAGTTCAGGTGGTATTACAGGAATGTATTGCATTACCATCCATTCTGCCCGGTTGTTGATACGAGCACCAGAATCACGCAGGGCTTCTACAACACTCAAACGCTTTAAAGCATCTGCCTTTCTTTGTTGTGAAGTTTCATTTGCTGCCGAATTTCTTAATGTATAACTTAATTCATCCAAATTTAGACGGGCCAGCAAATCATGCACAGCCTCGGCACCCATTTTTGCAATAAATTTTTGTGGGTCATCATCTGATAGGTACTGATTTTCTTTTGGCAGATTATCCATGATATCCAGATATTCCTCTTCACTCAGCAAATCAGCCACCTTCAAACCCCTATCATCCCTAATACCTGCTTGTATTACTGCAAACCGCTCATAGTAGATGATACTTTCCAATTTCTTGGAACTCATACCCAATAGGTATGCAATTTTATTTGGTAAACTTTTGAAATACCATATGTGTACCACAGGAACCACCAATTTGATATGTCCCATGCGATCCCTACGCACTTTCTTCTCAGTTACTTCCACACCACAACGGTCACATACAATACCCTTATATCTAATACGTTTGTATTTGCCGCAAGCACACTCATAATCTTTTACAGGTCCAAAAATGCGCTCACAAAACAAACCATCACGCTCAGGTTTGTAGGTTCTGTAGTTAATGGTTTCTGGTTTAAGTACTTCTCCAAAACTGCGCTCCAGAATGCTATCCGGAGATGCAAGGCCAATGGTTATGGACGAAAAATTCGACTTTGGTTTGTTCTCTTTTTTTACTGCTGCCATATCTGTATTTCCTTTTTTAGCGAGTGGGCATGGTTGATCTGTATAATAAATAAAAAATCATCTTCAGAAAACCTGAAAATGAGTTTTTAAAAATAATTATAAATTTACCATTACAGAAACAACTACACCGGAACTCAAAAACATAGGGCGGCAAAAGTAATACAAACAGGAATACAAAATAGTCTGTTGAAAAATAAAATCAATGAATTCTATGGTCATTCTGAAAAAAAATACTATAAAACACCCGAGTTATAAAAATCGTTTATTTATATCGGAAAACTTACAAATGTTTTTATCTTCAAAATCCTAAAAGATTATTTCTGAATAACTAGCTAGCATTTGCTGATACAAAGCCCCACTCAAAACCATTGTTTAAAAAAACGCCAAGCGTTATTTTGAAAAATATTTTGCACCAGTTCGTCTGCCTCAATCTTGTTAAAATTGTTTTGTATACGATGCGAATTTTCTTTGAAATAAGTGTAAGCATGTCGCTCTACAAACGATTTGAGATCGGGATACTGCTCTACTGTCCAAAAACTATTTATAGGATCCACAATTCCATCATAATCACTGCCAATAGCAATATTCCCCCATGCATACAAACCATTTGCATCCAATAATTCAGCAATATATTGTATTTGGTTCCAAAGTAATTCACTCCTGTAATGCATGATTTTATTTCTGAAGGCAGAATGTTTTGTTCGTTTCAGTTTTTCTTCATTGGCTATACGGCGCTCATCTAATTGTAAACCCATAATTCCCCCAGACCTAACCATTAGTATAATTTCATCATCATAAAAATTGATTTCGCCTTTCTCAAAATCGGCTCCCAACTCTGGAAACATTGAAAAACTTGCTCCATGCGTGGGTAATCCATTGCATACGCCATGACTAATGATAATGGGCACTCCAAGGTATTTTGTTTGCAGCAGCTCAAAATATTCCTTTCTGCCAAGCGGGCTCAAGTGTTTGATGTCAATTAAAATCCTGTTTTGCCCACCGGAATCATCTAAAAGTATATCTAATACCTGAAAGCCCAGATTTGTAAAGCCTGTATTAAGCCCAGCTGATTGATCTAAGCACTTTGCCATAATCCCTTTTAGACTTTTACTTTGTCCACATATCTGATTGTAAAAATGATGTGTGAGTGATACAAACCAGGGGGCATTTGCCATAGTTTTTAAAGACCGTGCATGGTTGAGTACTTCTGTTTCATCAATAGGTTTTCCCAATCCTGTATTTAAAAAATGCATGCCTTCAATCGTAGGAATCAGTGCAATCACTAAGGGTTCATCTTGAAGATTATTGTTGATTTTATCAGCATTGCGCAGCATAACTTGCTCTAATGCTTCAAAATTACTTACCCATTTATAGGTATATTTTTTGCCGTCAATTTGGATTATTTTGTCATTTAGAGTTTCCCAAAAAACAAGCTCCTTTTGCAAATCATCCCAATAGTCTTTCATATTTTGAATGATATTGATACGGTCTTTCCCAATGCCCGATGCAAAATCTCCAATAAGATCACTAAAAAGAGCGCTCCCCAGTTTATTATCAAAAAAACCTTTTTCAATACCGCCAATACTTACAACCATAACCCATAGTTTGCCATAGATGGCAGCTGTAAGATTGGCCTGAGAAAATTTTGTGAGCCCTCCTATATAGTTAATCAATTTATCTGTGATAGAAGGTGGATCATAAAAATATAAATTATTTTTATCTCTGCTTCGGCTGCTTTGCGATCCGGGATTTGTGCTTCCAAATGATTTACCAAATGCTTTGTAAGCAGGATGTGTGTGTAGGTCAATGGAAAAATCAATTGGTAGCATGATGTATAATTAGGTGAGTGAAAAAGATGACCTCACAAATCTAAATAATTTTTATAGTTATATCCTTTTCAAAGCAGAAATCTATCCATAATTTTTATGGAATAATGAGAAATTAGGTAAATGTGATAAATATTCATTGTAAAAAATTCAATAACTAACTAAAATATAACTTCAGCATTTATAAATTTCTATACCATTACAATCATACAATGAATTGCAAACTCAGCTTCAATTTGTTTTCATTTGCACACAATTTATAAAAATGGAACGTGAAGCAAATCCTACACTTATATAAAAATGCATATTCCGGATTGTCTGGTGCTATCTGGAATCTGGCAATCGTAATGCTCATCAATAGAAGTGGCACTATGGTGGTTCCATTTATGGCATTGTATTGTACCCAGCACCTCCATTTTACAATAGCTCAAACAGGTACTTTGCTTACATGTATGGGATGCGGAAGCATCGTAGGAGCTTTGTTTGGTGGATGGGGCACCAATAAATTCGGGTTTTACACTCAGCAACTTTTTGCTTTATCATTGGGCGGAGTTTTATTTATTATAACTGGTTTTATTACTGATTTCATTTCATTATGCATCATATCATTTTTACTCAACTGTTTTAATGAATCTTTTAGACCTGCCAACGGGGCTGCAATGGCTGCTTATAGTAATGCCGAAAACAGAGCTAGGTCCATCGGCATTGTAAGACTTGCAGTAAATTTGGGCTGGGCTGTGGGTAGTACGCTGGGAGGATTTCTGGCAGCTTTTGATTATAGACTTTTATTTTGGGTAGATGGAGTTACAAATATTGGTGCTGCTGCATTATTATTTTTCATGCTTCCAAAACCACCGGCCATTGACAGTGCCACTATAAAAGAACATAAACAAAAATTTAAGGTATGGAAAGATACACCTTATATGCGACTTATAATTTGTAATACAATTTTTGCATGCTGTTTTTTTATGTTGTTTAATATTCAGCCTTTGTTTTACAAAACAGAGTGGCATCTCACTGAGCAGGTTATAGGATGGGTAATGGCCTTAAACGGGTTACTAATCGTATTTTTTGAAATGATTATTTTAAGCCTTGTAGAAAAGTATAAACTCAGCAGGGTTATAGTATTTGGGGGAGTAGTATTGGTTGGAATTGGGTACCTACTTCAAAATATTTTACCCGCAGGTACTGCCGCCGCTGTAATCGTTGCGCTAATTATTACATTTGGGGAAATGCTGTCACTCCCTTTTATAAATGCTTGGTGGGTAAGTTTTTCAAATGAATCAAACAGGGGTAGCTATGCTGCTACATACACCTTAAGCTGGAGTATTGCACAGATAGCAGCACCTGCCTTTGGAGCTTGGATGATAGCCACTGTAGGGTTTGATATTTTATGGTACACTGTGGCTGTATGCTGTACAATTGCTGCCATAGGATTTTATGCACTTGTAAAAGATAATTGAAGCTATTACCAATCTTTTTCTGGTTGACCATTTTGAGCTTTTTTATTCAATTGTTTCTGTAGATTTTTTTCCTCATTGCGCAGCTGATTAAATTTATCTTCCATCAAATCTTTATTCAACTGCTTTTGTGGTTTGTTTTCTTTTTTGGGTTTACGATTTTGCTCATTCTGTTTTTCCCGGAGGGCTCTAACTAAATTTTCCCGTGTATTTTTATCATCTGGCGTAAGCCTCAATGCTGCCGTAAATGCCGCAATAGCTTCATCTATTTTTTTTATTTTTATGAGTGCAAGCCCTTTGTTATAGGCTGATGCAGCAAGTATTTGCTGTGTGGATCCGGGCTTTGTTTTTTTATACTCTTCTACGGAGGCTTCATATTCCTTTTGCTTTTGAAATGCATTTGCTAAATTGAATCTTGCGGTTTCCTCGTTTGGGTCTTGCTTCAATGCGGCTTTATATAAGTTGATAGCAGCAGCAAAATCTCCTGCCCTATATGCTTTATTCCCTTTGTTAATAATGGTTGCTGTATGCTGAGCATTGCTCATTTCCGGTAGGAAATAAAAAAAAATAATAAAAAAAATATAATTGATTTTCATGCTTTTGATTTGATCACTGGAATGAATAATTCAATGACTAGGCAGCAAATACCAAGTGCTGTTATATAAGCATACCAAGGAGTATATTCTTTGAGTCCGCCAGTTTGTGCAGACAATGTTTTTTGCTCTAAATTGTTTATTGAGGTTGCGATTGTTTCAGCTTGACTGCGGCTTTCTGATAAGGCATAATAAGCACCATTTGTAGCTGTGCTAATGGCCTTTAAATTTTCCGCCTGTAATTGCGTAACGATTGTTTGACCCGCTACATTTTTTTTATAATCGCCTGCCCCCGGTTCTGTAATAGTGCCACCTGCGGAAGTGCCCACGCCAACTGAGTATACCATGATGCCAGCATCTTTTAATCTACTAATTGTTTCCTCCATACCGGCTTCATGATTTTCTCCATCTGATACCAAAACGATTGCTTTATATTTTTCATCAGTATTTTCAAACGCATCCACACACCTGTTTAAAGCAGCGGCTATATCAGTACCTTGTATGGGAACAATATCTGGTGATGCACTATACAAAGAAAGTTTTGTAGCTACTATATCACCAGTAAGTGGCAATTGAAGGTAGGGCTTACCAGCAAACACAACTAAGCCAATATTATTATTTGATGCCTTATCTACAAGGGTTTGAAGCATTTGTCTGGCAAGGTCTATTCGGGTTGGCTTTACATCTTCACTCCACATACTTTTGCTTACGTCTAATGCAATCATTACATCAATTCCTTTTCTTGCGGTGGGCGCACCCTTCTTTGGACTACGCAAATTTGCCGCTGCAATCACTATGAGTAGTAACGATAATAAAGGAAGCAAAAACTTTATAAAATATCGAGTAGAGGAATATTGCTGCATCAAGGGCTTTATGAGCTGGTATGGCCCCATAAGTGCTGTTATCTTGTTTTTACGAATTACTACATAGCCAAACAAAATAAGGAGTGGAATAAATACGAGTAACCCATAGAGATAACTTATATGTTCAAAAGAAAACTGCATACATGGCGAAACTAAAGATGTAAGTCCAAATAAAAAACCCATCAAGGTTTTATAGGCTGTTAAACATTGGCATATCATCTTTTAAAATCTCCACACATTAAAAATATTATCCAGTCCATCAGTCAGCAGCATATCTTCACAAGTTATTCGTTATAGTTGCATTAAAATGTCATTCATTTGAGGTAGAAAAATATTATTTTATTTTACATGAAAACAAAATATAGATAAAACTGTTTGTGAGAAAATGAATAGGAGTACTGTAACCATACACTGGTTTAGAAGAGATTTAAGACTGCACGATAATACTTCACTCTACCATGCCCTCAATGCCGGCAATAATGTATTGCCCATATTCATTTTTGATAAATATATTCTTGACAAATTATCCAACCCAAAGGATGCCCGTGTAAACTTCATTTTTGACAGTTTGCAGGAAATACAGCATGCGCTGAAAGCTATTGGCAGCAGTCTGCATGTTTACTATGGCACACCGGAAGAGGCATTCGAATATTTTACCAATCAATATCAGGTACAATCCGTTTATACCAATCATGATTACGAACCTTATGCCATAGAAAGAGACCATAAAATATTCCAACAATTGGCCACAAAAGGAATATCATTTCATAGTTATAAAGACCAGGTAATTTTTGAAAAAGATGAAGTGTTGAAGGATGATAGAAAACCTTACACTGTTTTTACTCCTTATAGTAGAAAGTGGAAATTAGCTTTATCTAATACTCCTATTGTTTTTTATCCTTCAGAAAAGAAAATGGAGGCATTTTTAAAATTGAATGAGGTTGAAATACCTACGCTGTCAAGTATGGGATTTGAAGAGTCAAACATTCATTTTCCAGATAAAATAGTCAGAGAAGATATTATAAAAATATATCATCAGCAGCGAGATATTCCTTCCCTACCCGGCACCTCAAGATTGAGTGTACATCTACGTTTTGGCACAATAAGCATTAGACAACTTGCAGCAAAAGCAATAGGGTTGAATGAGGGATTTTTAAATGAATTAATATGGAGAGATTTTTATCACCAAATACTTTTTCATTTTCCATCTGTGGCCGCCGGCAAATCTTTTAAACCAGCCTACGATGCCATACCCTGGCGTACAAGTGATACAGAATTTGAAGCATGGCAGCAAGGCCTTACAGGTTATCCACTTGTGGATGCCGGCATGAGAGAGCTAAATGAAACAGGGTTTATGCACAACAGAGTCAGGATGGTAGCTGCGTCATTTTTATGCAAACACCTTATGCTGGATTGGAGATTGGGCGAAGCCTACTTTGCAGAAAAATTATTAGACTTTGACTTTGCAGCAAACAATGGTGGCTGGCAGTGGGCCTCTAGTAGTGGTTGTGATGCAGCACCTTATTTCAGGGTTTTTAATCCAACATTACAGGCTCAAAAATTTGATGCTGCAGGCACTTATATTAAAAAATGGGTGCCGGAAATAAATAGTTTCAATTATCCATTACCAATTGTAAATCATGAAATGGCAAGGAAGCGATGTATAGATACTTATGCAAAAGCACTTAAAGAAAATTGACGATTTATATCTCTACACTATGCAACAAATGGCAAACCTAATTGAGCATTAAGCTGCTTGTTTTTCTTTCATCATTTTTCGCAGATTCATAAGGGCATAGCGCATACGGCCCAATGCTGTATTGATACTACAATCCATCATATCTGCTATTTCTTTAAAACTGAGGTCTGCAAAATGTCTGAGAATAAGAATTTCTCTTTGTTCTTTTGGTAGCTTTTCAATAAGCACGTGCAGCCGATGGTGTGTTTGTGTTTTTATCAATTTTTCTTCAGCATTGGAAGAAGCTGCAAACTGAAATACTTCAAATACATCCCTGCCATCCTGGAGTACAACAGGGGGTTTTCTTTTCAAAGCCCTGAAGTGATCAACACAAAGATTGTGCGCCATGCGCAATATCCATTGTAAAAATTTTCCTTCTTCATTATAACGGTTTTCCTTTACACAATAGAGGGCTTTTAGAAAGGTTTCCTGAAAGATATCTTCGGCCAACCATTCATCTTTCACCATAAAAATTATAGATGTAAATAAGCGATCTTTATGTCTTAATACCAATACTTCAAAAGCAGCTACCTTGCCTTGCTTATACAATAACAATAGCTCATTGTCTGTAAGAGATGTGTATGAATTCATATACTTGCCTAGGTTTTGAAAACCAATTGAAAAAATGCTGTTTAAAATGTAGATATCAGCTTATAGGCAGGTATTTTATTATTTTTTGTTATTTGAATAGTTGCAATATGAGAAAAATGGTGGAAACAGCCAAATTTTAAAAAAATTTCTTTAGGAAATAACATTTAAAGTCTTTCATCAATCGATATCCACTTCAAAATTTTTTATCTCAAAAAAAATCCCTCTGTAAAAACAGAGGGACTTCTAAACACATAATTCTTCAATCTTTAATCCGGCTTTTTACCGTCTAAAAATGTATTGATCGTACTGATGGCACCGGGACCTTCTTCTTCTTTTTTAACGGTGTATTTGCTGTAAAAATCTTCTACTGTTGTCAGATTATTATTACCAAATAACTCCATATTTTTTCTTACATAAGCAGGCACATTTTCCAATTCTGAATTAGCATCGCTACTGTTCATATTAAATGAAAGATTGCGTAAGCGCTGCATACGTTCCTGAGCCATACGTTTCTTTGTTTCATCCTCATCTAAATCATTTAATGGTAATGCTTCTTGTTTACAAACAGGTGCTATAAACTCTTCTCTGATTACAAAAGCAATACCCGCTGTTTCGTCCTCATCTTCATCTTTCAGATGCAATACAGGGGCTGCCGCCTCTTCTGCAATGGGTTGTATGATAGCAGGTATTTCATTCACCGTAGGTGGAATAATTTCCTGCATAAATGGTAATTCTACAGGCTGCACAGGTTCTATTTTTGGCGTAGCAGGTGTAGCATACACACTTGTTGGTTTACTTAAAAAACTTCTTTGATCTTCTGCTTCGGCATTTTTTTCTTCATACTTGAATTGCAATGTTTCCTCTACAACTGATACAGGTGGTGTGGGCTCAGCCGTTATGGGCGTTTGCACATCCAAGTCAAAAAACAATATGCCTCCTTCTGCTTTTTGATCTTCATCAATTTTGCAAACAGGCTCTGCCTTTGTATCTTCTGATGACAATATCGGCCTTAAAGATTCCTCCATTGTATTTGTCTGTACAATATCAAGCTTTTTTGTTTGCTCAGGAGCTTTTTCAACATTAGGATCATCCAATGTCATTACAATTTTCTGAATTGGTTCAGGTTTTATTTCTACGGGTCTCATTGCAGCAAATGGATCTTTCTGATCAAAGCCAGTTGCTATTAAAGTGATACCAACTTTTTTATCCAACACAGGTTCAAATCCCATACCTACTATTACGTCTGTATCTGGACCAGCCTGCTCTCTAACATATTGACTGATTACATCAATTTCATCCATCGTGCATTCATAATCGCCCTCTGCACTATTGATGTTTATGAGTATCCATTTTGCTCCACTGATATCATTATCATTTAGCAATGGTGAATTTAATGCCTGCTCTATAGCTGCCATAGCACGGTCTTCACCCTCTGCTTCTGCACTACCTAAAATGGCTACACCACCATTTTTCATTACGGTACATACATCGGCAAAATCCACTATGATATGTCCACGGCTATTGATAATATCTGTTATACATTTTGCGGCAGTAGCCAATACATCATCCGCTTTTGCAAATGCTTCTCTTAGTTTAAGATTACCATATTGCTGACGCAATTTATCATTACTAATTACAAGTAATGTATCTACATGTGGTTGTAATTTGCGAATGCCTTCTTCTGCTTGCTTCATACGTCTTGGGCCTTCAAAGGCAAATGGCGTAGTTACAATACCTACTGTGAGTATGCCCATTTCTTTGCATATTTCAGCTATTTTTGGGGCACCACCTGTACCCGTGCCACCACCCATACCGGCAGTTATAAAAGCTATGCGTGTGTTTACTTCGAGAATGCGGCGTATTTCTTCGAGGCTTTCCTCTGTGGCCTCTTTTCCAACCTCTGGATTAGCTCCTGCACCAAGCCCTTGTGTAAGATTTGGGCCCAGTTGAATTTTGTTTGGAATATTGCTTTGTTCCAATGCCTTGGAATCTGTATTACAGATTACGAAATCTACCCCTTCAATGTCTTGGGTGTGCATGAAGTTTACGGCATTGCTGCCACCACCTCCTACACCCAGCACTTTAATGATGGATGATTGCTGCCTAGGAAGATCAAAGTGAATCATGATTGTGAATTTTAGTGTGTTTGTAAATCCGAATTAAAAACTTTTTATTTGATATGGTATTTAAATGTCTTTGTCTCCTTCTTCTTTAAAGATGTCGATCAGCTTATCTTTAAATTTTTCCCAAAAATTATTGAGTCCTTTTTTACGCTTTGAAGCATCTACTTCTTTGGGTTCATCTTTATTGTCTGGTTTATCTTTATTGTCTGGCTTGTTGTTATATTCTTCTTTGTCTTCTGGTGTCAAATCTTTTACCAAGCTGCCTGGTACATGTACTTGTGCATTATTCAAACTTTCAAAATCCTTTTTTCTGTTTTCATAATCACTATACCCTTTAAGAATCAAACCAATACAAGTAGCATACATTGGTTTGCGCAATTCATCAATATGATTAGCACTCAGGTGTTCATTCGGCAATCCGATTCTTGCATTTATTCCGGTTACATATTCAGTAAGTTGCTTGAGGTGCTTCAGTTGAGAGCCACCCCCAGTTAGAATGATACCACCATTCAACATACGGCGATCCAATCCAATTTGCTTTACATGAAAAGTAACAAAATCAAGTATTTCGCCCATTCTTGCTTGTATAATTCCGGCAAGCATTTTTACACTTATTTCCTTTGGTGCCATTCCTTTTAAACCAGGTATTGTTATATAGGCATTTTCTTTTGCTTCATTAACTAAAGCAGTACCAAACTGTGTTTTCATGGCTTCAGCTTGGCTCTTTAAAACTTGTAATCCAATGCGGATATCATTAGTAATATTTTCTCCACCAAATGGAATTACAGCTGTATGTTTCAAAATACCATCACAGAAAATAGCGAGGTCACTGGTGCCACCACCAATATCCAAAATAGCCACACCTGCTTCCATATCAATATCACTCAATACTGCACTAGCAGATGCCAATGGCTGTAGTACCAAATCCTTAGTACGTAAACCGCTTTTTGATACAGCACGTTGTATATTGCGAATAGCATTTTTATCTCCTGTAATGATGTGGAAGTTAGCTCCCACTTTTACGCCATTCATACCAACTGGATCTTTTATATTGTGGTAATTGTCCACATGAAAATCTTGTGGAATTACTTCTATAATTTCATCTCCTGCGGGAATAAACGTTTTGCGTTGGTTTACTATCAACTGTTCTAATTCCCAACGCTCAATTTCAGTGTCAGAATTTTGCCTTACGATATCACCTCTTGTTTGCAGGCTTTTAATATGATGACCTGCCACGCCAACATATACTTCATTAATGGTCAGTTCAGGATTGCTGGCAAAAAGATTGTCCATAGCCTGCTTTACAGCTTTTATCGTCTGCTCTATATTGAGCACTTGGCCGTGCTGTACGCCCACACTGTTTGCCCTTCCAAAACCTACAATATCCAGTTTGCCAAATTCATTTTTACGGCCGGCAATAACCGCAATTTTTGTAGTACCTATATCTAGGCCTGCAATGATAGGAGCTTCGTGATGATCCATATTTCTGTGTTTATTATTTACTAATTACTATTTCTTTTTTTATCGTTGTACAATGGTTTCGATGCATCAGATGCATACACGGTATCTTTCATAACAGCTTGCAATCTTTTTCCTACTGCACTTACCTGTTGCATGGCATTAGCAGTATCAGAAGTAGGTCTAGCAGCACCTCTTCTTACAGCCACCATTTGGCCTTTGTATTGTACATTGATACGTTCATATTTTTCAAATCCGGCTACAGGCCACACTTGATTATAAAATTCCCGCAGGCGATAAAACTTTGCAGGCAAATCCTCAGCATCGCCTATTTCCACCAGTTGATTACCCACAGTCATAGACAGTACATAACTACGTTTGGGGCTGATATTAACCTGTGCCACTTGCATGGTCCAAAAGCTATCAGCAGCTACAAACAATGCAATTTTTTTTACATCATCTAGGACCAAACTATCCGAGCCTGATATATTTTTTTGTGCTGTTGGAAAGGATGTAAACACTGGCAGCCTAGCAGTACGTGTATCACTCAATGGTAAACGCATACCTGTACTATCTATATAAAAAGAAGCTCCCTGTACGGTAAAAATTCTGGCTATTGGTGCACGCTCTAAAATAGCTGCATGCAGCACCTGGGCATTATCAAAATATATTTCAGCATCTGCTATCCATACATTTTTTTCTAATGCAGCTTCTACATCATGCAGTACGATATCTTCAACATTGCCTCCTATATGAATACCATATTTATCAAGCACTTCCATAATATCCGATTTACTAATAAATACATTTTCTTCTTCTCCCTTTATGGCAACTCGGATTGATGCACATTGCATTTTATCTTTCTTTTTCATGGCAACAAGCATCAGTACAATACTCCCTACACCTAGCAGCATCCATAAAAATGTTTTCCCTTTTTGTTGCCAGTTTTTCATATTGTAAGCCCTCCCATTATTTCTTTTACTGGTAATACCCATGCATCAATATCACCGGCACCACACATTACAACAAGCCCAGGTTTATGTGTAATAATCCACTGAAGTAAATCATCTTTTTCTACTATACTTACATTTTTATTTTGCATGCGTGCCGCAATCATTTCACTACTTACTCCTTCAATCGGTAGCTCTCTTGCAGGATAAATAGGTAACAAAACAATTTCATCTGCCGCATCTAAACTTGCCGCAAATCCATCTGCCTGATCCTTTGTGCGTGAGTATAAATGTGGTTGAAATATAACTGTACATTTCGCAGTGCCATACAAGCTTCTGATGCCTGTTATCAATGCATTCAACTCCTCTGGGTGGTGGGCATAGTCATCAATCAAAACAGGTTTTTTATTTTCCCCTTCGGGTAATATTTTTTCGAACCTACGCCGCACACCTTTGAAATTTTTAAGTGCCTCTTTTATTTGTTCATCCGCTATGCCAATATGTTTTGCCACTGTAATAGCAGCAATACTATTTTCCACATTATGCAACCCACCCATATTCAATACCACATCATACAATTGCCAATGTGCACTCAATACATTGTAATGATAAGCGCCATCTAATACACGTATATCAGCAGCATGCACTCCTGCATGTTCATTGGCACGTGCATAACTATATGTATGTGTAGCCTGCATTTCTTCACTACGATTCAATCCATATTTATGTATTACAACGCCATCTGGTTTTACCCTCCGGGCAAATTGTATAAATGCATTTTCTACTTCCTGTGCTGTGCCATAAATATCCAAGTGATCCGGATCTGTAGCAGTTACAATTGCTATATCCGGAGAAAGTTTTAAAAAACTTCTATCATATTCATCAGCTTCTACTACACAAACATTTCTTTCATGACTCCAAAAATTTGTGTGATAGTTTGCGGCTATACCACCCAGAAAAGCATTGCAACCATAACCTGAGTCACGCAGTATATGTGCCACCATGGAGGTAACCGTTGTTTTACCGTGTGTGCCACCAATACATACATTAAAAGCATCTTCAGTTATCCATTGAAGTACATCACTACGTTTTACTACCAAATAATTTTTATCCCTTACATATTGTAGCTCTTTACTATCTTTTGGAATGGCTGGAGTATATACAACCGCATCAGGACGTGCAGGTATTGCGTCAATATTTTCTTCATAATGTACTGCAATGCCAATAGCTTCAAGCGTTTTGGTTAATGAAGTAGGAGTACGATCATAACCAGATACATGGCAACCTTTAGCATGAAAATAGCGGGCCAAAGCACTCATGCCAATACCGCCTATGCCTATAAAATATATGGTTGATATGTTTTGTACTTTACTCATGCTATGGACTGTAATATTTCTGTTGCTATTTTTTGGTCTGCATTGGCCACTGCCAGTGTAGCTATATTCGTTTTATACTCTTTTTGTAATGCTTCATCTTTAACCAGATTGACAGCTGCAGCAAACAATTTTGTTTTTGCATCATCATCAGTTATTAGTTGTGCTGCATTTCTTTGAACCAAATGCTGTGCATTTACGGTTTGATGATCTTCAGCTGCAAATGGGAATGGCACAAATATGACAGGCTTTGCTACTACACAAAGTTCTGTAACGGCCATAGCTCCGGAGCGGCTTATTACTACATCGGCGGCAGCATAAGCGGCTGCCATATCTGAAATAAAATCACTAACATAAATATTCGTCCAGGGCTTTCCTCTTTCTATATATGTGGCAGCAGTTGATTTACCTGTTTGCCAAATCAGTTGTAATTGCAGAGATTCAAATTCATGAGCATGTGTAGCCACTACCTCATTGATACTTCTTGCACCAAGGCTACCTCCTAATACAAGAATCGTTTTTTTATCTGGCACTAAACCAAAAGATTGCAAAGCAGCTTCTCTTGAAGTATTTGCATTGGCAATACTGCTTCTTACCGGATTGCCCGTAATGATTATTTTATCAGCAGGAAAAAATTGCTCCATTCCCTCACTATTCACAAAAACTTTTGTGGCTTTTTTTCCAAGTAACATATTACTCTTTCCTGCAAACGAATTGCTTTCATGTATAAAGGTTGGAATTTTTAAAGCTTGTGCATACCTCAACACCGGATAGCTAGAATAGCCACCCACACCAATGACAGCATGCGGCTTAAAAGATGACAAAATATTGCTTACCTGTACAAAACTTTTTAGGAGTTTATAGGGTAGTGAAATATTTTTTAGGAGGGAATTTCTCTCAAATCCTGCTATATCAATTCCTTTAATTTTATATCCTGCTTGCGGCACTTTTTCCATTTCCATCTTACCCTTTGCACCTACAAAAAGTAGTTCAATAGATGGCTCTTTTGCGCTGAGTGCATTGGCAATAGCAATAGCTGGAAATATATGCCCGCCAGTGCCACCGCCTGCTATGATTATTTTTTTATTCATGTGGTTGCATTGGTTTTATCTGCCACAGCACTAGACGCTGGCTGGGTTTCAATTTGTTCTATATTTCTTGCTACACTTAGTATAATACCAATGGCTGCACAAGTAAATAGCAAGGAAGTGCCACCCATACTAATGAGCGGTAGAGTAACCCCTGTAACGGGCAAGAGGCCTACATTTACAGCCATATTAGCCATGGCTTGTATAACCAAAGTAAAACTGAGTGCCAGTGAAAGAAATGCCCCAAATGCGTAAGGACATTTTTTGAAAATGCCAATACATCTATATAAAAATAGCAGGTATAAAAACACCACCACAGCACCACCAAACAATCCATATTCTTCAATGATGATGGCATAGATACTATCGTTGTAGGCCTGCGGCAAATAATTTCGTGCCCTACTATTTCCCGGGCCTAAGCCAACAAAAATGCCGCCGTTTGCAATTGCAATATTCGCCTGTTGCACTTGGTAAGTAATATCTTCCTTATCACTATACATAAAATCTTGTACACGGCTTACCCATGTGCCCACACGACCCAAAGATGTGAGTGCAGATACATCAGCTTTATCATTTTGATGGGTACTTACAGCAATGGCAATAATGATGAGTACAGGTATCATAGCAACCGCAAACACTAATGCAATATGCTTTACTGAAACCCTCCCAATAAACATGAGGAGCATAGATGTGGCACCAGTGAGTAATGCATTTGATAAGTTTGCCGGCATTATGAGCACACATGTAATAGCAACAGGGATAAACAGGGGTAGAAATCCTTTTTTAAAATCTTTTATATTATCTTGACTGCGACTCAATTGACGGGATAAATACATGAACAAAGCAAGCTTTGCAAAGTCGCTGGTTTGAAAAGAAAGATTGAGTACAGGCAGCCTGATCCATCGATTTGCATCATTAATTTCCACACCAAAAAATAATGTATAGACCAATAAAGGAATCGAAATGAGATACAGAATAACTGAAATTCTTGAATAGAAAATATAGTTGACCCGGTGCAAAAAATACACCAATAAAATACCAATTATAGTAAACGAAATTTGTCTAAACAGGTAAACAGAGTTATTGCCTTCATAGTACTTATAGGCCAGAGAATTTGTTGCACTATATACTACCAGTAGTGATATAACGACCAGTAGGAGCAGGATGCCCCAAATGTACTTATCGCCTCTTGCCTTATCAAGCACACTAGTCCTTATGCCTTGCGCAATAGGCATTTGAGCAAATAATTCATCTTTTAACTGGCCAAACATTTATTAAATATAATTTTATATTTTGTATCAAAGGTCTTTCACCACTTGCTTAAACTGGGTGCCCCTATCCTCATAATTTTTAAATAAATCAAATGATGCACATGCGGGGCTTAGCAAAATCACATCACCTTTTTCAGCTAACCTAAATGCAGCTTTTACGGCAGCATCAGCAGACTGTGTATCTACTATTTTTTTTATTTTACTATTAAAGGCTGTATGAATTTTTGCATTATCCATACCCATACAAACAATGGCCTTTACCTTGTCTTCTACCAGCCCTTCTAATGTACTGTAATCATTCCCTTTATCTACTCCACCAAGTATGAGTACTACAGGTTTTTGCATATTTTCCAATGCATACCAAGTGCTGTTTACATTGGTTGCTTTACTGTCATTTATAAAATCAACGCCACGTACTGTAGCTACATATTCCATACGATGTTCTAGGCCATGAAAGTCAGCTACTGACTCTCTTATTTTGTCCTTTCGAATGCCGAGTGATGATGCGGCAATGCCTGCTGCCATAGTATTTTGTTGGTTATGTTTTCCTTTTAAAGCGAAGTCATGAATGCTCATACTCATGCGCTCTTCCTGTACCCTTAGCATCATACGATCTCCTTTGATGTATGCGCCTTTTGTTTGTTCTTGCCTCATAGAAAATGGTAATGTATTAGTAGTATTCAAATGCGTTTTTTGCAGACGATTCATAATTACTTCATCATCTGCACAATAAATAAATATATCATCAGGCAGCAGGTTTTTCACCATCCGAAATTTACTGCTGATATAATTCTCAAATTTGTAATCATAACGGTCCAAATGATCTTCTGTGATGTTTAACAACACATTGATATCAGCTCGAAATGTTTGAATATCATCATATTGAAAAGAGCTTATTTCAGCCACATACAAAGGCTTTGGATTCAATGCTACCTGTGCGGCAAATGAAATACCGATATTGCCCACAAGCGCACAATCAAAGCCAGCTTGCTTGCAGATATGATGGATGAGGGAGGTACAGGTACTCTTGCCATTACTACCGGTAATTGCAATGATTTTACTATCTCCCTTGTATCTGTATGCCAATTCTATTTCACTGATAATTGGAATCTGCTTTGCCTTTATTTTTTTTACCAGTTCGTTTTTTTCCGGTATGCCGGGGCTTTTCATAATTTCATCAGCCTGCAGGATTCTTATTTCATCATGATTTCCTGATTCAAATTCAATATGATGTTCAATGAGTGTTTGTTTGTAATGGTCTTTGATAACTCCTGCATCACTTACAAAAACATTATATCCATTTTGCTGGGCAAGCATAGCAGCACCAACACCGCTTTCTCCCCCACCCAGCACTATAAAATTCTTGTTGTGTTTCATTGGTATTTGTTTCACTAACGTATTTTTAATGTTACAATGGCCATGAGTACACTGATGATGGTTAATATCCAAAAACGCATTACAATCTTATTTTCGTGATAACCTTTCTTCTGATAATGATGGTGCAGCGGACTCATGAGAAAAATGCGTTTACCCTCACCATATTTTTTCTTTGTGTATTTGAAATAACTCACTTGAGATATAACACTAAGCAGTTCTATTAAAAAAATACTACAGAATATAGGTATAAGTAATTCTTTCCTTACAATGATGGAAAGTGATGCTATAATGCCACCCAATGCCAAACTACCGGTATCACCCATAAAGACCTGAGCCGGGTAAACATTATACCATAAGAATCCTATACATGCTCCCACAAATGCACTTATAAATATGGACAACTCCCCCAGGTTGGGTATATACATAATGTTGAGGTAATCAGCAAAACGGTAGTTGCCACTTACATATATAAATATACCGATACCGGCACCAATTATGGCACTTACACCGCCAGCCATACCATCAATGCCATCAGTAATATTTGCCCCATTTGATACAGCGGTTATTATAAACGTTACTATAAGAATATACAAAATCCATGTATAGTCTTCAAGACCTGCCCAGCTTAATAGCGTTGTATAATCAAACTCGTTTCCTTTTACAAATGGAATAGTTGTAATTGGTTTTTTTACCAATTCAAACCGGCGCTCCACACCATCTATATTTCTAACTATGGTGTTACTATCTAACCTCAAACTTTCACCGGGCTGGAGATTATATGAAACAGGGCTTAGATCATCCACTTGTCTTTCCGCCACCACACTATCATTAAAATATAGAGTAGCACCTATAATTAAACCAAGACCAACCTGCCCAATTATTTTTGATACACCAGCCAATCCATCGCTGTCTTTTTTCTTATAAGTTTCTCCTGCACTCAATGCCTTCTTTCTTGCCTTCAGCTTTAAGTAATCATCCAAAAAACCAATTGCACCTAACCAGACTGTACATAACAGCATGAGCCTTACATACACTTTGTCCAGATCTGCTAACAATAATGTTGGAATAATAATAGCCAGTAGGATAATGATACCACCCATTGTTGGTGTTCCTTTCTTTTGCATTTCGCCTGCAAGGCCAAGATCACGAACCGATTCTCCTATTTGTCTTCCTTTTAAATAATCTATAATACGACGTCCAAATACAGTTGCAATTAGCAATGAAAGTACCATTGCCAAAGCCACACGGAATGATATGTACTCAAAGAGATTAGCTCCCGGTATATCAAACTGTCTGTTTAACCATGTAAATAAATCGTATAACATTTTCTTTTCGTCTATACTTTTTTATAATGTTGTTTCGCTCATTAATTCCATAAATATCTGCTTATCATCAAAGGGATATTTTACACCATTGATCTCTTGGTATTTTTCGTGCCCTTTTCCTGCTATTAAAATGATTGTATCTTTTTCTGTGCCATCAATTGCATTACGTATAGCTTCTTTTCTATCTTGAATTACAATCGTTTTTCTTCTACCGGATGAATTGAGTCCCGCTTCCATTTGTGCTAATATTGATAGCGGCTCTTCAGTACGTGGATTATCATTGGTAAGAATTACCCTGTCACTATTATTTGCAGCTACTAAAGCCATGATGGGTCGCTTGGTATTATCCCTATCTCCACCACAACCTACCACTGTTATTACTTGCTGATTTCCTTGCTTTAATTGCTGGATGGTGGTTAATACATTCGAAAGTGCATCTGGTGTATGTGCATAGTCAATTATACCAGTGATATTATTTTTTCCGATGATATAATCAAATCTTCCTTCTGCACCTTCTAAGCGGCTAAGCACTAGTAGTACTTCATCCGGGGCTTCGTCCAATGATATTGCTGCGCCATAAACAGCCAGTAAATTATAAGCATTAAATTCTCCGATGAGCCTGCAATGCACTTCCCTTTCGTTAACTACCAATACAAGACCTGTAAGTCCATTTTCAAGAATCTTTCCCTTGAAGTCTGCCATGTTTTTCAAAGCATAATATTTCTTTTGTGCTTTGGTATTTTGTAACATTACAGTACCCCGTTTTTCATCTAAGTTTGAAATAGCAACCGCATCTTCATTTAATGTATCAAAAAAACTTTTTTTAACCCGAATGTATTCATCAAATGTTTTATGATAATCTAAGTGATCATGCGTAATGTTAGTGAATAATGCTGCTTTAAAATGAAGCCCAGTAATGCGATGCTGATGAATGGCATGACTGCTACATTCCATAAATACATGTGTGCATCCAGCGGCTACCATATCATAGAGTAATGCATTTAAGCTTACCGCATCTGGGGTGGTATGTGTAGCTGGTATTATGACCCTGCCAATTTTATTTTCGACAGTACTTATCAATCCACAGTGATAGCCGAGCCCAGTATATAATTTGTACAATAATGTAGCCACAGTGGTTTTACCATTAGTACCGGTTACACCCACTAAGGTTAATGCATGTGAAGGATTGTTGTAAAAAGTATGAGCTATATATGCCGCCGCTTCATAACTATTTTGCACTTGTATATAAGTAACTCCTTCCCGCAGGGCAAAAGGTAATTCCTCACATACAATAGCTATGGCACCAGTATCAATTGCTTTTGTAATAAACAAATGACCATCTGCCTGTACTCCTTTTTGTGCTATAAATAAAAAACCCGTATCTGTGTTTCTTGAGTCAATGCAAATACCATTTATAACTATATCAGTTACTCCCTTTACTGAGAGCAAACGCACCTGGTATAATAGATCACTGAGCTTTTTCATTAGCTTCCTAATTCAATTTTTATTTGTTGCCCACGGGCAATGGGGCTGCCGGCTACCACAGATTGTGTAACCACTCTACCCATCCCTTTTATTTGTACCTGAAGCCCTACCACTTCACAGAGATACACCGCATCTTTTGCTGACAAACCTTTTAACTGAGGCATTTGCTTAGTGCTGGCCTGTCTGGATTGTAACACAGGTTGAGTCTTATTTTTTGAAAGCACCGCCCAGTTGTCTGATGTTATTGAGGAATCCCTGTAAGGTAGTTTTACTACATTTAAAATATATTTAATATCATTTTCTTTTCCTGCATAACTATAGTAAGCACTATCTGAAAATTTTACAGCAGCAGTAAGTGGACCTGCGGCCTGTTTTACATTCATGGTTACAAGTCGATCAGCAATTTCTTTAAACACGGGGCCTGCTACTGATGCGCCATAAAACAAAACAGCATGTGGTTTATTTTTTATGACTACCACGCAGGTGTATTGTGGATTATCCGCAGGAAAATATCCTGCAAATGATGATTGATAAATATGATCTGTATATCCCCTATTTCCATTAGCCACTAAGGCCGTACCTGTTTTTCCTGCCACTTTATATAATGAACCCTTAAATAATTTAAAGCCAGTGGCACCGGGCTCAGCACATACACCTTCTAAGCAGGCTCGTACCTGAGATAAGGTAGCGGCACTACATATACTATCGCTGATTACAGAGCCATTATTTGATTTAAGAATATTTCCATCCTGTTGGATTGATTCCAACAAATATGGTTTCATCAGTTTGCCATTATTTGCCACTGCATTATACAACATGGCTGTGTGCATGGGTGTAATTGCTATATTATAACCAAATGCCATCCAAGGCAAAGTGGTGGCACTCCAGTATTTTGATTTTGGTTGATAAATAACAGGAAGCCGCTCACCATATAAGTCTATACCCGTTGTGGTATCCATTTTAAACTTTCTGAGATGGTTGATGAAAAGGCTTGGATTTGATGCATAACTATTATACACCAACTTTGCCATACCTACATTACTACTAACCTCAAAGGCACGTTTTACATTTACATTTTGAAGACCATGCTTCTCACTATCATATACCGTTCTACCATTTATACTCCATACACCACCTTGAAGATTTACAGCACTGTTGATAGTATATTTTTTATCTTCAATCACAGAAATCAGTGAAGCTAATTTAAAAGTAGAACCGGGTTCGGAAGGAGAAACCGCATAATTAAAATCTTCCCAGTATTCGCCGGAAGGCCTTCGCCCTAAATTAGCAATTGCTTTCACTTTTCCTGTGGCTACTTCTATTACAATGGCACAACCATTTTCAGCTTCATTGCTCTTCATCATTTTCAGTAAAGCATTTTCTGCTATTTCCTGTATACGGGTATCAATAGTTGTTACAATATCTTTTCCATTCTTAGAATCGGTCTGCATTTCTTCATCTACTGGTATAGAAACTCCTTTTGAAATATACCTCACCACACGCTGACCATCTGTACCTGTAAGTACTGTATCATAAGTTTGCTCAAGCCCTACTTTCTGGGCATTGATTCTATCCAAACCAATTGTGCGATATGCCAGCATATCATAGGGATTGAGTCTGATGTTTTTTACATCATAGATAAACCCGCTCTTATATTTTCCCAATCGTACCAACGGGAAAGTTTTCAATTGTTGGTATTGATCAAAACTTACTTTCTTTTTTAGTGAAGTATATCGGTTTCCTTTTTTTAAACCCTTTGCAAATAATGATTTATATTCTTCTTGTGTTTTATCTTTAAATAAATTGCTAAGATGATAACTGAGCGAATCCAGCATTGCATTTAAACTGTCCTTATGATCGGTATTTAAAAGGACTAAACCATTTGCCGAAAAATCGACATAAATATCAAACTGAGGAACACTGGTACTTAGCATTTCTCCATCACTGCTGTATATGGTACCTCTTTCAGCGTGCAATTGCTCTACACGTGTATGCAGGCTATCACTTTTGGAGGTCCAAAAAGCACCCTGCACCTGTTGTATATAAAAGGCTTTTCCTATAACGGCAATACCTATCAAAGCTATGATAACATAGCATAGATACACCCGCCATAAAATATCCTTTTTTACTTGCATAGCTGTTTAATGTTGATTGATTGGTTCATTTGATTCATTTAACTGAATAGGTGGCTCAGCCGATATTTTCAAACCTAAAGGCGCAGCCGCATTTACTACCTGAGCCTCTCTGCTTCGAAACATTTCTATGCTTTTTAGGCTTTTATATTCATATTGTAAGTCTTTCAATCTTTTTGAAGAATGATTTATATCACTGATGGTATTGTCTGCCCAATGTCCATTTGCTATATAAACAATGGCCAATAATGAGAGGAATAGAAAAAAAGGCAAGTGCTTTAACACCCACTCATAGCGAATGACAAAAAGCTTATCGCTACCCTGTTTTTTATTATTTAATTCACTCATTATTCAGTTTTTCTGCTACCCTTAGTCTAGCACTTCTGCTACGGGTATTTTGTTTTTGTTCTATTGCGCCAGCTTCTACAGGCTTTTTGGTAATTAATTTCAACCAATTATTCCTTGCCGTATTTTCAAATGGATGATCCTGTATGATTTCCAGGGTTCCCTGTTTCATAAAGTTTTTTATCATTCTGTCTTCCAAAGAATGAAAACTTATGATTGCCAATCTGCCACCCGGTTTGAGGATCTGCTTCATCTGCCCTAGCATTTCTTCTAATGCTTTTAGCTCCTCATTTACCTCAATACGCAATGCTTGAAAAACCTGTGCGAAATATTTATTGGGGTTACCTTTTACTAAGGGAGCAATCATTTGCTTAAAAGCAGATACTGTATCTACTTTTTGAAAATGCTGCTGCTCCTCAATATGATTTGCAAGACTTCTGGCATTGGTTACCTCCCCATATTGTTCAAAGAGCTTGTGCAGTTTTGATGCTGAAAATGATTTGATAACAGTAGCCGCGGTTTTCTCATTGCGTTGATCCATTCGCATATCCAATGGCCCATCAAAACGTATAGAAAATCCTCTACTACCTTCATCAAACTGATGGCTGCTTACACCCAAATCCGCCATTACTCCATCCACTTCCTGGATACCATGCAAACGCAGGTATCTGTGCATGTATCTGAAATTTTGATGTATAAATAAAATCCTTTTATCGTCGGGAATATTGCGACTTGCATCCGTATCCTGATCAAAAGCGATGAGTCTGCCTGTAGCACTTAATTTATCAAGAATAGCTTTGCTATGTCCACCACCACCAAATGTGGCATCCACATAAATGCCATTTGGGTTGATGTGTAGCATTTCAATGGTTTCCTGTAGTAGCACCGGTGTATGATATACTTGTTGCATACTATCCTTTTTGAGTGGATTCCATTTCCTTAGCTTTCTGGCGCACCATACTAGCATAGGTTGTAAGCTCTCTTTCCCTTTCCAATGTCATATTTTCAAAGAACTCATTGTATAAAACTGCATCTCTGATGATAAACTTTTCCCCAAGTGCGGCAATAATTACATCCTCCGTTATTTTAGCATGTCTTTTTAAAGTAGCTGGCATCAGTAGCCTTCCGTTGGAATCTATATTTGCAAAATCTGCTCCACCAACTTTTAGCTGACTATATTCATCAATCATGGAATCGTCCGAATCGAGATCAGAAACTTTATTTTCAACTTGCTCCCAAACAGATTCGGGACAAAATATTAATGAGTTTCTACTACCCCTTGCCAGAATGAATTTTACATCCCCCAATTCTTCATATTGTTTGCGCAATGCAACAGGAAGCTGTATGCGGTTCTTGAGGTCCACCTTTACTTCATATTCACCACGAAATTTTTTCATTCTGTACAATTTTCCCTATTCTCCCACAAAAATCCCAATATTTCTATCATATAACCAAAAAAAAGTTTTTCGACTACAAGTTTCAATCCTGTCAAAACCGAATAGAATAACATAAAATTTGTGGAAAAAGGCCTTTTTATTTCAAAAACCTGTGAATGAAGGGGCCTGAAATGTTAATAACTGTAAAATTTATGTGGAAAATTTGATTTCATATCATACTTTAGATTCAATTCAAAATGACTGATTCGAAGAGTTTATCATAAGAAGTCTCCAATAACTGTTATATATAAAAGTCGTATTGATTATAAAACATAATCCAAAAGATGAATTCATCTAAGCCCATATAGGGTTTTTCTTAATTCTTTGATAAAGCAGGAGATTCATTTTTGGCTTACTACCTTTACCCAGAAATGAAAATAAAATATCAATTCACCCATTCAGTAGTTACCTATCACTTTAGAGAGATGCTTCATAATATTGAAAAGCTAACGACTGGGAGACATGCTGTTATAATTACCGATAAAAATATTGCAAAGTATTACAAGCACATTATTGAAAAATATCCAAATATTATAATTGGATCGGGGGAAAAATATAAGCAGCTCGATACAATTAATTATATCATCCAAAGACTGATAAAGTATGGCGCAGACAGGAGCTCACTCCTAGTAGGCATGGGTGGTGGGGTAGTAACAGATATAACAGGATATGCAGGTGCTATATACATGCGAGGTATTGATGTAGGCTTAATGCCAGCTTCTTTATTGGCCATGACAGATGCAGCAATAGGTGGCAAAAATGGAGTAGATGTTGGGATGTATAAAAATATGGTTGGTACCATAAAACAGCCTTCATTTCTATTTTATGCCACAGAATTACTAAACACACTTCCAGAAAAAGAATGGCGGAATGGATTTGCAGAAATTATAAAACATGCTGCCATTGATGATAAAACCATGTTTAAAGCATTAGAGAAAAATAGCCTAATAGATTATAGGAATAATGAACAATTGCTGGCATCATTAATCAAAAAAAATGCAATGCTCAAAACAAAATTTGTTCAAGAAGATGAGTTTGAAAAAGGCAATAGAAAACTACTCAATTTCGGACATACGCTTGGGCATGCTGTAGAAAACTTGTATAAATTAAGCCATGGTGAAGCCATAAGCATTGGCATGCATTATGCCACATCAATTTCAGACAAAATTTATGGCTCAAAAAATACAGAGCATTTAGATGAATTGCTAGTAAAATATGGCTTGCCCATAAAATTAAAATTTGATGCTCAAAAAGTTTACAACCTCATGTTGTCGGATAAAAAAAGAAGTGGCAATACGCTTCAATATATTTTATTAGAAAAAATTGGTAAAGGAGTCATTCAAAACATGCCAGTTAATGAATTAAAAAAATTGATTGTTGAAATACAAAACAGGAAATGATTATCACGATTAATCCTTCAAAAATAAATGGAATTATACAAGCACCCGCTTCCAAAAGTTCTATGCAAAGGGCTTGTGCAGCTGCGTTAGTAAAAAGAGGAATTAGTCATATACACAATGCTGGAAAGAGCAATGATGATATAGCCGCTTTATCGATTTTACAAAGCTGTGGTGTACAAATGGTTAATCATACGGATGGCTCTATAACCATTGACAGTAGTAATTTTCTTAACACCCATCATCAATTTACAGTGCATTGTGGGGAAAGTGGATTGGGCATAAGAATGTTTACTCCAATTCTTTGCCTATATACGCACTGGGTGTCTATAGAAGGCAAGGGTAGTTTATTAAAAAGACCCATGCATTTTTTTGATGAAGTGCTACCGCAACTTGGTGTACAAATTAAATCTCAAAAAGGATATTTACCAATAGCTGTAAAAGGACCCCTTCAAGCAAATGACATATCTATAGATGGCTCTCAGAGTTCACAATATCTTACAGGATTATTATTTTCATTTGCAGCTATTAAAGCCACCAATACAAGCATCAAGGTAAATAATTTAACCAGCAAACCATATATAGATCTTACCCTTGAGGTAATGAAGCAATTTGGTTTGTCTGTACCATTCAATCAGCAGTATGAAGCCTTTATTTTTAGCAAGCAAGCATCAACAAACAAACCCATATCTTATACTGTTGAAGGAGATTGGAGTGGTGCAGCATTTTTATTAGTGGCAGGTGCTGTGGCGGGTAAGGTATCAGTAAAAGGATTGTCAATGGATTCTACACAGGCTGATAAAAAAATTATGGAAGCTCTTACAAATTGTGGGGCTCTGATACAATATCATGGCCATGATATCCTTGTTCAAGAAAATGGAAATCATCTCAATGCATTTCATTTTGATGCAACAGACTGTCCGGATTTATTTCCTCCATTGGCCGTTTTAGCTGCATGTTGTGAGGGTACCAGTCGTATTTCGGGTGTACACAGGCTTACACACAAAGAAAGCAATCGGGCATTGACATTGCAAGATGAATTGGGAAAAATGAATATTGTCATTCAATTTGAAGGTGATGTCATGTTAATTATAGGCACAAAAAATATAAAAGGTGCGGTACTCAGCAGCAGGCATGACCACCGTATTGCTATGGCATGCGCAGTAGCGGCATTATGTGCAGATAGTGCTGTTACTATTGAGGATGCTGATGCTATAAATAAATCTTATCCAGGGTTTTTTAAGGATATAAAATCATTGGCGGACTAGGGAAAAGATTATATCAAATAGCTGTAAGAATTAAGCTAAACGCATTGTCAACTTTTCTTTTTAAAGAGTTTCCTATACATTTGCACCACTAATACGGAGATTGTAGCTCAGCATGGTTAGAGCGTCAGATTGTGGCTCTGAAGGCCGGGGGTTCGAGTCCCCTCATTCTCCCCAATAAAAGCCTTGTAGTATAAACTGCAAGGTTTTTTTATAAAATTATTTATGCAAATTATATATTACCTCATTCCATTATATTTTATTTTATTTTCCTGCGGAATAATTTTGCTATTGACCACAATGCTCTTCCATCCAAAAAAGCCCATACATATTTTGGGGTGGGGGATACAGGGATTCATTCCTGCATCATTACCAAATTTTACAATTTCCCTCAAAAACCAAATACCCAATTTACTTCCTTCTTTTCAAAGCATAGAAGAAAAGTTGTTACAACCTGAAAACTTTGAAAAAATTATGCCCATGATTGAGGAGCACATTGATGATTTTTTAAGAAATAAACTGAGCGAATCAATGCCAATGATTAGTATGTTTATTGGTGATCGTACGATTAACCAGTTAAAGGAACTATTCATGAAAGAACTTACAGTTATCTTTCCTGCGACTATTCAATCTTATATACGTGGTGCGGGTGCCTCATTATATCCGGCTAGCCTTATAACAGATGAAATGCTACAGAAGGCAGTATCGGTAGTAGAAAAAAACTTGTATCAAATTTTAAAGTCAAAAAAGCAATATCTGATTTTTCTTTTTGCGTTAATTGGCTTTGTAGCAGGTTTGTTGCTGGATCTCTTATTGATTATAATTTAATAAATGAGTAATGCTATTTACATCATCCATAAACAGTTGTGATTAGTATCTTAGAATGGTTGCATAAATTTTATAGTTCAAAAAAACATGCATTAACTCACACCATTCACTATGGCTTCTTTAAATATTTTTCCAACAAGACCCTGTAATACTTTTCCCGGACCACATTCCGTAAAATGAGTGGCTCCATCATTTTGCATGGCTTGTACTGTTTGGGTCCACTTAACAGCGCCAGTAAGTTGAGCTATCAGATTTTCTTTAATCACCGAGGGCTCTAAAACAGCAATTGCAACTACATTTTGATAAATCGGGCATGTAGGAGCATCAAATGTGGTGGCTTGAATAGCTGCGGCCAATTCTTCCTTTGCAGGAGCCATTAAAGGTGAATGAAATGCCCCACCTACTGGGAGTAACAATGCTCTTTTAGCTCCATTTGCTTTCATTTTTTCGCAGGCCGCCTCCACTCCTTTTATGCTTCCGCTTATAACGAGTTGACCTGGACAATTATAATTGGCAGCTACAACTACTTCGCCGCTTTCATTCTGCGTAGCAGCACATAACTCTTCAACCTTCTCATCTGACAATGCCAATATTGCAGCCATAGTAGAAGGATTTTGCTCACAAGCTTTCTGCATGGCAGTAGCCCTGATACTCACTAGTTTTAGAGCAGCTTCAAAAGATAAACAACTATTGGCAACTAATGCGGAAAACTCCCCAAGAGAATGCCCAGCCACCATGTTGGGAATAAAATCTCCACCACATTTAAATGCAATTACTGAATGTATAAAAACTGCAGGTTGTGTAACGCTTGTTTGTTTGAGTGCTTCATCTGTTCCTTCAAACATAATATCGCTGATACGAAAACCGATGATGTCATTAGCTTGCTCATAAAGTGCTTTGGCCTTTTCATTTGTTTCATACAAAATTTTACCCATTCCACTAAACTGGCTGCCCTGTCCAGGAAATACAAATGCATGCATGTGCTATATTTTTGATATTACTTTAAAATGCCTCAAATATATGGACCAGTGATTATGAAAGTTTACCTGTAACTAATTTGAGAAATTCACTTCTTGTTTGATGGTTTTCAAATTCGCCAAAAAACGCAGAAGTGGTTGTAGAAGAGTTTTGTTTTTGTACACCACGCATCATCATGCATAAATGTTTTGCTTCTATTACAACTGCCACTCCAAGTGGGTTGAGGCTTTCTTTTATTGCTTCCATGATTTGCACGGTAAGTCTTTCCTGTACTTGTAGTCTTCTACTATACACATCTACTACACGTGCTAATTTGCTTAGGCCAGTAATCCACCCATTTGGAATATATGCAATATGTGCTTTTCCAATAAAGGGTAGTAAATGATGTTCGCAAAGGCTATATAGTTCTATATCTTTTACTATTACCATTTCACTTACTGCTTCATTAAATTTTGCACTATTTAAAATTGAAACTGCATCCTGCTGATAACCTTGTGTAAGAAATTGCATTGCTTTAGCTACACGTTCAGGCGTTTTTTGTAGACCTTCTCTATTAGGGTCTTCGCCTAATTCCTTCACTATATTTTGATATAGATTTTGTAAATTTAATGTGGTATTTTCGTCGTAATGATCTGTTTTTTTATATGACATTTTTTATATTTCTGTTATGGGATATTCTACAAAATTTCGTTCTGTTTCATAAAGTCTTACTTGCAAGCCCAAGGAGGCATCAATGCGGCCACGCAATAAATTATAGATGACAATAGAAATATGTTCTGCAGTAGGATTTAAGTTTTTAAACTCTTTGGTATCAAGGTTAAGATTTTTATGATCAAACCTGCTATGCACTTCTTCCTTTATAATGTTTCCAAGTACTTTCATATCTATTACATACCCTGTGTCAGGGTTTGGATAGCCCGTTACTCTTACATCTAAAACATAATTGTGCCCATGATAGTTTGGCAAGCTACACTTACCAAATACACTAAGGTTTTCATCATCATTCCAGGAAGGATTAAAAAGTCTATGTGCGGCATTAAAATGCTCACGTCTAAATACTGCTACTTTTGAATACATGTTTATTATTAACTGTGTACATCTAAATTTACGATCAAAATACTTGAATATAACAAGCAAAGAAAATATAATCTACAGCTAAAACAAAACTATACTTGCATTGTTCAAAACTATAGCAAAATTGAGTGTGCTATATTATCAAAAACGATGGTTGAATAAAGGATTCAAGATAACATGGACATTTGAAGTAGGATATTGATTTACTCATTTAATTAATTCTTTTACCTAGTCTTAAGTAATATAAAATCTTTAAGCACAAAGTACATAACTAACATCAATGCAAAATTTGAATACAAAGCAAATCTTTATTCGGATTTTTTAAGATACAGAAACTAATTTTTATCATTAAAGCAAACCCTCCTTTTTCAGATACAATGCTGCCGTAAGGGTATCGGGAAAATCAATGTTGAAAAAATCTCTTGCTTTCTGCAGGAACCTGTTATTAAAAGTAACTATTGTGGCAGGGCTAATCTTAAATATTGTAGCAATCTCTTTTTTTGTAATTTTATAATTATAAGCAATTGTGCGGGCAATTTGTAGTTCCCTGGGAGTAAATATTTTCATTCTATAAAACTGATCCAGCATTTCTTTTAAAATATGTTCTATTTTCTCCGACTCACTTGCCCCTCCCGTATTAAAAATGCGTGTACCAAATGCATTTTCTAATACACTATTTTCACTATAATCCCCAAGTATAGTAAATTCATCAATGTACTTTACCAATCGGTTATTATCATCATACTGAAAAATGGCACTTGTTTTCTTAGCCAGTTTATATTCACCCTTAACATTTTTGAGAATGATATGTCCAGCAAAACGTTGCGTCATAAATTCCAATTGGAAGTGCCCACCCAACAATAATTTATACATTTGTTGTGAAATAAGAATGAGCGACTTTTTACTCTCAGGAAACACCACAGCATCCCAATACTTTTTAAGGCTAAAATCAGCATCATTGTACCCTAACCATTTCCTTATTCCATAAGCATACTCTATTGCGAAATCGTCCATATTTACAATAAAAAAGAAGCGTTCATCTCCGGTGGTTTGTTGCAACAGATTGATTTCATCCTGTTGCTCTTTATCAGAAACCATCAATTTTCTATTAGGATCAGGACTATTTTTATCCATTACAAAATTCCTCAATGAATTAAAATCTGTATGTAGGTTTTTTTTTGATTGAGCCATAAATTTAAGCTAATATTACCAATTACTTACTTTCAAAAATAAAATATTGTCAATTTGCTAAGTATTATTTTTTTCTTACTTTTTGTACATAGACTATGTACAAAAAACAAAATCCATCGCACTAAAATTGCATCTTTCTGAAATACAACCTTGCAATATATGCCTGATGATAAGATAAAAAAAGTTAATGGCATTAGAAAGCGACTCCAAATTCTCAGCCAGCAGATTGGTAAAGACTACCTTATTTCAGAAAGCATGCAGCAGCAGGATTTAGATTTACTATCGAGTCTAATCCATTTAGAAATATTTTATTTTGTATTCGATATCCCTACGTTTTCAATAACACAAACCGGAGGGCTCGACAACTGGCTTGGCTACAAACAGCAATCCTTTACCCTTGAATCTGAAATTAATGAACTTCACCCAGGTCTTAAAGATGTGCATCATTTAATTATAAAATATTTATTGGAGAAAGCCTGTCATGGAGATAAATATTTTGAGTATATGCAGAGCAGGTTTATCATCCATCATGCTATGCGGCATCAAATAACAAATCAGTATTGGTATATCAAGAGAGCAATAACTCCCTTTCAGTTGACAAAAGATAAAAAAGTATCTGCTTACTTAAATAGGTGTACTTTAATTGGTCCTTATAATAACGAGCCTATGGTTTTCAGATTTTATGACAGTAATCCGGATTGGGAACCAGAGTTGAAAAAGCATATTAAATCCAATGCTCCCGATGTATTACCATTTACCAGAAGTGAATATAATATACTCCGTGAATATGGAATACGACCCTACTTAACCGCAGAAGAACTGGCACAAAAATTAGATATTTCAAAAGCCACTATCAATATATTCAAATCAAGGATACTTGCAAAAGCTAGAGCATACACAGGAATGCCAATACATGACATGAAAGCTTGTGCAGTTTTTTTTAGAGAGATGGGTATGGTATGAGGGTAATAATTAAGATATATGGAGGCGAAGAAAAATTTTGCCCCTATGAATATTTATCCCAATACCAGATTGATTTTCAAAGGAATTTTCCAACACAAATGTCCATTATCCCTAAAATTTCTATTTCCCAAATTTACAACCACCCACAATTCATTATTTCAAAATTATTTTTTCTCCCGATACACACCCTATGTACAAACTTTCGTAAAGGACCTCCATACTATTGCACAATCAGCTATTAGGCCCGCTTTAGAAAACAATATCAAATCTAAAAATACCTAAGTAGTCTGCCACATAAGTTTATATAACCAAAGAATATCAATCCGGCTCTTTGAATAAAGTTTCTGAAATAGAGTAATTACCTATTTTTTGGGGATCAGCTTCAAAGCAAATGCAAAGATGAGTTGGTAAAAGACAGCATGCTTGCTTTGTTTTGTTCAACATCCCGCTTAAGATATAAAGCTTTTTATACAAAGGTATTATACCCTGAACAATGGGGAGTTTCGCCCATAAAAGTGGAATTCCCATTTTGTAGAAAGGATGTAAAGGCATTATCGATCTATCCAATTCCATTATTTATATTTTCATTGTAAGACAAGTGGAGGCATTAGACTGAAAAGGAAATTGAGTATTGAATAAAATGCATTTCCCAAAGAGAAAATAGAATTCTTAATTACATAATAAGTTATCTAAAAAATAAAAAAAACGTTTTTGTGATATCGAAATCGTGAGATATGGTAAATAAATTTTAGCAAGGATGTAGATTTTTCAGAGTTAAAGAATACATAAGGAATGAGTTGAATTATTAAATCAAAAATTTGGATTTACAATATATTAAATTTAAAAAAATCAAGAAAATGAAAAAAACATTGATTCTTTCCTTAACACTAATGATTACCGTTACAGCCATAGCACAAGGCAATTCTGGCAGTTCAAGAGAAGAAGGCCTTTCCTTCAACACGGGTGCTAACGTATCATTGCCCATTGGCGATTTTGGAGACTTTTGGAGTTTTGGTATTGGGGCAAGTGGTCAATTGGAATATACCTTTAGTGACAAGATAAGTGCCACCGCATTAACAGGTTACGCTTATTATTTTGGAAAATCATTCGAAGACTTTACAGTAGAGCCCATTGGTTTTGTACCAGTGTGTGCAGGTGCAAAATTTTATCCATCGGGAGGGTTTTTTCTAGGTGCTCAGTTAGGGGTGGGAATTTTCACCAATATAGGTGGTGAAGGTAATTCCGGTTTTTATATTGCCCCACAGGTTGGTTATGCGGCCAGCGAAAAAATTGATGCTGCACTAAAGTTTGAAAATACTTCGCTTACTGGAGGAAGTCTTTCAGCACTTTCACTCAGAGTGGGTTTTAAGTTTTAAATCTTAAAAACAAAAAAGGCCTTCTAATTAATACCATGCTCTCTTAAATTACAAATAAAAAAAATGAAAATCTGGATTCATGATAACCTGATGACTAAATTAAAATTGACAGTACTTTTTATTATTCTTTTTACTGCTACTACATCAGCACAAGTAAAAGATATTGGTCAGTCATTTACTAAAAGAGGATACATTTTAGACATTAATTATCAAAGCAAGTTGATGATCATTAATTTTATTGTAGATAAGTCTATTAGTGCGGAATTACTTAGCTATAATGATAAATCTGTTGTTATAAAAAATAAGACTACTGGAAGTTTTGATAACCTTACTTCAGGTATATACGTGGAGGTACAGGGGGAGTATTTTCCTACTTATCAATACAGCATAGTATCCAAGCTCTACACTTTACAGGATAGGGGGCAGAATTTTAAAACAAATGAAGGCCGCATTGATGCCATAGAGGATGATATTGTCATCATTGATGGTGCAAAGATTAAGATGGGGTCTAAAGGGCAAATTACAGGCAAAAAAGGATCAGGTTATGCTGGCAAAAAATTTAATAATGTTAAAGAGTTGAAGCTGGGCGATCTGGCAGATGCTGTGGGCACATGGGATGCATCCGGTTAAATTCAGGCAACAAAGATTACAGTATCACCAGATGACGAAAGAAGCTTTGACCAACAGTACCGGGATGAGGATGAATTGCACAATTATATTGGTTCAATCTGGGGAGATAAGGCGAACCGAATTGCCTTGTTTGGTTTACCAACTGAATTCGGACCTATTACAAATAGTGTAATCATACAAAATGCTATAACAGATATTGGACTGCGATTGGTACCCGAAAATGCTCGAAAAAAAATTAATTTCATTTTTGTTGTCGTGGATAATGATGAATGGAATGCATGCGCTTTTCCATCTGGTCTTGTAATTATAAACACAGGTTTTTTACTTACATGTGAAAATGAAGCAGAATTCTCTGCGGTTATTGGGCATGAAATAGCTCATGCTATTTATGAACACTCTGCAAACAGGGTAATAAAAAGTGATAAAAATGAAAAGTCTAAAGCTATTATTCAGAAGTTTTCAAATATTTTTAAGGAAGTTATTGACAAATATTTCTCAATGGGCAACACAACCGTCACAAACAAAATACAGAATTCCCGTTTGGATACAAATACCGCCAATGTCTTTCTAAGTCAGCTACCCTTTGCACTCTTGGATAAGAGCAGATCAAACTATAGTGTTGCAAATGAGGCACAGGCGGACCGGGTGGGGTTGTACTTCATGGTAAAAGCTGGTTACGACCCAAGAGAGGCATCAAATATCTGGAAGAAAAAATTCAACAAATCAATTCAAACAAGTTCAGCATCAAACAGTTCAATGGATCTATCAAGTACAGAAGCTATTATGAATAAAATTTATACCATCCAACGACCAACCTTAGGCAGTATGGGACAGATTGTATTGAATGATATAGCAAAAAGCAAAATACAAGACCTATCTCTTGGTAGCACTGCAACACATCCTGAATATATTGACCGATTTAAACAGTTAAATGAATATACTGCTTTGTTCTGGGCTTCAGGCGGGCAAATTCAAAAATATCAAACTTATCAGGATCGCTGGGTTAATATGAAGAAAACTGCATACAAGGAACTGGTGCGTAGTAATTGGAACTCTGTATATATGCAGACAGAAGACCCGGAAAAAAGATTGATTTTATTAGATACTGCATTATCAAGAATGTATGAGCCCAAATCATATTTTCTAACTGAAAAAATTATCAATAATGCCGCTCTGGAACGCTATGCACTTGTGCTAAAAGATTGTCAGACTCTTTTGAAAATCAAACCCAAAAATGATACGGCTTATTACTATCAGGGCGTGGCAAAATGGCAACTTGCAAAAAAAACAGAAGCGATTAATGACATGACTATATCGATTAAATTTAATCCAACAAATGTAAATGCATACTACTTTAGGGGGTATATGTATTGCCAACAAAAAAAGTATAAGGAGGCAAATAAAGATTTTATAAAAGTATTGGAGTTTTTGCCTGATAATGAACAGGTAAAAGAGCTGATTAATTTATGCCGATAATCATAAAAAAGTGTATTGATTATTTATTTAAGGCTTGCAGGTTATGTCCGAAATGTTATTGGTAAAATGCAGTTCTTTTTCATTCTAAACCAGAGTAAGTATATTTTTTATATGCTTATTTTTTAAAAAAAATTAGGAACAATACCATGAAACACAGTGGTGGTGAATATACTGATTGGTTCCTGCCTGCTCAACTTGAGTTGTATCAATTGGTTATCAGTCAATCTGTAATACACGGCCTGACTTATGAATATTAATAGTCAGGCACTGAGTATAACAGAGAGAATGGCATAGTTGCCAGACTATATACAGGTTATACCCACATCAGGGATAGAAACTTTCTATTACTTACAGGCATTAACCGCATTTTAAATAGCTCAAACTATTATCCATTTAAAATTAAAATAAAAAATTATGGCAACACAACCAGGAGACAATGTAAGACAAGGGCCCACGCAGCCCGGTGGCGAAGCAATTTTTGGCGAGACAAAAGGAAAAAGGGCCACTATGCCAGGCGATTTGGAAGAAGAAAATACCACAAAAAACCACGAAAGTATTTACACCCTTGCGGGTTTTCTTGTATCATTTTCTAAAACTGAAAAAGGGGAATATTGGCCATTAAGACAGGGCAATAATACAATAGGAACTTCTGCTGAAAATTCAATTATATTAAACGAAGAGCATGTAACTGGTAAGCATGCAACTATCAATATACTAAAAGAGGACGATCAAAATTCATGGGTATTTCAAATTACAGACCATACCTCTACCAATGGCACTTTTATAAATGGAAAACGGGCACGTATTGGTATTGGCGAACCAATAGAGGATAAGGTTACTATAAAAATAGGAGAGTATTATCTTAAACTGATTACTGCAGATAAATACCTCCTTAACCTTTCAAAAAATGAAAGATTTATAGATTCAAAACCAGCACAAGAAAAAATTTGGGATGATCCAACATTTTTGAATTCAAAAAGACCAACAAATACCTGATATTTTAATCACTGAAATGCTATGCAGTCCGAAATAAAACTTATTGGGAAAGAAGGCCATTACACATTTAACCCTTATGATTTAAAAAATCAAATAAACCTGGGTGGAATGGCCAATTTATTTAAGGGAAATGCAAAATGGCATGATATAAAAAAGGTATCAAATACGGTTGCCATAAAAGTTAAGCATAGAAACTTACAAATTGTTCGGTTCACAAGAGAATCCAAAATAACTATTGAAAATATTCATACAAACCTCCTTAAAGGCCATGATTATATTGAAAAGGATGGCATTTTTTACCTAATAAGTGAATACTTGGCAGGTGAAGATTTAGCAAATAAAATAGGTTTGGGAAAAAAAATAGATCCTGAAACAGCAAAAAATATAATTATAGCAGTATGCAAAGGTTTAAAAGACTTGCATATTAGGAAAATAATACATCGGGATATAAAACCAGCTAATATATTTCTTCTAGAAAAGAAAGTAAAACTGATAGACTATGGCGTCGTAAAAATGAAAGAAGAGGTGGAAACATTAGGTAATTTTATAGGTACAATTGAATATGCCCCACCAGAGCAGATTGATTTTAAAGCAACACATAAAATAAATGAAAGCACCGATATATATGCTTTAGGTATTACTTATTATGAAATGCTTACCGGGCAATTACCTTTTACCGGAACCAATGAGGAAATAGAAAAGCAAAAGGGAAATAGATTGCCATTCAATCCACAACTATCGAAAAAGGAATATGAATGTATATCAAAAGCTACTGCAGCAAGCCAAAACGACAGGTTTAAAAATGTAGATGAATTTTTAGCGGCCTTTAATAAAGTATATCAAAAAAATATTTTTATAAGCTTTATTAAGGCATTAAAAAAAAATTTAAGTGAGTTAAAGGGCTGGGCGCCATCCTGGAAACTTTCAATACCTAAAAGAACTATATGGGCAGCTACAGGCGTAATTGTTTTATTAGTAGCAAGCAGCATCCTGTTTTACAAGCAACATAAAAAAAATAAGGATTATAGTTTTTCTATTGGTATTGCAGTGAATGCAGAAAAAATGGGTGATTATAATAGAGCGTTAAATTTTTATAAGGATGCTGATGTTAATAAAAAAACAGAGTTTGCCACTAATAAAATTGTAGAACTGTCTCATTTAACAGATGCATTGCAGCTTTATTATGAGGCAGATTATAAAGCAGCATTTGAGATGTTTACCTCAGCAGCAGCTTTGGGTTCAGGGCCTGCCAATTATTATCTCGGTGAACTTACATATAATGGTTTAGGCACCACAAGGGATTTTGATAGTGGACAGAAATATACGCATGCGGCAATTAGTTCTGGGTTTGGTATGGCTTATTGGCGTAAGGGAATTGTGGCAAGTGATAAAAGTCCTTCACAAGCAAACAACTATTATAAACTTTCATTAAATAGTATTAAGCAACTTGCAGATGCAGGGGACCCCGAAGCCCTGGTCAATTTAAGCGATCTATATCTTATAGGAGGCAGTAAAAGTTTTAACCTTCAACGAGATACTGTTAAGGCTAAGGATTGTTTATACAATGCTGTAAATAAAGGCTTTGTTTTTGCGATGTCAAAACTTGGTAATCTTTATCAAAAATCAAATGGAGACAGTGCTGTAAAATGGTACAGTATTGCAGCAGATAGAGGCGACCCCATGGCGCAATACGTTTTTTCAGCATTATTATTGGAAAAAAAATCACCAGGAGATACTGCAAATGCTCGCCAATGGCTGAATCAATCTGTAAAGCAAAACTATCCTGATGCATTTACACTTACCGCAAGAATTGATGAATGCAATGGCCGATTTGCAGAAGCAAAATCACATTATGAGCAAGCTATGATGTTTGATAATCAAAATACAACTGCCATGATTGCATTAGGTGCCATATATGAAAAAGGCAAGGGTACAGATACTAATTATTTAAAAGCTGTTGAGTATTATAAAAGTAGTTTGCATTTCGCACCTGATAGCATACCCGTTTATATTGCAATAGCTGATTTATATAAAAAAGGGGGTTACAATTTAAATCAAAGCAATGATCAATTTATAAATTACCTCGATTCAGCCGCACACAGATGGGCGGATAAAAATTCCTCAGACACCAAAGCTTTCAAAACCAAATTTGGCATTGAACAGTTCAGAGAAAAAGAATATGGCGAAGCAAGAATTAGTTTTATAGAAGCGTCAAGAGGTGGTGATAAATATCAAATAGCGAATAAAATGATTTCCTATATAAGAGATCAAGGTTTAATTAGGTCTGAGGATAGTGTATTTAAACAATATAATTAAAAAATTTATGGAGCAATTTATTTTCTCAATAAAGGGCAAAATTGGTGGCCGGAAGGAGCAGCAGGATTTTGCCGGTTCCGCAGAAACAAACCTGGGGCTGGTTGTAGTGGTATGCGATGGTATGGGGGGCACCAATGGGGGTGCCAAAGCATCTACAATGGCTGTTAATATTATATTGGACAATATTCTTACTAACCAATACCAATCTGCCGCTACTGCTTTATTGGAGTCTTTTAAAAAAGCAAATAACCTTATTTACGAGCGGGCCCAAAACGACGCTGACTTAAAGGGCATGGGTACTACCGCTACAGCTATTATACTCCAAAATGGTAAAGCCACTATGGCACATGCAGGCGACAGCCGCATTTACCAACTAAGACAAACAAACCCGCTTGTACCCACAGCCAAAAAAATATTCCGTACCAACGACCATTCCCGTGTTTTTGAAATGGTACAAAAAGGGGTAATGACAGAGGAGCAGGCAAGGCAGTCTCCCGATGCAAATATTATAACAAGGTACCTGGGAGTAAGAGCCGAGGTTAATGTGGAAATACATAGTAATCTGACTTATAGAAAAGGTGACCGTTTTTTACTTTGTACTGATGGTGTATCAGGGGCAATTCCCGAAATGGATTTGCTCAAAAAGATATATAAAAATAGGAATGTGGAGGAAACTGCTAAATACATTGTTGACAACATTGATCAAATTGGCATTAAAAGTGGTGGCGGCCACGATAACCTTACTGCTGCTGTTATTGAATGTAAAACAGGCGGCAGTAAATCAGGGGATTCATTACTTCAACCTAATCAAATTATTATCGGGTTCACAGTATTATTAATGATGTCAATAGGGTATATAATTTTTCTTAAATCTAACCAGAAAGTTGATAACCCGCTGCCACAAAAAACTACCCTTGATTCTTTGAAGAAAGTGCTTAATTCAGTAAACGAAAGTTTTAATATAATGCGTGCTATTCATATTAAGGATTCTACGCTGCATAAGAGAGATTCTATTACTATAAAAAATAAAGATGATGAAATAAGGCGTTTGAAAAGACTTCCAAGCAAACAACAGAAGAATCCAGATACTTCAATAAAATTAACAAAGGATGAAGGTTCAAAGAATGAAGCCGAAGAAATAGTCAAACCTCCTGATATAGATCAAAAATAAAATTCAAAATAATCAATTATAAAACTAAATTAAATAATATGCTTATAATTACAATTGGAAGAAACCCAGACAACAGGATAATTATTGACGACTCCTCAGAAAAGGTAAGCCGCAACCATGGTGAAATTAAAATAACAGATAGTGGTGCTATCTCGTACCGGGATATAAGCACCCACGGTACTAAAGTTAATGGAAAGCTTATAAGCAATGCGGAAGTAAATATAAACAGGAACGACCAGCTTGTTTTTCCTGATAATACCAGATTAGACTGGAGCCTTGTACCCGTATATCCTACCAATCTTGCAGATGTTAAAAAAGAAATGACTGTAGGAACGGAAGCAACCAATTCAATCCAAATCAATGGCAATAAGATAAGTAGAAACCATGCAGTTTTAAAAATAACAAAAGGATGCAATTATTATATATACGATCAAAGCCTTAATGGTACTTATGTAAACGGTACTAAAATACCCCGGTACCAGGATTATAAAGTAAACCGAAAGGATAAGGTTTTTTTTGCAGATGCACAGGCATTGAATTGGAAGGCAGTGCCAGGTTGTGGTGTTAAACCGGTATTATTATATTGGTCAATAATTCTAATATTGCTTGTGGGCTTGATTGTTTGGAATTTGGAAGCGATTTGTAATTATTTCTTTCCGCCAGACCCTGCCAAGGCAGTTTGTCTTGTTTATAATAGTTTTTACAGGGCATGCTTAGACGGAGAGGATACCTTATTTATTATTGGAGATGGTGATAGTAATAATTGGGTAAGTTATTCAGATTACAAAAAAGATCCTTCGATGCTTAATCTTATATCGCCATTTCAAATTACGGGTACAGGTTTTTTCGTAAGCAGCACTGGTGAATTAATAACGAATAAGCATGTAGCTGTACCTTGGGAGAGTTGGCTTGAGATCGATAAAAAAGAAACAAAAAAAACTGTTGCTTTGGTGGAACTCCTTTTAGGGAGATTGCATCTAGATCTTGAAGTAGTTGGCATTCCTTTTAAAATGGGAATTTTATTAAATGATTCTTCCCTAAACAAAAAAGAGCCTTTGAAAAATTTAATTGAATGCAATATGCTGCGTTTTTCACCAGAAAAAGAAATTGACCTTGCTTTAATACAAACAAAGAATAAAGTATTACCTAAAGGAACTGGTTTTGTAAAAGACGATGAAATTATCAGTGACAAAAATGATATTCATGTAGGTGATGCCATTACAATTATTGGGTTCCCCTTTGGAATATCTATTCTGCATGATAAAGTACAAACAACCTCTAATTATGGGCATGTTTCAAAAATATCAGATAAATATGAAATACAGTATGACGCAGCATCTTATCATGGGGCCAGCGGGTCACCTGTATTTAACGAAAAGGGCAAGTTGATTGCTATAAATTATGCTGGTAAAGAAATCAGTCAAGGCTTCAATTCCGGTATTATAGCCACACATATAATACATTTGATGGGAGAATAATATAAGAATAAAATCAAAAAAACAATGAAACAATTATTTACATTTTTTTTTATCATTTCTGGATATTTAACATATTCACAATCTATATCTATTTGTGGTGATAATACTCCCTTTGGCTATATAACTACTGATATTTCAGGGGTTTGCAAAACTGTAAGTACTGGAAGTACAACATTAAACTATATCGGAAGAACTATTAAAAAAATTGATGACCTTCCTACAGGATCAATTGAAACTGTTTGTGGTGATGATATACCGCCGTATGGTTGGGTAACAACTGAAATAACAAGTGTGTGTAAATCTGTAAGTACAGGAAGTACAACTTTAAACTACATTGGTAGAAAAATTAAAAAAATTATTGACCTTCCTACTGGTTCAATTGAAACAATCTGTGGAGATAACATTCCACCCGATGGTTGGGTTACAATAGATATATCAGGGGTTTGTAAAAAAGTAAGTACAGGTAGTTCAACGTTTAACTTTATTGGAAGAACCATTAAAAAAATTAGTGACCTTCCTACTGGTTCAATTGAAACCATTTGTGGTGATGATACTCCTCCATATGGTTGGGTAACTAGTGAAATAATAGGTGTTTGTAAAACTGTAAGTACAGGAAGTACAACAATAAATTACATTGGTAGAAAAATTAAAAAAATTGACGGTCTGCCCGATGGGTCAATTGAAACGATTTGCGGTGATGACAAGCCACCATACGGTTGGGTTACTATAGATATAACTGGAGTTTGTAAAAATGTAAATCCCCCAGGTACCGCGGCATTAAACTATATTGGAAGAACAATTATGAAACTCAATGATGGAGGACTTTTACCTCTTATCTTTCTATCTTTCGATGCTGCACATAAGCAAAACAAGGTATTTATAAACTGGTCTACTGCAAATGAAATAAACAACGATCACTTTACACTCGAACGTAGTAGCAACAATAAGGATTTTAGTATGCTTGCTAATATAAATGGTAAAGGAGATGGGTCAAATAAATACAGTTTTGTAGATTATTCACCTCTCACTGGGGTTTCATTTTATCGCTTAAAGCAAACAGATAAAGATGGTAATTTTACATACTCTAGTATTGCAACTGTAAACAATCAACAGTCAGGGACAGACATTCACTTGACTGCATCTATGTCTCCAAATCCTACAAAAGATTATATAAACATTACCACCAATAAAACTGGCAATTTTGATATATCTATATATGATGCTATAGGTAAGCAAGTAGCTACATACAAAAAACAGGTAGCTGCTTTTGCACCCTTTATGGTTGGGGTATCCTCCCTCGCATCCGGGACTTATATGGTGCTGGTAAAAGATGAGAAAGAAACTGTGGTGGTGAAGATGGTGAAGGAGTAAATATACGACAAACGAAAAACCCCTAGTTCTTAAAGGCTGCTGGGTTTATATGGCGAATAATTTTAAACAATTTAAACGAAAGGTACAATTATGAAAAAGGTATTACTATCTCTCTTGCTGATAAACGTTATTAGCATTACAAATGCACAAAACATTTTCCCTGCCACTGGCCGTGCAGGAATATATACAACCAACCCTGCTGCAAGCCTACAGGTAAAAGGTGGGGCGAGAATTGGTACAACGGCTAACTATACCAAAGTAGATAGCGCTACAGGCAATTTAAGTTTTACAGGCAGCGCTTATTATTCAGTAGCTGGTAACAGCTATGCTTTTCGCTTGGCTGCAAACCCAAATTTTGGTTTGTATTTTAACCAAACAGGCGGCAAATACGAATTTCGTGATGCTAACGCCAATGCAGTATTTGCTATAGATGGTGCTACCGGCGACATATTTAATGCCAACACAAGGGTACAGTACCTGCGGCGAGGGAATACTGCAGTTGGCAGGTCGGCTTTATTTAGTAACAGTGCAGGTATGGGAAATATAGCATTAGGTGACTCTGCTTTGCTTTTGAATATTACCGGAAATTATAATATTGGCATTGGCAAATATGCGCTTGACTCTAATACTTTGGGCAATACAAATATTGGTATTGGCTACAGTGCATTGAAGAACAACACTTCCGGTTTTGATAATATTGCTGTTGGTACAAGCGCAATGGCAAAAAATACCATTGGAAATTCCAATGTTGCATTGGGCACTAATTCGCTTTCATTTAATACCAGCGGCTCTAACAATATAGCGCAGGGGTTATTTACATTATATAACAATACCACAGGTACCTTTAATATTGCATTGGGCACCCAGGCCCTGTATTCAAATACAACCGGCAGTTATAATTTGGCAAGCGGTTATCAGGCTCTTTACGCAAATACAACAGGCAACACAAATATTGGTATCGGCTATAGTGCATTAAATGCAAACACAACGGGTTTTGACAATGTGGCTGTTGGTACCAGGTCTTTATTATTTAATACTACAGGAAATTCAAACGTTGCACAGGGCACAAACTCCCTGTACAACAATACTACAGGGTCAAACAATGTTGCGCAAGGTCTTTTTACCCTTTTTAGCAATACCATTGGTAATTTTAATCTAGCCCAGGGAACGCAGGCCTTGTATTCAAATACAACAGGAAGTTATAATATAGCAAGTGGCTATCAGTCGCTTTACTCAAATACAACAGGCATATATAATATTGCAAATGGTTACAATGCTCTATTTTCTAATACCACTGGAGCCTATAACATAGCAAATGGGCCATCAACTTTATTTTCTAATACGGATGGTGATTATAATATAGCAGTAGGTTCGGGAGCACTTAGATCCAATACTACTGGTAGCTTTAATATAGCAAATGGCGGTGGAGCACTTTACTATAATACGATTGGAAGCAGGAATATAGCTAATGGTTTTAGTGCATTATCTGCTAATACCACTGGTAACGATAATATAGCAAGTGGTGATGCTGCACTTCATTCTAATACAACAGGAAATTATAATATAGCAAGTGGTATAAAATCGCTGTATTCCAACACAACAGGGTATGCCAATATAGCAAGTGGGAGTTATGCTCTATATAAAAATACAACAGGTTATGATAATATAGCAGTTGGTTATTCTTCATTGAATTCCAATACCACTGGATATGAAAATATAGCAGTTGGGGATCAATCGCTTCATTCTAATACAACCGGTGCTTACAATATAGCAACCGGTCTTCAGTCGCTGTATTCCAATACAACGGGAAATGATAATATAGCAAATGGTATTAGTGCTTTATCGGCAAATACCACAGGAATCGAGAATGTTGCAATTGGCATTGCAGCTATGAACACAAACACAACTGGGTCATACAATACTGCACTGGGAGAATTTGCCGGTGCCGGTACTGATAATTCTTCAGGTAATGAGAACACTTCAATAGGATATCTTTCCGGCCTTGGGGTTAAAAAGGATGGAAACATTTCTATAGGAGTATTCTCATTTAGCGGTGATGATATTACAGTCGGTTATAACACAGTAATTGGATATAATACATTATATAACCCAAGAAACGTAAATGGATATAATACTCTTATCGGAAGTTACGCAGATGCTACAATTAATAATATTACAAATTCCTCTGCACTTGGCAATGGAGCCACAATTACAGCCAGTAACCAGGTACGTATAGGCAATACAGCAATAACCAGCATTGGTGGCTATAAAGCATGGACAAACCTTAGCGATGGCCGCTACAAAAAAAATATAAAAGAGAATGTACCCGGCCTTGCTTTTATAAATAAACTAAAACCAATAACATACACCCTTGATGTGGCTGGTATAAACAAAGTATTTGAACGCAAACCCGTTACAAAAGAAATTCACGGTAGAACAATAACGCCAAAGATGCCTAAAGACGATGTACAGGCTATAGCAGATGCTTCCCGTACAATTTGCACAGGTTTTATAGCACAGGATGTAGAAAAAGCAGCTAAATCGCTTAACTACGATTTTGATGGGGTAGATGCACCTAAAAATGATAAGGATTTGTACGGCCTACGCTATAGCGAATTTGTAGTGCCGCTTGTAAAAGCAGTACAGGAATTAAGTAAAGCAAATGATGAAAAAGATGCAGCCCTGGCAGCACAACAAAAAATAAATGATAACCTTCAAAAACAGATTGACGACTTAAAATTGCTTTTGCTTAACCAAAATATAAATTCCCAATCCCAATCATCAGAAATAACAACGATAGGTAAAAGCTTGTCAGCTTCTGTTGCACCAAACCCCGCAAATAATGTTGTTTATATAACTATTACTAATAGTACAGGAGCAGCATTAGTAACACTAGTGGATTTAAGTGGCAAGCAAATCTGGCAAAGCGGCAAAACATCGTCCACAAAAATTTCTATCCCCATACAAAACCTCGCCTCCGGAACTTATTTGGTGCAGGTAAAAGATGAAAAAGAGAGTGTGGTGGTGAAAATGGTGAAGGAGTAAACCCCAACAAGGCTCCAACCCTAAAGTGGGGAATATAAAAGCCTGTTCATCAAATCAGCCACGCAATTTGCGGGGCTGATTTTTTAATTAGTAATCATTTAAGTTTATAATTCAGGTAGTATTAAATCAAGTTGCTTTATACGGGCAAACCCTTTATCAAAACTTATGAGTGGCACATTGCAATACAAGGCAGTAGCGGCTATTAATGCATCGGGTAATTTAATCTTATATTGCTGTTTTAGTGAAATAGTAATTTCATTAATCGCTTCTATATGGAAAATTTTTGTACAGGCAGAGAGTAATGCACGTATCTGCCTGCTTTCGGCAGATTGCATTCCGGGTTTGCCAAGTAATTCTATTTCGGAAATAAAGGAAAAAAGCCATTCACTTTCCAATAAAGGTTCAAGCGCCGGATGCTTATCTAATAAAAATATAAAAGCATTCGTATCTGCAAGATATTTATTGCCACTCATCCCTTAATTTTTTTTGATACATAAGGCCATCGCCAAATATGCCGGGCATTTTACCATAAAAATCCTTCAGGGTTTTGCCTGTTTTTTTACTGCGTGTTTTTTGCAGTTTTTCCAAAGCTTTACGGGAATCTTCTAATGAAGTTTCTTTTTTTATTTTAAGAATAGTACCCATATTTCTTTTTTTGTTGCAACACAAATATACAGAAACTACTATCCAAAAGCTAAACGTCAAAAAAGCAATAAAACGTACCCTGACTATTTTTAATGCCGCCGATAACAGCCCCGATGCAGATGAACCTGCATTGCTGCTGCTATTGGTAAAGTATTATAATGATAAGCGTATACTGATACCCTATATAAACCCGATAGAGCTTATAAAAATAAAAATGCAGGAAGAGTGTATTAAAGCAAAAGATCTTGAACCTATTTTGGGTAATAAGGGCCATGTATCATCAATTCTTTCAGGCCACCGGGAAATAACCCTGAAAACAGCACAAAGGCTTAAAAAATATTTTAAGTTGCCGGCAGAGATATTTTTGCCATCCACTTAATTATTAACATAATTGTCATCTAAATTTATTACCTCGAAGAAGATACATATTTGGTGCGAGTAGAAGATGAAAAATAAGAAGTGATGTTAAAGATGGTGAAAGAGTAAAAAGTTCCAGCCTTCCAAAAGGCATCACTTTATGAAAAGGGAGAAATAAGAATGGAGCAGGCAGCATTCTAAATGCTGCCTGCTCTATGTATTTTTAATGAATAAACTCCTATATTAGCCAAACTAATTTTAAGCTCGTGAAAAAAAATATAATTATCGTTTTTGTGTTGTTTTTTTCTTTGAATGCAATGGCACAGGATTGTGGTATCCTGATCCAACGCTCGAAACTACTTACTGAAACATTAGAAGTAGATTATGCGATGCAATTAGCCCAGGAAGCAGTGCAATGTTTTGATGCAACAGACAGCATTTCATGGATGGGAAGAGTTGATGCGTATTTTCAAATTGCGTGGGTTTGGTATGTAAAGGGTGATACCTACAAGGCTATTCAATTTTCAGATACCGCACGGCAGTTATACAAGAGCCGATTTGACACTTTGAATAACCATTACCTGAAGCACCTTTTCAATGCCGGGATATATCAAAATACAGTGGGGCAGTTTGAGAATGCCTATGCAACTTTTAACGGTATTATACATAGTTACCATTTGATGAATCTCGATTCGTGTGAAGAATGGTATTATGCGAAATTGAATGTTGTACAAGTTATGTCAGCGCAGGGTTATTACGAAACAGCCAATACTATTACAAAAGAACTAACTGAATTGTACCTTACTAAATACTCAAGAGCCGATACATTCTATTTTTATTTTATTAACGAACTTGGTATTTCCTATCATAAACTTGGCCAGTATGAAAAGGCGATTGCTACCTATGAAAAGTACATGGATGAACCATCAGATACAACGCATTATTATATAAAAGAGTACAGAGATATTGTTAATAACATTGCGTATTTTTATAATATAATAGGAGATGTGGACAAAGCCATATCCATCAATGAAAATCTCTTACAATATAAGCGAATTTATATTGCCGAAAAGCCATTGGATTATGCCTGGACCTTGAATCATCTGGGTAATTTTTATGGCAGAAAGCAGCAGTTTCAAAAAGCAGAAGAATATCTTTTGGAAGCAGCAAGAATAAGGCAAAGTATTGCAGGTACTAAGAATCTATGGTTTGCTTTTTCAGAAAACAATCTCGGCATGTTGTATTCGGATTTGGGTAAATATACCATTGCACTCGACTATCAAAGCGCATTATTAAACAGATCTATTGATAATCCCGTTTTTGAGCGTCAGTTTGTGGCAACGTTTATGCACAATTACGGTACTACTTTTTACAGGATTAAGAATTACGACTCTGCATTACTCTATTATCATAAAGCGTTGAATTTGCGCAAAGAAGTATTCGGAATTCATCATATTTCTTACTTAGAAACCTTGGATGCCATAATTAGGGCTTACATTGAAAACGGGGATGATGCAACAGCAATAAAGTATGCCGCTGAAAACATAAAACTAATTAAGGATTACCTTATTTCTTCCCTTACCATTTACACCGAGGCAGAAAGAAACAAACTGATCAGAAAGTTTTCAACTGCCGGTGATGTCTATTATTCCTTGCTGCAAAGGCAAACTGATAAGCGAAGGGGTGAGTGGGCCATTGGGTATTCTGTTTTTATGAAATCTTTGTCTTTGAATGAATTGGCCAGGGTGCTAAAAACGGCATTTGAAAGTAAAGACAGTTCAGTGCAAGCTCTAAAGGTGAGATGGATTTCTTTGAGATCTTATATTTCTAAGCAATACACGCAGCCTTTGAATGCCCAATCAAAATACCTTCAGGACTCTGTTTCAAAATTAACAGCCTTAGAAAGGCAACTGTCTACCATTTCTTCCTCTTTTAGAAATTATGTTAGTAGTTCTGAATTTGAACTTCCAAATTTTAGAGATCAATTAGCAAATGAACAAGCTATTATAGAGTGTATCAGCTTTCGGTATTTTAGCAGAAATGGCTTAACAGACAGCACACTCTACGCTGCCATCATTTTAACAGAGAAAGATTCTATTCCGCACTGGGTGTATCTTTTTGAAGAAAAGCAGTTAAAAAATTTACTGTTTACTGTGCATCCCAATCTACTCTACAGTAATTCAAAAATACTATCATCAAAACAACAGCAATACGGCGACAAATTATACAACCTTATTTGGGAAAAAATAGCACCGCAATTGGAGGGCATAAACACCGTTTATTATTCGCCTTCGGGTATTTTAAACCAGGTGGCGCTTGCCGCTATTCCTTTCGCAGCTACCAGTAAAACCATCAGTAGCAAATATAAATTAGTGCAAATGGGCAGCACCAAAAATATTGTGGTGCAAGAACCTACAATGCTATTAAATGATATTGCGCTCATGGGTGGTATACAGTATAATGCAGATAGTATCAGTTTTGCCGCCAATATTACTGACAGTGGCTTAGGCAATGCCAATATTTATACCACTACCATTATGCGTAGTACCGATAAACCAACTAAAAGTTTTCAATACTTGCCCTCAACACTTACAGAAGTAGACAGCATCACTGCTACATCTACCGCTGCAACCATTGTAACAAATGTTTATACAGGGAAAAACGCAACAGAAGAAGTGTTTAAAAAAATGGATGGCAATTCACCTTCTGTGCTGCATATTGCCACGCATGGATTTTACCTGCCCCATAAAAATAAAAAAAACACCGAAGACCCTAACCAAACCAATTTTAGTTTGATAGAAGACCCAATGTTGCGAAGCGGTATTGCACTGGCTGGTGCCAACCTTAAATGGAACAAAAATATTGACGTGCCAAACTGCGAAGATGGTATTGTAACCGCATACGAAATTGCACAAATGGACTTAAGCAAAACAGAGCTCGCTGTACTTAGTGCCTGCGAAAGCGGCCTCGGCGATATTGATGGCAGCGAAGGGGTTTTTGGCCTGCAGCGTGGATTTAAAAGTGCAGGCGTAAGGAAACTTATACTCACACTCTGGCAGGTACCCGATAAAGCAACAATGGAATTCATGACACTGTTCTACAGTAAATGGCTAAAAGAAAAAAAAGACATCCACACTTCATTTGCTGATACACAAAAAACGATGACCGAAAAATATAAAGCCGAACCTTATAAATGGGCAGGCTTTGTATTGGTGGAGTAACCGATTATTTCATTTCCTGTATAATATCCGATGCTTTTTTCTTGTAGGGAGATTTTTTATCTGATGAAATTGCAGCGAATATTTTTTTAGCCTGTTGAATACTGTCCATTTGAAGCCACGCAAATGCATAAAACCATTCATTATTTCCCTGCAAATCCGTGTCCTCAACCATAGAGTCTTTTACTTTTTTAAAAAGTTTAATTGCCTCTGTTGATTTATTTATTTCCAAAAGGCTGATGGCTTTATAAAAATTAAGATACGCAATTGTTTGCTCTGTTTCATTGACTCCTCTTAATATATAATCGGCTTCATTTGCTTGCAATACGCTACTATATTTTTTATCGTAATACAAACTCAAAGGTAGGCTAATTTCAGCGGGGTCATTCAGGCCACCTTCATAGTAGTTATGATATTTTGCATACAGTTTTTTTCCGGTTAGTGCCGCAATCTGAATATTTTCTTCTGGAACATTGCTATGGGGTTTTGGTAAAGAATCACTGCTCAACTGTTGCTGAAGAGAATCTTTTACCTCTTTAGATTTTTTTAAAAAATCTGCAATAAAAGTTCTTTGCTCTGGGAATAAAACAAATAAATGTATAACAGCATATAATATGGCAGCCGCTACGCCAATTCCTATTTTATTTAGAGTCCAAAAGGGAATAACCGCCGTTTTCTTTTGTTGCTCTATTTCCACCGCAGAGAGACCTTTTTCTATCATATTGATATGATCATCGGCGGTTTGAAACATTGAGTACTCTTCTAATTTTATTTTTCCTGTAGTAGCCATTCTCCCCATTAGGCTGCCAAACATTATTTCATCGTCAAAAAGTTCTCTTAGTTCTTTATCCTGCTCTAATTTATTTTCAAAATGAATCTGTTCTGCTTCAGTCATCTTATTTTCTAAATAATCATGTATGGCTATTATTTTTTCTTCTTTTTTCATGGTGCTAAATTGATTGAAGGAATAAGACTTTAAGTTTTTCCTTACAAGCCCACGCTTGAGCAATTACAGACTTTCTTTCACCCGTTCCTTTTGCAGTATATATTTCTTGCGTATCCATTTCTTCCACATGTTTCCACCAAAGTAATTTCTGACATTCAAGCCCAACTTTTTTCCATACATAATTGAATTTATCTGAAAATTCATCATCAAAGTTTTTATCAGCCAAGTTGTAAGAGAACTTTGCGGATCCTAACAAATATGTTAAAAGCATATCTTGTTTATTAGCTCCCAACTCTCTTTTTATGATTTTTATAAATGAAAAACGAAGTGAATTGTAGAAATATCCTTCAACATGATCCTGATAAATTTTCAAGCTTTTAGCGTTTGCTCTTTCAAAAAAATCTATGATTACCACACTAAATGCTTCCTCAGCAAATTCAGCCTTCTTTTCTTTTGAAAAATCATTATTAAGCTTCATTAACCTTGCCTTCAACTTTTTTTCAAACAAACCAGATAAACAATTATATAATGCTTCATATTCCTTTTTATTTTCATTGCTCAAGATTCTTATTGCATTTCCCGTCTTAAAATAGTAGCTGCAATCTTCGCTCATTCTGCTCAGTTTAGGTGTTTGCGAAGTTAATCTTTTGAAAAATACAAACAAGCTGACTTAGTAAGGTATTGTCAGTTTCTTAAGGAGGGAGCAGATCGCAAGACATAATCAACAATAAATTTAATATGATAAACAAACTGCTGGAAAAATTTTATAACCTGAAAATACAAAAATTTAATGCTTGATACAACACAATTTTTCATAGTAACTGGAATAATAGTTACCACACCAAACTGCTGCTGAAACAATGGATTTATTGATAGAAAGAATAATAGGTGCTTGTCTTTACTTGCATAAATTCTTGTTACCATTTCAACACCCATATGTACATTAAAATGAATTTTTATTACAAATGCTGGCCCCTCTTTTTTCTTTAGACCCTGACTATGAAGCAGGTTATTTTTTATCTCAACTATGCTATCAGGTATTTGTTGATTTTCCTTAGGATATGCCCATCCAGTGTATTTGCAAATCATTGCATAAATTATCGGGTTAGCTACATATGCACTTAGTATGACATAACTACCAGGATGAAAAAGTTTATACCGAATAAATTTGAAATACAATTTCCATTTAGGTAACATATTTCCACGATATGAAGGAAGCACACCAGTTGCGGCTCTTCCAATTATTGCTGATTTTCCTGCAATGGTAGCTTTATAAAATGCTGCTGCACAGAATGCAATTGTTACACCTTTTAATTCTACGAAACTTACATCAATATAGTCCAACTTAATACTCTGATAATAAGCCAAAAACTCTCTATAACTCATATCAGGTTTCAAGGTTTGCTTAAATATCTCAAACAGCCTATTCGTATTAGCATCTGCAGTGGATAAATTGTAGATCTTCCTCCGATAATAATTTATTGCCATAGTTTTTTAAACACTATGTATCCATTTGGATGTGAAAATCTACGTTGATAATATTTTGTAAAAAAACAATCTTCTTATCTACTCCAGATATTAATGCAGAAGTCCTAAAAGCGATAACAAAAAAAAGCAGCCCCCAAGGCTGCTTTTTCACTTTAGTTATACTGATATTATTGCTTATAAATATTTTGAGTTGATACTGCCTTATCATTACTTATTCTGCACTGATACATGCCGGCTGGCAAGGCATTTGGCGTATTCAATTTTACAACTTGGCTCCCTCCTGCTGCATGTATAGCTTGCTCTAGCCATACCCTTCCGTTTATGTCCGCAATTTTTACAAGAAATTGTTCTCCCGCTTTACCATTAATTTCAAGATTTATAAAATCTTTAAATGGATTGGGGGTTACTGCAAATACAATTTCCTCCGGTGAGGATAATCTTGATACTGAGTTGCCCTTGCTTAATACATAAGCATCAGGATCTATGGTTAAAGCAGTGGCTGCAAAGCCTGGGCTTACAGTAAAACTTTGTCCATTGCTCTGTACATCAAGATCAATTATTTTTTCTTGTGAGCCATTTGAAAATAATACAGGAAGTTTTACTTTATAAAAAGGAACTGAATTGTGAGATGAGGTTTGATTAACTGTTATTGTAGCGGCACCCGTACCAGTTTGTTTCCAAGTGATATTAAACTTAGGATAGCCCTGTCCATAAATCCATTGATTAAAGAAATAATCCAAATCTAATCCACTTACTGCTTCTAAGTTTCTTTGAAGATCTGCAGTACGAGCAAATCCATAAACTAAGTTTTTATCTCTCATGTATTTTCTAATCCCTAAGAAAAAGTTTCTATCACCAATTGTGTATCTTAAAGTACGTAAAGCAAAAGCTCCTTTTGCATAGCTCAACCTACCATCAAATATGCGGTTTACACTTGATGTGTCATCCACATACACAGAGCCATTTGGTGTAATAGTGATATAGTCTCTATCGCCTTTTGCATTTGGTATTACTGTTTCCGGATGATATTTTTCATTGTATAAATAATCTGCGTTGTATGTTGCAAATCCTTCATTTAACCAAATATCTGACCAACTGCCTGTTGTTATTTTATCTCCAAACCATTGGTGAGCCAGTTCATGTGCGTTTAAACCTTCACTGGAGGATACTACAAAAGAATTTGTTTGATGCTCCATTCCCCCACCCCATCCAAATTGCGTAATGCCATATTTCTCTTTTCTAAATGGATATGCCACCCATACAGAATCAAACAATTTCATGGCATTTTCAATATAAATATTATCATTTTGAAATGAAGTTTCATTTTCCGGATATACATAGTTAATCAATGAAAGATTTCCGCTATTCAATTTTACCGTTTTTGAAAATGTGGAATAATTTGTAACAGCTATTGCTACTAGATAAGTTGCTACTGGATAACGATGACTAAAATAAGTGGCAGCAGTTTTGCCTGTAGTAGTTTTATTCTTTTGGATGCCGATACTGGATAACATATACTGAGTGGGATGCTTCACAATGATATCAATACTATCTACTTTGTCATCTAATCCATTTCTGCAAGGCCACCAATCTCTTGCTCCATAAGGCTCACTCAGGGTCCACATTACTTTTTTTCCAGCATGTGATGAATTTACAAAAGAACCAAATCCTGTATTGCCCGGTGCGCCTTTATAAAAAATACTTACACTGTCATTTTTACCAACACTGTAGGTAGAAGGCAGATTAATGATTACGGTATTTCCATTTCTTGAATTAACCAATTTGGTATTTCGCATTTTTACACTATCCACCGCAAGCGTGGATGACATATCGAATGTAATGCTAGCACCGGATTGCGACATTTTAAAATATGAAGTAACCGAACCGGAAATATAATAATTTGCCGGATCAATATTCCATTCACACCTGTAATAATGTACATTGAAATTTCCTGATGCTAAGGATAGTCCAGAGTTTTCAGCCAAACGCTGATGAGCCTGCATTTCTGCTTCTGCTATCTCTGTTGTGCTTTTGCAGTATCTCTCCTGGGCTTGCAGGGATATGATGGTGCACAAACCCATCAGTGATGTAATTAATTTATTCATGGTAATAATTTATGCTGCTAAAATATGCTAAAGTAAACTCAATGAAAATTTTTGTTGAGTTAAAAATAGAAAAAGTATATCCCACCGTTCATATTTTCATTTGTCCATTTATAAAAACAAAAATATATTGTGTGGTGTAACATTTTTCTTTGCACTACGTACAATTTAAAAATATGAAATGAAAAAGATAATATTCTTCTTGTTTACAGTGAGTATAACTGCTTGGGGTTATAGTCAAACCGTTTCAGATCCAAATGCGGTTGTTAGAAAACTCAATAATTCATTTCATGCTATTAAAGTATCGGATGGTATTGAATTATTCTTATCTCAAGGCAGCCAAGAAGCTATAGCAGTAAGTGCAGGCAAACAAGAATATTTTGAAAAGCTTAAAACAGAAGTTGAAAATGGAGTGTTAAAAATATATTATGATGAATCATGGAATAACTGGAATGTAAAAAACAGAAACCTAAAAGCTTATGTAACATGTATAAACTTAGATGAATTAAAAGCAAGTAGTGGTTCTGAGGTAAACATATCTGGTGTAGTAAAATCAACAAATTTTAGTTTACAGGTTTCCTCTGGTGCCGATTTTGAAGGCAATCTGGTAGTAACCAATATGCAAGCAAGTAGTAGTAGTGGTAGCAGTATTCACTTAAGCGGCTCAGCAAAAACCACAAGAGTTAAATCAAGTAGTGGTAGTGATATAAAAGGCCTCTCTTTTACCACCGAAAGTTGTGATGCAGATGCCAGTAGTGGAAGTGGCATTGATATATCTGTATCCAACGATTTAACCGCAGAAGCAAGCAGTGGCGGCAGGATAAGGTATAAGGGTGGGGCAGATATCAAAGAAATTGCTAAAAGCAGGGGTGGCTCTGTAAAGAAAATATAAACCTAATTGAGAAATCTATATTTCTCATGTGCAAAACGACAGCCTGTTCTCAGGCTGTTTTTTATTTAAGCATTGTCAGCTTTTACACTAAGCTTTGATATGCATTTATATTATGTATTAGTAGTTGTAAACACCAATTGAGTAAAAATATTTGCCCAAAACTCATTTTATAAATTTTAATTAAAAGATAATACTATGAGTTTGAAACTACTATTTTTGCGCCCTGCCTAGGTGTTGAAATTGGTAGACAAGCCACCTTGAGGTGGTGGTGCTCGAAAGGGCGTGCAGGTTCAAATCCTGTCCTGGGCACAAAGCAAACTGAAATGTTTGCTTTTTTTGTACATGTCAAAAAAGTTTTTTCCTTTTTTAAAAAAAGAGTACTGTTTTGAGTTGTTAAGATGGATGAATGTTTTGAGTTTGATACAAATCAATTGATAATAAAATTAATCAACTCGTTGTCCATCATTGCCCGTAGGGCTAAAATTATTTATAAAAAATTATTGTATTGCTTTCATATAGAAGAATAAATCATGCTGTATTTATTGGTATGATTAACAATTTTTCGCCTGCCCAAAAATGGCCTTTAACTTATTTTTGCTCAAACTTTTACGGTGAATATTGAATCTATAAAAAAGCAAATAAATCAATATAAGGAAAGAAATCTTAGGCTCTTTACTACCTCTTCTTTTCAAACTCATAGTGTAGCACTACTGCATATATTAAGTACGATTGATCGGTCTATCCCGGTTTATTTTATACATACTGGGTATCACTTTCCTGAAACCCTTGCCTACCGGGATACTATAGCAGATTTATTTGGTCTTCACATTGTAAATGTATATTCTGCTACATCAAAAATTCATCAGCGAGATCCTCATGGTAGACTCCTTTATGCTAGCGATCCGGACTTGTGTTGTCACCTAAATAAAGTAGTTCCTCTAGAACCAGTGTTGGCTGCACATGATATTTGGATCAATGGCGTACGTGCAGACCAGAGTGAAGTAAGAAAAGAATTTGCAGTAGAACAGAAAGCGAAATTTGGAGTTACCCGGTTTCATCCGATGCTTGACTGGTCCAGTAAAATGATTTATGATTACATAAGGCAATATGATATACCACATCACCCTTTGGAGGACAAAGGCTATTTTAGTATTGGCTGTGAACCATGCACAAGAAAATGGGAAGATGCTATGGAAAGCAGAGATGGAAGATGGTATGGTTTGAAGAAATCTGAATGTGGTTTGAATACTGACCTGGTTATGTCGAAATAATATTGACCAAAAAATATTTTGTTTTTCAACTATACAGTAGGTTATAAAATTCAAACCTTGCATTTAATCCACCACTAAGTATTCTCCTTTTTCTGTGATAGAAATAAGTGGAAGATTTTTAGTTTTTTCGAAGTAATCAAAAACCTTTCGCAGGGATGCGGAAAAGGGTGCCAGTTGTGCTTTTGAGGAAACAAGTGTATTAAAATATTCCTGTCCTTTGGGATTGCTAAATCGATAAGGGAAAATATGTACGGGTATAAAATCCTGCCCTTGATCCTTTGCCAGTACACTCAATGTATATACTTCTTCTACAGGGGCATCTTGGAGCGGAATGCATCCAACAGTAAGACATCTACCATGAATGAAAATAGCACCGCCAGGATGCATACTATCGCTCAGCACATCATCACTTGCATTGGGATAGTTGATGCCTAGAGCTAAATGAAATGCGCTGCGTGGATTATATTTATTAACATAATAAAAACCTTCGGGCACTTGATAATCTCCCTCAAATCTTTTAGGACCCAGCGTACCAGCCATTGAGCATACCTTATAAGTTTTGAATAAAGTATATGCTGAAGTCTGATCATTTCTTGCCCATACTTCAAACTCGCCATCGTATTTAAAACTTCTGAAGTATAATTCTTTTAATGGCCAACTGAGCCCCAGACTTTTTGCATGATTTTTCAGACTATCCTGTGTATGACTAAAAGCCTGAGCCACCCTGGTAAAGCTCATTTGATATTGCAGGAAAGATGATTGTGCCGGCAAATTTGCCACACAGAAAATAAATATATTTATAATAAATAGTTTCTTCACTGGTGCAAATGTAAACGGTTTCATGCGATGCAAATTCTATTAATATGTTATTTGCATAAACGTGTGTGCGTAATATTTGGTATTGCTAAACGCAATGCACATATAATCTTAACAATATAATACTCTGGTTTATTATCTTACATCAAAAACCCTGTTCGTCTCTATCTTTCTATGGCCAATAACTCCTCCGCCATAGTAGCTATGGTTTCCATATTTTGAAGTTGCATACAATTGAAATGTTTTTTTGGACATTCATTATAACCAATTTTGCTGCATGGCCTGCAGGACAAATCAGGCACTTCTGCATATCTGCTTCTGTTTTTATGATGGCCATAATAAGGATACATGCCAAACTGAGGTACAGTATTTCCCCATACAATAACGATTCTTTTTTTAAATGCTGCTGCCATATGCATCAAGCCTGTGTCCGAGGTAATGAGTAGGCTGCTTTCTTGTATCAAAAAGGCAGTTTCAGCAAGATTGAATTTGCCGCAGGCATTATAAATTTTTACTGTATCAGATTCATCTACTTGATGTGCTATTTCAAAATCTTCTTTACCACCTAGAAGTACAATTGGGTGATCAATTGCAGCACACAAGGCTTTTAATTTTTCTACAGGTATTCGTTTGGTAGCATGTGCTGCACCTACGGCAATGGCTATATACCCATGCAAGTGTGTGAGTGGTAAATCTGTTTTTGGAACAATATCATTTTTACCAATAAAAAAATCAAGCCCATCCCCATCATTCTTTATTTTAAAGGATGCTAATGCGCCCATATATCGATCAACGATATGCTTTGCTGGTAGTTTGTTGATTTTAAAAGTGGTTAGTAGCCATTTCTGAATATTCAGTTTATTAAAAGAAAATGAATTGGCTTTGTGAAGGGCAATTTTATATCGAAGGGTGCGTATATTATGATGTAGATCTATGATATAATCAAACTTCAATGTTTTTAAATGATTAATCAATGCCGATTCATTTTCCTCGGTAACCAAATGTAGCTTTGTGATATATGGGTTATTGGCTAATACGGATGCATAACCTGCACGTGTTACATAATGTATTTCTGCCGCAGGCAATTGCTTTTTCAAACATCGTATTACAGGTGTGGTCAATACAATATCTCCAATGGAAGAAAAGCGGAGAATTAAAAATTTTGGAACCAATCCCATGCTGTTGAAAAAAAGTTTTAGTTCAAATTGCGAAAATCTACCGGCACCAATTTACTTACTCCGGGCTCCTGCATGGTAACTCCATAAATAACATCCACACTTCCCATCGTCATTTTATTATGTGTTATAATAATGAACTGGGAATTGTCGCTAAACTTTTGAATCATCTGGGTAAATTTACTCACATTGGCATCATCAAGCGGAGCGTCCACTTCATCCAAAATACAGAATGGGGCCGGCTTTATGAGGTAAATAGCAAATAATAGTGCAGTAGCTGTTAATGTTTTTTCCCCACCACTTAATTGTGTAATGGATGAAGGTCTTTTTCCTTTTGGCTTTGCTATAATATCTATCCCTGTTTCAGCCAAATTTTCAGGATTTTCAAGAATCATATCAGCTGTATCTTCATCTGTAAACAAGGCTTTAAATACTTGCTGAAAATTTTCTCTTACCTTATTAAAGGTTTCTAAAAACTGTTGATTGGCAGTGGCTTCTACCTCTTGAATAGTTTGTAATAAACTTTCTTTTGCGGCTACTAAATCATTTTTTTGTTCTACGATAAATTCATATCGTTTTTTCATTTCATCATAAGCTTCTATGGCCATTGGGTTTACTTCGCCCATATTTTCCAAACGCTTTCGAATACGGTCATTTGATGCTTGCAGTTCTTCTTGGCTAAGGTTATTTTGGCGTGGCTCATCCAAAATTTCTTCTACCTGTATGCGAAATTCTACATGTAGTCTTTCCTTCATTCCAGCTAACTGTAACTTGAGTTCACTAAGCTTATCTTTTAATTCACTCAGTAAGTGTTCAGTTTGTTCTTTTGACTTATGAAGCAGTTTTAAAGCCGCTTCTTTTTCCTGCAATTCATTTCGCAAATTATAATAAGACTGATCTGCTTGATTCAGTTTTAATTCCTCTTCTTGCTTCAGCTTTAGTTGTTCTATTAATTCAACTTCCAAAGTCTTCAACTGTGTATTACTTTGTAAAATTTCCTCGCTTATATTACTACGCTGATTTGAGTTTTGTGCCACTTGTAAATGCAGTTCTTTGAGTTGGTTTTGCTTAAACTCAAATTCTTGCTGAAGTGCACTTACCTTACTAAGGAGCTTGGTTTGTGTAAGGTTGGCTTCATTATATTTTGCATTTGATTCATTGTATAGGGCTTCTGCATTCTTATAATTATCTTCTGCCGTTTGAAGTGTAGTGGCAGCAGATTGGAGGCGCTCATTCAAGTCAGTAAGCAATTCTTTAATATCAATATTGCTATCCATTTCCTGCTGCTTTCGGTCTTCCATATCAGCCAGGTTTTTCTGTGTAGATGCTTGTAAATGCTGAATATTCTCCAATTTATTTTTTAGTGCAAAAACCTGATTAGTCCACTGATTTATTTGGCTTTCTGCTTCCCTTATTTCTTTTTCTTTTAGTTGCTCATTGTAGAGAATAACCGCATCATGTTTTAATTTTATTTCAGCACGCAGTGCATTTACTACAGCATCCTGCAATACAATTTCATCCTGAAGTTTTTCTAAATTTTTAAGCCTTCCTATTCTCTTGCCTTCAAACACTCCCACACTACCTCCGGTTAAAGTGTATTTACCTTTAACATAGCGTCCTGTTTTTTCTATAACCACAGTTCCGTTGCTATTTTCTAAAGCATCTTCGTTTTCGGCTATAAATACATTTCCCAATAAATAGTCAGCCAATTTCTTATAAGGTTCATCTACTTCTATTACATCCAATACTTTGATTGTATTGGCCGGTTGATGGTATACTGTATCCTGCTCTTTTATTTTATCTAACAATAAAAAGTTTGCTTTACCTTTTTGTTTTTCATCTAATAAATGAACGGCCTGCATACCTTCCTGCAAATTATTTACCACATAATAATTGAGGTAGGGCGACAATACATTTTCAACGGCAGCTCTATAGGCTTCCTGCACATAAATGATATCTGAAAGTATGGGTGATGCGGTAGCCCAATCTGGGTTATTTTTTAAAAATCGAATGCTTTCCGGATAGCCTTCCATACTGTCAATCATACTCTTTAGCAGGTTGTGCTCATTGCGTAGCGCATCTATCTTTCTATTTTCTTCTGCAAGTGTAGAACGAAGTTTTTCCAGTTCACTTTGTGTATCTAAAATCTGGAGTTTTGTTTGTTCATGCTGCTCTTTCATCGCCGTTAAATTTTGCTTGGCATCATCTAACTGAAATTGCTTTTGCTCCAATTCACTGTCCAGTTGTTTTTGCTGGCTACTCCGCTCCTGCTGCTCCTGTGATATTTGCCAGATGCTGCGCTGTAGGTTCAGAATGTTGGTATCTGCTACTGCCACTTTTTTCTCCGCATCAAACTGGCTTCTTTGCACTTGTTGATAACCGCTTCTAGCCATATCTGTAGCACTGCGCTTATCATCTAGAGATATCCGTAGATTGTCTGCTTCCTTGCGGTTTACATCCGTTCTTTCTTTTGCCTCTACTGCATGTGCAGTTTCATCTACCACCTGCTTTTCTGTAAACGCTATAGAGTCTTCTAAATTTTTTTGCTGGCCTGCAGCCTTTTCTAAAAACTGTACAAGATTTGTTTCTTTTTCTTTGAGATAATGCAACTTTTGGGAGGCCAGATTTTTATCATTTTCTTTTGTACGCAGTTGCTGCTGTAGTTCATTAAAAGCATGCTGCTGTGATTGTAGCAATTTTTCTTTTTCAATAAATCGCAGCTTTTCCTGTTCAAGTGCAGCTTCTGAAATAGCTACTTGAGCCTCAAGTTGGCTGCGCCTATCTGTTTCCGTTTCTTGTTGTTCATTTAAGGTTTTGTAGGTTATATTAAAACCCTCCAAACTGGCTTTTGCCAATTCAATATATATCTCTTTGTACTCTTTCTTTAGTTCATGATATTTTTCAGCTTTTCTTGCCTGACTTTCTAAAGTTTTTAATTGATTATGTATTTCAAAAAGCAGGTCTTCAATACGATTAAGGTCACCTTCTGTGGCATCTAATTTTGCCTTTGCTTCTTTCTTTCTGGTTTTATAAATCGTAATACCGGCTGCCTGCTCTAGCATGCGGCGGCGGCTGTTGTCTTTATCTTTTATAATATCATCCACCATGCCCAGTTCTATTATGGCATAGCTATCATTACTTACACCCGTATCCATAAAGAGGTTATGAATATCTTTTAAGCGGCAAGCCACATCATTCAGCCTATATTCACTTTCCCCATTTTTAAAAAAGCGGCGAGTTACCCTAACTGTACTAAACTCAATCGGCAATAAATTTTTTGTATTTTCAAATGTAAGGCTCACTTCCGCCAAACCGCTTGCACTGCGGGTTTTAGAGCCATTGAATACAAGTGCTTCTAAGTTTTCGCTGCGCAATGAGCTAATTTTTTGCTCACCTATTACCCATCTTATACTATCAATAATATTACTTTTACCACAACCATTTGGTCCGATAATGCCTGTAATGCCTTCATCGAAATTTACAATAGTTTTATCTGCAAAACTTTTAAATCCCTTTATTTCTAATTGCTTTAAACGCACTTTATTTATATTTTCTACTGCGAATTTATCCTAAAAAAGCCGAAACGTCTAAAAGGCAATTTCTATTGTGGAGAATTGGTGTAAAAGAGGATTTTGGAGGCAGTTGTGTGAATTTAGTTTATAGGTGAACCCGTATTATACATGCTTTATTAAGATATTTTGATACGCCAAATCATTCCCCGTAGGGGTAGTAATTAAATATTGAAAGTTTTTGGCTCTTATTTTTTTGCAGTTTTAACCCAAAACTTTATGCACAAAAAAAATCACAGTTAATAAAAAGCAGGCTATTTTCTCAAATACAATCTATTGTTTTGATCTTTCTTTTGCGGGCTTTTGTTTTTTAAAGGTATCATCAAATAAGCAATCCATGCCCCGCCTATTGCCACAACTTCCTTCTTCTAGCATAACAACAGTATTGGATGAAAAGGTAAAATTTATAACACAGGGGTCGCCACTTTCTCTATATGCAGCAATTCCTTTTTTATTGATGATGAAAGTGGATTTTAATTCTCCGGTGCATACACCATTTTGTTTGTCAATATGCAAAAAGAATTGATAAGCAGAGTCATTTTTGCCATCTCGTAGGCTTATGAAATTTCTTTTATCTCTGCTATAATTTCCACTGTATTTATTTTTTTGTAGTAAGGTATCGATTGGATTGATAACTACATTTTCATCATCATCTTCATTGCTATCTCTCATTACATTCATAAAACTATTATCAGCAGCATTATATGCCATTGCAATTTTTGTATAGTAAGTATTGTCTGAGGTAATTTTTTCTTTGTTGTTTATAAATGTTGGCTCTGGCGTTATTAATATATCCCTACTATATTTATCATTTACATTGTTACTCAGCAATTTCATGGCTGCTTTATACTGATTGTCCACGCCAAGTACATATACCCAAAGTGTTGCTTCTTTCTTTTTTACATATTTTATCAAAAGATATTTTTCCTGCTCTTCCTTGCCAATATAACCCACAGGGAAGATGGTGTATGCATCTGCTTTTTTTCCAGTGGCTTTTGTTGTAATTGAATCGGGTACAAATTGATGGAGTAATTTGATTTTGATTTGAATGGTATCTCCGGCACGAATTAAACCTGTGTCTGTAATTTTTTTACTATTGCTAATTGGTGTAAATAGTTGATAGAAGTTTTCAGCCTTTAGTGCAGTATCACCGGATAAATCAATATCATCATTGCCGCAGGCAATACAAAAAATAAAAAAACAGAACAACATATAGTATCTCATTGTTTCGATTTCAGATAAAAGTAATGTCCCTGATTATAAGTCAACAATTATTTTTTAATTTTACAAATAATTAATGAAGTTTTCGAGAGCTAAAAGCTTCATTTTCAAATAGAAAAATAAATGCAGTCAGATAAAACCCAGCATTATACCATTTTGCCCGGCAGTTCATTGAGTGAGGTGAATAATAGTGTAAATACAAACCTACCTAGAAAAGGATGGAGGAAAATTTTACCATTTCTAGGTCCGGCATATTTGGTAAGTGTGGGCTATATGGATCCCGGTAACTGGGCTACCGATTTGCAAGGGGGTGCACAGTTTGGGTATCAGTTAATCTGGGTGCTACTCATGAGTAATATGATGGCATTATTACTACAAAGTATGAGTGCAAGATTGGGTATAGTAAGACGATTGGATTTGGCTCAGGCAAACAGAGAAACTTATCCAAGAGTGGTCAATTTTTCTCTATACATATTGGCAGAGTTAGCCATAGCAGCCACAGACCTTGCAGAAGTGCTGGGCATGGCTTTAGGACTAAAATTACTTACTGGACTTCCATTGATATGGGGTGTTGTTATAACTGTATTGGATACTTTCCTCATTTTCTATTTACAGAAAAAAGGAATGAAATTTATGGAAGCATTTATTATTGCATTGGTAGCTGTTATAGCTGTTTCCTTTTTTATTGAAATGATACTGGCAAAGCCAGAAATGGCGGAAGTGGCGAAAGGTTTGATTCCTTCATCGCTCAATGAAAATGCATTATATATAGCAGTGGGTATTATAGGAGCTACTGTAATGCCACATAATCTATACCTCCATTCTGCATTGGTACAAACCAGAAAAATAAAAATGGATAGTGCTAGTATCAAAAAAGCCTTGAAGTATAACTTTATTGATAGTGCAATAGCACTCAATGCCGCATTTTTTGTAAATGCTGCCATTTTGATTTTGGCTGCATCAGCGTTTTTTTACAGTGGCAATAGCGATGTAGCAAAAATTGAAGACGCTCATCGTTTGTTAGATCCATTACTGGGCTCATCATTGGCACCTATACTTTTTGCTGTAGCACTAATAGCTTCTGGACAGAGCTCTACAGTAACCGGAACCCTGGCGGGGCAAATAGTGATGGAAGGTTATTTGCACCTGCGTATTAACCCCTGGTTGAGAAGACTGATTACAAGATTACTCGCTATTATCCCTGCAGTTATTGTCATTCTAATTTATGGTGAAACAAAGGTGGACGACCTGCTAGTACTGAGCCAGGTATTACTTAGTATGCAATTGGGCTTTGCCATTATTCCACTCATATATTTTGTAAGTAATAAAAAGAAGATGGGAGAGTTTGCCATAAAACTACCCACAAAAATTATTGCCGCCCTTGTTGCTTTTATACTTATTTTTTTAAATGTAAGATTGGTATTTAATGAAATTACTTCCTTTATGCAAATACCGGGAAACACCGGCATTAAAATCATTATAATAGCAGCAGCATTAGGTTTTGTAGCTTTATTTTTCTCCATGCTTATTTATCCCCTGCTGCGCAGGAATGAGCAAGAGCGAAGCGTTGATTTACATGGGCCTATTCCACAATTAAAACCACGACAAATACCTGCGGTAAATAATGTAGCCATAGCTTTAGATTTTAATGCCAATGATGAAAAAGTAATCAGTAATGCACTTCAACAGGGCAATGTCAATGCCTTTTATACACTTATCCATATTGTGGAAACAGCACCGGCAAACTATGCAGGAGATTTAAGTGATGATCAGGAAACAAGATATGATGTGCAGCGTATGGAATCTTTAACTGCTCAGCTTAAAGCAATGGGTTATCAGGCACAATACATGCTGGGCTATTATGATCGCATCAATGAAATAGTAAGACTTACAAAACTTTGTAATGCTGATTTATTGGTATTGGGCAGCCATGGCCACAAGGGCATAAAAGATATTATTTATGGTGATACTGTAAATGCGGTAAGACATAAACTTGATGCAATAAATGTGCTGATAGTAAAATAAAGAAAGCCGTTGCAGGAGAATTTTTACAATTGTTTCGTAAAACCCTGAAGTGGAGATGTTTTGGGAAAGGAAACCAATTATAAACAACTTCATTTGCATTTGCCATTTCAAAATAAAGGCATCTAATTTCTTTGCCGCAACGTCCTTTCTGAGACTTTATTGGGAAGGAAATCCTCGTTGTATCACTCACTCACTTTTATGTTCAGAACGGTTCTGAGCTGTGGTTCACATCTTGACGAGGTCCAAAGGTTCAAGTTTTCTTTGTATGCAACAACTTCTTGAACTTGTGAAGGTTGGAACTGCTGCTTCACTTCCTGCATATAAAAAATGTGCGACGCATGGAACCTTGAAAAAAGTTATACTGTCCTTCTCAAAAAAATACATTTAAAAAACAAAAATCAGTTAAGCAATAGACGCTTAACTGCTTTTTGCTTACCATACTTTATTTATTTTTCCACTGCAGTTGCTATTAATTTTAAAGGTGGGTTACTGTTTGCAATTACCGTGGTGTTTATGGGTGTCCACATATTGCCACTCATTACCAGCATGCAGATCATTTTAATGGTATTGCCAAAATAGCCATCCCTTGTAATGGGTGTGGCCAGCACATTGCTCCATATATCATTCAGCCATGTTTGGTTTGTGCTGCTTACCATTGCGCTTACACCAAAAGGTGCAATAAAAGAAAGGTCTTCGTAATTGGTACCGGCAAGATTTGCGCCGCTAATTTTATAACCACTCCTTATATTTTGAGGGTTATTTTCGGTTGCCGTTTTTAGCCATTTATTTATTTTGGCACATGCATTTTTTGCACGGGCTTCTCCATTTAAAACATAGTCGCACCCTGCATGCCAGGGCACACGGCACGAATTATAAGAATAATCATCATCTGTTTTTCCTTCTAAATAATTGGCTGGCGCAGGCGAAGGCACCCCATCTGTATTCTGAATAAAATCTGGAATAAGCCCAGTTGTGCTGCTGAAATTTGTTTGCATTTTCCTAATGAGCGAATAGCATTTATTAAGCACATCATCCCATTTTGTATCACCGGTTGCCTGTTTAAAACAGCGCAGATGATCGTACATAAAATCGCTTGGCCGGGTGCCGCTTTTGTATTTATTACTTGTATGCGCCCAGTCGCCCAGTTGCAATGCATTGGAAGAATAAACTTCACTTAACTTAATGGCGTTAATAATATCTTTTGCAGCCTGTAAATAATTAATTGCACCGTTGCTGCCCCATTGTTTATCGGCAAGCAGTAAACCAAATGCTGCGTCAAGATCACCGTCTGTGGCTGCATCATTGCCAATGCTTTTACAGGTGGTATTTTGCTGCCAGTTCATAAGCGTTGGATTAACAAAGCTTGGGTGCGCTTTGTACCAGTTATACAAGCCATCAAAATACGTTCTTGCATTGGCATCGTAACCAGCCATTAAAGGTTCTATCACCATGCCATAGCCAATGGCTTCCGAAACTGTAATGGCGTTTCCATTATCGCCATTATCGTTGTACCAGATATAATATTGCGATTGTAAGCAACCCTGTTTTAAATATTTAGCTTTCCATAAATCGTAAAAATCTTTTACCTGCTGATCCAGTTGCGGCTGTGTGTAATTGTTTGGCTTTATTGTGCCGGCTGCATAGGTTGTATGGTGGGGAAAAGGATAGAGCTGTGCATTTGCAAATGAAATGGATAAAGTAATAAGGGCAAATCCTAAACAGAATTTTTTCATACTGAATTTTTTATGGTACATAATAATTTGAAATCATTGCCGTAAGGTAAATGTATAAAATAATAAAATTACATTCTTTAAGTAATGATTTTATTTTTTGAGCATTTGTTGTGGCCATATGAACCCCTATCCATTAATGGCTTTGCCGCAACGTCCTTTTAGAGACGTTGCTGGGAAGGAGATTCGGCATTATTACATAACCTATTATCTTATGCCCTGATGTTTCGAGGTGTATAAACCACTTATAAACAAATTCGTACCCATTTGTCAGCTCAAATAACAGGAGCCAGTTTGTACAGGTAAATGTTATGAAATAAGTACCATTATTTTCTGCTATGGCTTTTCTTACCGGCATTTTTCAAATATAGAACTTATACCGAAAAAAATAATTATCAAACAATATTAAACATTTAAATTAATATACGCAACGTCCCACAAGTGGAGACGTTGCGGGGAAAAGGCTTATTGCCGAACTGGATGAAAAAGATAAATCTGTAGTATTTGGTATGATTGAGACCATGCTCACCAAAAAAAAGTTCAAAGATTTTTTTAATAATAATATCGCTGCTCTGTAAAACAAAAGCCCCGAAAATCGGGGCTTTTGAGTTATCTGTATTTACTCCAGTCTATCAAACTCATTTGATAAAACGCAAAGATTAAACTTCCTAATACCAGTAGTATAAACAAGAACACTGAAAAATTAATAATACTGTTCTTTCTGCTTGAGTAACTTTTAAATTCTTCTTCGTATGTTTTCCAATTATCACTTGACATTAAAAAATTATAGTTTAATGTGACAATAATGAGTACTGGAATAATAAGCCAAAATTTAGAAGCATTAACAATAGATTTTGAAGCTAACGTCCACCATACAAGCAATTCAATTAATAGTAAAACACAAAGAGCATCTATAACAATAAATGCTTTGGGCTTTTCCCAATTGTCATCGGATACAGCTTTGAAAAAATGCGACAACTTATAAAATAACAAAAAATATGCTTTTTTCATCGTTAGTGGTCTCTGTATAAATTCCAACCAGATCTTTTCCCCGCAACGTCTCCGCTTGTGGGACGTTGCGGATTAGAACTTGTACATTTATTCATCTCCCAATGATTTATAATGTGTAACCTCAAAAACGCCCTGCTCGCCAACATTATAATACCTTGCTGAGCTATGTTTATAATCAATAAAATTTTCTACCAGTTTCCACTATCCCTTATTGGGGTTTGAATGCAAATACTGTAATTTCTGTTCTGTAAAATCATCAGATTCACAGCTTTTCCAATCGAAGGATGTTTCAAAAACTTTATGCTTCTTATTGGCTCGTATTTCAGTTGCGTTTCTGGCATTACTTAATTGAGTCAGTATAAAATCATTTTTATCCTGCTCTAATTTTTTCACTATATCATAAGCCAGAAATCTTTTGCCATTTGACACTATTGAATTAATTGCTTTTGCCGATTTTGCGAAATTTATAATTGCATGTAAGTGATTCGGCATTATTACATAACCTATTATCTTATGCCCTGATGTTTCGAGGTGTATAAACCACTTATAAACAAATTCGTACCCATTTGTCAGCTCAAATAACAGGAGCCAGTTTGTACAGGTAAATGTTATGAAATAAGTACCATTATTTTCTGCTATGGCTTTTCTTACCGGCATTTTTCAAATATAGAACTTATACCGAAAAAAATAATTATCAAACAATAATAAACATTTAACATAATAAACGCAACGTCCCACAAGTGGAGACGTTGCGGGGAAGGAATTTCATTTCTGCACCATGCCTTCTGTTGCACCATATAACGCACTAAGAATAGTAAATGTAATCAATCCAACTTTTAATCCTGATTGTACACTTCTTATACATTTCAGCTTGTTAATATGGGCATCAAAAAGGCCTCCAATATGGAAGCCTTTTATCAAAATATGTTGAATGGATTAATCTTCTTTTTTCATATCTCCCAATAGCTCAGATTTAGAAACCACTTTAACTTTGTCCCCGCTTTTTAAATCTTTACTAACTAAGTAATAAGGCCCAGTTATAACCATATCCCCTGCCTTTATTCCTGATTTTATTTCTATAAAATTTATGTCTTGTATATCTGTAGATACCACATATTTTTTTACAGTGTTATCTGCTTGTAATATATATACCACTTCTTGTAGGTCAGCAGATTCGGCATCAGCATCGGATTCATCATCCGCTTTGGCACTTTCTTCACTAGCATTACTGCCTTGGCTGGGTCCAGCTTTGCCTGCATTTTCATCTTTACTGTCGTCACCTGTATCTCTGGTGGTTACTGCATTTAGCGGTATGGCTAACACGTTGTAGTGTGATGTGGTTTGTATATCTGCACTGGCAGACATATTTGGTCTGAAAGGAAATGGGTTTCCTGGAGCAATTAAATCTGAATAGCTGCTAGTCATTAATCTGATATGCACTTTATAATTAGTAACGGTAGCACCACCTGTGGCAGCATTGAACAAAACAGGATTTGCGATTTTATAAACAATTCCTTTAAATTTCCTTTTGCTGTATGCATCTACTTCAATCAAAGCAGTGTCGCCAATTTTTACTTTTTGAATATCATTCTCACCTACATCCACTTGTACTTCTATACTATTGAGGTCAGCAATACGCATCATTTCAGTACCCGCCATTTGAGCAGTACCAACCACACGTTCGCCTTTTTTTACTGCCAGTAAACTTACAACCCCATCCATAGGTGCTACCAGTGTGGCACGGCCCACATCCTTACTAGCACGGCTTAAGCTTGCTTGAGCACTGGCCACATTTGCCTGATTTGCCCTTATGCCATCTTCTGCAGCTGCGAGGTTGGATTTAGCCGAAAGATACATTTGTAAGGCTTGCTCAAATTCGCTTTGCGATATTACTTTCTGGTCCAACAAAGTTTTTTGTCGGTTGTATGCAGCCGTAGCTTGATCTAATGAAGCTTTCAATGCACCTATTTGTGAGCGTGCATTTTCAACCTGTGCCTGACTTTGAGATACGGAAGCCACAGCCTGATCCCTTACACTGGCATAAATATCTGCATAAATCCGTGCCAGCACCTGTCCTCTTTTTACCGAGTCTCCTTCAGCCACCATTAGGTCCACTACTTCACCAGATATATCTGGACTTACTTTTACTTCTATTTCGGGAAAAATTTTACCACTGGCTGTTACTACTTCTGTTATTGTTTTGAGTGCTGCTTTTTCTGCAGTTACTTTTATGCCTTCATCTTCGCCCAGTACTCCATTTTTCTTTAATACAATCAGCACGCCAACAATGGCCACCAGTGCTATGATTATCCAGATATATTTTTTCTTCATAATTTTCTTTTTAGCAAGTAAATGCTTCAATACTTTTTTTACAGTTGAATACCACCTCCTTTATAAAATTCCAATACCTTCATTTTAAAAATATAGTCATACTGACTCACTAACTTTTGAATCTTGCTTCTATATAGGTCATTTTGTGCAATGATATATTCAATAGTCTGTAATAAACCCGCATCATACCTTTTTTTTGACAATTCAAATGCATAAGCAGCAGTTGTTTCACTACGGATATCAGCATTCAATTTTTGGCTTGCAGCCATCACATCAGAGTAGGCTTTAAATACATTTTGTTGGAGTGTTTGTTTGTTCTGTTCTTGTGTAAGCCTTGCAGACTCTAAGCTGAGTTTGCTGCGCTCATAATTTGTTCGCAACTGTCTATTACCCAGTATGGGTACCGAGAGGCTGATACCAAAATTTTGTTGCAGGTTTATGTCTGCTATTTGTTTGAAATAACCCGGTCTTTTAAAGCCTACATTAAAGCCTGGCGTTACTGCATAATAGTTTGTACCATTAATGGGCACAATGGCAACTGTATCAAATGTATTTGTGGGGGTAGCGCCGGCAAACTCTTGAAAGGTGCTAGCATAGTTACTACCTATTGATCCAAAAAAACTAAAAGTAGGATACTTGGCTCCACGGGCGGATTTTATAGCATACTCTCCAGATTTTATACGTAGACTATCTGCTAATTGGAGCGGATTATTTTTCAAAGCCTCTTGATACACCAACTCCGGTACTAACTCTGCCAAAGGTTGCAAAGGAATCAATTGAGCATCCGGCACAGACACATCAAAAGGAGCTTGTGCATCTAAATTTAGTGCAGCCCGCATCAGCAGTTTATTGTTAATTACATTTTGTAATGCTGTAATGAGGCTACTGCTATCTCTGGCTACCTGAGCTTCTAATTGGGCAGCATTCAGTTCTGGCAGGGCTCCTGCATTAACTAATTTGCGGGTATTAGAAAGTTGAGCAGTAGTTTGCTCCACCTGTACTTTAGCTAGATTTTCCTGTTCTATACTCAGTACCAATTGCAAATAATATCCAGCTACTAAAAGTGCTACATCATTCTTTGCCCGGTCCACACCGGCTTTGTCTGCTTCCTCATTTAAGCGGGCACTTTCAATATTATTTTTTATGCTGAAAAAATTGAATACTGGAACATTGGTTTGTAAATTCAATCCTTGAAAAAAAACTTTTTGGGTTATAAACTGATTGCTAGTAGGGTCAATAGATCTACCAAAATTATACCCTAAGTTAGTATTAAAATTGAGTGAAGGCAACTTGGCAGCTTCTGATTGAAGTGTTTGTAGTTTAGCAAGCCGTGCTTGTACATCTGCTTGTTTTACTGTTATATTATTTGCAAGGGCATAATTAACGCAGGTTTTCAAATCCCATTTTTCCTGAGCCATTGCCTTTGTAGATGCAAGGCAGATGAAAAAACTTAGTATATATAGTCTCATGATATTGTGTAACTGCTCAAATGTATAAGAATGGGATTTTCTGATGTGTAGAATTTTCGATAAATGGAATTTATTGTAGATATGAGGTAAGAAAAAAGCGATTGATGATTTGATATTGCGATTATTTCATACTATAAAATGGGTGTTTCAAAAAACTGTTTAGGAAATTATCCATATAAAATAATTGTATTTATGTGATGAATCTTTATAAGGCCCCTTCGGGGAATGATCTACAGCAAGTAATTATTGTATTAAAGGACGATGTATGGCAGTTGGGTGAGGGATTGGAGCGAAAAACCCGCAGCGCAGCGAGGATTTGTAGCGTAAAGCCCGACCCGCAGGGGCACGCCCCAAAAACATCTACTTTATTTTTTCTAATTCTATTTATGATTTAAGAAGACAATCCCTTTTAATTTTTACCGATTTTAATTTCTGAAGAGCGTTTGCAATATTATTTTGATTTTGGGTTAAAAATCTATTACAATACATCATACTTCTGCTAGATAAAATGCTGCCACCGATATTTGCTTAACATTGCAGGAAATATTTGGGATTGAGTGCAATAGCAAACAAAATAGTTTTAGTAACAGGTGGTGCCTCCGGCATTGGTAAACTCATGGGTGAATATTGCCTGCGGCAAAAGGCAAAAACACTCATTATTTGGGATATAGATGGAGATAAGTTAAAGCAAGTACAGGAAAATCATTTGGCTTTGGGATATCAGGTTGAAACCACACAAATCAACCTAACAGATACTGCAGCTATTCAGCAAGCATCAGAGGCTATCATTTTAAAACATGGGGCAGTTGATATATTATTTAACAACGCAGGAATTATAACGTCAAATCAATTTTTTTACAATATAGAGCATGCAGAGTTGGACCGTACCATGCAAGTAAATACGGTAGCCCATATGCATGTTACGCTTTCTCTTCTGCCAGCCATGATTAAACAGAAAAGTGGCCATATCATCAACATTTCATCGGCGGCAGGTTTTATTCCAAATCCTAGGCTGTCTGTGTATTGTGCCAGTAAGCATGCCCTTACAGGTTGGAGCGAAAGTTTAAGGTTGGAATTGGAGAGTATGGATGGGGATTTTCATGTTACCACAGTTACACCAGCGTATATTGATACAGGCATGTTTGCAGGTGTACGTTCTCCACTTATTCCTATTTCAAAACCAGAAGCGGCTGCAAGAAGCATTATAAAAGGAATTTTAAAAAATAAGGTGTATGTACGCATACCGGGTATTGTATATATAGCACCATTTTTTAAAGGAATTTTACCTGTGAGATGGGCAGATTTTTTAGTAGGAAAAGTGTTTGGGTTTTCAAAAAGCATGGATGCATTTAAAGGTAGAAATACAAAATGACAAAACAAGCATTACGAAAAAAATTTCTACATGAACGAAAATCTATGGCGGGCAGCCAGCAACTAAAATGGGATGAGTTGCTACTTATACAAATGCAGCAAATGGATATTAGTTTTGTATCAACTTTATTTACATATTTTCCAATGTCTGCCAGTAGGGAACCCAATACCATAGCCTGTACAAGCTATATGAGGTGGATGCTACCGGAGCTTACTATTGCTTATCCGGTTTGCCATTTTAAAGATAGCAGAATGGAGGCGGTTATAATAAATGAAGAAACAAATTACAAAGCAGTTCAATATGGTATCATGCAACCCGAAAAGGGCGAAGTACTTGATCCACTTGCTATTGATCTTGTGTTGGTGCCACTGATTGTTTGTGATAAAAAAGGCTATCGTGTAGGATATGGTAAAGGATTTTATGACAGGTATCTTTCTCAATGTAGAAATAATGTTCAAATGTGGGGCTTGAGCTATTTTGAACCTGTGGAAAATATTGATGATACCCATCAATATGATATACCTTTAACACATTGTATAACACCATACAATATTTATGAATTTTAATACCATTTTTTATAAATCATTTCGTATTTTACTCTTCCCTATATCTGTAGTGTATGGGGTTGTGGTAATGGTGAGAAACTGGTTGTATGATAAAAATATTTTAAAGTCAGTACCCTTTAATTTCCCTTTAATCAGTATTGGAAATATTGCCGCAGGCGGCACCGGAAAAAGCCCTATGGCAGAGTATATTCTTGCCCTGCTGCATGAGCAATATAAAATAGCAACTGTAAGTAGAGGGTACAAACGAAAAACAAAAGGCTATGTGTTGGCAGATGAAAATACTACAGCATTAGAAATTGGGGATGAACCCATGCAATTTCATATTAAATATCCTGAAGTGCCCGTGGCAGTAGGGGAAGAAAGGCTGGTAGCAATCCCACAATTATTGCATGACCATCCGGATTTAGATGTAATTATCTTAGACGATGCATTTCAACATAGAAGCATTAAGCCCGGTATGAATATTATACTCACGGAGTATAAGGATTTATATGTACATGATTATTTTTTGCCTACCGGCGATTTAAGAGATTCCCGAGCAGCAGCAAAAAGGGCAGATATTATTATTGTAACCAAATGCCCGCAAAATCTTGGTGAAGATGAAGCTGAAGAAATCAGAAAAGCACTACATCCTCTAGAGCATCAACAACTATTTTTTTGCAGCATGAATTATGGTATTCCTTATCATATTACCAAACAAACTCCATATCCCCTACACAAACAGGAGGAAATACTTTTGGTATGTGGCATTGCCAATCCCAAACCGCTTAAACATTACCTGCAAGAGCAGGTACATACCTATTATCAAAAAACATATTCAGATCATCATATATTTTTAATAGATGATTTGAATGATATCAAAAAAAGATTATCTCAAATACAGGCTGTTGAAAAAAGAATAATTACAACAGAAAAAGACAGGGTAAGATTATTAAAATTTAATGAATCATTGGATGAGCTTCCCATTTATGTGATACCAGTAAAACATACGTTTTTATTTGGTGCATCGCAGGTATTTGAAGCATCCATTATTCAATATATAAAGAAGTACAAAAAAACAAATGAGTAGAAAGAAAAAACAGCAACATACCATAAAACAAAGCATCAATTATACAGGCACTTTAGACATAGCCCGTAGTGGTATTGGTTATGTAGTAATAGCCGGTGCCGGCAATGATGTATTGGTGCGCCCAGGCAGTTTTGCCAATGCGCTACATGGAGATACGGTACAAGTAAAAATTATAAAGGAAAATCAAAACAGCGGTAAGCGAGAAGGCCGCATTTTAAAGGCGATCAGCAGAAGACAGACGCAGTTTACAGGAGTAATACACCTCAGTACAAACTATGCATTTTTTATTCCAGATACGGACAGACCAATGCCTGATTTTTATATACCATTAGAGAATTTGAATGGAGCAAAAAATAAAGATCATGTAGTGGCAGTATTAGAGAAATGGGATAGTGATAACCGCAAACCTATAGGCAAAATTCAATCCATATTAGAAGCTGGAAATGAGAATGATGTGGCTATGAAAAGCATTATTGCCGAAAACGGTTTTCCACTTCAATTTCCGGAGGATGTAATAAAAGCAGCAGCAAAACTTTCTGATAAACTTTTACAAAAAGAAATTAAAAAAAGAAAGGATTGTAGGGAAATATTTACTATAACAATTGACCCAGTAGATGCAAAAGATTTTGATGATGCGCTCTCCTTTAGAGTATTGCCAAATGGTATGTATGAAATAGGGGTACACATAGCAGATGTGAGTTATTATGTAGAACAGGGTTCCATATTAGATACAGAAGCTTATAAAAGAGCAACATCTGTATATCTGCCAGATCGTGTAAATCCAATGCTGCCGGAGCGTATCAGTAATGGATTGTGCAGTCTAAGACCAAATGAAGATAAATTTACTTTTGCAGCTATTTTTCAAATCGATGCTAAAGGGGAAATAAAGCAGCATTGGCTTGGTCGTACTGTTATACATAGCAACAGAAGATTTACCTATGAAGAAGTGCAGGAAATAATTGAAAATGAAAAGGGTGAAAACTATAATGAAATTAATACCCTTAACACCATTGCAAAAAACCTTCGTAAACAAAGATTTCAGGAAGGTGCTATCAACTTCAGTAGTCAGGAAGTACGTTTTGTTTTAGATAGTGATGCAAAGCCCATCGGCATTACTATAAAAGAAAGTAAAGAAGCGCATCAACTTGTAGAAGAATGGATGCTATTAGCTAATAAGACGGTGGCAGCATTTGCTGGGAAAATATTGGTAAACAAAAAGCAATTACCATTTCCTTATCGCATACACGACTCCCCGGATCTTGAAAAACTAAAACCATTTGCGGAGTATAGTAAACGATATGGGCATAAGTTTGATTTAAGCAGCCCAGAAAAAATTGCACATAGTTTTAACCAGTTGCTAATAGATGCCAACGGAAAACCAGAGCAACATGTGCTGGAGCAATTGGGTATTCGTACTATGGCAAAAGCGGTGTATAGTATGGACAATATTGGACACTATGGACTTGCATTTGAAAACTATTGTCACTTTACATCTCCCATACGCAGATATCCTGATGTATTGGTACATCGCATTTTAGCTGAATGTCTTGCGGAAAAACCAATGGTTGATAAAGACATGGAAGAAAAATGTAAACACTGTAGTGAAAGAGAAAGAGCAGCCATGGATGCTGAGCGTGCATCGCAAAAATATAAACAGGTAGAATACATGAAACCGCATGTGGGTGATGTATTTGAAGCAGTAATAAGTGGTGTGTCTCAATATGGCTTTTGGGCAGAAACTGTGGCACATAAGTGTGAAGGTATGGTAAGTATACACGGCCTTCAGGACTATGACGATTTCAGACATATAGAATCAGATTATTGCCTTGCAGGCCACAGAAGTGGAAGGGTATTTAGAATGGGTGATAAAATATTTATCAAAGTGCTTTCAGCAAATATGGAAAAAAGATTATTAGATTATGAATGGGTGGTGAATGAAGCAGGAAGCACACCCGGAAAGATCAAAAAAAGTATAAAGTCAGAAAAGGGGAAAAGGAGAAAGTAAAAAAAAGGCTGCCACAAAAGTGACAGCCTTTATAAATTAGGCAATACTGGTTGCCATTAAGGGCAATTTAAAGCATCCACAATTGTCTGGTAAGCTACATCAGCGTTAGCATCAGTACAATCTAATCCAATTAAATCTTCTAAATCTGATTTATATGCTCTACAATTTTCTGAACTAGGATCTGTAGCAAACGCTAGAGATGTTGCACTTAATGCTTCAATTGAGGCTATGCAATCTTCTGCATCTTTTTCTGATTCTTTCTTTCAAGATACAGTAGAGAGTACAATGGTTGCCATTAAGGCAAAGGGGAGAAATAATTTTTTCATCTTTTTTATTTTAGGCTACGAATGTAGAGGGAAAATAATACACAGAAATTACTATTATAAATTCTTTTTTGAGGTGAAAATGATTTGTTTCATTTTCAATTAAAATATGCTTTTTGATTTTAAAATAATATAATTTGATAGGACTTTATGCTAGATTTTAAAGTTGATATTTCTCAAAACAAAATGAAAATTATCAAAGTAACAAGTCTTTAAACTTCGCAAATCAGCCATCGTGTACCTCACAAAAAAAGCAGCACTTTTGTAATGAAGTAGTGCTGCTTTGAATATTTGAAAAAGAAAATATTTATTGGATAATTCGCTTGGACACAAGAGTTTCTAAAATCTGTTTTTGTTTTTCAATTTCGGTTTGCTGATCGGTTTGATTACTTTCATTTTGAGCAAGTGCATCTTGAAGTTTTGCGATTTTGGTTTTCAAATCAGATTGATCGTTCATCAATTCCTGTAGCCGGCGTTCAGTTTTTTTCACTGCTTCTTCCTGACTTTTAATTTGTAATTCCAAATCATAAGCTGCAGTAATTTGTAGTAAATTATCTAGAAAATTTTTTCCATTATTGATTAAATCAGGTTCTGTATCTGCACCAACAAAGTTTTCATAGCCTTTTGAAATAAACATGGTTACTGTTGACTTATCTTTTTCTTTCCGGCTTTTTTCTGAAATCTTAAAATATAAATCATATTGTCCCGGGCCTAATTTAGACAAAGAGACACCTTTAAAAACGAGATAGTCCTTATTCTTTTCTTGCTTGTACCCATTCGTTTTCATAAAATCCACCACAGCATCTTTAACGGTATTGTCCGAAAAAGGCAACTCCGAAAGCAAAGCAGGTTTTTTTACTTTATTATAATCTGCCTGAGTGTAAATAGCTTGACTGCTTGCGGACAAAAAGAGTACACTAAAAAAAGGAATGAGTAGAAGTCTAGATTTCATCTTTAAATATTTTGTTTTCAAAAATAATATTTTGCATAATAGATTGGCAAATACCTTACCAATGAATTTTCCAAATGTTTAAATATGTATCAAAAAAGGAATATCCTTTATAAAGTAAATCGCAAATACTCAATTTTCCTGTTTGCTCAGCATTTCTTTTTTTAAGCTTTCCCACACATCATCAAATCCTTCATGATTATTTTCTCTCCATTTTTGCAGTCGCTGTCTCATTTTTTCAAGCCTATCCTGTCTAGCCTCATCAAAAAATATTTTGATAAATTCTTTATCTTGATCAAATGCAATTTGATTGTACATTTCTTTTAGATCACGCTCCTTTTTTAGAGTTGAATTGATCATGTCTTTTTCTAACCATTCCTGATGCTTTACACGTTCTTCATAACTGCCATCTGGCAGTAATGACTTGGCAATTACTGGCATTAGCTCTATAAGTACAAGAATGATGACTAGCAGATAATATCTGAATTTTGCCGCATCATTTTTATCAATCAGGTGGTGAAGTGCTTCTATTCTTGTTAAAAAACCATCATTCATTAATGTATTAAATGCTGCTAGCTCTCTACTTTTTATGGCATCTATCATACTTAATGTACTATCAATTGTATTTATTCTGGGATTAAAAGATTCTTTTAAAGATTCATAAGCATTATCTGCCTTCAGGTATTCTTGTTCCTTTGCCCTGGCAATTGTTTCATACCCCCTTTTGCCACTCCCACCACTTCCATCAGTTTCCTGTATATATGCTAAGCGCTGTGCAGCAACCTCATCATACTTTTTTTGTAATGTATTTGTTATTTGATTTTTTTCCTGCTGTAGCAATGTCGTTTGGGAAAAATAAAGGCTATCTAACTCTCCTTTTTTTTGCATTTTTCTTTGTTCATTATCCAAAGAAATCTGCACATGTATTTCTTTATCAAACAAATAAAGCAAAGCTGGCTGCGCCATAAATGTGCCAATTGTAAGTGCCAATGCCATTCTAAATAGAAATGGGGCAGCTTTTCTCTTATTGGATGCGGTAATGCCTTTAATCAGTGCCCTATCAATACCCAAAATAAGCAACCCCATAAAAACGCCAAGTGCTACTGCCGGTATCCAACTACCTACTACTGTATAAAAAAAATAGCTCCAGGCTAGCGTGGCAAAAAGCCAAGTGCCAAGCACTGCCATGCCTGTTATGGCATACCTATTATTATCAACCTTACAATCTTTTATTAGGTCTTTTTCAGCGGTGGATAGCCACCATAAAAATTGTTTGAAACTACTGTGCGTTATGGTTTCCCGCTGTGCCATAGCATGCGTATTTTTGTCCATTGTATAAAATTGTATGGGTAAAAAATGTGGCGGTTGGAAACTTTTGCAAATGAAAACGAATTCGGTTTTTAAAAATTGTCTTATGATGGTTTCTGAGTAATTTTAACAGTGCCTTTTTGAATAAATAGTCTAGAAAAAAGCCGTAAAAGCATAAAATTTAGAACATTCTTATATATTAATTTGTGGTTCATTACATTTGCCAGATAAAATTTTTAATGGTTTACAATACATCTAGAAACCACCTAAGCATGAGGGAATATGGAAGACATGTACAGAGGATGGTAGAATATCTCCTTACAATAGAGGATTCCAAAAAAAGACAAGATCAGGCTCATTCTGTTATAGAATTGATGGGTACGCTTAATCCACACTTAAGAAATGTGGAAGATTTCAGGCATAAACTATGGGATCATTTATTTTTCATTAGTGATTTTAAATTGGAAGTAGAAAGTCCATACCCCATTCCGCAGAAAGAAACATACAAACAAAAGCCAGACCCACTACCCTATCCTAAAAGACATCCAAAATACTCGCATTTAGGCAAGAATGTGGAGCTAATTATCAATAAAGCATTACTTGAGGAAAATATTGAAAAAAGGGAAGGATTCGCCAATACGATTGCATACTATATGAAATTAAGTTATAGCAATTGGCATAAAGAATTAGTACAAGACGATACCATTCAAGCAGAATTAGATAATATTACTGAAGGTCAGCTCAGCTTTAGTAACACGCCTTATGTAAAGCACCGCAATACATACGAATCAGACGAATACACCACACCGGGAAGATCAAGAAGACACAGTTCTTATTCCGCAGGAAATAACAGAAATAGAAACAGTGGAAGTAATAACAATAATCGTGGCGGTGGCGGTTATAGAAGTGGAAATAACAACGGAGGGATAGGTCGTGGTAGTAATAATAATAGCGGTAGTAATAATGATAACAGAAGCCGAAATTCAGGGTACAAAAAAAGATATTAATCAATTAATTTTCTATTAAAAAAGTCGGCACTTATGCCGGCTTTCTTAATTAACCAAAACTTCTTGCATTTTAGGTGCAAGCAATGCAGCCCATCTACCATAATCAATACCACTAGGATGTAAACTATCAGAAGCTAATAGTGATTTATTATATCTTGCTTCCTGTGTAAGTGCTGTTATATTTGTATATGATATGCCTAGTGAATCAGTTACTCGTTTATTGATGGCATTAAACTCATCTAATTCCTTACGAATGGCAACAGTATCACTATAGTTATAAGCAAATGGTGTAACACTATAATCAGGAATACTCAATACAAATACACGGTCTCTTTTATATCCACTGAGTTCAATAGCTTTTGTAATACACAGTATAAAATCGGCATGATATGCACCTATATCCCTACCTTGATATTGGTCATTAACGCCTATAAGCAAGCTCACTACATCATAGGGCCCTTGTGGATTTTTCAAATCAATATTGCGTAGCAACTCCGTGGTTGGCCAGCCTGTGGCAGCTATATAACTAGTAGTAATAATAGGCACATTTTGCGCTAGCAATAATGAAGTGATTTGTGCAGGAAACCTTTCATTTTCCAAAACACTTTGTCCGATAGTATAGGAATCTCCTAGAGCCAAATATCTAAAGGAAGGAATATCAGTAGTATCTATTACCGGCGGCTCGGCATCCTTCTCCTTACAAGATATGTGCTGAAAAGATAAGAGAAAAAACACGATAGATAATAGAAGAAAAACTCGCATTACTGATATACGAATAAACCCTGCTTTTTGTTTGATTTATTTCCTGAAATTTTACAAAAAGGAAAAGTTATTGCCCTACGGGCAATGAATAATCGATACAGAAATTTATAGTCAAAAATCGATACCTACCATTTTGAAACCCTTATTTTTTACCCAGCCACCAAGCCCAATAAATTAATAATGGATGTATAATGATTAGTCGAATCCAGGCAATAAAGGGAGTTATTGTAAAATTTCCGATGGCCAAATTTCCAGCTTGTATAAAAAAAATATGACTGGGAATAAAAGCTAAGAGCATAGCAATAGCCAACCCCGAAGATATTTTCGCCGTTTGGGTGCGTATCATCAATATGGCTACCATCATTTCTGCAATGCCTGCTAAAATATTTATCCAAATAGCATGGTTGCTTAAATATTTTGGTATTAATGGATAATAAATTTGTGGCTGTACAAAATGATTAATACCTGCTATCAAATAAAAGATGATGAACAAATATTTGATGATGTTATATAATGACATAATCTTTTAACAGGAATAAGTGGAATAAGTTTTAGGGAATATTACAACGCAGTTGTATTCCTCCTAGCATCATTTTAAAGGTTATATTTATATGAACTGTACCACACTTTAAGTATTGCAAACTATATTGCTATAAACATATCTTCCTATGATGTGGTGGAAATCACCTTTTTAGTGCACATGCTCATATAAAAACATGTAGAAAAAATATAACACTTACTTTCACCGCTCCAATATAACCGAAGTGGTTATTCGGTTGTTATAAGGAAAATGCATTATGAAAGCAATCATCCCAGTAGCTGGTGCGGGTACTAAGCTCCGACCTCATACATATACCCAGCCCAAAGCGCTGATTCCCATTGCCGGAAAAACAATATTGAATTTTATTGTTGACCCACTTGTGCTTGCAGGCATAAATGAATTTATTTTTATAGTGGGCTATTTGGGAGATAAAATTCAAGAGTATGTAGAACAAGAATATCCTGAGTTGACCACCCATTTTGTATATCAGAATGAAAGGCATGGCACAGGTCATGCTATGGAACTTACCACAAAACTAGTGGGTGAGGATGAAGTAATTATTATTTTGGGTGATACTATTTGTGATTATGATGTACAGGAAATTCTGAATCATGAGCACAGTATGCTAGGTATAAAAAAAGTGGATGACCCTCGTAGTTTTGGTGTAGCAGAACTAGATGAGGAAGGCTTTATAACCCATGTGGTAGAAAAACCAGCCATACCAAAAAGTAATATGGCATTGGTAGGTATATATAAAATAAAAGAAACCACCTTTTTATTTGAATGTCTGCATCATATTTTTGAGAATAACATTATGAGTCATGGCGAGTTTCATTTAACTGATGCTTTGGACTGCATGATAAAACGTGGTGCCAAATTCAAATCTTTCAAAGTAAAAACATGGTTTGATTGTGGGAAAAAAGAAACCCTTTTAGAAAGTAATGCCACACTGCTCAAGCAGCATGGAGGATCCATACACACCAATATTCAGCAAGAGAACACAATTATTATACCGCCAGTAAGTATTGCCGCAGGCACCATATTAAAAGATTCTATTATAGGCCCCCATGTTTCAATAGGCCCCAATACCAGGATAGAATATTCCATACTGCGGGATAGCATAATTGGAAGTTTTACCAACCTGCATGAAGTGGTACTAGACAACTCACTCATTGGTAGTGACGCCAGTGTAACGGGGCTTAGCCGTCAACTAAATATTGGTGATAATACAGAAATAGATTTTGGATAGCCAAAAATCACAGAGCACCCTATACTATAACCCAATTCACTTTTCTCTCTAATAAATAATTTAGAATAAAATCAAAGCAACCAGGCTCATCACCTACTAACTCCGGTGGAAAAACGCCATGCTTACTAAATAGATTTTCTGCCAGCATATTAACACTAGCTGTAGCAGTAAATCCTGTAGTACGGCTCATGGAAGAAAACCCTGTATTCATATCATATAGATCAAGCATAGAAGCTGTAACGGTATGTGGTTGACCATTTTTGGAGCCATGTAATATTACTTTCATAATAGTTATTTCAGGCTCTTCAGCACCCAGCTTCCACTCATTGAAAAGTATGCGGCTTGTAAAATCTAAGGGCTTGATATTATTACCTTTTATATCAATGGGAGTTTCGCTAAAAAAGCCTGCTTCTTTTAATGCTATTATTAAATCAACATGGCCGGGATACCTTAGTGTCTTTTCTTTTTGATTGCGGATATGAGGCATGGTGTATAAGAGAGACCTGAGGCCATCTGTATTAAAAGCTTCCAGTGTGCCCAGTTCATCAAAATGCATCCACTCTCTTTCTGTTAAAGCTGGCTTAATAACAATGCGACCCTCTTCAAATATTCTGGCCGGCCTCATATATTCTTCGATAACATCCACTGGAGAAAATGGCGCCTTGTATTCAAATGGTTTTTTCCTAATAGCAGGTAATCCACCTACATAAACTTCTAAAGCATCTATATCCATTTGCTTGTTGTAATAGCCAATAATATAGTTACTCATACCAGGTGCTACACCACAGTCTGTAATGACTGTTACCTGTTTTTCCTTTGCCAATGCATCTAATGCCAGTGCATCTTCAGGAAAAAATGAAATATCTACAGTGTTTTTTCCTGCTTTTATAACGGCCTCCAAAGCATTGTAACCCATAAACCCGGGTACGGCTAAAACGATATAATCATAAGGTGCCAGCAGATTGGTATATGCATCATAATCTCCAAGATCTGCCTGCTTACATACTATCTGACTATTCTTTGCGTGTAGTATTTCTAAATTTTTTTCGCTGAGGTCAAAAGAGGTTACGGTATGTTTTGTTGCCAAATCTAAAGCCATTGTGCGGCCTACCATACCTGCTCCTAAAATTGCTATATTCATAATGTGCTTATTTTGCAGCAAATATGTATCACAAGTTTTGAATAAAAAATTTGTGTTGATACTATTACATTTTAAATGCACACATTCATACAAACATTTATTGAAAATATAAAGGGAACAGGGAGTATTGAGTATATAGCCGTGTTTGCGGGCATACTTAGTGTATGGTTTAGTAGAAAGGAAAATATTTTAGTATATCCTATTGGTCTTGTCAATACACTAGCATATATTATTTTGTCAGCCAAAGCGCATCTTCCGGGTGAAGTTTTTGTAAATCTGTACTATACAGTGCTAAGCGTAGTGGGTTGGATAAAATGGTTACAAAAAGACAAGGATGCTAGTTATTCATTAAAAATTTCTTCGGCTACAAAAAAAGAATGGACAACACATTTATTATTCTTTGGGGCATGCTTCATTAGTCTATATGCAACCATTAGTTTATTGAAAATATATTTTGCTCCGGGTGCCATTCCTCTACCAGATGCTGCTGCGGGTGCTGCTGCATTTACCGGTATGTGGCTGATGGTAAAAAAGAAATTAGAAAGCTGGTGGTGGTGGATTGCTACTAATCTGATTTGTATGCCGCTCTATCTTGTAAAGGGATATGCGCTTACATCTGTGTACTATTTTATACTCTTAATAATGGCTATCAGTGGATTGATGGCTTGGAAAAAAAAATTAGCCGAAGGCAAAAATTAATCATCAAAACGCTGATGATATCGTTTAAAAAGTAAGACTAATATCCAGAGAAGAGATTGACAAAAATATGTTTAAAAAAATTGTAATCATTGGACCAGAATCAACCGGCAAAAGCAGTTTATGCCAGGCATTATCCAAACATTATAAATGCTACTGGTGTCCGGAATATGCTAGGCAATATCTGAACGAAAATGGCATTAAATACAAATATGAAGATTTGGAGAAAATTGCCAAGGGTCAGATTGATGTAGAAAATCATTTTATGGCGCAGTCTCTTGACAAACCTTATTTATTTATAGATACGGATATGTATGTGATGAAAGTATGGTATGAATTTGTATATAACACTTGCCCTGATTTCATAAATGAAGCAATACAATTGAGGCATTACAATATGTATCTTTTATGCAAAAATGATTTGAGTTGGACTTTTGATGAAATGAGAGAATATCCCGATGAAATGACAAGAACAATTTTATTTGAAAAATATCATGCATTACTGCGGCAGCAGGATACACCTTTCCATATCATTGATGGTATAGGAAATAGTCGCACTGAAAAAGCTATACGCATTATTGACTCATTGCTGTAGTAAAGCTTCCCAATATTCTGCAGCCCTTCGTGTATGGGGTATTACAATAGTGCCACCAACAATATTTGCCACTGCAAACACTTCATATAAAGCTTCTGTAGATACACCTTCTTCATGGCATTTTCCTAAGTGATATTTTATACAATCATCACATCGCAAAACCATACTAGCCACAAGCCCTAGAAGCTCTTTAGTTTTAGTGTCCAAGGCTCCGGCTTCATACGTATTAGTATCTAAATTCCAGAGCCGCTTCATTACTAAGTTATTATTACTTAATATTACTTCATTCATTCGACTGCGATAGTCATTAAACTCATTGATCAATTCACTCATAATTTTTTGACAAAGAAAGGATAAATTAACAAGTACAGCAGCCAAAAATTTAGTGGTTGAATGTTTAAAGTGCCCTGTTAAAAAAATCAACAAATGGGGTTAATGCTTGAAATGTGTTAATGGTATTTTTGAGCAGATTTTTTGAGGTAATCTCTTTTGTATTTATCTGTTTTATGGCTATCCAACTGGTATGTTTTAGATATTCAATGGCAGGATTGTTTACATCATATCCTTTTGGGGGTCTTGATAATGTATAAGCTTTATTCTTTGCTATTGTATGGTATTCTTTTATAAATGTAGGGGCTGTAATTATTTGATTCCAATCGCCAAAGCAATAGTCAATTTCTTGTCTTATTTTTTGTAAAATATCAGCAGGCGGCTGATAGATACCACCACCCATAAACGCTGATTCAGGTTCACAGTGAAAATAGTATCCCGCTCCCATACTCTTTCTGCCGCCTTTGTTTATACTGGCACCAAAATTTGTTTTATAGGGCGATTTATCTTTACTAAAACGAACATCTCTGTTAATACGAAATATACAATCTTTAGCATGCAAACCTGCAATGGTGGAGTCTGTTTTACTCAATTCATCTATAATCTGTTGTATAAATGCTAGAAAATTATCTTTTGCTATTTCATAAGTTTTTCTATTTTCTTGAAACCATTCCCGATTGTTATTGGCTTTGAGTTGAGATAAAAAAGAAAGTGTAGATGCTTGTATCATAATTAAAAATTAAATCTGCTTGTTTAAATATTTTATTTTCATTTAAATGAATAGTAAACAAAGTAAACATTTTTTGTTGTAGGCATAAAAATTGAAAGCAAATAATCATTAAATACATTGAAATGGAAACAATGAGAAATATCCTAGCTGCATCGTTTTGTTTCTTCCTACTCTTTGGGTGTAAAAAAAATGAAGGTGACAAAGGCCCAGTATCAGACTCGGCAGGTTTTTTTTATGCAAATGGAAACGAGCTGGTAGATGGAAATAGTAAGAAAATAAACTTAGAGGGTGTGGCTTTTGGGAATTTTATTTGGAATGAAGAAATTCCTACTACACATCATAGTGAAATTGACTATCAGCGGGTTAAAGATATGGGTATGAATATCATTAGATTTTATCTTAATTATAAAACATTTGAAGATGATAATAGTCCATATTCATACAAACAAACAGGGTGGGATTGGTTGGATCAAAATATTGCTTGGGCAAAAAAATATGGCGTTTATTTAATATTTAATATGCATGCGCCACAGGGGGGCTATCAATCACAGGGTACTGGAGATGCTTTATGGACAGATGTAGAAAATCAAAATAGGCTTACAGCATTATGGAAAGCAATTGCTGAAAGATATAAAACTGAATCACAAATAATTGGTTTTGGTTTAGTAAATGAGCCTGTGCCCACAAATGATCTATCCCAATGGCAGCAGCTTGCGCAGCGTATTACCAATGAAATAAGGACAGTAGATAAAAATCATATTGTAGTTGTGGAGCGTGCTATCTATGTAAAAGGTAAAGCGGAGACCGAGGACTATAATTTTCCTTCTATCACGGATAATAATCTTGTATATGAATTTCATATTTATGATCCCTATGAATATACACATCAACTATTTAGCTGGGCCAATTTGGGTGATGGTGGTAGATATCCTGACGAAACAATTTTTTCTTTAAACAATGCTGAATGGTACACAGCCACATTTGATAATCCCAAACTAAAAAGTGGCAATAACGACTGGAAATATTTTGAAGGGGAGAAATATAAAATTTCGGATACTGCCATCAAGTTTGGTTTACCCGCCCTTGTGGGAGCTGGAGCTACTGGCCGTGTTTATTTTGATAAAATTGAAATTAATGAATTTGATGCCAATGGCAATTTTACCAGAAAGTTACTAGAAATGAATTTAGACAATATAGACGGATGGGGTTATTGGAGTATGAATAATACCGGTAGTTATGGATTGGCACAAAATACTGGTGTGGGTGATATGAATAGCCTTTATATTGAAAATTCAACGGCTGATTGTAATCTTTCAAATTATAACAAAGTATTTCAGCCATTACAAAATTATTCTTACCAGATAAATGGCTGGATGAAGGGAACTAATATTGCAAATACAGCAAGTTGTATGCTTCGCATTGATTTTCTAAAAACAAATAGCCCCATACAAACAAGGAATAAAACATCACTTAGCTATGCTGTTTCTAAATATACAGATTGGGGGAAAAATAAGAACCGTCCCATGTATATGGGTGAGTTTGGTGCAGGCTTTCATTGCTTCCAGAATGATAAAGGTGGATTACAATGGGTTGAAGATATGTTGGATATTGCCATGACACTGCATTTGCCTTTCAGTTATCATGCTTATCATGAAAATAGCTTTGGTATTTATTATGGAGAAAGTTCAGTTCCAGATCCTGCAAATGCCAATCAACCATTGATTGATTTATTTACAGAGAAACTCAATTAGATTCTACTTGATGTGATCAGAAAAACAAGTAACCCGGATTTTGCTATAATCGTATTTGAAATACCATTTATTAGCAATATCCGGGTTTAATTATAATTCTCTCCTCCTCACTCCTTCACTAACTTCAACCTTACCACTCCACCTACATCATCTTTGAGTTCTATAAAATAAATTCCAGCATTTAGCATGGCAATATTAATCTGCTTTTGAGCAACTGCTTTTGCTGCTGTTTGTAATAATGGCTGTGCTTCTTTATTGCTGATGATGATATTGTAATTTTTGTTTTTATCTAAACCATTGATGGTAATAACCGATGCTGCGGGGTTTGGATACACAGATGGCTTTATACTTGTTTGCAATGCAGCTTCTGTTACTATATCTGAATAAACAGTACTGCCATCTGCATATACTGCTTTTATTCTAAAATTACTGTTTGCTGTTGTACTGCTATAGTTGCTAATATCATAGCTATAACTATTGTTTTTATTGGGCAATACACTTGCTATTGTAGAAAAGCCGCCACCACTGTTTTGTTGTTCAATAATATACTGTGTTGCTGTGCCATTGGCATCTGAGAAGTTTAGGATATGGTTGCGTATCCAACGTTTGATTTTGGTAATGATACCGGGCTGATCTCCTTCAAAACCCAATAGGGTAAGACCGGGAGCCCCAACTACGACTATACGGCCCGTTTGTAGAATAACTAAGTCGTGAGCAATTTCACTGTAGCCACCTGCACTATTTGGATCTATATCCGTTTGCACAATGCCATTTTCGCCAAAAGAACTATCGGGAGTGCCATCGCTCAGGTAGCGGGCAAGTACATAGTTTGCGTTAGTAAATGAGGCAGTACCGCATACTACAATCTTATCATTGGTTTGTAAATCCACGCCATATCCATCAGAGTCTTCGGAGAGTTTTAATTTTACTTTGCCACCTTCTCCAAATGAGGGATCCAAAACACCGTCTTTTAAGTAACGGGCCATAGCAATATATGATATTTTATTGCCAAAACCGCCCGTCAATGCAGTTCCAACTACCACCACTTTATCATCCGGCTGCATCACAATATCTCTGATAAAATCACCATCCTTGTCATAATCGGTTTTTACGATTCCGGTACCCGCTTCGCCAAAGCTGCTGTCAAATATACCATCTGAGGTGAACCTCGCTAAAAGAAATCTGGAGCTATTGCTATATTCTCCACGGTCACTTCCCGCAAGTACAATCTTACCATCCTTCTGAAAAGCAATCTTTGTTGGGCCATAACCATCTATTGTTCTTGTCATACCATTTTCATCACCAAAACTACTGTCCACACTACCATCCGGCATAAAGCGGGCCACAAAAATATCTTCACGGGTTCCATCATCAGAAAACAATCCCGAAGTTACTATCTTATTGTCATCTTGTATAGCAATATCAGATGTATAAGTGCTTACACCTCCAAAAGTACCGACCTTAGTGCCATTGATACCAAATGCGGAATCAAGCTGACCATTGGGTAAAAAACGCCTAAATTGATAACCAATACCAGAGACACCCTTTCCTACCACTATTATTTTGCCGTCTTGTTGTAAAGCCATGCCAGTTGCATTATATACTATTGTGGAGGAAATACCATTGTCTCCAAAATCCAAATCTGGGCTGCCATCAGGATTAAAGCGATAGAGATGTAGTGTATCTTGTAAAACGAAGATACTTGAGACTATTTTACCATCTTTTTGTATAGCTAATTTTGGTTTTCCGGTGGCGAAAGAAAATGGCTTTTGTATGATGCCATCCTCTCCAAACCTGCGGTCTAAACTACCGGGTTGTGCATAGACTGTGCTGCAAATAAAGGCAGCAACTGCACTGAATAAAAGAAAATTTTTCATAATTATAATTTTTATTATGGACAGATATCTGAGTTACTACATCCATTGTGTTGATCTGATCTTGTATCACAACTATGTCTGTAGTTTTCACAATTTACAAAAAGAGAAGGGCCATTGATGGCTGTGTTGGTAAGGATAGATTGAAAAAATACAGCAGCCCGCTGTACCATATACCGTTGTACATCATTTTGATTGGTGAGATTGGTACCAAATTCGGAGGTATAACAAAAATTGGAACAAGTGGCTCCCTTTCTGTTTACTGGTGATGCACAGCAATTGGTTGGATTATCATTTAATCCATGACCCATTTCACAGTCTAAATACATTTCTGCTTCTTTGCCTGCATTGATTAGCAAATCTCTTAATGTAAGCGGGCCAATCATCAGCAGGTCTTGCTTATCGGATGCAGGCGTAATCGAAATCAATCCGCCATTATCTATACAAAAGCTGGTGGTATCATGGTTGCCCCTGCCATCTCCATAAGGTACTGCAATAGTTGGAGGATACCGTTCATACCTATAGTTATAATCCACTACATCATCATCTTCTCCCTGAAAGGCAATCAGTGGAGCAAGGTAATTATTCCGGTTAAAAAAAGTGGCTGCCGCAGCATTTGTTTTTATACTGCCCGGCATTGGAAAATTGCCCCACATGCTCAAAACTCCCTTTATTTCAGGGAGTACATAGGTAGGTGGAGCATAATAATAATCCACATCAATATTACCCAATTTTGCTTTGAAATCTGGTGATACATCATCCACCATATCCTGCTTCTGGAGGTAGGTTACTGCAAGTATGGCTCCTGCACCTGCACTGGCCCCGGCACCAAATACCTTTGTTTCATCAAATTGAAATGCTGTACCAAATATTCCATCCACCTGCATTTTTAAAGCACTACGTATGGCACCACGGGCATCCTGTACAGCCCTGTAAACTGCTACCTGTTGAGAAATGGTTTTGGTGCTATTGATTTCCTTTATAGTGGCGTCAGGATCAGGTAATAATAACCTCCCTCTTCTGTATTCTACATTAAACACAACGAACCCCCGTTTTGCAAATTCATTGCATATAAACTGTATGCCTGTAACATTTTCTAAACTGGAACAGTCTGAAAACCCACCGGGGTGAAACATAAATATAACAGGTAGGGGGCAGGTGCTATAATATTGATATGCCGTGTTGTTGGGGTAATGCGCCACAAAGAATAATTCATCATTATCCGAGCGGCATTTATCGTTTTCGGTATCTTGTCCACAGTCTTCAGGAAACTCCCAATCTTTAAAATTGGCATTTTGTGGCGATTTACCATAGTTGTAGGTAACAGTATTGATTTCTGCATTGGTATAAATCGGATTGCGTAAATCAAGGCCACAATAATAGGAGGAAGTGCAGGAAAACTGTGCTTGTAATTGTGTAAACTGGGTTAGCATAAAGCCAGAAATTAATATTGATAATTTCCAAACGGCAGAACGAATGATATTTTCATATTGCCTTCTTTTAAAACAATGATGAGATAAGGGGTTACTTTGTAAAAGGTAAAGTAATTTTTCATAAAGATTGGCACATAACTTTACCCCCCCCCAAGGGTTGCTGCAACAATACAAAAGAGATAGAGCCGGTAAAAATGATTTTGTTTCATAAACACCAATTTTAAGTGTAGAAGATTAAGGCGAATATAAAATCATTTTTGGGATGCTGTCAAATTTATTTTTGAAAAAGTGATTAATCACTATTGCGATTATT
>CAXYYO010000001.1:0-257777 GCA_964293305.1 uncultured bacterium | reverse complement strand
CTTTAATTGTGCTATAGGAGCACCTACAAATGGAGCCCGCACTAATGCAGCTATTTCAGCATCAGTAAGCCCAAGTGTTTCTCTGGTATTAATTTCTTCAATCATCACTTTTTTCTTTTCTTTATCTGCCTGACTATCGCCTACAGAAATAAATGCTTTACCATCGCTGGTAAGTGATATCATGATGAAATCTTTTTCAGGAGCCACTTTTGCTGCTACTGAGTTTGGGGTAGCCACTGTAACTGCCTCAGAAGGTTTAAACTTCGTTGTTAATATAAAGAACGACAATAGCAGGAAAGCCACATCGCACATAGCCGTCATGTCTATGCTGGTACTTTTTCTTGCAATTTTAGGTCTTGACATTTTTATTTTTTTTTACTGTACACAATAAGATGCTAACATGGAAAAATTCCATAAATCATTTTGCTTATTTATAGTTTGCAGCAAAACTTTGTGTAAGTGTAAAACCTGATTCATCAATACCAAATGTGATGCCATCGATTTTAGTAGTAAACACGTTATACATAATGATGGCAATGGCAGATGTACCAATACCTAAAGCTGTATTATATAATGCCTCAGATATACCTTGAGATAATTTCTGAGCTGCTTCACCACCACCACTATCTCCAAGTGCAGAGAAAGATCGTATCATTCCTAATACTGTACCTAGCAAACCTAGAAGAGTAGCAACCGATGCAATGGTTGATAAAAAAACAAGATTCTTTTCTAACATTGGTAATTCTAAAGCTGTAGCTTCTTCTACTTCTTTTTGGATGTTTAATACTTTTTGCTCTGTGGTAAGCTCACCATTTGTAATCATTTCTTTGTACTTGCGTAGTCCGGCTTTCATTACATTACCTACAGAACCTTTTTGCTTATCGCAGGCAGCAATTGCTTTGTCCACATCCTTGTTTGCAAGATGGTATTGCACCTGACGTACAAATTCAGAAATATTTCCACTACCTGTTGCTTTTGACACAGTTAATAAACGCTCAATTACAAATGTAACTACGGTAAGGAAACAGCCAATTAGGATTGGTACAATGATTCCTCCTAAATACATTTTTGATAATGCGGTTTTAGGACCATCATGTTCTGGCCAAAAACCTCCCTCGGCATCAGGGTTTGTAAAGTTGTCGGCACTGCCGATAATAAATCTCCATATTACATAACCCAAAATTAAGCAGGTTAATGGAGCCATCCAGGATACAGCGTTGCTTTTCCTTTTTGGTTGCACAGATGTGATACTTTTTGCTGCTGGTGCAGATGGTTTTGTCTCAGCCATAACAAATTTGATTTTTCGTTTTTAAATGTGTAAATTTTGTATAATTAGTTGGCAAGTGTATAGAAAAACTTTTGAAACAAACTAATTCTGGATTATTTTTTTTCCAGACACGAAAATTAGGGAAATACAGTATGTTACGAATGTTAATTTAATGAAAAATAAATTGTACCCAATCAAAATAAATAGGTTGGAGTGCAAAGCATTGAAAGGCATCAGTCAATGCAACTGATTCCGAAAAGTAATTCAATAATTTATTGCTTAAAAACTTCAATTTGTAGGAAATGTGGTATCGATTAATGGTTTAAGATTTTCTTAAATTCTATTTTTGATTTCAAGATCTCTAAAAACGATATAGATTAAAAGAAAATATTTTATTGATACCAGATGTAGATCTTCTAATAACGGTTTCCTTTTTCGATGGCAAATGATTTTTTTAAATCGAATACGATGGGCAATAAATAATCTACAATTAGATTTTTTTGATTAAAATTTTGCAACACAGGTTGCATATTCATAACTAAAAATACATCCCTTCGGATGTTTTAAGAACTAATAGCAAAACTTACTGATGCAAAATTTCAAGAATATAAGATATAAAAATATCTGTTTTTTTTATCACAATTCTGCACTTGTGTTAATTGAATGAGTATCCCCCATCTGAGAAATAATATTGCTTAGTTCGTAAACTCTTCATAAAAAAAACAACAATAAGTTCAGACAGATATTTATGTGGCACTAATGAAAAACATCCTTAAAATTTAGGGCAAGGTATTCCCTTTCCACCTACGGAATTATGCGTATAAACAAGAGAAAGTTCAAGACCTCCCCTACTTTGGCTGGCAGTTCGCAAATCAGATATATTGATATCATAAGAAAAACCAATACGTAAATCAGAAAATTCAAGTCCTACAAAAGGTATAACTGCATCTCCAAGGCGTGTCCATCCACCTGCATATACACTAGTTGGTTTATCAATTTGTGTATCGCCTACACCCATTTGAAAAGCACCACCCAGCAGCGTTTCGCTGGCACCACCCTGTGTACTATAAAGTGCATTAAGGTGTAAGGTACCATTTGAAGAAACTGGTAGAAACCCACCAGCATGAAAAGTAGCACGTGGATTTAAATTATAACCCACACCTGTAAAGTTCTGCTGAGGTCTGTTTATGTGATAAAGACTCACACCAGCATAAATATTATCTCTTTCTGTAGCACTTGATGAAAATAATAATCCCGCATTCAAATCAAAATAATTTGCCTTTAAAGGGGTTCCTTGATTTACAAAAATTTCACTTGTGGTATTCGTAAATCCGAATGGTGTTAACTGATCTTCAAACTTTAGTTCATCAGTATTGATAAGCATATTTGAATAAGTGCCTTGAACACCAAAACTTAATTGTTTAAATCCATCTTCATCCAACCCTTTGTGATAAGCTGCGGATAAAGAAAAGTAACTAAAATTTACTGCTCCTGCAGCACTTTTATCAGTATAGGCCATGATGCCTAAACCGGCCATGTCATTTTCTGGAACTGTGTTTTTTAAAACTTGAAAATCAACGGAAGCTGTAGCAGTTTGAAATGCTCTGTTAATGGTTGGCCATTGATTACGATAATTTGCTGCAGCCCTAAAATCTCCATTAAATTTCCCAGTCATCGCAGGATTGAGCGTCATGGGAGACGAAAAGAATTGCGAAAAATGGGGATCTTGTGCAATAGTACATTCGCATATTAACAGGCTGAAAAAAAATAATCTAAAGTACTTTAACATATTTGGGGTTTCTGTATATGAAGACAATATTATTTATTGAAAAGATGCAATATAAGGATAAATTAGTTTTGCTTCTTAGTACCAAATGCCAAATCTCCTGCATCGCCCAAACCGGGTACTATATAGCCCTTTGCAGTTAATTCTTCATCGATATCCCCACACCAAAAATGAATACCGTCTCCACATTCCCTAACGATGTATTCAAGACCATCTGGGCAAGCAATAGCACACACTACATGTATTTGTGTAGGATTGCCCAAATTTTTGAGGGATTCAATTGTTGTTACCAAGCTAGCACCAGTAGCAATCATAGGATCACAGAGTATGAGTGTGCGATTAGCAATGGAAGGGCAACTAATATATTCTAATTTAATTTCAAAGCTTCCATCCCTATGATGCTTTCTATAGGCGGATATAAAACCATTATCAGCCTTATCAAAATAATTGAGCATACCCTGATGCAATGGCAAACCCGCTCTTAAAATAGTGGCCAGTATTGGTTGACTTACCAATAACTTGCTGGTATGAATCCCTAGAGGAGTTTGTATTTCCTCCTCTTTCCAATCCAGCGTTTTACTGATTTCATAAGCAGCTACTTCACCTATTCTTTCTATGTTTCTTCTAAAACGCATCCGATCTGTTTGAATGCCAGTATACCTCAACTCACTTATCCAATTGCTCACTAAGCTATGCTGCTCACTAAGATTTATTAGCATCTTTATCAAATATTTTAAATAGCAAAATTAGTTCAGATTACGTTTTAATGTAAAAATGATTTCTCCTAACAGAAATGAATACTTATTGATATTATAAAATAATTTATTCTTATTGCCAAACGATTTAAACAGCGTATATTATTTTCAATAGAATTTCACCATTCAGCAACTGTCTTTCTTAAAGACACCAATTGTGTCAGCAATGATTCCAGTTTATCCAAAGGAAGCATATTTGCCCCATCACTCAATGCTTTTGAGGGGTCCGGATGAGTTTCAATAAAAATACCATCCGCACCAGTAGCTATGGCTGCTTTGGCGATAGTGCCTATTAATGCAGGGTTTCCTCCAGTTACTCCAGACGTTTGGTTGGGCTGCTGCAAGCTATGTGTGCAGTCCATTATTACAGGTACACCTGTTGCTTTCATCCAAGTTATATTTCTATAATCCACAACCATGTCTTGATAGCCAAAAGTATTGCCCCGATCTGTGAGCATGACTTTTTCATTGCCAGTTTCTACAATTTTTTCCACAGCAAATTTCATAGAAGATCCGCTTAAAAACTGACCCTTTTTTACATTCACAATTTTACCAGTTGCTGCCGCTGCCTGTAGTAAATCTGTTTGGCGACAAAGGAAAGCTGGTATTTGTAAAACATCCACATATTCCGCTGCCAGTGCGGCTTCCCCAGCACTGTGTATATCAGTTGTAACCGGCAAGTTTAATTTTCTGCCTGCTGCTTTTAGAATGGCCAATGCTTTTTCATCCCCCATACCAGTAAAGGAATGGGTGCTGGTGCGGTTTGCTTTTCTATAGGATGCTTTTAAGATATAGGGAATGCTCAATTTTTCACAAACTGATTTTACTTGAGATCCAATTTCTGCCACGATTGTTTCATTCTCAACCACACATGGACCAGCTATTAAAAAGAAGTTTGAAGGATTATAAGTCTGACCTTTGAAAATATCTTCCAGAAATGTATTCATATGGCAAAATTAATGAGTGATGCTTTCAGTTGAAGCAATAAAAAATTTAAAAGAGGATTTTTGAGGATAATAGTATATTAGTCAAATATTTTGCCCTACGGGCAATGATTGAATCCGAAATCATTCCACTATTACCATCAATAAAAACCAATGTTATAATATAAAAAACTGGAAGTATTTACAAAAATGTTGCCCAGCTTAATTCTCCCCCCTAATGGTAAATCATGTATTGAAAACATTTGCAAGTTATAACATTGTGTGCATCAAAGGTGTGACTTATTTTAATCATCGGCCAGCTATCCCTGATTACTCCTGTTTATAAACAAATGATTTTGAAGAAACTAATTTAAAAATTATCTTTCGGCTTAACCAGCAAAAAAAATACTGCTGCAACCTGTCAATGTAAATCAATTGTACAATAGTTCATTTTTTTTGCTTAATAGAAAAAAAGATACTTTTTTGAAAAGAAAAATCGGGAGTTAGGTGTTTTGTTGACCAATTCTACAAGTTGAAAAAAACTGACTTACATTGCCAGCATAATAAGTTTATATGATTCGCATAGCAATGTTAGGCTCAGGATTTATTGGACGTTTTTATGCTGATAGTATACAGGGATATAGAAACAAGGATAAGATAGTAAGCGTCTGTTCACATAGTATAGAAAATGCAAAAAAATTTGCTGCGCAATACCATGTAGCACATTCGACGACAGCTATGGAAGAAAGTATTGCACATCCTGATGTGGATATGGTTTGTATTGCCCTACCAAACTACCTTCACGAAGTAGCTGTAATGCTCTGTTGTAAACATAAAAAAGCTGTAATTACTACAAAGCCATTAGGAAGAAATAGCACAGAAGCATTGCGTATGCTCAAAGCAGTAGAGGAGGCAGGAATTTTCAATGGCTATCTTGAAGATCTTGTTTATACACCAAAATTTTTAAAAGCAAAGTCCACTATATCATCCGGCGCATTAGGAAAAATTATCTGGGCCAAAAGTAGAGAAGCACATCCCGGCCCACATAGCAATTGGTTTTGGGACAAAGAAAAAGCTGGTGGGGGCTGTATGCTTGACCTGGCCTGTCATTGTATAGAAATTTGCAGAGGATATATTGGTAAAAATATAAGACCCGTGGAAGTAATGTGCTGGGCAGATACCCAAGTAAAACCGATAGATGCAGAAGATCATGCAATAGGTTTAGTAAAATATGAAAATGGTGCAATTGGTCAGTTTGAAGCCAGTTGGACATTTAGAGGTGGATTAGATCTTCGGGATGAAATTATGGGTAGCGAGGGCACTATTTTTATAAATGGTTTTCTGCGTACCGGCATGGATGTTTTTACAAGTATTAAGGAAAATAATTATGTAGCTGAAAAAGCGGAAACAAATAGCGGATGGCTTTTCCCCGTTGGGGATGAGCTCAATGAATTAGGTTATAACCACATGTTTATGGATATGTTTAATGCTTATGAAAATGGCATAAATCCTGAGGAAACATTCTATGATGGTTATATCATCAATGCCATAATTGATGCAGCTTACCAAAGCGTGATTTCAAAAAAATGGGAGCCAATTCTCTTAGATGAATGGCGAGGCGAGTTGGAAACAAATCATACCGCTAATGTGGAATCATATGATGAAAATTACTTCTTGGTAAAAGAAGAACTTACCCATTATGGTGCAAGAAAACTCATATTGAAAGATAAAAAAACAGGTGAAATAACTGAAATTTTGAAGTAGCTATAAATTTTTTAACACTATTCTTTTCCAAGACTAAGGGAAATATTTACAGTAGTTAGCATGTCCAGTTTATCATTCAAGCAATTTTTCACCGTTTTTATTTTGAAAAATTTAAAATTGTATCCCTCTCTCCTCATCAGAAATAATGACAGATTTCGAGGTAGATCATTGACAAATAGTCCATTGCCTATAAAGATTACCTGTCAAGTAATGCCTAAATTAAGAGTGGTTTGTTTTTAGTTGGTTCTACAATGTTGACAATCATTTTATCCGGAAAAATGTTTTTCAGCAATTCATATCAGCATTACAACAAATGCTATTATTTACAATTAAAAAAAGAAAACATGTACCACAATGAGTCATGGGCCGCAAAAGGCAAACTACAAGGACAGGCCGCTAAGGCATGGTTAGCACGCAGTGCACAACGTGCATCCGTAAATATTTATAAAACGGAAAACAGTTATGAAATGTTAGTATTTGCCCCTGGCAGAATGAAAGAACATTTTAAATTAGAAGTAAAAGGTAAAGAACTGGTAGTTTCTTACACGCCACCGGAAGGATTCCCACGCCCTGATTGGGTACGCAGGGAATACAGTCGTGGTGGATTTGAACGCAGTTTTGTATTAGACAACACCATCAATGCAGAAGCAATCGCTGCAAAATATGAAGATGGTGTGCTACATGTAAGCCTACCTGTATTAGAAGATTCCGTTGTTAAGAAAACGGATATAGTTATTCAGTAAAAAACCATGATAAAGTGCGGACGATGTCCGCACTTTATCATATTGTTATTTTCATATTCAAATACATATCGTAAAGCCGGATGACTTTTTGGCAATAAACACCTCCCTCATCAGCATTAAAAACAATTTTCAGTTTGTTTGCAGTTTATCTGAAAAACTCCCCTATTTTTGCGGTCCTCAATTGGAGGAGAATTTTAAAGAAGAAAAAAATATAAAATGCCTTATTTAACTAAAGAAGGAAGAGAAACAATTTTTGCCACGTATGGTGGTAGTGCCACAAACACTGGTTCTATAGAAGGACAGATAGCACAACTTACAACTCGCATATCAGCTATCTCATCCCATTTACAAGCAAATAAACAGGATCATTCAACTCGTTCTGGTTTAATAAAAATGGTAGGACAACGCAAACGCCTACTCAACTATTTAAGCAAGCATAACCTACAATCATACAGGTCACTAATTGCTGCATTGGGTATTAGGAAATAGTTTTAAAAATGAAAAAAAATCGTTTTCCCAACTGACATTTAATCTGTGGTTGGGAAAATTTTTTTTTAAAAATGTTCTCACAGTTGCCGTTCTAATTTTAGAAATTTCAGGTCACGCTACTCCATTTTCCGGTATCTACAAAACAGATATGCACCTGTTAGGAATCAAATCAAAATACAAATTTTATGTTATCACAACCTATACAAGTTTCATTTAATCTTCCATCCGGTCAGGAAGTAATCATAGAAACCGGCCGCTTAGCCAGACAGGCAGATGGTGCAGTTACCGTACGCCAAGGTAATTGTATTCTCTTAGCCACTGTATGTGCAGGAAAAGAGCCAAAAACAGGTCAATCATTTTTTCCTTTGTCTGTAGATTATCAGGAAAAATTTGCATCGGCAGGCCGTATTCCGGGTTCTTTCTTTAAAAGAGAAGCACGCTTAAATGACTATGAAATACTTACATCAAGGTTAATTGATAGGGCACTACGTCCTTTGTTTCCAGAAGATTACCTCTGCGATGTTCAAGTTTTGTTAAGTTTAGTATCTAGCGATAAAAATGTGTTACCAGATTCTTTGGCTTGTCTTGCAGCAAGTGCAGCATTAGCAGTATCTGATATACCCATTAAAGAAATTATATCTGAAGTAAGAATTGGAAGAGTTTCTGGTGAGTTTGTTATAAACCCTTCACCAGAGCAAATGAAATCCGCAGATATGGATTTTATGATTGCCGCTACTGAGAAAAACTTAGTAATGGTGGAAGGTGAAAGTAAAGAGTGTAGCGAAGGCGACCTTGTAAAAGCACTTGAGATAGCTCATTCAGCCATACAGGTTCAAATTGAAGCACAAAAAGCGCTAAGGACAAAAGTGGGCATTACAGAAAAAAGATATTATACAAAACCTTATCGTAATGAAGCACTCAATGAAAAAATCATTGCCCTTGCAAAAGATAAAATGATGGCTATTGCCAGAGGCAATACTGCAAAACACGAACGTTCAGATGCATTTTCAAAATTAAATCAAGAGGTAGTAACTGCACTTGGTGAACTTCCAGATGAGGACAAACCGCTGGTTGGTTTTTACACTGGCGAACTACAATATTATGTGGTGAGAGATATGATTCTGGATGATAAAGTTCGATTAGATGGTAGGGCTCACGAAGTTGTTCGTCCACTAAATATGGAGGCCGATGTATTGCCAACACCACATGGATCAGCATTATTTACTCGTGGTGAAACGCAATCCCTTACATCCGTAACTTTTGGTACACCATTGGATGAATTGCTACAGGAAAGTGCAGCGGAAAGTAAATACAGCAAATTTTTCTTACATTATAATTTTCCTCCATTCTCCACAGGTGAAGTAAAAATGATGCGTGGGCAAAGTAGGCGTGAAGTTGGTCATGGTAATTTAGCATTGCGCAGCTTAAGACAAATGATGCCTAGTGAAGATTATGCATACACTGTAAGAGTTGTAAGTGATATTTTAGAAAGTAACGGTTCTTCCTCGATGGCAACTGTTTGTGCCGGTTCAATTGCACTGATGGATGCCGGTGTACCTTTGAAAAAACATGTGAGTGGCGTAGCGATGGGCCTCATAACCCGTACTAACGACAATAAGCATGCTATCCTCACAGATATACTTGGTGACGAAGATCATTTGGGCGATATGGACTTCAAAGTAACAGGAACAAGAGATGGAATTTGTGGTGTACAGATGGATATCAAAATTGATGGACTTAGTATGGATTTAATGCGTCAAGCATTAGAGCAAGCTCGTAATGGAAGATTACATATTTTAGAAGCAATGTACGCAGCTATTGACAAACCTCGTGATGATGTAAAACCACATGCGCCACGAATGGTTAAATTCAAAATAGAAAAAGAATTTATTGGAGCTGTTATAGGACCAGGTGGTAAAGTAATACAGGAAATGCAAAAAGAAACAGGTACTACTATTACCATAGAAGAAGTAGGTAACTTTGGAGAAGTAAGTATATTTTCTTCTGAAAAAGATGGTTTAGATAGGGCTTATGCAAGAATTCAGGGCATTGTGGCTGTGCCAGAAGTTGGTGAAGTTTATGAAGCAAAAGTAAAAACCATACAACCCTATGGTGCTTTTGTAGAGTTCTTACCTAAGAAAGAAGGTTTACTTCATATTAGTGAAGTAAGTTGGAAACGGTTAGAAAATCTCGATGGGGTATTAGCCGAAGGCGATATGATAAAAGTGAAATTACTTGCTGTAGATCAGAAAACAGGTAAGTATAAATTGAGCCGGAAAGCATTAATGCCAAAGCCTGAACAAATGCAAAGGGACAGGCAGGATGACAATAATTAGTCACATTAAAAATATAATAACCTCCCAAAATTGGGAGGTTTTTTTAGCAAATGAATTATTTGAAGATTACTTTAAGCACTAGTGGAGAAGCATCTGACAGATGGATGGCCAAGCTGCTTGATTTGGGATTTGAATCCTTTGAAGAAGAAGAAAATGAATTGCATGCATACATTCCTCAATTGGATTTTAGTGTTGGCGGATTTGAGGAAGCAGTAAAAGAAAATCCAATACACTACAAAACAGAAATTATTTATCCAAAAAATTGGAATAGTATCTGGGAAAGCAATTTTGAACCCATTGTTGTAGAAGATAAAGTATCTGTAAGGGCATCTTTTCATCCAAAAAAAGATGATTATCCCTATGACCTAATCATAACTCCAAAAATGAGTTTTGGAACTGGCCATCACGCCACTACTTGGCTTATGATTAAAACTATGCTCGAAATAAACTTCAGCGGAAAAAGTATTTTCGATTTTGGTACAGGTACAGGGATTTTGGCCATATTGGCTGCACAAGCAGGTGCAGCATCAGTTTATGCAATTGATATTGACACTTGGAGTATCGAGAATGCTATGGAAAATATGAGTATCAACCATTGTGGCCAAATTGATCTGAAGCAAGGAGAAGCACCTCCAAAAAACCGTGAGTTTGACATTGTGCTGGCCAATATTAATAGACATATAATTTTGGAGCACCTCAATGCCATTGTGGATGCTACTAAAAAAGGTGGTTACTTGCTACTGAGTGGTTTACTTGCAGACGATGAAAAAGATATGAAAAAGGCACTCATGCATACTGGGTTATTGCTTCAGAAAATTGAAGAGAGAAACAACTGGATTTGCATACTATTGAGCAAAGATTAAATGCATAAATATTGCAGTTTTCAATTTTCGTATATTTGCATTCTTTTCTTTAATCAAAAATGCGGTATTCCGCTTGATAATGCAGGAAGTTTTACTTGTAATTGTTTCTTATCTGATTGGGTCAATACCGACAGCAGTATGGGTAAGTAAATATTTTTTCGATATAGATATACGTGACTATGGTAGCGGCAATGCCGGTGCTACAAATACGTATAGAGTACTTGGTCCTAAATGGGGTACAGCTGTAATGATTGTGGATGTTTTGAAAGGCCTTATTGGAACTTCACTTTTTGTTTTACTACCACAATATTTTGATGATGAATGGACCCGAACAAATTTTATGATTGGTCTTGGACTCTCTGCAGTTATTGGACATATATTTCCAATTTGGGCAGGCTTTAGAGGTGGTAAAGGAGTGGCTACATTATTTGGGATGATACTGGCCATTCAGCCAATAGTAGCCGTATGCTGTGTGGGTGTTTTTTTATTGGTGCTTTATCTTACCAGATTTGTTTCTTTGAGTTCAATTTTGTCTGGAGTTGCTTTTGCCGTATTTATCCTTTTTATTTTCAATGATGAAGTTACATTATACCGAATTTTTTCTGTAGCGGTAGCTTTATTAGTAATTCTAACGCATCAAAAAAATATCAATAGAATATTAAATGGCACAGAAAGTAAAGTTTCTATGCTTAAAAATAGGAATAGAAAAAGATTTCGCAGAAAGGATTAACAGGATTTCAATCCTTTTAATTTTTAGCTGGTATAAAACTTGTTTTCTCAATCAAAAAAATATGATTATGCGTAAGTTACTCGTATCCATTTCATTTGCCGCTGTTGTTTTGTCTGGTTGCCAAACAAATCCATTAACTGGCAGGTCTCAATTAGCGTTGGTTCCCAAGGCAGATATTGAGAATATGGCTCAGCAACAGTATCGTCAGTTTCTTTCTGAAAGTAGAATTGTAAGTAGTTCTGCAAGCAAAGATGCGGAGATGGTACAGCGAGTTGGCAGTAGAATAGCAAAGGCAGTGCCTACTTTATATGCTGAAATGGGTGCTACTGATCAATTGCCTGATTATAAATGGGAATTTAATTTAGTAGATAGTAAAGAAATAAATGCTTGGTGTATGCCGGGTGGTAAAGTTGTTGTTTACACAGGTTTATTGCCTGTGGCACAAAATGAAGCTGCTCTTGCAGTGGTAATGGGTCATGAAATCATGCATGCACTAGGAGATCATGGTCGAGAAAGAATGAGTCAAGGTTTAGTTCAACAATTGGGTGGTGTAGCATTAGCAGTAGCCGTATCAAATAAACCAGCTGAAACACAGAATCTATTTATGAACGCTTATGGTGTAGGTTCACAGATTGGTATAATGCTTCCCTTTAGCAGAAGAGATGAATTAGAGGCTGATCATTATGGATTGTACTTAGCTGCAATGGCTGGTTATAATCCTCAGGAGGCCGTTCCTTTTTGGCAAAGAATGGGTAATTTAAGTGGGGGCCAAAAACCACCTGAATTTTTAAGTACGCACCCATCTGATGCATCCAGAATAGCTGAAATACAAAAACTTATGCCTCAGGCTTTAAAATATTACAAGCCTATTCAGAAACATTAAAACCCTGTAATACAGGCTGGCATTGAATTTTATTTGGTTTATTGCAATAATTATGCTTACTTTTGCAACCCCATCACATTAAAAAAATTTTACTCCGCAGATGATTATTGGAAATCTTTTAGAGAAGCTGGAATTAAAAGATGAAAAAAATCTATTGATTCAGGGCCTTCCCTCTACAATTGAAAAATGCTTTGCAAAGTTGTCCTATTCTAAAAGTGTAACACCACTGTTATGCTCTAAAAAAATTGACTTTGCTTTGTTGTTTGCTGTAAATCAGCATCAGCTCAATGGAATTTTAAAAGATGTACTTCCTGCCATACACGATAGAAGTAAAATTTGGATTGCACACCCAAAAAATACAAGCAAAATCACTAGCGATTTAAGCAGAAAAAATAGTTGGATTGCTTTAGATGAAAACGATATGGAGATTTTTTCTGAATATGCTATCGACCATGTATGGAATGCTTTTATGTTTAGAAAAAGTACAGAAGAAAACAGGGAGGAAGCACGCCAAAAAGCAATGGAACTTGCCGCAGCCGCCTTGGCACTTGAAGAGGAAGAATAAAAATTCATATTTATTATAAAATTTGCATTTTAAGGAAGATATTTTTATAATTTCCTTGAACAGTGCTGTGTCATGTAAAGAATGTATATTTTCTTTACTTACATTTGATTCAAGCTGTATTTCTTGTTCAAATCATTGAAGGAATTTTCATAAAAAGGCGTTAGCAAATGATATCTTTTACTTTCGTTAATTACATATTTTACCAAAGTATTTATTTCTGAAGGCTTATTGCCTTCGAGATCTAGTTGAAATGAAGCTTTTATTTTGCCTTTAAAATTGCTTAATAAATTCATATTATTTATTACAGTTTTCCCATCAAAGTCAATCTTTTTCGCTTTTGCCAATTGCATTAATTCTGTGATTAAATTGATATAGAGTATTTCATATTTTGTCGATCCCAATATTTCAGAAAAAGATATTTGGAATATAGCTGCAACAATAGCTGCAGGAGAAATAAACATAAATTTCTTCCATAAAACAGATTTTATATTTGTGGCATAAGTTGTATCTACGCCTGCATCGTTAAGAATTTTTGCAGTTTCGTGGCCTTTACTATTGTTCTCATTATCTAATCCAAAAAAGAATTTTGATGGGCCACTAATATGCTTAATTCTTCCTGGTTCAATAATATTAGAGGCTATATAAATGCTTCCTTCCATTAACGTGGCTCCAACAGGCAAAAATGGAGTTATCGTTTCTTTACCATTAACTGTATTTTGAGTTGTAATTACTGTTACATCCGGAGATAGGATTTTGTCATATTTTTTGAAAAGGGCTTCAACCGAAAAGGATTTTGTACAAACAATTAGAATATCAATTATTCCAATTTCTTTTGGATCTTCAGAAGTTATAGTTGGTACACAGGTATAAGAAATATCGTTGGAATTTAGGTATAGTCCATTTTTGTTAATCGCCTCAGCCACTTCTCCCCTTGCAATAAATATAATTTCTATACTTTCAGAATTGAAATAATGATGAGCTAATTTCCCGCCTATATAACCACCTATACCACCAATGCCGGCAATTGCAATTCTTGTTTTTTTTGTTTTAATCATAGTATTTTTTTAAATTGTTTGTTTTTAGTATCTCAGTAATCCTTGCCAAGTGATGATCGTCATGTTCGGCTACGAATAAGAAAAGATCCATTGTTCTCATTGGAGATTTTAACCTAGGATGAAGTGCCCATTTAAAAACAGTAGCATCATCAAGGGATAGAAGTTTATTTATGGTTTGCTCCCTTATGTTTCTAAATTCGGATAGCAGCTCTTGTATTGATTTATCATTATGATTTGCAAAATTGGTTTTAGTGTTTTGCAAATCAGTAGACCGTAGTTCTACTTGATTATTTATTATATCATCAAGTCTTCCTTGCCAAAGTGGTTCAAGGTCAATTAAATGCCCCATATTTTCTTTTATAGACCATGAGTTATTTAAAGAAAATGTCAAAATTTGTCCAGCTACTGCTTTTACTTTTTCTTCTAATCGTACTGGCGTACCGGATAGTCTTTCTAAAATACCAGGAAAAATATTTTGCTCATTTTCAAAATTAAATTCTCTATTAAACCATTTTTCTTGTTGCATTTTTGTGTATTAAAAAACTATAATTTCATTTCCAATAATGCCACTTTAAGGTTTCGATGTTGTTCTGGAAGTTTTGGAGTGTTTGGGGTGGTAAAATCTTCAATTTGTTTAAATCCAAATTCCTTGTAATAATTGACGATGTTTGAATTTTCTGCCCAAGTATCCATACGTATGTATTTCAAACTTTTTTCAATAGCGAATTTTTTAGACCAGTTCAAGATTTTTTCAAATTGCTTTTGCCCTTTATAAAGTGGATTTACAACAATTCTATGCAGATAGAGGGCATCTTCTTTTTCCATTTGTCTCCAAATTATTTCATCAGAATAACAAATACTAAAAATGCATAATATGTCATTATGAGTAGTAATCTTGTATTGAAGTTTTTTTTCTATATCCATTCTGATGAAGTTTTTGTCATAGGTGGTCCATCCCACGTAATTATTTTTTTTTATGTACTCAATTGCTTCATCAAATAGCCAGTATATAGTATCCAAATCCTTATTTGTAGTATGCTCAATTCGAAAGTTTTCAATTTTTATTTGCATCATTTACCAGCATTTTTTTTAATTATTTTATCATGATGCTGTACGTGATAAATTGTGAAATAAAGTATTTCTCTGATGGTAATTAATCCTAGTGCCGGATGTGGACAATTGTATAGATCCAATTCTTCTTCAGACCAATTCTGCAGAGTTGAAGTTAATACCTCAAGCCAATTTTTACCTTGACTAATGAGTGATTCAATATTTCCATCAGGATTTAATTCCGGAATAAATGGAGCGGTTGCTTTTGTACCATTTGAAATGGCTTGAAGATAAATATTGGTTAGTTCATTGTAGGTCATTGATGCGCTTTCCGGGGTGCCATATAGTTTTCTAATATCAGATTTTGGTAATCCTAAAAATGCGCCCAAGCGCTTTAATGAGATATTAATATGGTCTACATTCTGAGAAACAGACCATTTTTCGCCAATGGCGAATGTTGGATTTGGCAATTGAAACGCAGATTCACAAAATGTGGAATGTGCTGTTTTTAGTCTGCTTATTATTTCACTCTTTTTCATATTATTATGTTTTCTTATTTCCTCATCTGTATAATGTCCATTATTTTTTTCGCTAGAAAATTTTTCTTCATTGAAAGTTTTTGAATTTCCTTTTGGAATAGAAAGTGACATCCACTCGCCGTTGCAAATCATTTTCCCAATAAAAACAATCTGCCCAATATGATATGAATAATGAGCCAATTGTCGGTTTATGGCATCTGTTATTGAATGAGCCTGATTCCGTATATAGATTATTTTAGAAAAATCTTCATCTTTTAATGCATTGAATGCATTGAAAAGGCAGTTCCAACCATCATCCCACATCAGAATTATTTCATCCTTAGTTTTAAAATCATTTTCAAATTCTTTATCCCGATTTCTCCACTCCTTTTCTCCATCAGCATTCAAAAAATCTGTCCAACGGGATAACATATTTCCGCTCAAATGTTTTACGATGACTGCTATGCTATTGCTTGCATTATTGTATTGCCAAAATATTTTATCGTCAGGTAATTGTGCAATTGTTTTTTCTCCAAGCATTTTGTAATACTCAAATTGCTTTTTAGTACTTACTAAATAAGTTGTATGCATAGTATTTGAATTTTAATGATTTATGTTCTCAATTACAATTGCTGAAGCACCACCGTCTCCATTGCAAATGGAAGCCACACCAAATTTGCCGTTTTCTTGTTTTTAAAACTGAAATCAATGTGCAAATAATTCTAGCACCAGAAAGCCGCTAATGGATGACCTATTGCAACTACTCCTCCATAAATATTTATTTTATTAGTATCTAAATCAAGGATTTTTCGATTCGCTAAGACCACTGCTGCATACGCTTCGTTGATTTCAAAAAAATCCAAAAAAGATGCTACTGTTTTAATTTCCATCTTTTGACATAGTTTATAGACCATTTGGTCTTTTTTTTGCTAAAATTTTTTTACACCCTCAAATCGTAAATCATTTTTTCCAAATAATTCATTGATACAACAAGGGCTTCTGAATTTCCAGTAACTTTTGATTGCATCATGGCACCTTCTATTAATGACATTAAAATATAAGAAAACTCATTTGCATTTGCTGTAAGTTTGATTTCATTTCTTTTAATGCCTGTTTCCACTAATTTTTCAATGGAGTTTTTCCAAAATCTAAGTGCTTCCATAGCTTTTTTTCTTAGTAAAGGATGGGTGTCATCAGCTTCTGTAGAAGTATTTAATATAGGACATCCTGCTTTTAAAAAGGGTAATTCCAAGAAAATTCTATATGTGTTTGGGTAAACCAATAATTTATCGATTGTATGAGGTCTAATATCCATTTGCAATCTTAAGTACGACACAATTGTTTTATAATTTTGATCAAAAGCAGAAAGCCCTATTGCATCCTTGTTTTCGAAATTGCCATATATACAACCTTTACTAAGCCCTGTTGCTTCTATTATATCATTCATAGATGTGCCAGCAAATCCCTTTTCATTGAATATAGGAGCTGATTTTTCTATAATGAATTGTTGTGTCTGTTCCGCTTTAGACTGTTTCATTTTCTTACTGAATAATGCAAATATAGGGTAAAATATACCATTCGGTCTTTTTTAATAAGAAATCATATTAATCAAAAAAAGTATGGGCATTGAGGAAATACAGAATCCACCTGTGTTATCTTTTATTTAGTTTTGAAAACGGAGCTGTGTATGCTTATAAAACTGATTTACATCACAATTTTTCCTAAAAAAAATCCCGCACAATTGTGCGGGGTATCAAAATATTTTTTTTTAATATTCATCTTCATTAAAGAGAAAATCTTCTTGGCTTGGATAGTCTGGCCATATATCCTCAATGCTTTCATACATTTCACCTTCATCGTCCAATTCTTGCAGATTTTCTACAACCTCAATTGGAGCTCCGCTCCTTATGGCATAGTCAATTAATTCATCTTTGGATGCTGGCCAAGGTGCATCTTCCAAGTAGCTTGCTAATTCTAAACTCCAAAACATTGTTTTAAAATTTTGCGCAAAAGTAAGCGTTGTGTTGGATTAACCAAATGGAGTTTTTTTTATAAGAGATTTGTTAGTCGTTTTTAATACCAAAGTTGATCAGCAGACAAAATAAATTAGTGTGAATCCACTGTTAATCAAGTTTGTTTGTAGTTAAACAAAAAAGTCAATTACATGCTGAGTAAAAAAAATTATGAGTAAATGGAAACCAAAATATGCCATAAGTTTTGATGTAAACAAATAAGTTTGCGGCAGTTTATATTTTATGTTGACAGCAAAAGGAATTCAAAAAAAATATGGTTCAGTTGAAGTACTCAAGGGAGTTGACCTAACGATTCAGGAAGGCGAAATGGTAAGTATTGTGGGCTCATCTGGAGCTGGCAAAAGTACTTTGCTACATATTCTTGGTACACTCGATCAAGCTGATAGCGGTTCCATTACTATACACAATACTCCCCTCCATAACCTTTCCTCCAAAGCCCTGTCCTCATTTAGAAACAAGCATATTGGTTTTGTTTTTCAATTTCATCATTTGTTGCCGGAATTTACTGCCTTGGAAAATGTGTGTATCCCTGCCTGGCTGGCTGGTACTTCAAAATCAGCTGCAAAAAAGATGGCTTTGGCATTATTGAATGACTTAGGTCTTTCCCATCGTACAGAACATAAGCCCGGAGCCCTTAGCGGTGGCGAACAACAACGAGTAGCCATTGCCCGTGCCCTAATCAACAAACCGGATATTGTATTTGCGGATGAACCTACAGGCAACCTGGATAGTACAAATGCACGTGATTTACACAGCATTTTTCTAAACTTACAAAAAAATTATCATCAGACATTTCTTATCGTTACACACAATGAAGAGCTTGCAGCATTAAGCAATAGAACACTTCATATGAGGGATGGTCTTATGGTGGAGGCATAAAAAAATGCAGCACTGAGGCTACATTTTTTTATTATAATGATTTGTTGAAATTAAAACTGCTCCAGTTTTGAAAAAAAGAATGAGCCTTCAATAGATGCATTATCATCACTGTCGCTTCCATGTACAGCATTTTCTCCAACACTTGCAGCAAAATCCTTTCTGATTGTTCCGGCATCAGCTTTTGAAGGATCCGTGGCACCAATAAGTGTACGAAAATCTGCAACGGCATTCTCTTTTTCTAATATAGCTGCTACAATGGTTCCACTGCTCATAAACGATACCAATTCATCGTAGAATGGACGCTCCTTATGTACTTCATAAAATGCACCAGCCTGCTCTTTTGTAAGACGGGTCCACTTCATAGCTACTATTGAGTACCCTCCTTTTATGATGCGGTCTAATATGGCACCGGTATAGCCTTTAGCTGTGGCATCCGGCTTTATCATTGTAAATGTACGATTGCTCATGATATATTTTTTTTGCGCCGCAAAGCTAAGGATTTTCTATAGGGTATTTCCAAAAAATAGAATGATGGAGAATAATAAATGCATGAATTCCATAGATAATGAAAATTGCATTTATCAGCAAGGCACCAATTCTAAATGATAAAATTCATAGGCAAATTATATCATTTACTGTTCCCATATTTCATATCCCCAAGCCGGCAAATTATATTGCTCGCCTTTCGTGAAATCTGAAGAAAAACCAGTAAAAACATTTTTGGCATTACCTTCAAATTCATTTGTATTTATGGAAAAATTTCCAGGTTGATTACTAAGGTTTAGTAAAACTAATATTTTATTTTTGAGACCTTTGCGCACATAGGCATATATCAAATCATCTTTACCTGTTTTCAATTTTGTAAAAGCTGCATTTCCTGATAATGCATCATTTCTTTTACGCAGTTCAAGTAAAGTTTTATAGAATGGTGCACGGCTAAAAGTGCTAAAGTTGATGGTATCTTTATAGAAGAAACTGAGGCTATCTAAAAATGGCTCTTCCTGACCACTGTATATAAGTGGGATGCTATTTCCAATAGTCTGAGTAAGCACTGCAAATGGCGCATGAATAGTACCTGGCATAGTGCCATAGTCTGCTTTATTCCATGTATTTTCATCATGATTACTGGTGAAATACATAATCAGTTTATTTGAAGGGAAGTTATTATTTGTAAGCATGATAACGCTATCTAAAGCAAATACTGGTCTTTCTCCATTAGCTATTTTTTTCATCATGGCAAATTCCGGCCATGCATAAGTTGCATCAAACCCATCCACTGAAAGTGAAGGCTTATCCCCTTCTGCCAGCATGAAAATATTTTTCATTTTCTTTAGTTCGGGAATACATTTCTTCCAAAACTCATCGGGCACTTCCCCGGCTACGTCACACCTATATCCATCGATATCGGTTTCTTGGATCCAATATTTTAAGCAGGCAATCATGCTATCCTGTAATGCTGGATTTTTATAATTTAGTTTTCGTGTATCTGTCCAGTCGTACTGAGAAACCGCCTTGCCCGTTTTGGGGTCTTTTACATAAAAATCAGGATGGGAACTAAGCCAGTGATGATCTCCACCAGTGTGGTTGGGCACCCAATCAATAATAACCTTGAACCCCAATTCATGACATTTTTTTATTAGCTTCTTCCAATCTTCTAATGTGCCGTATTCTGGATTGATGGAGGTATAATCAGATACCGCATAATAACTTCCCAAAGTACCTTTTCTATCTGTTATGCTTATTGGATTAATAGGCATAAACCATAAAGTTTGCACACCCATTTCTTTTAAACGTGTGAGGTGTGTTTGGAAAGCATTAAATGTACCTTCAGGGGTATATTGCCTTATGTTTACTTCATAAATATTTCCCTGCATAATCCAATCCGGATGCCCATCAATTTCATTTGCTCCAGATTGAATGTCTGTAATTTCATTTGTTCCACTATTACAGGCGAAAAACATACATAAGGTTAGTGTACCAAAAAAAGATTTGATTTGATTCATTTAAATTTATAATTATTCTACTCAAATAAGCATCGAATTAAGGTTTACTCCATCTTCCTCATTCACCGAAGGTGGAATAATTTACTTTTTTTCGTTCCCACTGTTACTCATGATATCTCTGTCAAAAAGGTAAAGGCCACTTTTATCTTCTCCAATCAATTCAAGCTTATCATTTAGGTTTCTGGCAGTACGCTCTTCTTCCATTTGTTCATTTACATACCACTGTAAAAAATTGTGAGTTGCATAATCTTTTTCTTGCAATGAAATATGTACCAACTCATTTATACTATCACTTACTTTTAACTCATGCTTGAGAAATTCCTCAAAAAGTTTTTTTAGAGATGGGAAAGTTAGAATGGGTTGCTCCAAAGATGGCACCATAGCAAAACCGCCTCTTTCGTTTATAAACTTCATGAGTTTGAGCATGTGCATTCTCTCCTCTTCACTTTGTGTATAAAAGAAAGAAGAAACACCTTCAAGACCAGGTTGTATTTCTGCCCAACTGGCCATGGCCAAATATGCTTGGCTACTTTCAGATTCCATTTGAATTTGGTTATTGAGCGCATCTGCAATTGACTTAGATAACATGTAATATTTTTTGTATTAACAAATAAAAGGAATAAAAGTTACTAAAAAAAGTTTAGGGAAAATATGTTAATCCAAAGCATACTTTATTACTGAAAAAATGAAATCAACTTGCAATACAACATTATTTTTATAGTTTAATTTTTTGGAGAATTGGCCATGCTTTCACCATCATAAAAATGAGTACAGATTTATAAAATAGCAGGAATTAAAACTGCTATTATAATAAGTATAGTAGTCAGCCATTATAAACAAAAAAACCGTATGAAATGGCAAGGATGAGGTGGCGATACTTGACCATGAAAAATAGGTTATTTTTTGTTGAAAAAAGAGGTGGAAAAGTTTTACCTAATCAACATAGTCTTTTGATAACTCCTAACGAAAAATTTTTAATTGGATATCTATGATTCATATCTTTACATTGCTACAAATCTGTACTATCGCTTTCTGCTACGCAGAATGAGGAAAGTCCGGACAGCAAAGGGCAGCCCACCGGTTAATGGCCGGTCTTTATTTATAAAGAAGATAGTGCCACAGAAAATAACTGCTCTGCCATGCAGGGTAAAGGTGAAAATGTGAGGTAAAAGCTTACGGTATCTATTGGTAACTTTAGATAGGGGTAAACCTTGGGCGCTGCAATGCCAAATACAGGAGTCTTTGAAGGCGGCCCGCCTAATGCTTAGGCAGGATTCCAGGGTAGGCAGCAAGATCATTACAGTAATGTAATGGCCAGATAAATGATGGTTTAAAACAGAATCCGGCTTACGGGATTTGTAGCTTTTTGGGAAATATTGATTAAGAAATGACGATCTAGGTGAGCTCTATTATTTTATGTTCATAAGCATATTTGATGAGCCCTACAACACTATTCGTTTTTGTTTTTCGGAAAATATTTTTACGATGGGTTTCCACTGTTCTTTCACTAATATAAAGTGTATCGGCAATTTCTTTATTTGCCATCTCTTTTTCCATTAAAGTTATCACTTCAATTTCTCGTGGCGTTAGATGGGTACTTTCATTTTCTTTCTGTAAATGAAGCGTTCTATCTAACGCTTTTAAAACTTCATCACTAAAATAAAATCCGCCTGCTGCCACCGTTTCAATAGCTTGTATCAATTCAGCTTTACCTATATTTTTTAGTACATAACCTGCTATATCTGCATCTTGAATCATTTCATCTACAATATCCCCTTTTCCACTCATACTTAAAGCAAGGATGCGGATATGAGGAAATTTTTTTCTTACTGCTTTTGCAAGTTGTTGTCCTGTTAGACCTTCCATCATGATATCAGTAAGTAGCACATCAATTGTAATTGAATCCAGTTTATCTAACATATCAACCGGGCTTGTTGTATAATAAACTACTTCAATTTTGTGATGATCTAATAAAGAAATAAGACCATCAATTATTATTTGGTGATCATCTGTAATAGCTATACGAATTGGATTCATTTGGATAAGATTTTAAATGCTCTATTATTTTTGGATACAGGATTCAACTTAACTCTTTTTACATAACTTCATACAACGATTTTTTGTTAAAACTTTAATGGAATGAATATGGACACCACTGTACCCCGACCTGGTGCAGTATCCCATTCTACTTGTCCTTGCAGCCATTCTATACGGCTCTGTATATTTTGCAAACCCAAACCAGTTTTTTGTGATGTTACTGTTAAATCAAAACCTATACCATCATCTTCCATAATTACTTCTATGCTTCTATTTGTTTTAATCAAACTTATATCCAATCGCTTTGCCCTAGCATGTTTGAGTACATTATTAACAATTTCTTGTATTACCCTATAAAGTACAGATTCTGTGGGTGTAACTGTTTTATCATCAAACCCCTCGGCATGTAAATATATGGGTAGCACCCCGGAATCAATTTTTGAGGTAAAATCTTTTACCGCTAAGGATAGATTTTTGTCATTTAGGGCATGTGGCATCAGGTTATGAGATACCATTCTAATTTCGTGGCAACTATCATTGACCATTGCATGTACTTTATTAATGAGTACCTTATTGTTTTCATCCGTTGTCTGCAAACCATCTTTTAAAACTGAGAGATTCATACTGGCTGCACTCATGGTTTGACCTACTCCATCATGCAGTTCTGAAGCTATACGCCTTCGTTCCTTTTCTTCTGCTTCTATAATATTTTGCGCAGCCAAAGCCCTTTGCTCCATCCTTTCATGCTGCAGCATTGATGCCTGCTTGAGTTTATAACGCTTATACCAAGAATAGCTTAATAAAAAACAAAGTATAAATACTGCAATAATTCCCGCAATCCAATAATTTCGTCTTGATATGGCAAACTCCTGCTCTTGTATCAGTTTTTCCTTTTCCGCTGTTTGATATCTGGCAGCAAAATCTTCCAATTGTTTACTTGATTCACTTTGATAGATTGAATCTTTAATAAGTATATATTCTTTTTGATAGCTATATGCCTGATCAAATTTATTTTCATCAAATGCTACATCCGAAAGCTGTTTGAGATTGGTCAGTATAAGGTCAGGATATCTTATTGCCCTTGCAAATTGATTACTTTGCTCAAGGTATTGATGTGCACTATTGAAATTTTCCTGTATGGCATAAATGGCCCCTATATCTGAGTATGATAGTGCAATAGCAAAACTATCCTTCAACAATTCACGAATGCGAAGTGCTCGCATATTATATTTAATTGCCTCATCAAAATTTTGCATCATCGCAAAAACACCACCTATAAAATTGAGTGAATATCCAATACCTACTGAATCCTGCATGCGCTCCCTCAACTTTAGCGAAGCCATATAATTTTTTATAGCCTGATTATAGTTTTCCTCATACTCATACACCACCCCTTCTTCATTGAATATAGTGGCAATGCCATCTTCATTTTTTTGTTTGGTATAAATGTCAAATGCTTTTTGATAAAATCGATGTGCAGTGGGGAGTTTTTTTAGTTTTCGATAGAGCTTAGCAATATTATTATATACATCGGCAAGCTGTAGTTCAGTATTTGGATTTTGCAATAATGGTATTGCATTTTGGTAGTAAATACTTGCACTATCATAGTCGGCATTAAAGTAATGTGCCTTACCAATATTATTTAGTATCATGCCCCTGCTTACAGTGTCAGCATGATTGACCGCATAAAAAATACCCTCATATCCATATTTTAAATTATCTCCAAAACTTTTCAACTGATTGCTTCCAGCAAGTTCTATGTAGGCTTGTATTTTTTCTTTGTATGTTGTATTACTATTGATAATTATCTGCTTTAGGTCATCAATATTTGGCTGCGCTTGAACAATACAAAGTCGTGTACAACAGAAAAATAATATTAAATAAAAATGCAGTTTCATTATGCTTGTAGTGATTATAGGTGCTTAAAAGCCAAGCACATCTTTCATAGAATATATCCCTTTTTTATGGTGTAAAAACTCAGCTGCCAGCACAGCCCCAAGCGCAAACCCTGTGCGGCTATGTGCCTCATGTTTAATTTCAATGGTATCTATTTCACTATGCCAAGATATTGTATGTGTACCGGGTGCAGGATCTGTTCGCTCACTGGTTATCATCAATTCATGCTCTGATGCATTACTTGTATGTACCCAATTTGTGTATTTTTTTTGATGACTTATAATTTGCTCTGCCAAAGTAATAGCAGTGCCACTTGGAGCGTCTTTTTTTTGGGTATGGTGCACTTCGTGAATGGAAGGGTTGTATTCAACGTGTTGGTGCATGAGATTGGCTAGGTATTTATTTAGAGCAAAAAAAATATTGACTCCAATACTGAAATTACTGGCATACAGTAAACTGCCATTATTTAATTTGCAATGCTCAGTAACCAAATCCCAATGCTGCAACCAACCTGTGCTGCCACTCACAACGGGTACTCCTACTTCAATGCATGTCTTTATATTACTAACTGCACTTAATGGGCCGGTAAACTCAATAGCAACATCAGCCAATTGAAGGTTATCTACAGTAAATAGTTCTTTATTTTCTAAGTCAATTTTTAAAATGATTTCATGCCCTTTCTCCAGGGCAATTGATTCTATTGTTTTGCCCATTTTTCCATAACCAATCAATGCAATCTTCATTAAAATGTGATTTATTTCAAAAAATAACCTGCTGTGTTAAATAATATCAACAAAAACAGTTCGTCCGTAAAGATGAAGTATTGCATCATATAAAATGCAATGGACGCTAGATGCGGCCAAAAATGTGTATAAAAAACATTTCAATCTATACGCTATAAAGCCGCATAGTCAGTAAGGTAGGTGTAAGAATCGGTAAGCTTGCCTTGTTTTAAAATGGTGGCTCTATCAATTAAATCGCTACCACCGTTGATGATGTCGCCCAAAATATATTTTATAAGTTGCTCACCAAAGAATCTACTTGCATCCCTTGGCAGTTCGTTTGGAAGATTACCTACAGCCATCATGTCGATACTATCCTTATCAAAAGGCAATGTTTTTTCAAGGGTGAATCGATTTACCCCATATACGGGATCTTCGATAGTACCATCACCTAAATTACAAGGTACACTACCACCTTGATCGTCTGTGATATCTGCGATGGTGTTCATTTTAAATTCAGGATTTTTTATATCTGCCAACTCAAATAAGCGGGGAACATCTTTATCCCAAAAAATACCATTCATTAAAATATCTGTATGATGGAGATACTTAGAAAATGTGCTTTCATATTCTGAAGGATTGCTGTGAAAATGAGTGCGATTATATTCTTTTGTCTTTTTATGTGCATACAAATCTGCCCCTTTCAAATGAACATAAACTGGATATTCGTATTGTGTAGATATGTATTCATCAGGCTCTACCTCCTGCACATCCATCAGGTTCATAATCTCTAATATGCCGTGAGCTACCCGTCCACTGCCTGTAACAGCAATTTTGATGGGTGGAAGTTTTAGACCAAAATATCCATGAATGAGCTGTGCGTAGTCTTTTTGTTTATAGACCCTAGTCAGATTAAAAGCGCCTGTTCTTTTTCCAAAGCACGATATGCCATTATGTGCTCCAACAATGCCAGCAAAAAAACCAAATCCAATGATCCTTTGCCCATCTTTGTGTTTTAGGCATTCATAATCTATCAAAGTAATATCATTAGCCACCATGGCCTGCATAAGCTTCTTATTATATGGCTGCTTTTTAATAGTATGACTAAAAAATAAATAGGTCTTTCCTTTAAGCAGCATAGCAGTTGGCACTTCTTTGATGCCAAATAAAATATCACAATTGCTAAGATCTTCTTGAAGGATAACGCCACCCTGTACATACTCTTCATCTTTAAAACATCTTGTAGGGGATGGCTGAACTGTAATGGTGCAGTCAATATTTTTTAGTAACCATCTACACTGTGCTGGCGTGAGTGCAACACGGTTGTCCGCAGGTGATTTCCCCTCTCTTATAATTCCTATATGTGTCATCTGGTATTATATTTTTTGCTAACGCAAGATACTTTTGAAAAATGCATCTAACTTAAAAACTGTTTGAAATTAGTAAATGACTCTAATTGTTTAGTGCATAAAAAAAACCGCTTTTGAAAGAGCGGTTTAGAAAAAATATTAATGATGGTGGTGATGCATTTTTTCCTGTAATGCCTCTGCAGTAATACTTTGTTCGGACACTTGTGCATTTGCTACAATGGCTTCAAACATTTTTTCTGCCTGCAGTTCATAATAAGTATTTTCAAGAAACTTTTTATCCTTTAGCATGTTATCGGCATACTGATCCATCCATGGCGTTTCCTGGGAAGAGGGCAAATGCATATAAGCCATTATCTGTTTTTTTGCTTGTGCCTTTATATCTTCCTGCGATACATTTATTTCAAACTCTTTGGATAGCTGCGTGCTAATTAGATTCCATTTTAATTGATCTATAAACTTTGGCATTTCAGTAGCCGCTTCTTCCTCAGAAAGCTGTTTTTCACCGCCTTCTTTTATCCAGCGTTTCAAAAAAATCTCAGGTAATTCAATCGGTGTATGGTCTGTTAAATGATGAAACACTTGATCATTCAATTGATTTTTTGATGCAGCATCATAGTGGCTTTCAATCTCAATTTTTAGGGCATTGCGTAGTTCCGCTTCGCTGCTTATTCCTCTATCCGGAAATGCCTGCTCAAAAAATTCTTCATTGAAGTCGGCAAGTTTTATGAGTCCTGCTTTTGTTATAGTGAACTCAAATTGTTTATCTAAATCGGCTTCATTATTAGCATCTAAATTTAAATCTTTTATTAACCAATCCCTTTCCTTTTCATCAAAAGCTTCATTGAGACTTGTTGTAAAATGATCTCCTACCTTTTTACCAATCAATCCGGGTCTAAAACTTTCATTAAAATATTTGAGCAACAAGCTGTTGGTAAATTCTTTTGGTACTGCATGCTCATCGTCAGCCACTACCTCAATTATAGCTAGGTTTAGTACCGTTTCATCATCAGCAATGGAATCAACATCTTCCAATTTTCCATGTCTTTTTTGCAAATGCTTCAATTCTTCTTCAATCATTTCAGGAGTAGCAGCAACAACATATTTAGTTAGTTGAATATCTTTATAATTGATATTTATGGCAGGTTTAAGACCTATTTCAAAAGCAAAGATGTAGTCCCCTGGGTTATTCATATCCAACATGCGTGCATCTGAATCCAAAGGAAGTGGTTGTGCAAATATTTCTAAGTTCTCTTGAGAAACATAATTATTCAGTTCTTTCTCAACAGAATTTAAAACCTCTTGAATGAACACACTGTTACCATACATTTTCTTTACGATACCTATTGGCACAAGTCCTTTTCTAAAGCCGGGTATATTTGCAGTTTTTGCATAATTTTTAAGACTTTTTTCAAAAGATTGTAGGTAATCATCTTTATGAAGTGTAACGATTAATTTATCGTTTAATGTGGCAATTTGTTCTCTTGTAATTGTAGCCATACTGATAGAATTTTGGGCCAAGCCCCGATTTTTAAAAAATAGCCACACTATAAAAGTGTGGCTTTGAAGTGCGGATGAAGGGAATCGAACCCCCATGCCTCGCGGCGTCAGATCCTAAGTCTGATGCGTCTGCCAGTTTCGCCACATCCGCAATTGGGGCGCAAAAATAGGGGAATCATTGAAGAAAGTGAGTGTCCGAAACGAATTTCGAAAATCTTTTTGTAGGTAATATTTCATAAAGCGCATTAATATCCTTACCGATTGATTTCGAACAGGTATATGAATTCAAAGGAAAGTTTGCATGTTTTTTGTTATTTGTGATGTAAAATGGTTGTAGTCAACCATTTTACACAACATAATACCCTGTAACTAATTAGCAGATATTTATAATCCTATTGAAAATATGAAATCCTTCTAAAAAAGATATCAAATATCAATCAAGCTTTTTGCTATTCCACATCATACACCTAATTTTCGCCCCAAAACAAGGTAATGTCAAATAATTTACTAGAAGGAAAAAAGGGGATCATATTTGGTGCGCTAAATGATCAAAGTATTGCATGGAAGGTAGCGGAGAAATGCCATGAGCAAGGTGCAAGCATTGTATTATCAAATGCTCCTATTGCCATGCGTATGGGGGAAATAAATAATCTTGCTGAAGCCATAAGTGCCCCAGTTGTAAGTGCTGATGTTACTTCTTCGGACGATGTTAAGAAACTATTTGAAACAACGATGAATCATTTTGGTGGAGGTATCGATTTTGTTTTACATTCTATAGGTATGAGCTTAAATGTGAGAAAAAACAAACACTATACAGAAATGGATTATGGATTCAATCAAAAAACATTAGATATTTCTGCCATGAGTTTACATAGAGTTATAAAAACTGCATGGGATATGGATGCAATAAACGATTGGGGAAGTATTGTAGCCCTTACTTATATAGCTGCCCAAAGAGTTTTTCCTGATTATAATGAAATGGCAGATGCTAAGGCATTATTAGAAAGTGTAGCAAGAAGTTTTGGTTACCATTATGGAAAACGTAAAAATGTTAGGATTAACACTATATCTCAATCGCCCACAAAAACAACTGCGGGTAGTGGAATTAAGGGATTTGATGGCTTTCTAACCTATGCTGATAAAATGAGTCCATTGGGAAATGCAAGTGCACAAGCATGTGCAGATTATTGTGTATCAATGTTTAGCGATTTAACCAGAATGGTTACGATGCAAAATTTATTTCATGATGGTGGTTTTAATAATACAGGTGTGAGTGTAGAATTAATGGAAATGGTAGAAGCACAGTTAAGTAAATAAAGGCTCAAAAATTTCATCAATAGGAATCAGATTATCGTTATCCTTTTAAAAAAATTGTACTTATTTAAACAAGAATTTGAAAATAAGGTAAAATCAAACCAATAGGGAGGATACATAAGTATCTTAGTGAATTTTTAATGTATCACAATTTATAGTTACTTAAAAATGGCAGGCCAAGCAATAACTTTAAAGGATGGCATCAGTTGTAAGGTAATATCTGGTACTCACAAAGGTAAAAATGGTATAGTAAAAGATATTCATACCAGCAAAACAGGTCAAATAACATTAACGGTGGTGCAAAGCAATGGTGTAAGATTTAAAACTTTGGGTAGGAATATTGAATTGCAAAAAGATAATTAAACAATCACCATATTTGTGATAATCATATAAGAATCTGATGATGGACAAACAAAAATATTGGGACAAAGTGTATGAAAATAAAACGCCCAATCAACTCAGTTGGACACAGGAAATTCCAAAAACTTCCATTGATTTTATAACATCGTTCAGTATTGCAAAAAATGCAAGCATTATTGACATAGGCGGAGGCGATAGTAATTTAGTGGATCACTTACTTCTCATGGGTTTTAAGGATATTACAGTACTCGATATTTCAACAACTGCCATCAATAGAGCAAAAAATAGACTTGGTGAAAAGGCTAAAAAAGTAAAGTGGATAGTTAGTGATATTACAAAATTTACCCCCAGTAGGCAATATGATGTATGGCATGACAGAGCCACTTTTCATTTTCTTCATACAAAATCACAGATTCAGGCTTATATGAAAGTAGCCAGAGCATCTGTAAATGGATATTTAACCTTGGGCACATTTTCAACTGATGGACCTACAACATGCAGTGGTCTTCAAATCAAACAGTATTCAGAACAATCATTAAAAAATGAACTTGATAATGGCTTTGAAAAAATTCGTTGCATTACAGAAGATCATGTAACGCCATTTAAAACTGTACAAAATTTTTTGTTTTGTAGTTTCAAGCGTAAACGCTGTTAGCCCATATTAAATTTTAAAAAAGGGAAAAAACAGAGCATGTAATCCGTTATAGGAACATCGTTTTTAACATTCTTTTAGACGGGCATTTAAATCTGTAAATAATATTTGCCACATGAAAAATGTAATCTGTATTTGTTTAATGCTACATGCCATAATGGTAGTAGGGCAAAATAGTGCTAGCCAGAAAAATACAGACTATGGCAATATTGCCAATTGGGCAGCGCATCCTTGGAAAAATGACTTGTCTGACAGTGTACCAAAACCTTTGCGAACTTCACATGCAGCAGACTCCACTGTTGATATATTTTTTCTGCATCCTACCAGTTATTTGAATAAGGAAATGCCCTATGGCTGGAACGCACCTGTATCTGCAGCAGAAGTTAATGATGTAACTGACAAGGGAAGTATGCTTTACCAAGCATCAGTATTTAATGGTGGAGGAAGGGTATTTGCGCCACGATACAGGCAGGCTCATATTTCTGCATACTATCCTTCTTCAACAGATACAATCCTTGCACAAAAGGCATTTGAAGTAGCTTATGCTGATGTAAAAGCTGCATTTGAATATTATATGCAGCATTATAATCAAGGTCGTCCTTTTATAATAGCTAGTCATAGCCAAGGCACTACGCATGCCATACATATAATACAGGAGCTTGTGGATACCACAGCCTTATTAAAAAGAATGGTAGCAGCATATTTAGTAGGTATTGTTGTACCAGAAAATGCATTTTCAAAAATTAGTGCTTGTATAAACCCTGCGCAAACCGGTTGTGTGTGTAGCTGGAGAACCTTTAAAAAAGGGTATGAGCCAGCATACGTTTCGCAAGAAAATTTTAGAGCAATAGTTACAAATCCACTTACGTGGAATGATACCGATACCATTGCAAGTTATAAAGATAATAAAGGTGCTATACTTTGGAAGTTTGATAAAGTAATGCCCCGGACAGCTGAAGCCATTATTCATGGCAATGTATTGTGGACTGGCAAGCCCCGCTTTTTTGGCAACTTATTATACACCACCAAAAACTATCATGCAGGAGATTATAATCTTTATTATTTAAGTATCAGAGAGAATCTAAATCAGCGTATCAACGCATTTTGGAAATAGGAGCATAAGCAACCATTAGACATTTATAAACGTATCAAAGGATTTTAGGGTCTAAGATACTGAGATGAACTATGCTTAACAGATTTTAAGGTACATTGCGCCCCGCAAAAAATGAATACTTTGATTTTTGCAAAACAGAAATAAATCATGACCAATAAGACCAACTTGCCTTCATTTGAAATTAAAGAAGAAGGTTTTGATGTAAGGAAAATACTCTCAAAATTTGTATATCATTGGAGATATTATCTCCTATCTGTAGTGCTGTTTTGCTTCCTCGGGGTAATGTTTCTACGTTATTCCACCCCAATGTACAAAGTACAATCAAAGGTGTTGATTAAAGACCCAGAAAATTCTTCTGGCTCTACCTCTTTATTGAGCAGTGCGGTGCCTGACTTTGGTGGTTTATTGGATGTACAAAACAATATATATAATGAAGTTTTAATTCTAAAATCAAGAGATTTATTGGAACGAGTTGTTGAGGATATGGATTTGACAAAAAGTTATATCAACAAAGGGCGTATAAGAGATGTAGAAATGTATAGAAAGACTCCATTTATTGCTTGGTTTCAACCCAAAAACGATTCATTACCTGCCATAGAAATCAATTTAGAATTTGAAAATATAAATTCAACCAATTCATTCAAATGCATGATTAACGATTCTGCATTTACGACAAAATTTAATGATACTATACAATTGAAATTTGGTAAGTTATTAATATCACGAAGTGGAAACACCTTCTCTTATAACTCCTATAAACTTATTTTAAATAGTTTAGATGCTACTATTGAAAACATAAGGGGTGGTTTGTTTGTCGAATTAAAGGATGAAGAAACCACTGTTATTGATCTTGCATATAATACCAATGTACCTCGCAAAGGCGAGGAGTTACTACAGAAGATAATAGAGGCTTATACAACAAGAAACCTCAATGAAAAAAATCAGATGAGTGATAGTACAATTGCTTTTATTAATGAAAGACTTGGCCTTGTTTCTGGAGATTTAGGTACGATTGAAAATGACATTCAGCAATTTAAACAATCAAATAGAATTACTGATTTTACAGAGCAAAATAAAGCCATAGTAAATAGTAGTACCAGTTATTATACTAAACTAAATGAAACAGAAGTACAACTGAGTGTAGTAGGAACTATGCTAGAATATGTTAGAAATCAAAAGAACTATGCGAGGCCCGTACCTTCACTAATTAGTAATGACCCTGCATTTTTATTATTGATAGAAGAGTACAATCAACTACAAACACAAAAAAGTAAATTATTGGTTTCGCTCAAAGAGAACAATCCGCTCATTGAAAATATCAATAGCCAAATGAACACTTTACGATCAGATATTGAGCGAAGCTTAATAAACCAACAAAAAGCACTTAGCATTGGCAGAGATAGGTTGATAGTAGAAAATAAATCTATTGACAATTTAGTATATAATGTTCCAAAACAGGAACGTGAGTTTTTTGACTTTTCTAGAGAAAAAGAAATTAAGCAGGCATTATACCTTTATTTATTGCAGAAACGAGAGGAAACATCCATTTCAAAAGCAGCAAATATTTCAAATGCTAGTATAGTTGAAAGGCCAAAAAGTTCGTATTTGCCTTATTTTCCAAATACCTTACTGACTTTAGCATCTTGTTTAATGCTTGGATTAATTATTCCAACAATGATTTTGATAATAAAAGAATTACTAAATAACAAGATTAAAAGTAGAGAAGATATATCTAGTAAAACTAAGATACCAATCATTGGAGAAATTGGGCATAGTGATGAAGAAGGTTTATTAAATATTGAAGCAGATAGCAGGTTTGCTTTGGCTGAACAGTTTAGAGTGCTCCGCACAAAATTAAATTTTCTAAAAAAAGAAAGCCCCTGTTATCGTATTTTACTTACTTCCACTGCTACTGGAGAAGGTAAATCCTTTATTGCAGCAAACCTAGCACAACTATTTGCATACTCTGGGAAAAAAGTTTTACTAATGGAACTTGATTTGCGTAAGCCAAAAATTTCAAAGATGCTCAATATATCAAACGAAGTTGGTTTTAGTAATTTTGCGATTTCGAATGAAGCCCCACATAATTATATTAGACAAGTAGCAGATACTCCAAATTTATTTGTTTTCAGCTCAGGACCTATACCGCCAAATCCAGCAGAATTATTAATGAACAATAAAGTTAGAGATGGTTTTGAGGCGCTGGAAAAAATGTTTGATATCATCATTTTAGATACTGCCCCTATTGGTGCTGTGGCTGATGCACAAATTTTGAGCACTTATTCTGATGTTTGTCTTTTTGTAATCAGGCAAAATGTAAGCTTGAAATTGAGCATGGATGTACTCAATGAATCTATTGAAGAAGAGCGATTGCCATCCACCTATATTTTAGTAAATGATGTAAAGGAGGGTGGCACTTATAGGTATGGCTATGGTGCAAGATATGGATATGGATATAGCTATGGTAGTCCAACAAATAAGCAGAAAAAAGGGAAATCTAGAAAGGGTACATTTTTGGGAAAATAAGATTATTCAACAGATTCATCATTTTCATCCATTCTCCAAAAGAAAAACTGAAATATGAACAAAAAAAATATACCTGATTTTTTAATTATAGGTGCACCAAAATGTGGCACTACTGCATTAGCGCATTTCTTAAACCAGCACCCCAATATTTTTGTAAGTAAACATAAAGAGCCGCGTTTTTTTACTGCTTTACCTGGTAGCATGGAAAAAAAAATTACAGGAAGTGGACCTAGACTTAGCGGCAATTTTGATAAAGGATGGGATTGGTATGCTTCCCTTTTTGAAGAAGCAACTGAAAAACAATTAAAAGGTGAAGCAAGTACAGTATATTTTGCCAATGAGGATGCAGCATCGCTTATAAAAGAATATTGTGCTAACACAAAAATTATTTTAATGCTGCGCAATCCTGTCAATAGAATTTATTCTCATTATTGGCAAGAGCATAAATTGGGTTTTGATTTTCCCGATTTTGAAGCAATGGTTGAAACCAATCATTTACGATTACAATACTATAAGAAAATAAGTCATTACAAAATACATATTGAGCGATATTTAGCCTATTTCAGAAAAGATCAGATCCATATCATTGTTCACGAATCATTTAAAGCAGATCCTGAAATGCATTTTAATCAGGTACTTCAATTTTTAGAAGTTCCTCAGCACACAATAAATGTTAAAGAAAGAAAAAATGAAATGTCTGCCCCTAAGCATCGAAAGATGGCTATGGTTTTACAAAAAATAAGACTGCTGGATTATGAAAAATATATGCCCACTGCATTATCAAAAAAACTAAAAGAAAGTGGAATCAAATTAATACGTGCTAATCAAAAGCAGCATAAGTATCCACCTTTGTCCGTTAATTTATTTCATCAATTATGTAAAGATTATGAAGATGATATTTACTACATTGAAAAAATATTAGAAACTGAATTGCAAATGTGGAGAATGCCGCAAATACAAAAATCAAATATTGTAAAGAGGAAATAGTTAATGAAAAACATCAAACTATATCCTGTATTATTGATAACACATTTAGTGCTGTTTGCTATAACTGTTATAGGTTGTATATATGTTTACTTTACTCAAAGTTCAGAATGGGTTATTGCTTTTATGACCATTCCAACGATAAATTTATTACTCTTACCTATTACAAATAAATCAGAAAAGTTTGATCCCACACACCCAATATTTATGATATTGGTATCATTGCTTATTGGTACAGTATTGCGTTCATTTTTTATACTTTCACCATTACAAAGTACAAATAAGCATTTAATGCTCTTGGGCAAAGATCCAATAGTATTAGTGAAGGGATTGGTATGTATTTATTTAGGATTGGCTTTTTTTGTATTTGGGTATATGATTAACTCAAAGCCCATGAAAAAATTTGAGAACGCTGCAGTTTTCAAGGCTAGCATAAATATAAAAAAATTTTATCCTACCGCAGTAATAATAACTGTACTAAGCATTTTGGCAGCATTATATACATTCAATAAATTAGGGGTTGATTTTTCATCAGTTGAAAGTATTTCAAAGAAAAGATTTCTAAAAGTGGAGGATGGCGTTTATGCGGCAATGGGTTATGAAAATTTAGTAATGAATCTCATTTTACCAATCTACTATATGCTTGTGATGTATATGGTGCAGCAAAGAAAAAATATATTTTCAACATTGGGATTATTTGTACTACTGCTGGGTTTTTTAAATATTTTATATCCATTCATTCAAAGCTCACGTACTAGCGCCATGTATGTATTTATCAATACAGGTCTTATAATTTATTTTGTAAAAGGAGGCTTAGGTTGGACAAGAATGATTGGCGCAATTTTCTTAGCGGTGGTATTGTTAATGGCTATGACATTTTTCAGGTATCAAAGTAATAAAGTTATAAATAGACCAACAGATGAGGATAATCCTATAATTGTAATGGTGGGTAGTTTAAATTTTTTGGGTATAGATAAAACTTCACAAATTGTGGATGAAACTCCCAGAAGAATGCCATACCAATTGGGGAAAACATTACTTCTATGGCTGGTGGCGCCAATACCAAGAACCATTTGGACCAGTAAACCAGAAATAAGTATTGGCAGGCCCATTGCAGATAACATTTATCAGAAAAGAGATGAAACCACTGCCGGTGGTGGTGTGCCGCCAGGTTTTATTGGTGAACTTTATTTGAATTTTAGTTATTTCGGAGTCATTGTTGGCATGTTTATTTTTGGATATTTCATACATCTATTTTATAAATTTTTTAAAAAAATACGGTCTAATAGCATATTTGGCATGGTTGTTTATTTGCTTGCCTTTTTACCATTTTCCATAAATTTAATTGGTGGAGATTTAAGCCGTATGATTGTAAACCTATTATCCATGCTTATTCCGGTTTATTTGATTATAGCCATTACTAAAAGTAAAACAAAAGAAACCAACCATGTATAAACAACAATCTTATTCAGTGATACTTTTTCTCTTCATCAGTTGCATAAATATATGTTGCAAGGCAAGACAACAGCCTTTGGAAAATGAATCTAGCTCTTTTACACCTGAAATGTTTGGAGCTATAGGTGATAATAAACATCACCCCCTTTCTGAAAAATTTTCATCAATTGAAGCTGCACAGGTCATGTACCCACAGGCAAAGGACTTAAACATAACTATTGATGGAGCTGCATTTCAAAAAGCGGTAGATGCTGCTTCTACAAAAGGAGGTGGTATAGTTGTTTGTCAAAATCAATATGTAATTAATTTTCCTATAGAAACTAAAAGTAATGTTACTATAGATGGACTAGGAAAGGGAAAAATATATAATGACTGTAGTAGAAAAAAGTTTGCGCATGATTTTGCATTTTTCATTGGCGATCATCATCCTGTTGCATTTAATCCAAATGGCGAAGTTCCAGGTGCCTATAAATTTTATGATGTTGCAAATAAGGTAAATATTGGAGATAGAAGTGTAGTCATTTCAAATTTTAATAAATATAAAGACAGCTTTAAAGTGGGTCAATTTGTTTGGCTTACTTCCAAAGAAAAATTTTACCAAATGGAATATGCCTGGTTTATGGCACAATCCGTTACCTGCAAGATAACAGCTATAAAAGGAGATAGTTTATTCTTTGAATATCCCTCAGAAGAAGCTATAGATGTGGCTCAAATTGGGGCAAATGGCGGCATTGATAGATTTATGGAAATTCGATTTGCTGCAGTAGAAAATGTCACTATTCGCAATCTCACAATTGATGCCGGCAACCTTACCAATCATACTTGGGGGTATCATTGCTTGATAGAAAATATTAACCTTATAAACACAACACATTTTATTGGATTAAATACATTGGACCATTCAACAATAAGAAATATTAAGGGCACCTATTATAAACGATGTATTGAAATAAAATCTGGCACGAATCATTTACTCATTCAAAATATACAAGCCACATTTAAGGCACCGGATGACACAAAAAGTAGTGTAGGCATTATATCAACCGGGGAATACAACAAAGATATTATTATAGACAGTTTTTTTATTGACTTGAAAAATAGTTACGCTAATCAAGCACTCATAACAGTACAGGCAAGAAATGCTATTATAAAAAATGGTGTGATACTTTCACCCAATCACACCAGAGCATTTATAAAGTTTTATAATGACTACAATGTAAGCAGACCAGAATTTGGAGTATATAACAATAAGATTCAAAATGTGGTATTTAATGGAAATAACAGTATGCCGCAATTATTCATTTTTGGGGATCATCCGGAAGCTGTAGAAAAAAGTCAGTCTGAAAAAAAATCAAAGCAGATTCAATGGCCCGCATCCAATACAATAGAAAATTGTGTGATGAATGGAGGAAATATAAAATCAAATGCCGGATTATATGGTGGGGTAAGAAATAAGATTTTAAATTGTAAATTTAGTCAATCAACAGTAATCTATCCTGAAATTTTTAGGCTAGAAAATGAAATAAAAGATTAAAATAAAGAGTTAATCATTCGGATTTATGGATAATAAAAATAAGCTTTCATTTGTAGTAATAGGTGCACAGAAATGTGCAACTACTTGGTTATACGATTGCTTAAAAGAACATCCAGGCCTTAATGTAAGAAACTCTAAAAACGAAGATATTTATTTTGGAAGTAAGTGGATGCAAGAAAATGGTAGCGTACAATACTTCGCCCAGTTTAATCAAAATAAAACAACGCCAAAAGGTTGTGTTTCAGTAGAGTATATCGAAGACAGTACTACTGTAGCATCCTTGCATAAGCACAATGCAGATTTAAAAATTATTGTTTCACTAAGAAGACCAGAACAAAGAGCAATATCTGCCTATCAATGGTATGTGCGTAAGGCTACAATACCGAATATTAATCTCAATCAGGGGCTTATAAAAGTGCTAGAACACTTCAATAAAAAAGAAAAGAATGAATATACAGCCGCTTATAACAACATTATTGAACGTGGTTTTTATGTTAAGAGGTTAATACATTGGTTTGAAATATTTCCAGCTCATCAAATCTATATTCAATTTTTTGATGAAGTGCAACTTAATCCGAAGCAGGCCATTGTAGATATTTTTAAATTTCTTGAATTAGATGAAAAATTTACACCTGTTAATGTATCCGCAAAACCCAAAAAGAACACAGGTTTTTCGCCGCTTATTTTATTACAACGAAAATTTCCCAACTCCACCATTATTGGAAAAATTGTAGATAAAAGTAATCAACTCTTTTTTAGTAAAAATGCCGTTAAGCCGGAGCTTACTATTGGTGATGAAACTATCAATGATTTAAAAAATATATATGAAAAATCTGTAGAAGATCTCGGTAGCTTGTTGGCAACCTATCAGCCCTTAACAAACCAAAAATTAAAAACACTTTGGAACCTAAAGAGCAATCAGTAGAGCATAGAAATAAGATAATTATGGTGGCATTATTTCCACCACCATACAGCAGCGGAGAGCGTATTCTTAATCAAATGAATAAGGAAATTCTATCGGAAAAATTTGATATTATCACATTTAATGTTTCTACTGGCGTTTTAAATCCTGCAAGCGTTAATCTATTAAAAATCAAAAATCAAATACACACAGTATACCTGTATTTTAAAGCACTAATTAGCATTCAAAAAATTATACAAAAGGAGAAAATTCATGGCCTCTATATGGTAACACCAGGCTCAGTATTTGGTCATATTAGAGATGCTATCATATTTACACTGGTTGCTCCAAAGGTGAAAACAAAAATTGCATTTATACAGAATGGACATATTGACAAAGTTTTTCAAAAAAAATGGTATTCATATTTTACAAAAAAACTAATAGCACATGTTACATGTTTTGTGTTTACTAGTCAAGGATTGAAAGAAAAAGTAAGAGCAATACCCGAAAATAAAAATCAGATATTATACAATAGCATAGATACGACATTGATATTTTCAGAAGAGGAATTAAAAAATAAACGGCTGCTTTATCATACAAATAATCATAAGCTACGCATACTCTATCTTAGCAATATGACTCCTTCAAAAGGATATATGGATGTAGCAAAGGCAGCTTTATCATTACACAAAAAAGGAATTATAACAATTGTGGACTTTGTGGGTGAATGGCTTTCAGATGAACATTTAACGGAATTCCAAAAATTTGTTATCCAAAATGATTTAACACATATTATTCAAATACATGGAAAGGTAAATGATAGATATAGAATAAAAAAATTTTATAAGGAGGCTGATTTTTTTATTCTACCCACTTACTTTTCGCATGAGGCGCAACCTGTAAGCATTGTAGAAGCATTAAATGCCGGCATTCCTGTTATTTCTACCTATCATGCGTCCATACCAGAAATGATAACAGATGGTTATAATGGTATACTGGTTTCAAAAAAACAACCGGAAGCAATTGTAGCAGCTATTGAAGCTTGTATGCATCCTGATGTATGGATGCAAATGAGTATAAATGCCCGACATAGTTATGAAATAAAATTTAGCAGAATTGCTTATGAAAAAAAATTATTAGAGTTATTTATATAAATATGGAAGATAAAGATTTTAAAATAGATTTTATTGGGATTGGTGCAGGCAAAAGTGGCACTACCTGGCTGGCAGAAATGCTAAGACAACATCCTGGCATATATTATCCAGAGGATAGAAAAGAACTCAACTATTTTAATTCTTTGCTGCCGCAAGATTATGAAACACCAAATCCAGAATATAAAAAGGGGCTTAATTGGTATCATTCATTTTTTAGCAAGAAAAAACCCGGTCAGATTTGTGGGGAAATTACCCCCTCCTATTTATCAAATGAAAATGCTGCAACAGATATCTATACATATAACTATAATATTAAAATATTTGCCATACTTAGACATCCTGCAGAAAGGTCTTTTTCTGAATATTTATATAGTGTACAAAATGGAGTATCAAGGTATAAAAATTTTGAAGATGCCCTACAACAGAATCCAAAAAAATATCTAGATACAAGTCTCTATTGTAAAAATCTAAAGCCATATTTCATGCAATTCCCTTCTGAAAATATTCGGCTTCTTTTCTTTGATGATTTAAAAAATAATTATTCTATAATACTTGATGATATTTGCCATTTCCTTGGTGTAGAGCAGTTTACACCGAAACAATTTGAAAACGAAACTAATAAGGGATTACAACCAAAAAGTCAGTCTATCAATAATTCAATAGGCAAAGTTAAAATGTGGATACATAAAAATAAATTGAAAAATTTGTTAGTTGTACTAGAGAAATTTGGAGTAGTTAAATTTGCAAAAAAAATTAAAACAAAAAACTTGATTCAGCCAAAAACAAAACAGCAGATGAGTGCAGAAACCAGACAGCAATTGTGTAAATATTTCATGGAAGATATAATGGCTTTAGAAGTGCTTTCAGGAAGGAATTTAAACCAATGGAAATCATAAATTATGTCAAAAATTTTTATTACAGGTGGAAGTGGGTTTATTGGTACAAATGCCATAGGTTATTTTTTAAGTGAAGGTCACGAAGTGTTTAATTTTGATATGCGCCCTCCACAAAATGAAAAACATATACCCTTTTGGAAAAAAGGGAATATCAACAATATTGAAGAATATAAGGATGCAGTTGTAGGTTTTGCCCCAGATTATTTCCTCCACTTGGCTGCACGTACAGATTTATTGGAAGAAAAAGACCTTGAAAAGGGATATCGTACAAACATTGGAGGAGTATCAAATACTATTGAAATACTAAAGCAATGCACTTCCTTAAAGCGGGTCATTTTTGTAAGTAGCAGAATGGTTTGCAGAATAGATTATATACCAGAAAATTTCGAAGATTACTGTCCCCCAAATCTATATGGAGAGAGTAAAGTAATAGGTGAAAAACTGGTAAAGGAATCAAACTTACAATGTGAATGGTGTATAGTAAGGCCTACATCTATTTGGGGGCCTTGGTTTGATACTCCATACATCACCTTTTTCAGAACGATTCTTAAAAATTATTATTTCCATCCAGGAAAGCACAATCCACTAAAGTCTTTTGGATACGTAGAAAATTCAGTGTATCAATTGTCCAAATTATTATTTGCACCAGTAGAAAAAATTCAAAGTAAATCTTTTTACCTATGCGATTATCCTGCATTAAATCTAAGAAAATGGTCCGAATTGATCAGGATAGAGCTGAAGAGTAAGCCAATAAAATCTTACCCTATGTGGATGCTCAAAACTGCTGGACTGATTGGAGATATTTTATATAAATTTGGATATAAGAATGTACCTATTACAAGCTTTCGGTTAAGTAACCTTATTACAAATATGGTTTATGATACAAAAGAATTGGAGTCCATTTGTGGGCCGCTTCCACATTTGCTTCAAGATGGAGTAATAACTACAGTGGGTTGGATGATAACAAACAAAAACAGAGATACTCTAATGTTACCAAAAGACGAATGAATATATCATTGCTAAAAAAGCTATTCCAATATCCCAAGAATAAATCCACAAAAGAATTAATTAATCATTCTCTTGTAGCACTTATAATTCGCACATTTGGTGCTGGTGCTGCATTTATAATGTCCATAGTTGTATCACGGTATCTGGGGGCCGAAGGAGCTGGATATTTATTTCTTGGCATTACTGTTTCAACACTTATTGCCACATTGGGAAGAGTGGGCGCAGATCTTACTGTCCTAAAATACATCAGCATTCATGCAAGTAAAAATGAGTGGCCAATGATTGCAGCGGTACTTAAAATATTATTACAATGGACCTATATACCTACGCTCATTTTATCATCATTAATTTGCTGCCTATCAAAACCAATTGCTATTCACGTATTTAATAAACCTGAATTTCAATGGCCGCTGTTTTGGACCTCTTTATCAATACCATTTTTTGCAGGTTATAATGTTTATGGAATGGCCTTACAAGCCATAAAAAAGATTTTACTTTCTGTTAGCGGTTTAAGAGTGCTAACGCCAATATTTCTGATCCTTTTTTTTCTAACACTTACGCCTAAAGACGCTAATTCCAGCAGCTTTTATTATTTTTTAGCAACAGTACTGAATTTTATTATAAATATATACTGGTGGAAAAAATCAACACCAGAATTTAAAGAGACCATAATAGCGGACAAATCAATGCTTTGGAACACCAGCAAGGAATTCTGGATGGTAGCTACAATGCAACAATTAGTACTTTGGAGCGGGCAGTTTGTAGCAGGGATTTTTATTAATGACCCTGCTCAAATAGCACAGCTTGCCGTAGCAAGAAATACTGCTTCGTTGATTACTTTTGTTTTACAAGCTGTTAATAATGTGAGTGCACCTCGATTTGCAACAATGGCTGAGGCAGGCAATATGACTGAATTAAAAAATTATGCAAAAAAAAGCACTAGGCTTATGACTATCATAGCATTGCCAATTACAGTGGCACTATGCCTTTTCCCTAAAACCATATTAAAACTATTTGGCAATGGTTTTGAAGATGGGGTTTATTTCTTAATTATTATTGCTATAGGTCAATTTATAAATGTATCAACAGGTTCTGTAGCTTATTTACTTTCAATGAGTGGATATGAAAAACAGTTGAGAAATTCACGCATCATTAGTGGCATGGCTGCAATTTTATTGGCATTAGTATTAACTCCTATTTTTGGTGCTTTGGGCTCAGCTATTTCAACATCAATGGCATTAATTATTTCAAATATTCTAGCATTATACTTAGTAAAAAAACATCTCGGATTTAGCACAATGAGTATGTTAGGAAAATAAAATAAATGGAACAAAAAATTGTATTAATAGTAGGCATGGCAAGAAGTGGTACTACCTTGGTATCACATATACTTGGCAGTATGCCAAATGTACATATTGAAGTAGAGCCACATGCTTTGTGGAAGAGTGGAAATTTTCAACACCTGAGTGATGAAGAATATATAGTGAACGATGATATCTCTCATTTTATTAGATCTAAAATTTTAGATGCTGCTAAAGGAAAAAATATTGTTGAAAAATCTCCTATCAATTGTTTAAGACCGCTACTCGTTCATGCAGTTTTTCCAGAAGCAAAAATCGTTTATATAGAAAGAGATGCCGTAAGATGTATAAACAGTAATTATAAAAGATCACTTACAAATGATTCTTTCAAATTCTCTATTACCTTAAAGAAATATTTTATATATACAGGTACAAAAGATCTTGACGGCGCTATCAGTAGCAGAAAACTTTTTCAGCAAATCAAGTTTTCAGAGATCTTTTCATTTATAAAATATTCAACATATATGCTCTGGCAGAGGCAGGTCAAAAAATGTTTACCCTTTGGGCCAAAAGTCAAAAAATTTGCATCCATTACAAAGGAGAAAGGCTTACTCTATTTCCATACCCTAGTCTATAAAAAATCATTGCTATATAAAAACAAATACAAAGCACTTTATGGCAATCAGATGGAATCATTTTCGATGGAAAAAATCATGAATGATCCTTCGGAGACAGAGCGACTTATTTCCTTTACCGGATTGCCATGCCCATCAGGAACGATAGAAAATATTTTATTAACTTTAGATAAAGAAAGAGTAGCAGCAGCAGTAAAAAAATCAGAGGTTGATGATGAAATTAGGAGGTTGTTAGCCACTATTCAAATTGCCGATTAGGCTGCTAATAGCTTTACAAATAGCCATACAAAAACTGTAGCTACCAGCAAACTATCGAAGCGGTCCAAAAAGCCACCATGCCCTGGCATAATGCTGCCACTGTCTTTAATATTTGCCATTCTTTTTAATTTACTTTCTAACAAATCGCCCAATGTGCCCATGATGGCTCCAATGGTAGCAATGCCTGCGGCTGCAAATACTTCCACCTGAAAAAGATTAACCGCTAGTAAGCTTACAGTAATGATGGCCAATATAGCTCCGCCAATTGTGCCTTCCCATGTCTTTTTGGGAGATATTTTTGACAGTGGCGTTTTACCAAAAAAAGACCCGGTAATGTAAGCCATTGTATCATTAATCCATAAAGATGCTATAAGGATAACAGGTACTAACCAGCCAAAATCTAATGATACCAACACTTGAGGGTATACAATTATGGTGCTCCTTAAGTCAATCATCAATCCAAGTGATAAAGATATATATACCAATCCTACCAATGAATAAGCTAATGGGAGTAAGTTGAAATTTTTATTTAGCAAAAAATCGGCAATAGGTATAGCAGGGGCCAAAATCATCATTAACCATAATCCGCATGCACTCATTTGAATAGACCCTATAGCAAAATATTCACCGGAGCACCAAAGCATAAATGACCAACCCAATACAGGAATACCAAATTGATGGAAAACAGAAACCTGACTATATGGAGTGTAAATTTTACGAAAAATCTGTTGTAACTCATACCAACAGCCAAAGTGTATAATTGAAAACAGTACTAAAAATGTCCAATGATTAATCAATAAACCACTCAGCATAATGACTACAAAAATTACTGCAGTAATACTTCTGGTTTTAAACACTTCCTGATTTAATGCCATATATTCATTTTTTCAAATGTAGGCTGATTCACCCTTAGCGTTAGTATCTAAAACAAAATACCTGTATAGCTAAAATATATACAGGTAAATTATCTTATTTAAAATAAGTAGAATTAATAACTTGTACTACATTTTTAATTTTGCTGTAATATCAACTGCTTGATCAATATAAATATCTCTTTGCACTCTTTTCAACCAGTCTAAATAACGATCACCTTTTGATTTATCCGCATTATTATAATATTTTTCATAGTCTACTTGTGGAGGTACGATACTTAATGGAGTAGTAAGATTGGTAAGATTATCGTTTTGTTGTATTGTTTTACGGACAATAACTTGTGCAGCTTTAAAGCTGTCAATATTCAGATTATATACACGATTGTTATTTTCCTGTAGCCAATTAATATTGTCCATTAACAAGGCAAAATTTTGATTAGATTGCACAGCAGCATTTGATTCCTGGATGATAGATATCATATTTGGCGAAGCCATAAATGGAATATATGTTGCTTTTTCTATTTGATCCCAAGGCAATGCAGAAGATCTATCTTTTTCTCTTAACTTCAGATAATCGTAAGCATCCGGCAGTGCCACATCCGGCGTTACTCCTTTCAGTTGTGTGCTACCCCCATTTATTCTGTAAAACTTTTCAAAAGTGATTTTCAAACTTCCGTATTCAGTAAGCCCTGTATTATAATCAACCTTACCCAAAGGTATGGGTCGTTGTACAGTTCCTTTACCATAAGTATCACTTCCAACAATTATTCCTCTGCCATAATCCTGAATAGCAGCTGCAAATATTTCTGAGGCAGATGCACTAAATTCATTAACCAAAACGGTAAGTGGACCATCATATAAAATTGACTCATCTCTGTCATTTAGGATATTCGCTTTACTGTCCTTATCAGATACCTGCACTACGGGTCCGCTCTTTATGAAAAGACCTACCATTTGCACCACTTCGTTTAATGAACCACCACCATTATTGCGCAAGTCGATGATGATGCCACCTATATTTTCTTTTTTGAGTTTTACAATTTCTTTTGCTACATCCTGTGAACATTTATTACCATCAGGTCTGTCATAATCAGCATAAAATTCGGGCAAATAAATATACCCTGTTTTAACTCCGTTTTTTGTAATAACTGCACTTCGTGCAAATTGCTCATCCTGTACAATTTCATCCCTGACAATGGTTACAATTTTTGTAGTACCATCAGGGCTGCGCATAGTTAGCCTTACTTCTGTACCCTTACCACCTCTTATTAATTTTACAGCATCAGTTACCGCATAACCCCTCACATCCACAGGATCATTTTTGCCTTGGGCTACTTTTATTATTTCGTCATTCACTATTACATCCCCACTTTTCCATGCCGGGCTACCTGTCATTAAGCTGGCTATTTTTATAGCACCATCGTCATCCTTCAATTGTGCACCTATACCATAAAATCTTCCGGTCATTTCTTCATCAAAAGCCCTCTTTTCGATGGGTGGAAAATATTCTGTGTGTGGATCCATTAAATTCACAATCACATTCAGATAGGCATTAAACTGTTCTTGCTCGTTGAAAACAAGTTTTTGCCTGTTATAATTTCTATCTAGTGTTTGCATCAGTTTCCTGTTTGCTTCCTCTTTTAGTTGAGCATCAGGCTTGTCAAAAGCAGTATCACCTTTATTCTTTTCTTTTTGGTCTATCAGATCTACATATCTGTCTAATGCTGAATATTTTAGTCGCTTTCTCCAATTCTCTTTTCTTTCAGCAGCAGACTTTGCGTATTGTTCTTTTGAATCGTCAAAACTTACTGTTTCGTTTACTGAATAATCAAAAGGCTGTGTTAGCAATTGTCTATAGTCTGCAATTATTTCCTCCATTCGCATAAAATAAATCTGAGCAGCCTTTTTATAGAATTGAATAGGCTCACCTTTTATTTCATCATCTAATTTATTTTTATACTCAGACAGCATTGATATGTCTTCTTGTAGTAAGATATCCTTATCTGGATTTAACACATCCAAATAATCTTGAAAAATTTTAGCAGAAAGTGCATCATCAATTTTCTGAGGACTATAATGTTTTGATGCTACAATTTGTGTAATAGCAGTTAGAAGTACCTGATCTTTTGTAGCAGGAGGTCTTTGCAATGTTTTAAATGCAAAAACGCCAAATATTACTACACTCAAAATAAAAGTAAGTAATGCAACTTTTAAAATTCGCATATTTATATATTTCTTAATATTTTCAAAAATAATCAATTGAAATTGCTGCGCAACTCATCAAAGTTATTTAACAGCATAAAACGCCTTAGAGTTGAATTTATTTTTTAAACGGTTTGTAAGAGCCACCACAGGGTATCCATTAAAAATAAGTACCCAACTCTACTTAAGTATCGACTATACAGTGTCGTAGGCCCATTTTACCCATATAGCACCCCAAGTAAATCCACCGCCAAATGCTGAAAGAATAATATTATCTCCTTTCTTCAGCCGCTTTTCCCATTCCCACAAGCATAGTGGCAATGTACCAGATGTGGTGTTGCCATATTTTTCAATATTAATCATCACTTTTTCATGTGGCAATCCCATTCTTTTTTGAGTAGCATCTATAATACGAAGATTAGCTTGGTGTGGTACAAGCCAAGCCACATCATCAGCAGTTAAATTATTCTTTTCCATTAATTCAGCACTCACATCTGCCATGCCTACTACAGCATATTTAAAAACTGTTTTCCCTTCCTGATAAACAAAATGCTCCTTGGCCAAAACTGTTTCTACGGTGGCTGGTTTTACAGAACCTCCTGCCTTCATGTGAAGGTAATGTCTTCCTTCGCCATCAACTCTCAATATGCTATCCATTATGCCAATTTCCTCCTCTGTAGGTTCTAGTAAAACAGCACCTGCGCCATCTCCAAAAATGATGCAAGTGGCACGGTCAGTATAATCAATAATAGCACTCATTTTATCCACCCCCACCACAATTACTTTTTTATACCTGCCACTTTCTATAAACGCTGCCCCAGTAGAAAGTGCAAATAAAAATCCACTACATGCAGCCCCGATATCATAACTAAAACTATTCTTGGCACCCACTTTATCTGCAATAATGTTTGCGGTAGCAGGAAAGACCATATCTGGCGTAACCGTAGCACATATTATACAATCAATATCTAATGGGTCTATATTTCTTTTCTCCAATATTTGAAGTATAGCCGGCACGGCCATATCGCTACTTCCCTTTCCATCTTCAAGTATTCGTCTTTCATCTATCCCGGTTCGTTCTTTAATCCAAGCATCTGTAGTGTCTACCATTTTTTCCAGATCCTTGTTTGAAAGTATTTTATCTGGTACATATCCGCCTACAGCGGTTATGGCAGCTCTTAGTTTAATCATCTGCACTTATTTGTGTTCAAAAATATCGTTTTTAAAAATCTATTTTCTTTTCAATATAAAATTAACCTTTCCGGTGGTCGTTTGCGCTATAACATAGCTACCTCCAGCATCATGGTTAATTAATGGAAAAGTGTCATTATCCGAAATCAATTTATCCATAATACCATGCAAATATATCTTATGCATACGCATAGGTGGTCGGTTTTTAAACGGATGCCCAGATACATCAATAGTAAAATTAATTCCTTTTTCAGTTGCATTAACATCGATAGTTATTATTTCAAATTTTTTATTGGCTAGGGAAGCCGGATCACTGCCATCATCATCAAATAATTCAAAATGTGCACCACCATCTCCTGCATAATAATGCCATTCCAATTCAGCAGTATTATATGCCTTGGTATTTGAAATATTTTTTGTTTGAGGTATTAAAGGTATGATACTTCCTGCTTTCACAAATACGGGAATATTGTTGGCAGACAAATGCTCTTCCACCTCATTGCCCCCATAAATTATTTGTTCATCATGCCATCTATACCACTCCCCTTTTGGCAAATATATTTTTGCGCTTATAGCATCTTTATACAATACAGGTGCTATTAATAAATCTCTTCCCCACATATACTCCTGTTCCACTGCATAAGTAGCAGTATCCGCACTGTAATAATAATACAAAGGGCTTACTAAAGGCTCCGCATTTGAAGCCTGTTTATAACATATGGAATAATTATAAGGCAGCATACGATACCTCAGCATAGCTGCCTGTTTTGCTCTTTCTCTTACACTTGTATCTGCTAATGCTATCTCACTTGGAAAGCTAAACGCATTTGGATCCACATCATATAAAGCAGTGCCATGAGGCCTGAATATAGGTGTATAAACTGCAAACTGTAACCAACGAATATATAAATCCCAATCTCCCTCACCACCGGCAAAACCTCCAGCATCAGCATGTATATATGGCACACCACTCATACTCATACCCAGCATAATGGGTAGCTGTGCCCGTAGCCCACTCCAATTTCTGCTTACATCCCCACTCCAAGGCACAATGCCATATCGTTGGGTACCGGCAAAGCCACTTCTATTCAAGCTAAATAATCTTTTATCGGGGTAATGAGTTTGATACTTTTCATACAACATTTTTGTCCAGTTATGACCATACACATTATGCACTTCATTGCTACTGAAAAGCCGCTGATGGTTCATATCGTTTAGATTATGAAATAAGTCTGTAGGATGTTTCTCCGGTTCACCTAAATCTCCCCACCATCCCTCTACACCCTGCTCCATTTGCTTTTGATAAAATGACCAAAAATGATCTTTTGCATCCTGTCTAAACATATCTATCAAACCGCCATAACCAAAATAAAAATCAGTAAGTCTATATGGGTTACGATTACTATCTACTGCAAAGTAATTTTTAAACCCACCATAGCTTTTTGTACCCTCCAAGACAAAAGGTTCCGTAACTAAAATCGTTTCAATACTATCCTTTTTAAAATCATGAATCATGGCGGCAGGATTGGGCCATTTTGACGTATTTATCCAGTCTAAATTTCCTAAAGTTCTTTTAATACTATCTCCAAACCAGAATAAATCAAAGATGATCGCATCAAAAGGAATTTGCTGCTGCTTCATTTGCTGAAATATAGATTTGGCTTGGGTTTCAGAAGTATATCCAAAACGACTCATAAAACTTCCCAAAGCCCATCTTGGCAGTAAAGGTTGGGTGCCGGTAAGGGAATGATATGCAGCCAATACCTCTGGAAAATCATTACCTGGCATCAAGTAAAGATCTAAAGCACCACTACAGGATGCAATATCCATTGCCCGGCTATCTGTGGTACCTATGTCAATATATCCTTTAGCAGCGTTATCAAACAGAATTCCATACTTTTTTGATGAAGTAACAAAAGGAACAGAATAATTAAGCGCATCTGCGCCTTCACTATAGCCATACCAAGGATTATTATACAAAGGAAATTTATATCCCCTCCTATTCAATGGCAAAGCTCTTTCACCACCACCAAAAATCTTTTCATCATCTTCTAAATAAATGCGGTAGCCCCTATTATTTTCTGCGAATAGCTGATACCTGAGCCTATACTTTTTTCCTGCATGATGGATAGATAAACTATCACCAAATACTTCCACTTTGTAGTGAGATAAGTTTAAAATTTTTCGCTTTTTCTTTTGGGTTACTACATACTTTTTTACACCCACAGTAGGGCTATTTTGAGGGATTACAGCACCTGTTATATTTTCATTTTTGGTATAATTATTTGGAAGAAAATGAACGTACAATATTTCGTTTTCCCTTTCTTCAAAAGTCCACACACCATTTGTGTTTTTTTGCTGCGCAATAGAAAGTATAGAAAAAAGCATCAAACCTGCACATACCATAAATTTTTGCACCATAGCAGCGCAAAATATTGAATTATGCCTTACGGCAAATGGCATATATTGAAATGCATTTTTTATATAAGCCCTACGGGCAATGAAGTATCGCTAAAAGTGGTCGGAGTATATGAATGCTAAATTAAAATGTAGTTTGAATGGTCTCCCTTTGTTCTACATCAAATATTACTTTAATGTTGGATAATTTGAAAAGGATATATTCATTTTGACATTCTCTTTGAAAAGATATTTTAAGATTAAACATAATTTAACCTTTCATAATGTATTGCCAAATGGAAAATTTTCTTAATAACACAAAATAAAACGAACATTTTAAATATCCCCATTTTTGGTTATAGGCAAGCATTTTTAAGCGTGGCAATTTTGCATTCTAAATTAATATCAATGCTACGCAAATTAAAATTACATCTGTACTTCGTCATTCTTTTCTTTGGAGCATCATACAGCAGAACCTGGGCACAAAATATTTTTCCCACTTCAGGTAGTGCCGGTATTGGCACAAACACCCCTGTGGCTTCTGCCATTTTGGAAATGGTAAGCACCACAAAAGGAATGCTAGCACCACGTATGACAAAGGGCCAAAGAGATGCAATCCTAAGCCCGGCTACAGGCTTACTCATTTTTCAAACCAATGCTACTCCAGGCTTTTACTTTTTTGATGGAGCTGCTTGGCGCCAAGTAGGCAACGGGGTTGGCGCTAATAAAACATTGAGCAATCTTATTGCTCCCATATCCATTAACCAACCATTGACTCCAAATAGTAATTTTACCCTAGATCTAGGTTCCGTAACTAATGGTTGGCGGGATGCATATCTAAAGGGCCGTATTTTTTTGAATGGACTTTGGTTTATGCACAATGGCGGTTTGCGCAGTGCTTCAGTGGGCACATTGGCCGGATTCAACAATATAGGCACTAATAATAGTTTTATAGGTGAAGAATCAGGCAATTCAAATACTAGCGGTTTTAGCAATGTGGCTTTAGGTGCATTTTCACTTAGAACTAATACAGTTGGAAATAACATGGTGGCCATTGGTGATTCAGCCTTATTTAGCCAGGCAATTAATAATAAAGGGAATTATTTTAATACCGCTGTTGGTAGCAAATCCTTGCTCTCAAATACTACTGGTTTCTCTAATACAGCAATTGGATTTGAAGCCTTAAGAAACAATAATCTGGGTGGTAACAATACCGCAGTGGGTTCAGGTAGTCTAAAATCTAATACTTCCGGATTGGGCAATACGGCTATCGGATTCAAGTCACTTTTTTCAAATATAAGTGGCGAAAGTAATACAGCATTGGGTTCTTCTGCACTAATTTCAAATACAATTGGCACTCAAAACACTGGGGTTGGAGCCGATGCTATGCTAAACAATACAAGCGGCTCGCTGAATGTAGCTGTTGGTACTGGTGCACTCAATCAAAACACTACAGGTTTTGCCAATACTGCATTGGGTGGATTATCTATGTCAGTCAATAACAGTGGAAATAGTAATACTGCAATAGGACATTTCTCATTACTCCAAAACACAACTGGTTCCAATAATATTGCTATTGGCAAAAGTGCTTTGCAATTATCCTCAGTAGGAAATAAATTAGTAGCTATTGGTGACTCAGCATTGTTTAACCAGACTCTAAATGGTTCTAATAATTATTTTAATACCGCTATCGGTAGTAAAAGCCTTTTTAATAATACAACAGGTTCAGCAAATACAGCAATAGGTTTTGAAGCCATGATTAATGCTACCTCAGGTACCAATAATACTGCAATAGGAGTATCTGCAGGATTATCTAATGGAGTTGCTAGTAATAATACTATGATAGGTGCCAATGCTGGTAGAGCAAACTTAGCATCAGATAATACTTTTGTAGGTGTAGATGCAGGGAGACAAAACACTTCTGGTTCGGGTAATGTATTTATGGGCAAAAATGCAGGGGCATTTAATACAACAGGAGGAAATAACTCCATCATAGGTTTCAATGCCGGCGATGCAAATACAACTGGCCAAAGTAATACCTTCATTGGCTTTAGTGCTGGCAGTGCCAATACAACTGCAAGTTTCAACACTTTTATTGGCTCTGCTGCGGGTCTTACAAACAGTACAGGCACAAACAATATTGCATTAGGTTTTAATGCAGGCAAATCTAATACAACTGCCAGCGATAATGTATTTCTGGGATCAAGAGCGGGTCTGGCTAATACAGTTGGAAACAATAATACTTTTACTGGAAACCTTAGTGGGGAATTCAATACAAGCGGTAATGGAAATTCATACTATGGTGATGAAGCAGGATTGAGTAATTCTAATGGGTCTAACAATTCAATATTTGGTAGTGGGGCTGGTAATCTCAATACGAGCAGCAACAATAATTTCTTTGGTGCCTCATCCGGAATTACGAATACATCAGGAGCCAACAATACTTTTATGGGAAACAACAGTGGCTTATTAAATAAGTCAGGAAGTAATAACACATTTATTGGAAACTTAGCCGGTGATAATAATCGTTCAGGATCTTCAAATACCATAATTGGGAGCTCCGCAGATCTTACTGATACCACTTTTACCAATGCAACAGCTTTAGGAAATAGTGCATTAGTATCAGCCAGCAATAAAATTAGATTAGGAAATACCACCATAACCAAAGTAGAAGGTCAAGTAGCGTATTCATTCCCCAGCGATCAAAGATTTAAATTCAATATCAAACAGAATGTACCTGGTTTAAATTTTATAAAAAAACTAAGACCAGTTACCTATCAGTTTAACACACAACAGTTTGATGCATTTCAGCATAAAAAAGATGTTGGTTATGAAGCAACATTACAGCCACAATTTTTTGAAGCTTCTAAAAACATTATTCATACGGGACTTTTGGCTCAAGAAGTAGAAACTGCTATGAAAGCATCTGGATATAATTTTGATGGCTTGAATAAACCTTCTAATGATGATGACTATTATACACTCAGTTATGAATTACTTACAATTCCATTAATACAGTCAGTTCAAGAGTTAAATGAAGTGCTAGAGCAAACAGTAAAAAGTCAACAAGATGAAATCAATCAAATGGAAGCAACCATCAGTAAACAGCAAAAAATAAATGAATATTTACAACAGCAAATTGATGAGCTCAAAAACATATTGAATAGTACAACAACCACAGCACCTGCTACTGCTTCCACGGGATTAGCTTCAAAAGCTGTATTGCAACAAAATCAACCAAATCCGTTTTATAACAATACTGTTATTAAGTATTTTATTCCAACAAATATTATAAATGCGGTACTACAAATATCAACCCAGCAGGGTACCGTTGTAAAAACTATAAGTATTTTACAAAAGGGTAATGGACAAATTTTAATTGAAGCAGGCTCGCTTAGTGCAGGCACATACAATTATAGCTTAATCATTGACAGCAAACTCACAGATGCCAAAAAGATGATCTTAGTAAAATAGTCAAATCGGGGGTTTAGGGCTGCTTTGAAAGGCAGCCCTTTTTATCTTTTTGCAAACATTCTTGTAAGAAAAAACACAAAAATGTCGCTTTCAAAAATCATTGGCCTCTAGATGTTCAAATAACAGCTATCAAAAAATAAACCTAAGAAAATGTTTTATCTGACGCAATTCCATGAAATAATTTTATGCCAGCTTCACCACCATTGCACTGGCTCCACCTCCGCCATTGCAAATGCCGGCGGCACCAATGCTTCCATTATTTTGCTTTAGTACATGCAATAGTGTTACAATAATACGTGCACCACTACAACCCAAAGGATGACCTAATGATACAGCACCACCATTCACATTTACCTTAGCCGGATCCAAATCCATCTTTTGCATATTTGCAATACCCACTACACTAAATGCCTCATTCAATTCTACAAAGTCAATATCTCTCATTTCAAGACCTGCTTTTGCTACTGCTTTTGGCACAGCCAAAGATGGTGTTGTTGTAAACCATTCAGGTGCTTGCTCGGCATCTGCATAACTCAGTATTATCCCCAATGGTTTTAAGCCCATTGCATCTGCCTTTTCTTTACTCATTAACACAACTGCTGCGGCTCCATCATTCATGGTGCTTGAATTGGCAGCTGTGGCAGTACCTTCTTTACTGAATGCAGGTTTTAGTTCCGGTATCTTATCAAACTTTACACTAAATGCTTCTTCATCTTTTGAAAAAAGAATTGGGTCTCCCTTGCGTTGTGGTATTGACACAGGTACAATTTCATCTACAAAACGTCCTTCATTGATTGCTGCCTGACTTCTTTTATAACTTTCCACAGCAAATGCATCTTGAGCCTCTCTGCTGATATTACATTCTTTGGCACATAAATCTGCTGCATTGCCCATTGCATAATTATGATATACATCTGTTAGACCATCTTTTGCCAAACCGTCAGTTACCACAGTATTTCCATATTTATTTCCCCACCGCATGTTGTTGATATAAAAAGGCACATTGCTCATGCTCTCCATACCACCAGCTACTATCACATCGGCATCTCCCAGCAAAATGCTTTGTGCAGCTTGAGCTATGGCTTTCATGCCACTGGCACATACTTTATTGACTGTAGTTGCAATAACACTATCCGGAAGCCCTGCAAATTTTGCAGCCTGACGGGCAGGTGCCTGACCTAAGTTGGCCTGTATAACGCAGCCCATAATTACTTCTTGTACATCTGTAAGCTGCAAGCCAGCTTTCTCTATGGCCCCTTTTATAGCAATAGAACCAAGCTGAGTGGCTGTAAAATCTTTTAAACTTCCTCCAAAACTTCCCAATGGGGTGCGTACAGCACTCATAATGTAAACCTGCTTTGTACTCATAATTTTATTTTTGCGCTGCAAAAGTATTGTTTTAATACTAACAATCGTTAGGACAATCTTATTAAACATTTTTTATTCAATGTGAATTCTTTTATCGTATGAAAAGTCTGTGTTAGTAATTTTTCACCCTTACACAAAAATCGATTTTTGTGCTGATGATTTGCATTCGATAATCTAGTCTCTTTACAAACGATTAATCATTCCCCGAAGGGGTACTCATAAAATTCTTTTAAATAAATGAAGGTTTCGATTACGAATTAATGACTTTTTGGTAGTATCCATTTTCAAATTTGAATTGCTATATCCATTTGTGTATAATCATTTTTATTCATGATTCATTACAATATGGTAGAACAACAATAGACTTATTGAGGGATGAGTTTGCTGTTAAAACAGTGTGCTTATACTTTTTTCAATCCATATCTTCGCCACCATGCAAAAAGTATTGAGTGGCATAAGACCAACAGGATTTGTACATCTAGGAAATTATTTTGGCGCTATGCGCAATTGGGTGCAGATGCAACATGAGTTTGAATGTTTGTTTTGTGTGGTGGATTGGCATAGGCTTACCACACACCCGGATACGAAGGAAATGCAGGAAGGCGTGCACAGACTTTTTGCTGAATTAGTTGCATCTGGATTGGACACAAATAAATGCACGCTCTATGTACAAAGTGCTGTACCGGAAATAGCTGAATTATATCTTTATCTTAATACGATGGCTTATAAAGGCGAACTAGAAAAAACTGCCACGTTCAAGGATAAAGCTAGAAGCCAGCCGGATAATATAAATGCAGGTTTGCTCACATATCCTGTACTGCAAGCAGCGGATATACTCATACATAAAGCAGTAAAAGTGCCAGTAGGCAAAGACCAAGAGCAACATTTAGAAATGGCTAGAAATTTTGCAGAAAGATTTAATCATCGCTATGGCGATGTATTTCCCTTGCCCTATGCATTCAATTATGGCAGCGAACTGATAAAGATTTTGAGCTTAGATGGAAATGGCAAAATGAGTAAAAGCGAAAATCAAATGGCTACCATTTATCTGGGAGACACAGATGAAGCTATTCGCAAAAAAATTATGAAAGCCAAAACAGATAGTGGTCCACAGCTGCCAGATACTCCAAAGCCTGATTATATTCAAAATCTCTTTAATTTGATGCAGCTAACTGGTAGTGCTGATGGCGTAGCAAAATTTGAAACAGATTATGAAAATGGTGTGATACGCTATGGGGATATGAAAAAGCAACTGGCCGAAGATTTAGTACAATTTATTAGTCCCATAAGAGATAGGGCCAATGAACTTAAAGCTGATAAAAATTTCCTAAAAAATATATTAAGCATCGGTGCAGAAAAAGCCAGAAGCAATGCTTCAGCTACCTTGCAGCAGGTAAGGAAGGCAGTGGGTGTGGAATACTATTAATAATCCTCAAATATCATTGATGATGCCACTTTTAATTGAACCATTTACTGATCAATACTTGAAACAAGTGCAATCATTAATTGTAGCCATTCAAACTACAGAATTTGATATTGACATAGATTTATCAAAACAACCAGACCTGCAAATCATTTCTGACTTTTATCAGCATGGTCTTGGTAATTTTTGGGTAGCAATTTATAATAAAGAAGTAGTGGGAACTATTTCATTACTAGATATTGGAAATAAGCAAACAGCTTTGAGAAAGATGTTTGTAAAAAAAGATTTTAGGGGTCAAACTTTTAAAACTGGACAATTACTTTTAGATACAGCCATTGCCCATGCTCAACAAACATCTATTGATGAAATCTATTTAGGAACTACAGAAAAATTTCTTGCTGCGCAAAGATTTTATGAGAAAAATAATTTTGTCCCAATTCAAAAAAATGAACTGCCCATTGCATTTCCTGTGATGGGTGTGGATAGTAAATTTTATGTATTAAGATTAAACTCAGATTTTGCAGTTGAATTTGCAATGAAAAGTTGAAAAGGAAAATAGATTACTGTATTAGGTTGATTTTTGTGTGAAGAAATAGTGAACTATTTTACAGTTAAAAATTGCACTTAAATACTTATGAATGCAGCGTTTAGGCATTATAATAAACTTCAAACGGAAATGTTGGTTTGAAGTGATGCTGCCCGGAACTTATACTACAGAAATCAGGGTGATTATTGTATAAAATGATTTGACCTTTATCAGCAATAGATAATAAAGATTAAGGCTTCACACCAAAAAAGATTGTTTCCCAAAATACAATTCCCCTATTTTACAACGCTAAACAAATTATTTTAATAAACAATTTTGATTCGCTCATGAAAATTGAAGAAATAAAAGTGCTGAAAGGCCCCAATTACTGGAGTATAAGACGACAGAAACTTATTCAAATGAGGCTCAATTTGGAAGAGATGGAGCAACGACCTTCAAATACAATTGATGGGTTTCTGAATAGGCTGCAAGCCCTTTTACCTTCATTGTATGAACATCAGTGTAGTGAAGGAAAACCCGGTGGTTTTTTTAGCCGTGTTGAAGAAGGTACTTGGATGGGTCATGTAATAGAACATGTGGCATTAGAAATACAAACACTTGCAGGTATGAATGTCGGCTTTGGCCGTACACGTGGCACAGGCAAGGAAGGTGAATATAATGTAGTGTTTAGTTATATGGAAGAGGATGCCGGAGTGTATGCAGCAAAGGCAGCAGTACGTATTGTAGAATCAATTGTGGAAAGCAAGGAATATGATCTGTCTGAGGATATTCAAAATATGCGTGAAATAAGAGAGAACACACGCTTAGGGCCAAGCACAGGCTGCATAGTAGAAGAAGCTGCTAAAAGAAATATCCCTTTTATAAGACTGAATAGACAGAGTTTGGTACAATTAGGATATGGTGTAAATCAAAAAAGAATAAGAGCAACTATAGCAAGCACAACCAGCAATATTGCTGTGGAAATAGCATGCGATAAGGAAGAAACAAAACTACTGTTAGAAGCCGCTGAAATACCTGTGCCAAGAGGCATGGTTATACGCACAGAAGCAGGACTAGAAGATGCTGTAAAAAAGTATGGATACCCTTTAGTTATAAAACCGATTGATGGCAATCATGGCAAGGGTAATACGACAAATATTAATGATTGGGAGCAGGCTACAAAAGCATTGGCTGCTGCAAAGATTTATAGCCGAAGTGTAATAGTAGAGCGATTTATCACAGGGTTTGATTTTAGAATATTGGTCATTAATTCAAAATTTATTTGCGCAGCATTACGCACCCCAGCAAGTGTGGTGGGTGATGGTGTGCATAATATACAATGGCTTGTAGATGAAACGAATAAAGATCCACGCAGAGGTTATGGTCATGAAAAAGTGCTAACACAAATTACACTAGATCAGTTTTCTGAAAAAATGCTGAATGAGGTAGGGTATACATTAGAAACTATTCCCCCTGCTGGGGAAAGGGTTTTATTAAAGCCTACGGCTAATTTATCTACGGGTGGTACAAGTACCGATGTAACCGACGAAGTGCATCCGGAAAATATTTTTATGTGTGAAAGAATTGCACGTATCATTGGTTTAGACATTTGTGGTATAGATATTATGGCAAAGGACCTACATACACCTGTTTCTGAAAATGGTGGTGCCATACTTGAAGTAAATGCTGCACCAGGTTTTAGAATGCATTTAGAACCTGCGGAAGGATTGCCAAGAAATGTGGCCGAGCCTGTTATAGATATGTTATTCCCTAAAAATATACAGGGCAGAATACCTATTATTGGCATTACAGGCACTAATGGTAAAACCACCACTACGAGGCTTACCGCACATATAGCAAAAAGTGCTGGAAAGAAGGTGGGATACACTACAAGTGATGGTGTTTATATACAAAATCAACTCATGATGAAAGGGGACTGCACAGGGCCTGTATCTTCCACTTTTGTATTAAAAGATCCTACCGTTGATTTTGCAGTACTTGAATGTGCAAGAGGGGGTATTTTAAAATCCGGGTTGGCATTTCAAAATTGTGATGTAGCCGTTGTAACCAATGTGGCATCTGATCATATTGGACTGGGTGGCATCAACAATTTGGAGCAAATGGCCAAGGTAAAAGGTGTATTACCCGAAACAGTTTTTAAACATGGCTATACTGTGCTTAATGCTGATGATGATTTAGTGTATGATCTGCGAAAAAATTTGGAATGTAATATCGCATTGGTGAGCATGCACGAAAATAATCCACGTATTAAGGAGCATAGTGCTGCTAATGGATTATCTTGTATTTTCGAGAATGGATTCATTACAATCCTCAAAGGCTCTTGGAAGATAAGGGTAATGAAAGCCACAGAAATTCCTATTACTTTCGAAGGCAAGGCATTACATAATATTGCCAATGTATTATCTGCTGTTATGGCTTCCTATCTATTTAGAGATATATCTATTGATGATATAAGGATGGCATTGCAAACTTTTGTACCCGGCAGTGTAACCACACCCGGCCGTATGAATTTTTTCCATTTCAAAAATTTTACCATCCTTGCAGACTTTGCGCATAATCCACATGGCTTAGAGTTGCTATGTGATTTTGTAAGCAAAACAGATTATCCTATCAAAGTAGGCATCATCAGTGGTACAGGAGATAGAAGAGATGACGATATCAGGGAATTAGGTGCTATATCGGGCAGGTATTTTGACGAAATAATTATGCGCTGCGATAAGAATCTTAGGGGCCGCTCTGCGGATGAAATTATGAACCTGCTAGAAGAAGGGGTGCGTAGTGTAAATAAAGAAATTTCCATCACCAAAATAGCAAATGAAAATCTTGCTTTGGAGTATGTGTATGCCCATCATAAACCGGGAGCACTTTATACGATAATGTGTGATGTGGTGGCTGGTGCATTGGATAAAATAAAAGAGTTGAAGGACAGAGAATCTGCCGGGGGCTGAGCGTGAGGGATTAGAACGAAAAGCCCGGAGCGCAGCGAGGACTTGTAGTGTAAAGCCCGGCCCAAAGGGACACGCCCAAAATATTTCCTAATTTCTTTTCAAATTAAAAAGCCATCGTTTTTGATGGCTTTTTAAATATAATTTCAGTATGAATTTTCTACATTAAAACTAATTGTATGTATTTAGGTAGTATGAATATAAAATTATAACCCAAAAACATTTTTCACTTTGGCTACGTAGTCTAATTTTTCCCAAGTGAATAATTCAACTTTTTTTGTAACCGTTTTGCCCTCTGGGCTACGGAATATTTTAGTTACAGTTTCAGGATTTCGACCCATGTGTCCATAAGCTGCTGTTTCGCTATAAATAGGATTGCGCAGTTTTAATCTCTTTTCTATAAAGTATGGTCGCATATCAAAAATAGCTGCCACGTGTTTAGCAATATCGCCATCAGCCATTTCTACATTTGATGTACCATAAGTATTTACATAAATGCTGGTAGGCTGAGCCACACCAATAGCGTAAGAAACCTGCACCAATACTTCATTACACACTCCTGCTGCTACTAAGTTTTTTGCAATATGTCTGGTAGCATAAGCCGCACTACGATCTACTTTGCTGGGATCTTTTCCGCTAAATGCACCACCACCGTGTGCACCTTTTCCGCCATAAGTATCTACAATAATTTTTCTGCCAGTTAGACCTGTATCCCCATGCGGTCCGCCAATTACAAATTTGCCCGTAGGGTTTATATGATATTTTATTTTATTATTAAATAAGTGCGAATATATTTTATACTTCCGCTTCATACGTGGTATGAGCGTATCTATAATATCAGCCTTAATTTTTGCAAGCATTTTAGGCTCGGTATCAAAGTCATCATGCTGTGTGCTGATTACAATAGCATCAATACGAACTGGTTTATTGTTATCATCATATTCCAGCGTTACCTGGCTTTTTGCATCTGGCCTCAAATAGGGCATTTTAGAATTTTTTTCCCTGCGGATTGCAGCCAGTTCAATTAAAAGGTTGTGGGCCAAATCCAATGCTAGTGGCATATAATGCTCTGTTTCATTGGTGGCATATCCAAACATCATACCCTGATCTCCGGCGCCTTGATCTTCTTTATTTTGTTTATCTACACCTTGATTTATATCCGGACTTTGCTCGTGAATAGCAGAAAGAATACCACAGCTATTTGCTTCAAACATGTATTCGCTGCGGGTATATCCTATTTTTTTTATTACACTACGTGCAATTTCCTGTACATCTAAATAAGCCTTACTCTTTACTTCACCGGCAAGCACTACCTGCCCTGTTGTTACCAAAGTTTCGCAGGCTACTTTACTATTGGGGTCAAATGCAAGAAAATGATCAATGAGTGCATCTGAAACTTGGTCTGCAATTTTATCAGGATGGCCTTCCGATACACTTTCGGATGTAAATAAATAAGACATTAATTTTTATTTGGGTGGCAAATATACAACAGTAAGCAGATTTACAAAAGTCAATTCATCAAGGTATCACTGAATAAACAATATGTAACTTCATTGGGTATCGTTTATTATTTCCCCCCCCCACTCTGACTCTACCTAATCCAGGAAAATTTAAAGGTGTAGTGGAAATAATAAGTTGAAAAGTAGCATCTTCAAAAGGATATACATAATCAAAATATGGAGCCCATAATACAAAATCGAATTCTTTTTCTTTGCGTGTTACTACGCTTTGTACATATCGGGTTACATCAAAATTATATGAGCTGATGGTCTTACCGCTTATGGGATCAAATTTTGTTTTTGGATTTACACCAAGTGAGGAAAGATTACCAATGGTTCCATTAAATAGTTGTGCATCATAGGGCACAGCCAATCGCCTCATGGAGTCAGTACTATAGGCAGCCAAAAATAGATTGGGCACAGCGGCTATATCATCTCCAGCATCATACACCTGATCGAAAACTATTTCTGCCCTATGTACAATCATATTGGGTAGGCCGGATAATCCTTTTATCTTTAAGGTAGAATACAATCCCGGTGAAGATTGGAAATATAACAAACTGTCTTCTGTATCATTATTTGGGGGTAAGTAGGTGGATATTTCCGCAGGTGCTGCATACTCTCTTTCAATAAAATTTGAATGTGCAGATGTAAATTGATTAACCCTAAGATACCTAACTGCTGTATCAAAACTTCCATCGGCATTTGGTACTCTGTAGTAAATGCCCACTTTTGTATTTGTATCAACTAAGTTGATGCGCAACATTGCATTGCCTAATTGTTCCGGCTTAATGGAAAAGCCACGGTAAGCGTCAGAAAAAGCTGAATCGCTTTTATAAAAACCATTAAAAGTTGTGTCCCATTCGTTCAGCATTTCCTTACCAAAATCATCACTTAATCTTATACGAAGTTGTGCTGCAGCTTTTTCAAATAAGGGATCAGGTTTTACTGAATCTGCTAGATCCTGCACATTTACATACTTTGGTACATTGTTATAAGTAAGATCCTCACCATCACCAAATCTGGAACTATTTCTATACAAGCTATCATTTAGAAATATCTCATCAAAGTCTATTCGTTTTACACTAAAAGCAAGTGGTTGAAGTGTATCTCCTACAGATCCTCGATAACTTAAAATCAAAACTGCGGAATCTAACTGCATCACTTTTTGAGAAGTGTCTCCAAAGGTGAAGGGATAAAAAGTAGGCCTTAGTTGAATATTGATTTCACCAGTGGTTTTCCCAAAAATGGCGTCATTGGTATATCCTAGAAGATTATCGTCGGAAATTCTAACAACTGTGGTATCAAAACCCGAATTTTTTGAACTTATTTGTAGCGTGGTATCTTTGGTAAATATACCATCAATGGGTGGTATCAAACCATTACCTATTTCTGTAGTAATAATTTTTGTACAGGCTACTGTAAACAGTAAAAAAAGAAGGGCCAAAAAGAAATTTTTCTTCAGCTTCACAAATAAAAATTTTTGCTATTAATGAGGCGCAAGTTCGTTGTAGATGTCTAAATAATGTGTTAAATCTTCCGTGCCATTGTATTTGATAATATGCTTATCTTTCATTTTGGAAAATTCAGTCATAAATTTCTTATCAATATCTGGAGCTCCAAAACTTATGGCATCTGCATAAGTGGCACCACCACGCATGATGGCCATATTGGTTCCTTCTTTAAAGATTTCAAGATCCTTTTCTTTTATGGCAGGGTGTATAGCAGACATACGTATAAAATCTTTTCCTATATTTTCAGTAAAAGATTCAGGGCCTACTGTATAGATGCTTTTACTGTGTATAAAAACCGGCTCACGCTTGTAAGCAGTTTTTAAAAACATTGGAATAAGTCCTGTCATCCAACCACTGCAATGAACAATATCCGGAGGCCATCCAAATTTTTTCACAGTTTCTAAAGCTCCCTTACAGAAGAATACGGTTCTCAAATCATTATCTTCGAACCAATTTTCTTCCTCATCATGATATAAGGATTTGCGCTTAAAAAACTCTTCATTTTCTAAGAAATATACCTGCAAACGGGCATTGGGTAGGGATGCTACTTTTATCTGTAGTTGATAATCATCATTATCAACTGTTACGTTGATACCGGATAATCTTACTACCTCGTGCAGCCTATGCCTCCGCTCATTGATTATGCCAAACCTTGGCATAATGCAGCGCACTTCCATACCCGCATCGTAGCATTTGATGGCTAATTTGTTTACAATCTCTGCATACTCCGTAAGTTCGAGATAGGGAGACATCTCCGTTGCTATTATTAAAACTCTTTTCTTTGTTGTCATTAGGATGTTTGCCTAAAAATTTAAAGGGCGCAAAGGTAATATAAACTATCCTAAAATTTGCATCCTGTTAAGAATAACAAAAAACCATGCTGATTTTAAAAGAAAAAAAAGCTTTAATACAGTGGATAAAAGCGATGAAATCCTCCGGGAAAAAAATTGCTTTTGTACCCACAATGGGTGCTTTGCATGCCGGACATCTGTCTCTTATAAACCAGGCTAAGCAAAGTTTTGACCTTGTGGTATGTAGTATTTTCGTAAATCCTACCCAGTTTAACGACGCTTCCGATTTTGCAAAATATCCCATCACCACAGCGCAGGACATTCAATTATTACTGTCAGAAAAAACAGATTTACTTTTTCTTCCTTCAGTTAGCGAAATCTATGATGCTAATACAAATTGGCCTGAAATGTATGATCTTGGTTTTTTAGAAACTGTTTTAGAAGGATACTATAGACCGGGTCATTTTCAAGGCGTGTGTAAGGTAGTACACAGACTTATTGATGCCGTACAACCGGATGCGCTTGTATTGGGCCGTAAGGACTATCAACAATGTATGGTGATTTCAAAAATGATTAACGACTTAAAAATACCGCTTCAATTAATTATAGGTGATACCCTTAGGGAAATGAGTGGACTGGCTATGAGTAGTAGAAATATGCGTCTCAGCGATTCTGATAAGCAAAAAGCATCTATGATTTATCAGCTCTTAAAAAACACAAAAAATGAATTAAAACCAGGTGGTTTAGATGAAATAAAAAATTCCGGATTAGCGTATTTAAAAGCAAATGACTTCAATCCGGATTATTTTGAAATAGCAGATGCCAACACGCTTCAACTCATAAATAATTGGGATGGACATCAGAAAATTGTATGCTTAGTGGCTGCATTTCTTAGTGGCGTAAGGCTTATCGATAATTTATCGCTTAACTAACTGTAAGTATGCTACCGCTTATGCTTACTGCAAATTTCTTTAATGGTTTAGTAGCAGGCCCTTGTAATACAGACCCGCCAGTTGAAAATTCACTGCCATGATTTGGGCAAATGAAAATTTTTGAGCCAGGACTATAATTTACAAATGTACCTTGATGGGTGCAGGCTACACTCAATGCAGTAAAAGAAGCGGGCTCATTTGTATCAGCTAGCCTTACCACTATTACCCCGTCTCTTGTAACGGATGAACCAACAGACAATAAAGTGTTGCTCAAATCAATTTCAAGAGGATCATCTATAACTACTCCTCCACCGCCACCACTTGGATTATCACTACTTTTTGAACAACTCGCTAAAGCACCGCAGGCACAAGCAGCCACAGAAAAACCCAATGTTGAAATAAATTTTTTGCGTTCCATAAATAAAAATTAAAAGATAGATTCCTAGCTGAACAAAAAAAACTAAAATTTGTTCAAACAAGAAATATTAATGGAAGCAAAAATAAATGGGTCTAGCAAGTATATCTATCCCCAATAGTGGTGATTTTATTTATACCTATCGTATTGATGATATGGTTGTTTTAGTCCAGTTTTGAATTATCAATTTTTGTTCCTCTGTCAGTTTTGCATATCGGTGTATCCAAAGATAACTGCCCAAAGGCATCCATCCATCCGTTACAGATTCTTCAATTTCTTCCAACTTATGTTTTTGGCGTTCTTTTGTATATGTACCAAAAATAGAAAAATTTAGCTCAGCTTTACCTTCATCTACATGATGACTAAGCCACCACCCAACGGGTTGAATACGGTAATACCAAGGATATACAGTATTGTTACTATGACAGTCAAAACAACTGGTTTCTAATATATGCAATACGCTATCGGGCACCTGATAAACTGCACTAAAATGATCCTTACTGATGGAGTTTTCTACATTATCTTTTGCAGCTGGAAGAAATTGGATGCATATAAAAACAAAACCAACAAATAGGAGCAACCATTTTAGCTTTCTTTTTAAGGAACTTTGCATGAATAATTATTGATGTGCAAAACTAATTTGATGCTACGAATCAGCCTTACTAATTCAGTAATTTTTTTAATTCGGCTGATGCAGTTAAATTTATTACAAAGGCGATATGCTGCATTCATATCCATTTGAGAACAATTATTGACTTTTAAATAGTTTACTATTTTCTTAGCTAAAATTAACCTCAAACACTTATCTATATTGACTTTCAGCTTTTCATCACAAAGTCAGCTGCTCGTTTCAGATTTAATCATTTTGCAGCAAATGCAAAACTTTATTTTATTGCATGCCAGAAAAAATCATTCCTATATGTATGAATCAAGCACCCAGTTGAGGGTAAGGTATGCAGAAACCGATCAGATGAATGTTGTTTATTATGGTAACTATGCCCAGTACTTTGAAGTAGGCCGTGTAGAAAGCATCAGACAGTTGGGCCTTACTTACAAGGATATGGAAGCTATGGGCGTAATGATGCCCGTGGTTGAAATGAATATCAAATTTTTACGACCTGCCACTTATGATGATCTGATTACTATAAAAACACAAATTCGTACAAAGCCACAGGGATATAAGATTGAATTTCACCAAGAAGTATTGAATGAAGCAGGTAAACTATTGGCCGCAGGCAACGTAATTCTTTTTTTTCTAGAAAAACAAACCTGGAAAAGGGTGAATGTACCTGAGTACTTTGAGCACAAAATAAATGCTTACTTTCAATAATGAACATGGTTCGCAATAAAATACTCCGGCATCTAAAAGCACATTAATCTTCTAGATTTCTCTAACATTTATTTAATAATTTGCTAGTCATCAATCATAGAGCAATATTGGTTAAACCCAGATTTTGTGATTGATTTTGTAATAAATTTCAACGGAAATATCCGAGTTTAAATCTATCAGCATATTGACTTATAAAGCACAGATTTTATGAGTTTCCATTCACTGAAATACATTATGGTTGCAGCGGCAGCTTACAGATTGTGGCAAAATCAGTATCCGCTTTTTTTTGTACACATAAATGTGTAATGAGTAATCTCTCTGCACTACTCTGCTGCGCATAATGATATGCTGCTTCCCGATGCATTACCTCCTCCACATGGCCTATATTGATTTCAGCAGATTTGAACCAGTTCACTTTTTTACCACTATAGGATTGAATAAATGGCTCTAATACCTGCATGTGATTTTTTAGGTTTAGTAGTTTTGAAGCATCTAAAATTCTTAAGTAAACCTCTCCTTCAGGATGAAATCCAAAATTATTACTCACTATTGAAAATGCTTGCTCTGCACCCGCTATCCTTCGCAACCACCGTAGCAATGTATCTTCCATTTCTTCTTTTGCTATAAAACATGCCAATGAAATGCAAGCACTATTCACCGCCTTATCTGTACTGCCAAAAAATGCTTTACAAGCAGCCTGCTCATTTTTTATATAGGTAGCATTGTCTATGACGGCTATAATTCGATATTGGCAGGCATCCTGTTTTATACGATCTGCATTGCGGCTTATGCCTGTAGTAATCTCTTGCATAAAATTGAAAATGACTATGTAAAAATATTTTTCAAAAATAAATAATTTAGTTTTTATAAACTAATTAATTTAGCAAAAAATATTTTATGCAAGATGATACAATATATAGTCCAGCCTGGAAAGGTTCTAAAACTTACCGCCAGCAACAAACCCCTACAGCCAATGCCACAGGTTTTGGCGCAGCCACTGACGATTATGCAGAGCGGGGCATTGATTTGAATGAAGAATTGGTAACCAACAAACCTGCCACTTTTTTCTTTCGGATGAATGGTGATGCTATGATAGATGCCGGCATTCATAGTGGAGATATTCTCATAGTAGATCGTAGTGTAAAAGCTATAGCAGGAAAAATAGTAGTAGCTGCGGTAAATGGAGAATTGCTGGTGCGCCGCCTGTTTAAAACATTGAACCGCCTTAGCCTCACAGCAGAAAATAATCGCTATGCCACTATGGAGCTCAATGAATGTAGTGAATGTAATATATGGGGTGTGGTTACTTGGGTAATACATCGGGTATAATAAGGGGTTGCATTAACCTAGAAAAGGCAGTTTAAATTTATTACAAAGCCAACTGCGTCATCTTGGTTTAAATAGATGGGTATGGCATATTGTTGATTTAACAGATATTTTGTAATTGAATCAAAGCTGTTATTTTTGAACATGCTCAAACAGTTATCATTATTGGTTATTACCATAATATTCATAGCATGTAAGTCTGCCCAAATGACACAAACTAACGCTGATATTAAAAATGATATTCCTATAAATTCATCTACTGATTTTTTGGATAGTCTTATGCAAACAAAACCAGAATGGTTTACTGAAATTATGCAAAAGGCCGATGACTATAGGGTAAAAATTATCTATACAAAAATTGATAGAGATGCGGACAATAATCCACAATTTACTGAGTATAGTTATCATAAGGATACAGCATATTTCTACCCGGCAAGTACTATTAAATTTCCATTGTCCATATTAGCTCTAGAGAAAATCAATGACCTCAACTGGCCGGGAGTTGATAAGCACACTACCATGATAACTGACACTTCATTGGTGGCAGCTGCGCACTATACGCAGCCCAATGCCATGAACAGTGCACCCAGCATAGCCAACTATATCAAACAAATATTATTGGTGAGTGACAATGATGCTTCCAATCAGTTGTATGAATTTCTAGGACAGGAAACTATCCATGAAAAATTGCATGCTAAAGGATATACATCTGCCGAATTAAGGCATCGTTTACAAATAGCACGTAGTGCCGAGCAAAACCGTATTACAAATCCGGTATATTTTACAGATAGTAATGGCACAATCATTTATAAGCAGGCTCAACAACGCAGTAAATATTTTTTCCCTGTAAGAAATGATTTATTGGGAAAAGGATATATAGGAAAAAATGATGCAATAGTGTATGAGCCTTTTAATTTTTCGGAGAAAAATAAATTTGAATTATCTGATCTTACTCACATACTAAAGGCCATTATTTTTCCGGAAGCAATGCCAGTTGAAAAGCGTTTTAATTTAACTGAATCTGATTATACATTTCTACATCATTATATGAGTGCCTGGCCTCGGGAAAGCAGTTATCCCAGCTACAGCGATACCAATTACTATTATGATACTTATTGTAAATTTTTACTGTTGGGCAGTGAAAAAATAACACCTCAAAAGGGTATTCGTATTTTTAATAAAGTGGGTGATGCTTATGGGTTTTTAACTGATTTTGCTTACATAGTGGATTTTGAAAGGAATATTGAATTCATGTTGAGTGCAACCATTTATTGTAACAGCGATGGTATATTCAATGATGATAAATATGATTATGATTCAATAGGCTTTCCATTTATGAAGCATATAGGTCAACTTATATATGACTATGAATTAAATCGATTTAGAAAATATAAACCGGATTTAAATAAATTTCGTTTTGATTATGCTGAATGATTTAATCCAGATGATGCAGTTGATTTTTTTACTAAGCCGAAACGCTGCATAGCTATGCATTTGAGCACAATTGGTGACTTTAAAATTGTTTACTATTTCTTCACCAAAAAAAAATCTCAGACACTTATCTATATTGCCTTTCAACTTTTCATAACAAAGTCAAATGCAGTATTTGGATTTAAAGTTCTTCCGTAAATATTATTTCTATTATCTTCTTTCCAATTTTTAGAATGCATTGCATTTGTTTACTGATGCGATGCGAATGGAATGATTTAAAATATTAGAGTACTTTATAAAAGTGAGGTTTTCCAGAGATGATTTTTGGCATATATTGCCATAGCAATACTATATTTTTTGTATATCCAATTGGTTGTGCTAATTGGTAGTTTCTCCTTTCCTTTTTTTGAATTATTAAAGTCAAAAGAAAGCCACACCAAAAAATGGGAATTTCGATGGTACAAATTATCATATTGATTAAATACCATATAACACCTTCCTGCTTTCTAATGCGCAGTAAATTTGAAAGCATTAATTGTGCACCTTTTTTATCAAAAATATTATGGTATCCTTTTGTGGGAGAGTTAGTGGCTGTATTGATTGTTTCTCCCTGTAGGTGTTTGATATGCAAATCCCCATATACGAATAATTGGCCATATTTACCAATACGGTAACACCATTCTGCTTCCTCAGCATATAAAAAAAAGTCCTCATCCATGGCACCGCTTTTATGGATAATATTTTTCTTGACCATCAAAAATGCACCGTTTATCCAATCTACTTGAACATCCGAACTAGTTTCCTTAATACTGGTATTTTTGACATGAAATCCAAATGCAATTTTACGTAAAATATTTCCTAAATAGGGCAAGGGCAATAAATGATTTAACCCTCCTTTCATGAAATAGCTACCCGTAATTTGCGGGCTCCCATCTTCATTTAGTAACTGTACACTGCATGCAGCATGCGCTGAATGAAACAACCTATTTACACAATGCTCTAATGCATTTTCTATGATGATTGTATCAGGATTCAATAACAATACCATATCATGTGATGAAGCTTTAATGCCTGCATTGTTTGCTCTGGCAAATCCTGCATTATACTGCATGGAAATCCAATGAATAAATGGATATTTATTTTTAAGAAATGACTCACTGTTATCTGAAGAATTGTTGTCCACAATTATCCATTCATATTGCTGATAACTGTCAAATTGCATGGCACTATCCAAACATTGGGCAATCAGTTTTTTTGAATTATAATTTACAATAATGATACTAAGCATATAACAAATGACGTCTTCTAAAATATGAAATAGCCATACAGCATTTTGAAAACAATCCTATTTTCAAAACTGGAATTGGAATATAGGAAATATCAGCAACCATTTTTTGTATGATAATGGGCCAACTGCCCGGTGCATGTATTAATATTTCCTGCATATTTCGGATAGAAAGATTTCTGAATAGACGCCACCAAGCATCATATACCCAAATATTTTGCAAAGGGTTTATGCCATGTTTTTGCAAGAGATATAGACCTTCCTCTAATTCTACTTTATGGTTTAAAAAAGTATATTGAGTAACCTGATTTTCATGTATGCCTACATTAACAAGGCTGGTAGATAGATATAGAAATCTATATTTTTTCTCTATTAAGCGGATATAAAATTCGGTGTCCACACGCCACTTTAATTGATTGTCATATACTTCCATTAAAGATTGTCTAATCATAGTTACACTGGGGGGGCCAATCTTGTTTGATGCAAATAATAGCCAGGGGATTTTTAATAGATCCTGTACATCTTTTGCAGATGCAATTACTTCCTCCGTTTGTTCAAGATTATTTAAATATACATTATTATAGGAAAAGAATATACAATCAATATTATTTTTTGTTTCGTTACACAATAGTTGAAGCGTATCATTTCTACAAAACCAATCATCATGATGCATGATTTTTATCCAAGTACCAGAAGCCATTCTGATGCCTTCATTCCAGTTTTCGGGCGTACCAAGCTGTGTGGTGTTTTTATAATATTTTAGATTGGAGATATGCTGATAACTCTTCACAAATTGATGAATAGAATCGTCTGGGGTATCATCGGTTATTATTACTTCGTAATCTGTAAAAGTTTGCGTAGCAATAGAATCCAAAAGTCGCTTTAGAGATGCTACATTTTTATACGCAGGTATGGTGATGGAAATAAATGGCATTTGTATAATGGGGTCAAAAATAAGTATCGAATCATAGTGATGTGCTTTATGCTGTATTCAATTTCATTTTTGAAAGAAAATCAGCTGTCATACATCTACAAAATCTGGGTTAGAGTATAACGCAATTTTTGACAGTATGTCTGCGTGAGGGATTGAAGCGGAAAGCCCGGAGCCATGAGGCACGAATGGCGAGGACTTGTAGCGTAAAGCCCGACCCATAGGGACACGCCCAATAATATTAATATACTTTTTTGTGTTATGCTACCTTATTAATACGATTGTTCCTTTTCTGTTAAATTTACCACAAATAGGACTTTCTGCAAGGATATAATACACATACACACCGGGAGGTTGTGCTGTTTTAAGATAATATCCATCCCAACATTGATTGATATCATTGGAATAAAAAACTTTGTTGCCCCATTTGTTGTAAATAGCAAATTCAGTTATTGACACATTGCCCCATTTTTGTAGGCTAAAACAGTCGTTGAGACCATCCCCATTTGGTGAAAAGGCAGTGGGTACAAAGAATGTTTTCTCCGTATCTCCTCCGCTAGCTAAAACAGTAACAGTATCTGTATCCGTGCAGCCTGTTTCGCTGGTTACTTTTACTGTGTATAGCGTGGTTTCGGTGGGGTTTGCAATGGGGTTTGAGATGTTACTGTTGCTTAGTGTGGACGCTGGTGTCCAATTAAATCTTAGGCCACCCGTTGATGATAATTGTGTTTCTAAAACATTGCATGTAATATCATTAGATTTTGATGCGGACGCAATGGGTGAACTAAGGACAGACACATCTACAAATAGCGTATCTGTAAGCATACATTTTTCTTCTTCAATGATAACACTATATATTACAGATTCCAAAGGTGTAACAGTGGTAACTGCACTGTTTATTGATGTAAAGGATGTATCTCCATACCAGCTATAACTATCCCCACCGTATGCTGTTAGTGTAAGGCTTGTACCCTCACAAAGAAGTGCAAATGGTGGTGCTACACTAAACTGTGGCTTGGGAAATATTTGTACCAATACGCTATCTGTGTTTTTACAACCATTGGCACCTGTAGCTGTTACCAAATAATTTGTAGTAGCATCCGGATTTGCAAGTGGGTTTGAAATATTCGGATTATTCAATCCTGTAGTTGGGGTCCAACTATAACTTATAGCACCTGATGCATTAGCATTTAGTTGCACAGAACTGCTACCACAAATTGTTGTATCTCCACTGGCATTTACTTGAGGCACTTCTAATACTATGATGGAAACAGTATCCTTGTTAATACATCCAGCTGCTGTAGTTGTGGTAACAATGTAATTAGTGGTAGTTGATGGATTGGCTGTGGGACTAATGATGTTAGAATTATTAAGACCAGTGGCAGGTGTCCAAGTATAAGTACTACCTGTGCCTATTGTGGTGAGTATGAGAGAAGCACCATTACAAATAGAAGTATCTGATCGGGTAGATATTGTTGGTATTGCATTTACAGTTATCGTAACGGAATCCAAATTTTTACAACCATTTGCATCTGTAAACGATACAAAATATTCAGTGGTGGCAGATAATGTAGCTATAGGATTTGCGATGGTTGCATTATTTAATCCGGTTGGTGGTGTCCAGCTATAGGTCCCACCTGTGGGAGGTGATACGGACAGTTGTACAACTCCACTGCCACAAATAGAGGTATCGTTGTTGGCTATTACGACGGGTAGGTTGTATACGGTAACGAGAACGGTATCCGTATCAATACAGCCCAATGCATCTGTGCCCGTAACAATAAAATTTGTGGTAACAGGTGGATTGGCAATGGGGTTTGCTGTATTGGTATTTGACAGATAGGGTGAAGCATTCCATAGATAGGTAACTGCCCCACTGGCATTAAGTTCTACTGAACTGCCTTTGCAAATGGTGGTGTCTTTGGTGGCGGTGATGGTGAGGGTGCAGGGGGAACAATCCTCTACAACAACCTGCTTACAATATGATGCTTGTGTTGGCAAACCAATATCTACCAATAAGTTGATATTATAAACACCTGGAGCATCATAAATAACAGGGGGTGGGTTTTGTAAAGTTGAACCGGGCAATGCACATCCAGCATAAACTAAACGTGATAATGTATTGTTGTCGGCATTGGTTATAAAAGCATATATATCATTTTCCTGTAAAAAAAATCTTGATATACTGTGGGGGAAATTTAAGTTGCCTGGGTTTCCAAGTTCTGATGCCAATGGATTTGATAAAATATTGCTGCCAAAGTCTAATTTCACGATATCGTCCGTTAATTCATTAACTACTAAACCAGTAATTCCTTGACAGGTTTCAAGGATGGAGATATCCCGGGGTCTTTGCAACTTTCCGTTGGCAATGGGCAGTCTTATTCCTGTGGGAGTATTTGATAAAGACAAACCAAAATCCAACCGACTAATAGAATTTGCATCTCGGTTTGTAATAAACACATAATTATTACCTGCTGAATTAATATAACTCATTCCGCAGGGATAATTCAAATTTCCTATGTTACCAAGGTTTGTAGCAGTAGGGGTAGTTGAAAAGTCAGCGCCAAAGTTTAGTCTGGTGATTGTGTTATTATTAATATTTATAGTTAGTCCATAATATTGTGTTCCCTCTTTAGCAATAACAAGATCATGAGGAAAGAACAAAGCGTTATCAATATTACCCCAATTGATTGCCGTTGGAGTATTTCCTAAACTATTTCCAAAATCTAGTTTGGCAACCGAGGAACTACTCCCTGCAACATTGCCCCCCCCCACAATTATGGCAATCCATTTAGTACCAGCTTTTACGATTTGAATACCTTCCCCACTAGGCCTTAAAACGCCCCCAAAGTTTCCAAGGTTTGTAGCTGTGGGTGCATTAAGCAGGCTATTTCCATAGTTGAGTTTAATGATATTGCCCGTACCATAATTCATTACCAAACCATAATAATTTCCATCATCATTTAAAGCATAATCCATAAATACAGGCGTGGCCAATTGACTGGAAGGATTTCCAAGATTAACACCAGTGGGAGTAGTATTCAAATCACTGGCACAGAAACTCCAGTTATACGTAGTGGCACCAGTAGATGTATTAGTTATTACTAAGGGGCTATCCACACAAATAGTATCTGCTATAGTAAAGCTAGGAGATACAATATTGACCTTACAACTATCTGCGGTGAAAGTACATTGGGGATTGGTGGCATTTATGGCAGCAAAACCAATCAATGACCCATTAAAAGCAGCATTACCTTGTTTGTTCAATAGGTTATCAAAAGTATAATTGGCGAGTAGGCCAGGTTGAGTTGAAGGATTCAACAAAGTTTGATTCATAAACTTAACAATATCTTCCTTGGTTCTAGCAACATTCCAAATACGAACTTCATTGACTACACCAGAAAATTCTGTTTTTAGAAGATTTAGTGCAGAAGCTGAAGCTCCAATCATTGTTTTCAAATTATTCTGTATTAGATTACCTGTACATGTAATTTCACTCAACAGAAATCCATTTCTATAAAGTTTCAGTTTTTGCCCATCATAAACCATAGCAGCATGATAGGTTTTATTTAGCTCAATGGGGCAAGTTGACTGAGCACTAAAATTACCATTATTAGTGCTTATTTCGGCGCTTTCTGGGCTAAGTAGGTAGTTGATATCAGTCGGATCACCGTGCTTTGAAACAAGAATACCACCTGCGGCTGAAGATATTGGAAAGCTGGAAGCATTAAATTGACATTCAACGGTTAATTGATTTCCATTAATATCTAAATCGCCTATTTCGACACCAGAGCGAAGAATATTGCCATCTGTTTTTAACCAATTGGTACAGGGGAAAGGTATGCAAGGCGAAATGGCTGTTATTTCTTCTTGATTTAATGCCCTGTTATATATTCTTATTTCATCTAATTTTCCTTGAAACCACTGAGGATCAGCAGACCACCAAGTACCTATTTGAATTGAAGAGTTAGTGCAATTCAATAAGTCTGAAAATCCTGCAATGGATGTTTGTATAAGTGTTCCATTAATGTATAAATACTGTATTCCATCTTTAAAAGTCGAAGTAAAACAATACCATCTTAATAAATCAAGTGCGCCTCCACTATTTACTAAAGAATTGGGAATGGGAAGACCCGCACATGTGCCAATAGCATTGTTTATACCACAATATGCACCTGGGAAAGGTGTGTAGTCCATTGCCATCTGAAATTGAGTACCTGTCGATCCTCCATACGCTATCTTGCCAAAAAATGTTTGTAGCCCTCTTTTCGTAGCATAAAATTGGACAGATAAGGTCATTTCTTTATTAAATAGCAGGGAATTACTATGCGGTATTCGAATATATTGATTTCCGTCAAAAGAATATGCACTATTAGCATTACCGTCCATGTCTGTAGTCAGTACAGCGGAATTGAATATTGGATTGTTACCATAGCCACTGGCATCATTAGCATTTCCATTAAATGGGTAATAAGCAACTAGGCCTAAATTTAAATCAATTTGTGAATAGGAATTTTGCGATACTAAAGATGAGGCTATTAGAAAAGATATAAAAGAAAATTTTTTCATATTTATGGGCTTCATAAAAGAAATTTATGTGTGCAAAATTTTACGAAATACTTAGAATTTAAATTAAAAACTCGGGTATTTATACAAATATAATTTTAAATAGAATTACATAAAAATACTTACCACTTAGATAAGTATTTATTACACAATTAATTTCTTCATTTAGTTAATAATTTTTTTTTCTAAAAAAGTTTAAATTTAATAAAAATAAGTTTCCTGTCAATTATGCTAATACAATCAATATAATTGCAAAATTTTATAAATATATATTTTTAATATAAATTATTCTTGTGAGAAATTTTGAGGATGAGAGTGGGTTGACTAAAAATAAAAATAAGATTCCATCCGGATTTACTCCAAACTTATTTCACCCATATTATTTCATACGGAAAGGATTACTTAGAGGTATAGCAAATCTTGCTCCAGAATTAAATGGTACTTTATTAGATTTTGGCTGTGGTTCTAAGCCATATCATTCACTCTTTCATGTTGAAAAATACATTGGTATAGACTTTGAAAACCCAGGACATTCTCATGAAAATGAACATATTGATTTCTTTTATGATGGAGAAAATATACCATTTGAAAATCATTCATTTGATTCTATCCTTTGCACTGAAGTGGTTGAACATATTTTCAATATTGAGGTTGTATTGAAAGAACTAAATAGAGTTTTAAAGCCAGGGGGTAAAATTCTAATTACTTGTCCATTTGTTTGGAATGAGCACGAAATTCCTCATGATTTTGCACGATATTCAAAGTTCGGCATTAAACATATTTTTGAGAAATATGGATTTGAAATGATAAACTATGAAGCAAGTGGAAATTTTATTACCACAATTTTCCAACTTATTAATTTGTATTTTTTTCAACTAGCAAAAGGCAAATGGTATAAAATAATGCCAATAAGAATCGCATATAAATGCATAATATATGGTGGCATAAACTTTTTAGGTTTATTTTGGAATGCAATTTTGCCGAACAACAAAAGCCTATATCTTAACAACATTGCTTTGTTTGTAAAAAAGTGAAAAGCTGATATCGTGAAAAGACTCTTAGTTATAAGTCATGACGCTACTTTAACAGGTGCACCTATATTACTTCTTTCTCTTTTGAGATTGGTTAAAGATGGATATAGAATAGAGATTATTTTAAAAAGAGGTGGGATATTACAGAATGAGTTTAAGGCAATTGGAAAAGTTGTTATTTTAAAATCAAAAACATATAGCTCCAAAAAGTCTAGTTTGTTTATGTTGCTAGATAGATTGTCGTATTTTTTTATGTTATGCAAAGCAATCCCTCTAGTTTATTCATGTGATATAATTATTTCAAATACAATTGCGAATGGGAGACTTCTCAAATATTTTCGATTTTTTCATAAACCCATTATCACTTATGTTCATGAATTAAGTTCAGTGATGCAATCTTTTTCAAAAAGCAGAGATACCCAAAACTCACTTTCATATTCCAACTTATTTTTATTTCCAAGTGAAGCAGTGAAAATAAACTTAAAAGAAAATTATTATATAAGTGACTTAAAGCTAAAATATTTTCCGTATTACTTTGATTCTAATAAATTCACTCTTGATGAGAATTTAAAAAATAGAATAAAATATCAATTTCTTAATAAATGGGGTATACCCGATACTGCAAAACTTATTGCAGGTATGGGATCTGTGTCAAAAAGAAAAGGTACTGATAAATTCATTCAAATTGCAAGGGAGATAATAGCCAAAGATGAAAATGCATATTTCTTTTGGATTGGTGATTTCACAGATGAAGAATTTGCAACAGAAATAAAGGAATTCATTGAAATTAAAACTAATCAGAATACGAGGCAATTAATATTTACTGGAGGAATGCCATACAGTAATTATACTTTACTACCATTTGACTTATTTTTTCTTTCATCTATTGAAGACCCCTATCCGCTAGTTGTACTTGAAGCGTCTCTTTTAAAAGTACCAACTGTTTGCTATGAAAACTCTGGAGGATGTGTTGAATTATTGCAAGATGGAGCAGGGTTTATTCTTTCAGATTCATCACATGAATCAGCATGCGAAGAAATTTATAATTTACTGCAGAATAAAATTGCACTAGTTCAAACGGGGAATAGAATTTATAAAAAAGTAATGATAAAACATACGGATTCAGTAAAAACAAAAAATATATTTAACGAGATTATTAACTTTAACCAATGATCATTAATACACTAAATAAAATTTTAAGAAATTTTGGCTATTCTTTAGATAAAAAAATTCCTGAAATTCCAATTGATTTGATAGCTGAAAAGGAATTCTTGACATTTTATGAAAAATGCAAACCTTACACCCAAACTTCTATTGAAAGAATGTACTCACTATACAATGCTTGTTTGTACATTGTTTCGAACAACATGCAGGGTGATTTGGTGGAATGTGGTGTCTGGAAAGGTGGAAGTGCTATGATGATGGCATTTGTACTTAAATCGAAAGGTATTACAAATAGAAAAATATTTCTCTATGATACTTTTGAAGGGATGTCAAATCCCACAGAAAAGGACATTTCCATTAATGGCAAAGCTGCAAGTGAACAACTTAAAGAGGAAGACAAATTAAGTAATGATTCAATATGGTGCTATGCTTCTTATAATGAAGTCATAACTAACATGAAGATTACCGGTTACCCCATTGAGAATTTAGTTTTTATTAAGGGAAAGGTAGAAGATACATTACAAAATAATTTACCTAATACTTTATCCTTACTACGTTTAGATACCGATTGGTATGAATCGACAAAAGTTGAACTTGAAAAATTATACCCGCTACTTGCAAAAGGAGCACCTTTAATAATTGATGATTTTGGGCATTGGGAAGGTGCAAAAAGGGCAGTTCAAGAATATTTTTCAGAGAATAACATAAAACCTTTATTACAAAGAATTGACATTACTGGTAGATTAATTATTAAACACTAACACCATTCACTCCATGTATAATTTAGAATCCTACACCCCCCTTTCCAAATCCCAAGCTTCAAATTCTTTTGCCACTGCGGTTAAAAATGATGCGCCAATGCTGCCATCTACAATTCTATGGTCATAACTTAATGAAAGGTACATCATATGTCTTATGCCAATGGTGTCTCCCTGCTCTGTTTCTATAACTACTGGTCTTTTCTTTATGGCACCCACAGCCATAATGGCCACTTGCGGTTGGTTGATGATGGGTGTACCCATCAGACTGCCAAAAGTACCCACATTGGTCAATGTAAAAGTGCCACCAACTGTATCGTCTGGTTTTAACTTATTATTTCTGGCAGCATCTGCAAGTCCATTTACAGCTTTGCTTAAACCTACCATATTAAGATGATCCGCATTTTTAATTACAGGTACAATCAAATTTCCTGATGGTAATGCAGTGGCCATCCCAATATTCAAATCTTTTTTTATAATAATTTTATCTCCATCCAAGCTGCTGTTTATCAGTGGATATTTCTTCATGACCCTTACTAAGCAGTCTATAAACATGGGTGTGAATGTGAGCTTGGTACCATTTTCTTTTCCAAAATTTTGTTTCACTTTTTCACGCCAGAGCACCATATTGGTTACGTCTGCTTCTGCAAAACTGGTTACATGCGGGCTGGTATGCTTGCTATCCACCATGTGTTTGGCAATCAGCTTACGCATACGGTCCATCTCAATAATTTCCACATTGCCTTCATATACTTTTTGGACAACCACTTGTGGGATAGCGGCTGACTGCACACTTGCCGTGGCAGCTGGGATAGTAGTAGGCAATGAAACGACTGGCACTACAACTTGGCCAGATTTTTTTGCAGATACGTAAGATAGTATGTCTTTCTTTGAAACGCGACCTTCATTTCCGGTACCGGCAATGGTTTCCAATTCGGTCATACTCACTCCTTCTGTACCTGCTATTGTGAGTACCAGCGGCGAGTAAAACCTTGCTTTATTGATACCGTTAGTAGCTACAGTTGGCTGGGGTATAAATGGCACTTCATTTTCCACAATGACTGGCTTAGCAACAGGTGTAGGTTGTTCGGCTGCAGGTGCTGATACTACTGCTGGTGTACTAGATGCTGCTCCAATAGCTGTTTCTATTCTTGCTATCACCGTTCCAATAGCTACTACATCATTTTCATTAAATAAAACTTCGGCTAGTGTGCCGGCAGCGGTGCTGGGCACTTCACTATCCACTTTATCCGTGGCTATATCCAAAACAGTTTCATCCTGTTTAATAGCATCACCAGCCTTTTTGTGCCACTTTAAAATAGTGGCTTCCATAATACTTTCACCCAATTTTGGCATAACCAAATCTACAAGCGCCATATTCAATATTTTTTATGATCAATAAGCAATACGCTACAAGAATAATATAAACGGGACAAATGTAGGTAAATAGGCTTGTGGTTGAGAATCATAGAAGGGATTGTGTATATCCTTTCCCATCTGGAGGTATACTATAAAAAGCAAAAATTAAGTTTGATTTCAAACCCTTGTGCAGAAGGACTTTAATCCTTGAAACTCGCTTTAGCAGTTAACTTTAAATTGAAAATCAGCAAGACACATGGATAATAGCTTTGTGTTGATAATTTGCTCAAAGCATTTTAAGTTATTTTAGACTTTATAATTATTCATATATACCCGCCTAGGCGGCATTTCAAATTTGCTAAAAAATTTAATTGAAAAATGTGAATAGCATACATGAAAAATTATCTCATAAATTGATTAGTAATGAAAATAATATCACAGATATTTAAACGATTAAATAATTAAATCTAGTTATTGCAGGTATTCACACTCGTGTGTTGCAATAAATATATATTTGATAATACCATGCATCATCATAAACCCCCATAAGATTAGCCTTCGGATCATATTTACAAAAATCGTTTGAGGAAGATTTCCCTAATATACCTAGAGGATTTCGAATAAATATTTCCCCAATAACATAAAACTAATATAGGTTAAAAAATTATATATTGCGCAAAAATATTTTAAATATGAAACAAATTTTACCAATTTTTTTTCTCTTTCTCAGTCTAGTTAGTTTTTCGCAAGATGTATTGTATGTAAATGATGTAGATTTGGGTTCATTTGTAAATCCAACTTCTGATCAAGATACAACGATTATTTTAGATGATATCAATATCCTGCGATCTGATTTGGGCGGAAATGATTCAGTCACTATTTCACGTATTACATTTGGTATTGGACGTACTCAAGGAGCCGAAGCTGCAAAACTTAAATTCTACTACTCTCCTTTCAATACAAGTTTTACAGATTTGGAAAATACATGCACATTCCCACCGATATATTTTGCCGAATTGGATATAGAAACAAATAGCGGTACTGGTGGAGCATTTTATTACACAATAGGTGATGGTGTGGCTCCTTTGTTTAAATTAAAAGTAGAAGAATTAGGCATTTTTGACGATGCTTTTACCTTCTTTCTTGGGGTAAGTATTGATAAAAAAATAAAGTCTTCTTTAGGAGGTTTGGTTCGCAGAGGAAGTGGTTGGAGTCTTACTAGCGCAGGAAGTCAAAGTCCTTGGATAGATAGTGCTTGGGCATTTAGTCCAAGATTTAATCAAGGTGGTCAATTTACTGTAGTTGATCAAGATGGCGCAGCTTTTCCTCAAACCTACAATGTAGGGGTAGAGGGTACTGCATTTTCAGTAATGCCTGTTACACTTGCAGATTTTAGTGCTTCAATAAAAAATAATAATGCCATACTGCAATGGCAAACAGTTACCGAATCGAATAATAAGGGTTTCGATATTGAAAGAAGTACTGATGGTAAAACCTTCACAAAAATTGGTTTTGTATCCGGTAATGGTACTACAATACAAAAGAAGGATTATTCATATACCGATTTTAATATCAATCAACTCAATAAAAATCTAGTGTATTACAGGCTTCGTCAGCTTGATTTCGATGGCCATATGGATTACTCTAAAACAATTCCTTTGAGCATTAGTAAGATTATAAATTGGGCTGTAAGTCCCAATCCAGTATCTGCACAAACAGCAGTGAGACTTTCACTAGAAAAATCAAGTCAAGTGCAAATACAAGTCGTAAACAGTGCAGGCATAATTGTGAAATCAATTAATAAGGGCTTGCTTCAAGAGGGTGCTTATAGCATTCCTTTGGAAATGCAAAATTTTGCATCCGGTGTGTATATGATTAGGCTTATTTTAGATGATAATATTTCTACTCAAAAGATAGTAAAATAATATTTTTTTCAAAAAAACCGGCAACATCTAAGTTGCCGGTTTTTTTTATTTCATGCCATTTTATAAGTATGAATTATTTACCTCAAACTCATATTTTAATCCAAATGATGCATTTGAATTTATCTCATACCTATGCATTTGAGAACAAGTATTGACTTTTAAATAGCTTATGATTTTTTAGCCAAAAATTAACCTCAAACACCTACTTAAATTATAGCCTTTCAACTTTTCATCCCAAGGTCAACAGCATCATCTGGTGTTAATGAGATACACAAGCGATATTATCCTTGCTGTTTGCAATCTCCTCTTTTCATAAAATTTGTATTGGAACCTGATTCAACTAAAAAATTGTATGCTATATTTTTTTCAGTAACAGCAACACTTCTAAACAATCATAAGAAATAGATATTCACTCCATTCTACTCTATTACTAAAAGTACAATAGAAACAAGTATCATTTGCACAGGTTATAATTCTATCAAACTGTATAATTAACCAAAAACTTGCTTACCATTAATGAAAGTTGAACAAACCTTTAGGGATGAAATATTTTCCTTTGATGTAGTTAAAGGATTTTGATTGAGCATAATAAAATCTGCTTTAGCACCTTCATCAATATATCCATAGTTTTCAAGTCCACTTATGGTAGCAGCATTTTGGGTATAGGCTGATAGTGCTTGCTCTATAGAAATGGATTCTCCAGGTGATATGACAGACCCATTATCTGCTTGCCGATTAATGGCAGCACAGATGCCGCTAATTGGATTGAAATCTTTTACTACAGGGGCATCAGAAGATAATGCCACATTTACACCATAATGCATGGCTGATTTTACAGGATAGCATTGTTTCAAATAAGCTTCATCTAAGTACTCAATAAAATTCCTTCCCAGTTCCCTTAAAAATATAGTTTGCATAGAAGCGGCAATCTGATGCGCTGCCATCTCCTGCAAATCTTTTGTATGTGGTAAACCAAGATGCTCAATTCTCTTTAGATTATTAGGGAAATGCTTGTGTAGTAAAATATATTTTTCTATTACAAAACGTATTGCATCATCACCAATAGCATGCGTAGCTACACCCAATCCTTTTTGCATAGCCAGCCTGCAAAGATTTTCATATTGCTCAGCATGCAGCCTCAAAACTCCTTTTTCTGTTGTATTTTTATAAGCACGCTTTAATGCTGCAGTTTTTCCACTTAAACCACCATCGCTAAAAAATTTGACCGTATTCAATTTTAAAAAATCAGTATCAAAAGCATTTGGAATGGGAAATGGCTCCTTACTACCATCAGGCAATATAATAGGCATTACATTTAGGCGAAAGCCTAAACTTTTGTCTTCATTCATTTCTTGGTAAGCAGCTAACAATAATGGATCTACCGCAGGATCAGTAGCTGCAGTGATGCCATAAGCATACATTTCACTTCTTGCAGCAATTACCATTTTCTTTAACTGCTCTTTGGTAGGGGGTGGTATATGTGCAGTTATTATTCCCAAAGCAGTTTCAGTAATAATACCATTTGGATGCCCATCTGAACCCATTCTAATTTCTCCTCCCTGAGGCACTATTGTATCTTTATTAACGCCTGCTATTTTTAAGGCAGTTGAATTACAGATTGCGATGTGTGCACAAGTTCTTATAAGATATATTGGTTTGCTTGTGTTAATGCTATCTAAGTCATGTTTGTTTGGCATTTTTTTGTCTAGCCAAGCAGCTTCATTAAAGCCACGTGCTGTAATCCATAATGCATCAGGATAAAGTTTCACATAATCTGAAAGCATATCCAGTAATGCAGATTTAGAGGCCACACCTCGTACATCCAGCATATAGGTTTTAAGATTACCCACTTTCCAAATATGGATATGCGAATCATTAAAACCAGGCATTACTGTTTTTCCCTTTGCATCAATACAAGTTGTGTTACCATCAACTTTATGGGCTAAAAATTCATCTGGTGCAATAGCTTTAATTATACCGTTTTCCACCCATAAAGCATTTAAAGCTGGGGTCATTTTCTTGTGAAATGATATAATATTTGCGTTGCGGATAAATAATTTGCTCATATATAACTTAATTCAAAATATTATTGTCAATGTCATAAATACGAGTACCTGCTTTTTTATGATTATACTACATGTGCTTTTACATCATCTTTGGTAATAGATTTTCCTGAGAGTATAACTAATCGTTCTATTACATTGCGCAGCTCACGAATATTACCGGTCCAATTGTAAGCCTGCAAAGCTTGAATAGCAGCTTCATCAATTACTTTGATTGCTTGTCCATAATCTTGAGCTATGTCTTCCAGAAATTTTGCTGTAAGCAGGGGAATGTCTTCCTTACGATCATTTAATGAAGGTACATGAATCAGTATAACTCCTAACCTATGATATAAGTCAAGCCGGAAGTTTTTTTCTTCTACTTCATTTAATAAATTCTTATTTGTAGCAGCTACAACTCTTACATCCACATTTATTTCCTTATCGCCCCCTACCCTAGTTATTTTCCCCTCTTGCAAAGCACGTAGTACTTTAGCTTGAGCACTTAAACTCATATCACCCACTTCATCTAAAAAAAGGGTACCGCCACTCGCTAATTCAAACTTCCCGATACGTTGTTTTATAGCTGAAGTAAAAGATCCTTTTTCGTGCCCAAATAATTCACTTTCTATTAACTCAACTGGTATTGCTGCACAGTTTACCTCAACGATGGGTCCGGTATTTCTATTACTCTTTTCATGTAGCCAACGTGCCACTAATTCTTTACCGCTTCCATTTTCACCAGTTATTAACACTCTGGCGTCTGTGGGTGCTACTTTCTCGATGGTATCCTTTATTTTTTGAATGGCATCGCTTTCTCCTACCATCTGTTGTACCTTACTAACTTTTCTTTTAAGTACTTTAGTTTCTTTACTGAGACTATTCTTATCGAGTGCATTTCTAATAGTTATAAGCATTCGATTAAGATCTGGAGGTTTGCTTACATAATCAAATGCGCCTTTCTTTACAGCATCTACAGCAGTTTCAATTGTGCCATGCCCACTGATCATAATGATGGGTACATCCGGATTTAACTCACCGGCTTTTACTAAAAATTCTATGCCATCCATTTTTGGCATTTTGATATCGCATAATACCACGTCGTAAGATTTCGATGCAAACATTTTCAGCGCCTCTTCTCCATCCTGGGCTTCTTCTATTTTATGACCTTCATATTGTAAAATCTCTCCAAGTGTTTTGCGGATAGCACGCTCATCATCTACGATTAAAATCAGGGGCATATTGTTCGAATTTTGGCGCAAGATAAGCCGATTGTGATATTGAAAAATAGCAAATATTCTGCATACAGGATTCAAGATTTTTATTTAATCATATATCCATGACCCTCTATAACAACAGCATAAATTGACTAAATCAATCTCTGCCCTATTGAATTTTTTGTGAGTTTATTTTCAATCATGTAATCCATAGTTACTAGGCCCGGTTTTTTGCCAATGGCAATTAATCCAAAGTCTTTTTCTACGTTCAGCGCTTTTGCCCCATTATATGTAGCCCATTGAAGTAGTGTGTTTAGTGGCAAATCGAATGCATTTTGAAGGGTGTACATTTCAGTTATTAAATCCAAGGACCAGTTGCTGGAATAACTGTCTGTACCCAATACAATATTTACACCCTGCTCCATTAATTGAGGTACCGGGGGAAGTTTATTTTCAATATATTGGTTTGCATTGGGGCATAAACAAAAATAAAGCTCCTGTTTGTTTGTAAACGCATGCTCCTTTGCATATTTTATATCATCAACATCTGTACAAGTATTATGCACAAGGATGAGCTTCTTCGGCTTATTTAATAATGGAAGATAGGATTGTAACGCAGATTTACCTGTTGGATTAAAATGACTTGCATCCATGCCCAGTATTTTATAGAGCTCATAAAAATCACCCTTACCATTTTTGTATAAATCATCCTCATGTACACACTCCTGATTGTGAATGGACAGTAATGCATTTTGCGCAGCATCATTAATGTTTTGAAATAATTGCGTACTGATGCTATATGGCGCATGAGGCACTATGGTGCTCTGCTGATATGGTAAACTTTCTGAAAATATTTTTTGTACCTGCATGGCTGCAAGCATACTGTTTTCTGCTTTTTGTGGGCTAAATCCCAATGCCTCTATAAAATTATGACATTGTATATCGGAAGCCTGTTTGGCTGCAATGCTATCAGTTGTATTTGAAATATCGCCTACGGCAACAATACCTTTTGAATACATTTCCTGCATGGCATTTTGCGCAGCATCATTTATCTGCTCTGCAGGATAATATCTACCCGTTGCCACCTGTTTCAAGAAAGATATCAACCCTGTGTGCACAGGCAGTTTGCCTTTCAAATGACTAAGCTCTATATGACAATGGCAATTAATAAAACCGGGTGTTATAATACCGTCAAAAAATTGCACATCATCCGAAATGGTATCGGCCAATTGTAAATCTTTAATAAGCCCTGATTCATCAGTTATAATAATCGTTTTTTCAGGCAGCCAATCCATTCCATCGAAGATGGCGGATGCACTAAATTTTTTAATTGACATGCCTCAAAGGTAGTTTGGTAAGCCAAGTTGTATAAGATAAAATTTTTATTATTTAGTATTATTAAATCTAGTGCTCCTATTTTTATCAGCTATAAAGCGGAAGCATGACAGCAGATGAAAAAGCAGTTAACGTAGTTCATCACATGATGGAGCAGGATGCATTTAGCCAATGGTTAGGTATTGAATTGCTATTAGTAAAGGAAGGCTATAGCCTAATTAAAATGACGGTACGTGCAGAAATGGTAAATGGTTTTGGAATAGTGCACGGTGGTATTGCATTTTCTTTGGCAGATAGTGCATTTGCCTTTGCCTGCAATAGCAGGAATAATCTTTCTGTAGCATTGGATACTTCTATTACATTTAATGGTGCCATACAAATTGGTGATATACTTACCGCAGAGGCGGAGGAATTGCATAATGGTAGGAGCACGGGTTTGTATTTAGTTCGTATAAAAAATCAAGCAGATAAATCTGTAGCTTTGTTTAAGGGCACTTGTTTTAGAACAAATAAATCCCTAACGGAGAAGATATAATATGTTTTATGAATACAATGGTATAAAACCGGTAGTGCATCCATCAGCATGGGTGCATCCGCAGGCTGCCATCACCGGGCATGTGGTTATAGGGGCAGATTGTTATATAGGACCCGGTGCTGCAATAAGGGGAGACTGGGGCTCAATAATTATTGAAGATGGGTGCAATGTGCAAGAAAACTGCACCATACACATGTTTCCGGGTGTTACGGTTTTATTAAAAGAAGCGGCACATATAGGTCATGGTGCTATTATACATGGTGCTACTATTGGTAGAAATTGTTTAATAGGCATGAATGCAGTTATTATGGATAATGTTATTTTGGGAGATGAATGTATAGTGGGTGCATTAAGTTTTATTAAAGCCGATGAACAAATACCAGAAAGAAGCTTGGTAGTAGGTAATCCTGCACGCATCATCAAACAAGTAACTGATGATATGATACATTGGAAAACAAAGGGGACTGCATTATATCAACAATTGCCGTCTTCTTTATTAGAAACATGGAAACCATGCGAACCTCTTTCAGCACCGATGCTCCAAACCCCTATTACAACGGTTGATTATAAAACCTGGAATGAATCTAAATAAAATGAAATATACTATTCAACTTCTTTTGATGATGTTTGCATTTCATGCATGCACAGTTACAAAAAGTCCTTTGGAAATATTTTCCAATGGCATGGAAAAGAATGCTACAGTACTAAGCGATATCAACAAAGAAATACGTGCATTAGCAGATGCAGGTGCACTTATCATAGACTACGGAGAAAGCAGCTTTGCCTGGACAAAAAAAGCACAACATCTACTGTTGGTCTATCAGGATAAAATCTGGAAAGGGTACAATTATGACATGAACCTTTCGGATGGCGTACAGGGAGCCGTGTTTTTGAATCCATCACAAATAGAAACTACCGCCTGCGATTCTTTGCTTACAGCTATCAATAATGCTCAATTATGGAATATGTCAAGCCCGGGTTTTATAAGAAGTGTATGTGGCGAAAAAAAATGCAATATCAATGATGCTAGTACAAGCTCTATTACATTGATTTATGGCAATAAAGTGGCAGAAGCATCCATCTATGCTCCACATTTTATGAGTCAATGCTGTCCGGAAAATGTAAACCTTAAAAATTTTGTAAATACAATTAATATGTTAAGCAATCTTTTTGTAACAAAAGAAGGTGCCGTTTATTAATAGGATATAATTTTTTCTAGTGAGGAATGGGTCTAGCTGGTGGTTTTGGTGCGGCCCTGTGTTCAATCATGCGGCCGGTCATTTCGGGTATCATTCTGCTAAATATTTTTTGCTGCTCTTGCGTAAGCATCATTTTTATATGTTCAAAGTTTGAAAAAGATGCTTCGATTTTTGATGTATGAATACGTATCAATTCTTTTTGCAAGGAATCTTTTTCCCTTTCAGAGTAAGACTCCTTAGAAAGTAATGAAAAATAATTGCCCATAGTATTTTTGAAATCCTCATCTATTTGCCTCATCTTTTTTACATGTGAAAGATGAATGGAATCAATTTTCTTTACTTGGGTTTCATCCAACGATAGAGGCTCTTGCAATTTGAGACTAATTGAGGGTGGCTTTGTCTCAGGCCCCGGCCTCCTCACTGATTCAGCACTTAGAGGTGGAAGAGGTGGTTTCTGCATATTTAAAAATAGAAAACTTAAAGTGCCCACATTGAGAAAGAGTAGAACTACTATTGAAATGATTAGGAATTTTTGCTGCTTCATAAAGATTCATTAAAAAAATCATAATTCGGAATAAGATTATCTGCTGTAGCTTTTTTTTGAGTATCCGAAATAGAAACTTGATCATCATTCTTTGATTTCCAGTTTCCTAATGCTAAAATATTTGCGGATATCAGAATAGTTATAGCACAAGCTGCCACCATTAACCAATTCAACTTTATAATGTGGCTTTGTGGTATTATGCCAGCTGCTTCAATAGATTGTAGCAATCGTTTTTCAAAATCCTCAAATGGCAAAATGAATTGTTTTCCTTTTACACTATCGAAAACTGAAGAAGTCCATTTATTTTTTTCCATACCCATTTATTATGCTGTTACATTTTTTATATGACCCTCATACTCATTTTCAAGTACATTTCTTAGTTTATGCTTAGCCCTTTGCAAAAGAGATTCCACCGCTTTTAGATTTAATTCCATGATATCTGCCACCTGACGTTGCGGCATTTCTTCAACAAAACAAAGTATAAAAGCAGATTTTTGATTTTCCGGCAAAAGATTTATTGCTCCGTAGAGATAACGTGATAATTCTTGTTTTTCTATAGCAATACCCGGATGATAAAAATCTGGAATCTCAAAACTGGCAGTTTCCGATTGTCCGCTGAAAATGGGCAAAAAAAAGGCTTTCCGCTTTGCCCTGTTTTTGTATCTCAAATAATCTAAGCTCGCATTCACAGCTATTCGATACACCCAGGTACTCAGTTTGCTTCGTTCCTCAAATTGATTCATTTCCTGATGCACTTTTACAAAAATATCCTGACAAACTTCTTCAGCATCTTCTACATGTTGAACATAGCTAATTACTAGGTTAAAAACCTTTTTAAAGAGTTCCTCATATATATCTTCAAATGCACTCAAATCGGTTTAAATATATTTAATGCTTGTACTTTAAGCACTGTATTTTATGCTTTTGACGAGTAAATACCAATAATCCTTTGAAAGCATTGAAAAAAATAATTGAGAAATATGTATTTAAAACAGAAGAAGCATTTGAGATGCTTATAAAAAATTGAAAGTCAAAATAATTAGGTGTTTGGTGTTAATATTTGGCAGTAGAAATAGTGAATGACTTAAAAGTCAAAAATCCTATTTACTGTATCGGTATGCATTGTTCAGGTTATTTAATATAAACTATTTGCATGATTTGGGTTTAATGGTTCAAAGAATTGAAGCTAGCCGACTTGTGTCTATTTACAAATAAAATACAAGGCTTTGTTAAAAAAATAAGCCCCTGTGGAAACAGGGGCCGTAACCAAAACTAACTGCTTATGAGAAAAAGTTATTATCAGATTAAATTAAATACGTGATTGAAAATTTAAAAACCTGTCTATTTTCTTTAAACGTATTTTTTGCAAATAACGTATAAGGAGACTAAAATGTTTACGTAAAAATAACTTTACTCTGTTAAAAAAAACAAAAAGAATTCTGAACAAGGTTTTTTTCTGGTTGAAGTATAGTTGTAACATTGCATTTTATTTAAAATATATATATGTCATTTGAAATTACAGGAAGATTAGTTGCAGTATATGACACATTGCAACGAACCGAAACTTTTAAAACCAGAGAATTTGTTATTGAAAAATCAGATGATTTGGGCGGAAGAATCATTACAAACTATATAAAATTTCAGTGTGTACAGGACAGAACAAATCTGCCCGATGGAAAGTCGCTTGGAGATGAAGTAAAGGTTTACTTTAACCTAAGAGGTACTAAATGGGTAAAAGATGGAAAAGAAAACTATTTTACAAACCTGGACGCTTGGAGAATAGAGCAAATAAAAATTGGTACAACTGAACCATCAGATATGCCACCTGCCTATACCCCACAAGCTGCGCCTACAGAGCCGGTTGATGACTTGCCATTTTAGATAACTAACTGATTTTAAGGATAATAACCTTACATCATGATAAAAAATATAAGTTTGAGGATGCTTCCAGAGGAAGCATCCAATCAACAAATCATCAAGGAATATATTGCTTCCGCTGCTGCGGTGCCCCCTCATGAAATATCCGGATTTCAGCTGCTTTCCAAAAGCATTGATGCTCGAAGCAGACAGCCTTGGGTAAATCTAACTGTATCAGCTTTTATACGAGAATCTTTTGAACCAGAGTCGTATCATAAAATAGAACTTCCTTTACTTAAGCCATCTGCCAAGCGAGTGGCCATAATTGGTGCCGGACCTGCAGGGTTGTTTGCGGCAGTTTGCCTAGCAGAAAATGGTATAAAACCAATCATCATAGAGCGGGGAAAAGATATAAGAAGTCGCAGAAGGGATTTGGCAGTATTGAATAAATCTGGCGTTATAAATCCTGAAAGTAATTATTGCTTTGGGGAAGGTGGTGCAGGTACTTATAGCGACGGAAAACTCTATACTAGAAGCAATAAACGAGGTAATATAACCAGAATTTTAGAAATCTTTCATCAATACGGTGCAGCTGACCATATTTTGTATGAAGCACATCCACATATTGGTACAAACAAATTACCAAATATTATATCTTCAATGCGGCATGCATTGATAGATGCCGGAGCTGAGTATTATTTTGAAAAAAAATTAACCGGTTTTTCTATTGAGGGAGATTGCATTAAAACAGCTAATACAGCTGATGGTGATAAAATAGAAGCTGATGAATTTATACTTGCCACCGGCCACTCGGCAAGAGATGTTTTTGAATTACTCCATCAATCAAATATAAAAATTGAAGCAAAACCTTTTGCACTAGGAGTGCGTGTAGAACACCCACAAACATTGATTGACAGCCTACAATACCATTGCGAAAGCAGAAATGAATTTTTACCTCCTGCATCTTATAATTTAGTACAGCAGGTGGCAGATAAGGGTGTTTTTAGTTTTTGTATGTGCCCTGGAGGCATCATTGCGCCTGCGGCAACAGCGGCAGGAGAATTAGTGGTAAATGGATGGAGCCCAAGTAAGCGCAATAATCCTACTGCCAATAGTGGAATTGTGGTACCGGTGGATGATAATGATGCTTTCCAATACCTGAAAAAAAATAAACATGCAGTTGTAAATAAGGAAGAAAATCACCCATTGATGCTCATGTATTTTCAACAATTGATTGAACAGACTGCATACCAAGCAGGCGGAGGCAGTTTCAAAGCCCCTGCTCAAAGACTTATTGATTTTTGTAATAATAAAGTTTCATCCACATTACCCTCTTGTAGTTACACACCAGGTGTAGAAAGCAGTTTACTCGGAAATGTGTTGCCCGATTTTATTTTTGATCGATTACAAAAAGGCTTTATATCTTTTGGTCAAAAGATGAGAGAGCGAAATACAGGAAAAGGTTTTCTTACAAATGAGGCCATAGTAGTGGCTACTGAAAGCAGAACATCTTCACCGGTGCGCATACCTCGTGTAGCAGAAGCACTCCATCATCCACAGCTCAAAAATCTATACCCATGTGGTGAAGGTGCGGGATACGCCGGGGGCATTGTAAGTGCTGCTATGGACGGGGAAAAGGTGGCACATCAAATCATGAACAAATATCAACTAATAAGACGTTAAAATTTTGTTGTAAATCTTTTTATACATAAGTCCTATCATTGCCACAGGCAAAATAAAAAATGGTTTTCTTGTAATAATTTCATGCTATATAATACCAATAATTAAATGTTTTTAATATGAACATACTGGAGCTACACAATCTTAAAAAATTCTTTGCCACACAAAAGGCTGTGGACGATATTAGTTTTGACATAAAACAGGGAAGTATATTTGGTTTACTGGGCCCAAATGGTGCAGGTAAAACAACGCTTATTCGGATGATAACGGGTATTTTTTACCAAGATGAAGGTAGCATTATGCTGGATGGTAAATTATTTAATCCCACAACCGATGCATTAAAGATTGGATATATGCCGGAGGAACGTGGCCTCTACAAAAAAATGAAAGTAGGGGAACAGGCACTTTATTTAGCACAGCTAAAAGGATTGGAAAAAAATGAAGCCATGCAAAAAATAAAAACATGGTTTGAAAGATTGGAAATGCAAAGCTGGTGGAATAAAAAAGTGGAAGACCTTAGTAAGGGAATGAGCCAGAAATTACAGTTTGTTATCACAGTTTTACATCAACCTAAACTTATTATTCTGGATGAACCTTTTAGCGGGTTAGACCCACTAAATGCCAACTTGATTAAAGATGAAATTTACAGATTGGCACAAGAAGGTAGTACCATAATTTTCAGTACTCACCGCATGGAGCAAGTGGAGCAAATTTGCGATCATATAGTATTGGTAAATCTTGGGAAAAAGATTTTAGACGGCACGGTGCATGATGTAAAGCAACAATTTAAAAATAATAGCTTTCGGATTCAGTTGGCTTCACCGGCAGCACATATAGAAGCACCTGCTTTTGATGTATTGAGCAATAATGGTCATGAAATAACGGTTAGCATTAAGCCTGATGCTGACAGTAATGATGTACTTTCCTATTTTATCCAAAATAATATGCGGATTGTATCATTTGAAGAAATTTTACCATCCCTCAATGATATATTTATTCATTTGGTGGAAGGTACGGAGGCAATGAGCAGGGCATTTCAAAAAGTTGACAATTAATTTCAACTGTATATCAATTTCCAAACAGCACACAAAATATTTTATGAACAAAATTGCAATAGTTGCCAAAAGAGAATTTTTAACCCGGGTTCAAAAGAAAACTTTTTTGCTTACCACCATTTTATTACCACTCCTCATCTTTTCATTTTATGGTTTAGTCATTTATTTTGTGAGCGGTACAGATGAAAAATATACCATTGCCATTGCTGACGAAGCCAATCTTTTTAAAAACAAATTAAAGAGCAATAGCACAGTCATTTTTTCTCAAGTGCCGGGTGCAGTAAAAGATTCACTAAATACTTGGGTTAAAAATGAAAAGTATAATGGTTATATCTACATACCAGCCGGGGTAACAGTACAAAATCTATCGAGCATTGAAGTAATAACGGAAGAAACTTTGGGCATTGAAGGAAGGTCAGACATACAGGATATGATTGACGATGCACTCAATGAAGAAAGACTGCTTGCCCAAAATATCAATCCAATATTGATAGATAGTGCAAACCAAAAAAGTACAATAAATTTTAAAAATATAGATGGGGCAGATCAAAGTAATTCAAAGTTTGAGGCAAGCCTTGCTGTGGGATATATAGGTGGATTCTTGATTTATATCATCCTTTTTATTTACGGCACTATGGTAATGCGGGGTGTGATGGAAGAAAAAGTAAGCCGTATAGCTGAGGTTATTGTAAGTAGTGTAAAACCATTTGAATTGATGATGGGTAAAATAACAGGGATTGGTGCTGTGGGATTGATTCAGTTTTTAATATGGGTGTTGATTGTAACAGGACTAAATGCCATTGTGATTCAATTCTTTCCAGATCTGATGAGTGCCATGCAAAATCAACCTGTACAACCTGGAGTAATTGCTGCTGGATCTGCCATGCAACAAGTGGAAGCAAATGGTGGTTTGAGTATATTATCATCACTTAATTTGCCTTTAATACTTGGTTGTTTTATTTTTTATTTTTTAGGTGGATACTTGTTGTACTCTGCATTATTTGCAGCAGTGGGTAGCGCAGTAAATGAAGACCCACAGGATGCACAAAGTTTACTTTTACCGATAACAATGCCCATCATTTTTGGCATTGTAATTTTGATAAAAGCATCAAGTGAGCCTTATAGCGGCATTGCAGTTTTTGGTAGTTTATTTCCTCTTACCTCGCCAATAGTGATGATGGCACGTATTGCACATGGCATACCGGATGGGGTAACAGTTTGGGAGTTGATTTTAAGTATGGCATTGCTTATAGCCGGCTTTATATGTACAACCTGGTTGGCAGGTAAAATTTATCGTACAGGCATCCTGATGTATGGAAAAAAGATAACTTGGAAAGAAATGTGGAAATGGGCCTTGAAGAAAAGTTAATCAAATAATTGTGGTATAACTTTAAACGATAACTGATACTCATTTCAAAAAGTTTTATATCCATGAATATAGAAGAAATAAGGAGCTATTGCTTATCAAAAAAAATGGTGGAAGAATCTTTACCCTTTGGGCCGGACATCCTTGTTTTTAAAGTAGGCGGTAAAGCTTTTTTATTGCTGCCATTAGATTCTGAGGATATTAGATTTAATGTAAAATGCGACCCGGATAAAGCCATAGAACTGAGAGAAAGCTATGACTATGTGTTACCCGGCTATCACATGAATAAAAAACATTGGAATACAGTAATCGCATCTCCACCAACCAAACAAAAACTACTAAAAGAATGGATTGATGACTCCTGGTTGTTGGTGGTACAATCATTACCCAAAAAAATACAAGGAGAAATATTAGAGTAGCTACAATGATAATTCAGTTGATATATTTAATAATTCATAGCATTTGAGTTGACATTTATCCCAAAGCTAAAACATTCTATAGGGTTAAAGCCATTTTATGTTGGATATAAAACTTAGATAGAAGATACACTTACGTCCTTGTGCCAGATACCCTGTATTTTCATTGTTTTTTCTATAATGTCTCTAGCACATCCTTTTCCTCCGTAAATGGGTGATATGTATTGACAGATTTTTTGCACTTCACCCACTGCATCTGCAGGGCAGGCAGCAAAACCGGCATATTGAAGCATTTCGATATCGGGTACATCATCACCCATACATAAAATTTCACTCGATTGTAGGCTATATGTTTCAGCAATTGCTTTGATATGCTTAAGCTTATCCTGCGCAGATAGAATAATATCTGTGATGCCTAATTTTTCCAAACGCTCTTTTACCTCATTAGCATTTCCCCCTGATATAATAATCACTTTTAAACCATTTTTTACGGCCAATTGCAATGCATATCCATCCTTTACATGCATGGTACGTATAAGTTGATTGCCTGGCATTACTATTAAACTCCCATCGGTAAGCACACCATCAATATCAAAAACAAAACACTTTATATATCTGAGTTTTTCCAACATATTTTTAAACGAATTTGATTCTAATATAAACAAACATTTGTTTGCAATTACAAAATTCCCTAACTTGCCACAGTCTGGAACGTATAGTTCCATAATCGTTTGGTTGCTTGCTCATAAGATCCCGTGGTACACACTGCGGGATTATTTTTTTGTGCAGGTTTGTAATAGTACCTGCCATAAAGTTTCTGCCGCAAGTTCATTCCCCGCAGGGGTCAAATGAACTCCATCTGTTGTAAGCAATCCAGATGCTTTATTGTCCGGATTATTTTTTGATTCATAATTCCTAAAACTTTCCTGCAAATCTGCCAAAGGACATTCATTTTTTATGGCCAATGATTTTATGGCTGCTGAAAATGCTTGCAAATCTTCGTCACAACAATTAGTTCCTATTTGTTTTTCGCCAATGAGAGAAGGTGTACACAATATGGGTTGAATATCCGCCGAAGTCAGCTTTGTGATAATAGCCTGATAAAATTGTTGAAACTTATCTAAATCTGTACCCGTGCCAGATAGTTGTTTATGCCACACATCGTTTATGCCTACATATATAACAACAAATTGCGGAGCTTTCTGTAATATATCTTCATCTAACCTAAGGTATAAATCATAGATTTTATTTCCACCTATACCGGCACCTGTAAGCGTGTAATTACCTGGAAACTCTTTTTCAAATTTACTGCGTAGCAGTTCAATATAAGCCCCCGGCTGCACACCGGCTTCTGTAATAGAATCTCCAAAAAAAATGATGGATTGCTTTTTCCTACGTTGATCCTTTAAGAAACTCATAAACACGGCAACTGCCACAAACAAAAAAATCCATACTAAATGTTTACTCATGGCCTGTATTCAGATTTATTTGAAAGATGTATTAATACACGTCTGACATAACTGGTGTAGTAACCGAGCCCATTAAGGCTACAAATTTTCGCTCATTTAATATAAAGCCATTGCCTTTGGCACAAAAATGTACTTTCAAGTTTTCAATACTTATAGGATTGCCATGGGGTATGTCAGCAATATTTGTATGATGCACATCGTGACCATCAATAATAATGACAAGACCACTTCCTATTGCTTCCATTTCATTGCCATGGCGTATTAGCATGCCTGTATCTTCACCCAATCCAATACCTATGCAAGCCGGATTTGATGCCACTGCTTGAGCTAATCTACCAAACCTGCCTCGCTTTTCAAAATGTGAATCAAAAATTACATTGTCCATGAGGCAAATGCCAGTGGTTATTTTTACTTCCCCTTTTAAGTGTGCACGAGCTGCATTTCCTTCATAAATCATAGTACTGCTCATGGCCATGGCACCAGCACTGGTGCCTGCTATCAAAAAGTTTTCTTTAAGATATCTTTTTTGTATAATTTCTAAAAAAACGGTTCCACCAAAAATTGCCGTAAGTCGCATTTGATTACCCCCTGAAAACATAACTGCATCACATGCTTCTAATCTGCGCAAGTATTCAGTATTGTGTGCATCCTCTCGGTTACGAATGTTCATTACACCAACATTCACATAACCAATTTTGCCAAATGCTTCAATGTAATTTTCCCCAACTTCCTCTGGTATTGTACTGGCTGTGGTTATAACTTCAATGTGTGCATCTTCATTGCCTGCTTCGGCTGCTACTCTTTTCAATATTCCCAACTCAAAAAAGTTGAGGTTATTCCGATGTATTTGACCGGTTTCTAAATCCGTTCCTTTGTCTTCCGCCCCCCCAACTGCTATTAATTTTCCTTTTGGTATCATTCGAGATATCGTTGGTATAGTTGCAAACATAGTAAACAAAACTTAACAATTAATTGACACACAATGTATTTCAAGAGGTTTTCCCCATAGTAGTGTATAAATTTTACTAATGGTGGAGTAAATTTTATCTGAAATGAAAGAAGAGTAATTTTCCCTTCGGGTAATGAGAAAGCATGTATTGTTATTTACTTCTGACACGAGTGAATCATTTTTTTATTACAAAGTATATTGCAAAATCTGAGATAAAACAATGGCCAATATCCTATTAAAACAAAAAAACCACAAAGCATTTTGCGAATACTTTGTGGCTTATTAATGTGATAACTTAATCCCTTACTACAAAGCTGGACAGTTATCTCTTATTCAAAATTATTTTGTGTACTACCAGATATAGATTCTTTCATTTACAGGTATAAACATAGCATCTCCAGGTTGTATGTTGAATGCGGCGTACCATGCATCTATGTTTACTACAGGTCCATTACAACGATACATGCCCGGACTGTGCGGGTCTGTAATGATAAGCTGTGCCGCTGTTTCAGGTAGGGCATTACTCCGCCATACTTGTGCCCAACTTAAAAAGAATCTTTGATCTGGAGTAAAGCCATCTATTTTTACATTGCCTTTACCCTGTGCAGTTTTCTTAAATGCTGCATAAGCCATATTTAATCCGCCGAGGTCGGCAATATTTTCACCTAAAGTGAGTTGGCCATTTACATGCAGGCTATCGTTTACAGTAAATGCATTATACTGTGATACTACTTTATCTGCAAGTACTTTAAATTTAGCATCATCAGATTCCGTCCACCATTCTCTCAAGTTACCATCAGCCGCGTATTGTCTACCTTCATCATCAAAGCCATGTGTTAGTTCATGACCGATAACAGCAGCTATGCCACCATAGTTTACTGCATCATCTGCTGCAAAATCAAAAAATGGAAACTGTAAAATTCCTGCGGGAAAAGCAATTTCATTATTTGCAGGATTATAATATGCATTGATAGTGGGTGGCGTCATACCCCATTCGGTTTTGTCAACAGGCTGCCCTAGTTTAGTAACCATATCATTATAACCCCAAGTATTTATACTTCTGATACTTGATATCAAATCATTTCTGTTTATAACAACACCATCGTAGGTTTCCCAATTATTTGGAAAGCCAATTTTATTTACAATGGAATTTAATTTTTCCATTGCTTTCAATTTTGTTTCAGGACTCATCCAAGCCAATGCCTGTATTCGTTCTCCAAATGTTGATTGAATATTTGACACCAGACTCAGCATTCGCTGCTTGGCAGCGTCATTAAAATATTTTTCTACATAGAGCTGCCCAAGTAATTCACCGAGACCGCCATCTACTAATCCTGTCATACGCTGCCAGCGTGGTGTAATCTCTTTCTGGCCACTTAGTACTTTTGAAAATTGGAATTTACGATTTACAAAGCTACTACTGAGGTAGTCAGCGTTTATTTTGATAATATACCATTGAAGATAAGCTTTCCATGTATCTAATGGCACTGCACTCAGCAATGCATCAGCTGTTTTTAAAAATGCAGGGTTATTGGTAATGATACTATCCACTTGCTTAATTTTCATAGCAGTAAACATATCTTTCCAGTTAATGCCAGGCGTACTCTTTATGAGGTCTGCTACGGAGATTTTATTATAAGTTTTTTTGGGATCTCTCATATCGACCCTACTCATTTGTGCTTTTGCCAAACCAGTTTCCAGATTGAGTATTGAAGAGGCTTTGCTTGCGGCAATGTTTGCATCATCTCCGCTCAGCATAAACATATCTGCAATATATTTTACATATTCATCTCTGATGTTTTTATTGCGTGCATCTTGTTTAAGATAATAATCCCTGTCGGGTAATGATGTGCCACCTTGAGAAAGGAAAGGGATATAAACATTTACATCTTTATCATCCTGATCTATTCTAAACCCAAACAATGGGCTACCAAGACCACGTGTACGTAAGGTGGCAATGGTATTTAGCACTTCTTCCTTATTGGTGATGGCATCAATTTTTTTCATATCATTTTGAATAGGTGTAGCACCTAAAGCTTCAATGGCAGCGCTATCCATAGCACTTGCATAAAAATCTCCCACCCTTTGATTGAGGCTATTTTGGTCTCTGTTTGTAGCGGCCTGCTCACAAAGTAATTTTAATCGGTCTAAGCTATTTTGGCGCAATAGATCAAAACTGCCCCATCTTGTTTTGCTGGCCGGCACAGGATTACTGCCTAACCATGCCCCATTGGCATACATGTAAAAATTATCCCCGGGCTTTTCCGTAAGATCCATATTCGCTTTATTGATAAATGGCTCTGAGGCTTGTAGCTTTTTTTTCTGGGCATCTACTGATGCGGTGCTGCCTGTAAAGATTAGCAAAGGCAAAAGATATTTATACATCGTTAAATTTTTTGCAAATAAAGAAATAAAGTCATTATAAATAAATTCAGACTAAACGGATGAGTAAATATGACTGTAAAACATTAGTTTTCAGTATATGAATATGCCGATTCTGATGATTAAAGCAAAGTATGATTATTGACAGAATCCAGTACTTACTGTCTGTCAAATTTTTTTTTATATAGTTTTCGCTACCTGTTTTGCTGTAAAACAAAAGAGACTTAATGAAAAATAACTTTTGAAGTAAACCAATACTTGATTTTTTTGACTACTTTTTTGTTCCCATATAGTTATTCAAATTATTTGCTATAGATCTGTTTGGTTCGATATTTTGTGGCAAGGCAGATTGCAACAAGAAATCCGAACTCCATTGATAGAGATCATTCTTATTTGCCGTAGGCCATACATTAAGGCTATCATACTTCACATAGTTACGGTCAAATGCCATGATCGTAAGTTTAAATGAATCTGGGCTTTGTGGGCGAAAATAATTGTAAGCTTGTTGTTTATTATTTGCAATTAATCGTGTGCCATCTAATCCTGACGGTATTGGTGCTTTTGCCCATAAACAAAACTGTGGGAAGAAGTCTGTTAGATCAATCAAACTATTATCAATACCCTTACCAAGGCCATTGATGATGAGTGGTACATGCATTCCAAAATAATTGGCAGTTCCCTTTTGCCCTCTAACATCTAAACCTCTCCATTTTGACCACATTTTATTCGTATTCCCATTATCTCCGGTAATGACTATAATGGTATTTTTGAATTTTGGTTGTTTCAGATAAGCTGATAGGCGACTTAAAGTGTAATCCATATACTGCATCATTGAAGGCATGTAAGTGGTGTCACCAACTTGGGCGGGTGGATTTGTCCAATTTGGATAATTGGGGTGAAACGGTGATGGTTGAAAAGGCTCATGCACCAACTGCATACTATAAAAACAATAAAACGGACCTTTTACGGTATCTGCAAAATTTTTAAAATAATTGAAATAGACATCTTCACTGTACGCCCCAGTTCTAGTAGATTTGATACCATCAGATATAATTACTGGATCCTTGTAGTTTTTTTGTTTAAATTCTTGATCATTGTAATGCTCTAAAATACAATAATTATTAAACCCTGAGTTTACTATCTGTTGATGTGTTTGATTAAATTGGTACTTGCCAACCATGCAAGTTTTGTAACCATTGCTTCGTAAATGTGATTGAATAGTCAATTCATTTTCAGGCATATTTCCCCACCCATTGTAATTTCTATTGCTATATTTTCCAGTCATCACTTCTAAGCGGGAAGGACTACAAAGCGCATTTGCAAAACAATAATTATATGACCTTCCCATATTCGCTAAACTATCTAGGGTGGGTGTGGAATAAGATTCACCACCAGTATAGGAGGGTAGTTCAAAACCTAAATCATCTATGAGCACAAATACTATATTTGGTCTAGCTCTTAGGAGTTCTTCAGATTCTTCATTTCCAATATTTGGCTGTTCAGCGTTTTTTTCATTACAAGAAAAAATTACAGCAAAAAATATGAGTAAAAGTTTGTTTATTAAATGGAACTTCATAATTTTTTATTTTCAGTTGGTATTTTCAAAAAAATATTGAGCGTATATAAGGTTGAAAATTTTCATTGCCGATTATTATATTGTTATACTCTAGTTTCAAGGTTACTAAAAATAAAACATACAAGCAAAAATAAAATTAAATTAATTTATTTATCCTTTTTAATTCTAAAAAGTATATATTTTTTTGATAATCAAATTGAATTATGAAAAATATTTATGGATTATCTTGTTTTTTTAGCTTGTAATAAATTAAAAACTTTGTTAAATAACGAATAAAACTTTACAAGGTTTACCCATCTTAAGCTTTTGTACTTTATTACAATGTCGATACGCTGCATACTTTAGCTTTTGAGAACAATTTTTGACTTTTACATAGTTACTACTACTTCCTACAAAAATCAACCCAAATACTTATAAATGCTGCCTTTCAACTTTTCCTCACAAAGGCCACTGATTTATATGTGTTTAAAACAACATATAAAAGATATGCTGTATAACTAAAATGGATGACGAATGGCACACACCCATATATAGATTGTAGGCAGTTAATAATTTTTTAGATTTTTTGAAGTTGGTTTCAATACATTCAAAAGTTCCTATTACATTCTAGATTTTAGTCCAAAATAAAGCTCAATTTATAATTTCCCAAGAGCAACATCTTGCCATCAAATTCTGTTTCTATCCTGATATTAATCATCAACTTAGGATGACGAGATTTTCCAATTTTAGTGAAGTTCAAAAATATTTTTTATACTGTATATGAGTAATTTAAAACTATTTAAAAATGGCAACCAGTCATTCACAAAAAAAAGTAAGCCACGGTTTTGATTGGCATAAATAACACAATAACTTTTACTTTTGCACATATATCAAAACCATTTTCACCATGCGTATATATTTTGACAATGCTGCTACCACACCTGTTGATGCTCAAGTAGCAGAAGCAATGATTCCATACCTCACTTCACATTTTGGCAACCCTTCATCTATTTATAGTTATGGCAGAGAAACTAGGCTTGCTATTGAAAATGCCCGCAAATCTGTAGCAAAAATTCTCAACGCACACCCAGCAGAAATCTTCTTTACTAGTGGAGGTACAGAGAGTAGTAATACGGCCATTTATGCCGCAGTAAAGGATTTAGGTTGCAAACATATTATCAGTACCAAGATTGAACATCATGCCACACTGCATGCCGTAGAGCATCTATATCATAGTGGTGAAGCTGGATTAGATTATGTCAATCTTTTGCCAAATGGGCATATTGATATGGATCACTTAGAGCAACTTCTTTCAGAAACTACCGAAAAATGCCTAGTTACTTTAATGCATGCAAATAATGAAATAGGGAATATGTTGGATATACACGCTGTGGGTATGCTTTGTAAAATATATAATGCTATTTTCCATTGCGATACTGTACAAACTGTAGGTCATTTTCCTATAGACTTGAGAAATACCGCAGTACATTTTATAACAGGAGCTGGTCATAAATTTCATGGTCCAAAGGGGGTTGGTCTTATGTATATCAATGAGAATGTAAAAATCAAACCATATATACATGGTGGGAGTCAGGAAAGAAATATGCGTGCTGGTACAGAAAACGTATATGGTATTGTAGGGTTTGCAAAGGCATTAGAAATAAGTACTGCAAATTATGAAACAGAAAGTACCTATATCAAAGGGCTCAAAGTGTATATGATGGAGCAATTGAAGAAGAAAATAAAAGGCGTATCGTTTAACGGAGATGCACTCGGCAGAAGCCTATACACTGTATTAAGCGTAAGCCTACCAAAAACAGAAAAAAGTGAAATGGTCTTATTTAATTTAGATATCAATAATATATGTGCTAGTGGTGGCAGTGCCTGTACAAGTGGAGCAGATGCAGGTAGCCATGTAATAAGATCAATAAATCATAACCCAAATCAGGTAACTGTTCGTTTTTCGTTTAGTAAACTAAATACTAAAGAAGAAATTGATATCGTAACTGATAAGCTAAAAGAGCTGATTTGAATTTGTTATAACTTATAAAAAAACCGAGCATCAATAAAATCTGCTACTTGGTTATGCACCAATAAATTAATGCCAATAGCCCAGTGTGGCTTAAGTTGGTACTTGATGCCCCATCTATGATAAATTGTTTTATAGATATCTGCATAAACCTGATTATAGTAATCAGTTTCTTTAAAGAGGTAAAATCCTAGCTGTTGACTAAAAGAAAATCTATTGATTAAAAATTCATGCCCAATCAAAACCCCTGCTAGTATATTACTACTACTATCATTAATAAGATTACGTTTAATGCTCTGCATTCCCCCATCAAAATATATTTCTGCACCGGCAGTGAGCTTATGAATGGAAGCAATTTGCTTACCGGCTTGAAGATACAAACCACCCAAAAAATTTCTCTCTTGCTCTACATTTTTATTATATCCCCCTTTGGGTGAAATAAACAAGCCGCCTTCTATAGAAACAGGTAGTTCTTTCCAAGAAGTATCTTGTACCTGATTATAAATTGGCAAACTATTCTGCTCTTTAAAATACAATACCCCAAAAGAAAGATTCGGGTAATTTAAACCTCTATTAGGCTGTTTAAATCCCCCGTTACTATTATGATACCAATTTCCGGACAATTGTAAACTTGTATGGGGAGATACATTATAACTTAGCCCTACACCCACTTGCAAAAATGCACTTATAGCTAAACTATAATTTTGATTTTCCGGATTTTTTATGCTGTCAAAAGGATTCGTTAAATAAGACAATCCAATACTACCTTTAACTTGTAGAGCGGCTCGGTTATTTAGTCTAAAATTTGGTTCTAAAAAATAGGCTGCACTATAACTCTTTCCTAATAATCCATAATCCATATCAGCATAATTTATGGAAATGCCACTGCGTGGAAAACAATGATAGGTATTGTAAACTTGCTGACTGGTGTCAAAGCATGAAATATCAGCCTCAAACCCAAATGGCCTTGCCCCTTTTGTATTTTGCGTATAAATAGAATGTGGAAGTACAAAACCAGTATGTGCTTTGAGTGCATACACAGTTTGCTTTGTATCTACCTGCCCTTCAACCCTATTGTTAATAAAAAATAGTAATACAAAAAAATATTTAATCTGTCCAAGAATATGCTCTTTTAAATTTGAAATAATTGCAATCTGAACTCTATTTATTTGCATTGGCAGAATAATATATACCCTAAAAAAAGGAAAAAGCTATTCAATAAACGATGAAATCTTTTTTCCAACTGATAAATGATTGATGCAATATTAAATATTGTCTGAATGATTTTCAGCCATAGATATCTGATATAAATAAAAATAAAAAATGATGCGCCTATGATTTCAAGAATTTTCCATATCAGATTAGGGCTATTAGGGTAAATAATAAATTTATAAAATGCCTTTCAATCCAAAAAAAAACAGCTATCATTTGCGATAACTGCTTTTTTGCTCCCCCTTCTGGACTTGAACCAGAGACCCTCTGATTAACAGTCAGATGCTCTAACCAACTGAGCTAAGGAGGAATGTTTTTTAGCGGCGGCAAAAATAGGGGTTTTTATTTCCGAACCAAAGCTCAGGAAAAAAAATGGAAAAAAAATTTAAAGGAAAAGGATGAGCACCCGATTATATGGCCCTTTTAAAGGTAATTCTTAGCTCAAAGAACAGTATTTTTTAATTCCAACATGTAAACTCCTTTTACTTTGTCTTTATCTGAATGACATACAAACAAGATATAGGAAAAGCCGGCGAGGATGAAGCTGCCATATATTTACAAGCCAATTCGTACGAAATTTTGTATCGCAACTGGCGGTATAAAAATCATGAGGTTGATATCATTGCCACTAAAAAAAATAAACTTCATTTTATTGAGGTAAAAACAAGAACAGGATTAGCTTTTGGATATCCGGAAGAAAGCATAAGTAGCCGAAAAATGAATAGTTTAAAAAAGGCAGCATCTGCTTTTTTAGAAAGCAATCCATCCTATACACAAATACAATTTGACGTAATAGCTATACTGAAATCTAAAAATGCACCTGTAGAAATATTGTTGATTGCGGATGTATTCTTTTAAACGCAATTATTTTTTATTTTTAAAATCACCTCGTTTCCAGGCTTGTATAAATTCTGACCAAGCCGCAGGATTTAAAATACTAAGAGGTGGTGTTTGCCCATTATAATATTGTTTGGCAGCATATTGTCTTACTTGAGTATTAAATGCTTCTTTGCCATCCACAGGTAGCTGAGAAAGTAGTGCCCTTCGTTTTGCTTCACTATTGTTTTTTCGGGCTATTTCATAATCATCCGCAGGAATATCAGTATTTACAAAATCTCTCCCAAACTGCACACGGGTGGGCCTGGGTTTCAATATAGTAGCCGGTAAATAGGCCGTATCATTCACCATCAGTTGTATCACACTATATTGATTTGAAGTGAGGTATGATGGTATAGAAATATATTTATCCTTATATCCAATACAGGAAAAGCGAATATGATCTCCCTTTAGCACAACAATACTAAATACCCCATCTTCATTCGTAAGAGTGCCCCTACCCTTTCCTTCTACAATTATACTGGCAGCAGGCAATGCCATAAGGCTATCTGCTGTCATTATTACTCCAAATAATTGAATTACACTATCCTTGACAGTATCCTGCGCAATTGTTTTTAAACTTGAGAACAATACAATACAAATAAGAAGGATGCGTATATTTTTATTCATTGAGTTTATAACAATTTTTTAGATGCAAGGTTATTATATGAGGCAAAGTAAACAGGCATACTATTATTTTTGCCCACCTTTTGGTTTTTTAACAAAATGAAAGTGATGACAGAAAGAGAAATTTATAAAGCATTATCCACCGTTGAAGAACCGGATTTGAAAAAAGATTTGGTTACCCTAAATATGATTAAAGACCTGACTATTGAAGGTCTGCATATTTCATTTACAATAGTGCTTACTACACCAGCCTGCCCCTTAAAAGATAAAATGCGCAATGATGCTTCAAAAGCAATTCATGCTCTATTTCCTGAGGCAGAAATCAACATACATTTTACTGCAAACACAAGTAGTTTGCGTGTAGATGGGAAATCTGCTTTGCCGGGGGTTAAAAATATTATTGCAGTTGTAAGTGGTAAAGGTGGTGTGGGTAAAAGCACAGTGTCGGCTAATTTGGCTATTGCCTTATCGAATAAAGGGGCTACTGTAGGATTAATGGATGCCGATATCTATGGCCCAAGCGTACCCATAATGATGGGCGTAAGAGGTCAGCGGCCCATGATGAAAGATGTGGACGGTAAGGGCATGATTGTGCCGATGGAAAAGCATGGCATTACTTTGATGAGTATTGGTTTATTGGTTGATGAAAAAAATGCAGTAGTATGGAGAGGCCCAATGGTAAGTAGCGCCATCAAGCAATTTATAACAGATGTACTTTGGGGCGAATTAGACTATTTAATTATAGATATGCCACCGGGTACCGGTGATATACACCTTACACTTTTGCAGGCCGTACCCGTTACCGGAGCAATTGTTGTAACCACCCCCCAAGATGTGGCACTAGCCGATGCCAAGAAAGCAATTGCTATGTTTGGACAGGCTCAAGTAAATGTGCCCATTATAGGTCTGGTAGAAAATATGGCTTGGTTTACACCAGCAGAATTACCCGAAAACAAATACTATATTTTTGGAAAAGATGGCGGCAAAAGATTAGCAGAGGAATATGAAATCAATTTCTTAGGACAAATTCCCATCGTACAGGATATACGCCAGGGTGGAGATACAGGCATACCCGCAGTACTACAAGGAGAACCAGTAAGTACAAAGGCTTTCGAATACTTTGCAGATGAAACCATAAGGCAAATTGCCATAGCAAACGCTACCAAATCAAAACCAGTAGAAGCCCTAGTTTAGTATCTGCTGGAGCTATGTAGAACTATCAGCAATATTTCTCAATTTCCATTTTTAGCATTTTTCCCAATGCGCCAATCTGTCACTAACGACCTTGATGGTATTGCTTTTGAAGGTTGGCCAAAATTAATTATCAATACAATTATTCTAAAAAAATAATCCATCATGTCAAAAGGACAAATAAGGGTACAGACGGAAAACATCTTTCCAATCATCAAAAAATTTCTATACAGTGAGCATGAAATTTTTCTCAGAGAATTAATTAGCAATGCAGTAGATGCTTCTCAGAAATTATTGAAGCTAAGTCAGAGTGGCGAAAATACTGGCGAAGCCGGTGATATGCGGATTACTATCAGCATTGATAAAGAGGCCAAAACGCTAACCATAGCTGATATGGGCATTGGGATGAGCACTGAAGAGGTAGATAAATATATAAACCAAGTAGCTTTTAGCAGTGCAGAAGAATTTTTAGAAAAATATAAAGATGCAGGTATAATTGGGCATTTTGGTTTAGGATTTTATAGTGCCTTTATGGTAAGTGATAAAGTTGATATTCATACCAAAAGCTATAAGGATGCGCCAGCTGCTTTTTGGACCTGTGATGGTAGCCCTGAATATGAATTAGGCAGTTCAGAAAAAACTGAAAGAGGAACTTCAATCATTTTACACATTAATGGTGAAAGTGAAGAATTTCTGGAAACAGATACCATTGAGCGAATGCTCAAAAAGTTTGGCCGATTTTTACCTGTGCCTATTTATTTCAATGAAAAGCAAATAAATATCACAGATCCAATATGGACAAAAAAACCTTCCGATTTAACTACAGAAGATTACCAAAATTTTTATAAGGAATTATATCCATTTAGTGAAACGCCACTTTTCTGGATTCACCTCAATGTAGATCATCCTTTTAACTTGACAGGTATTTTATATTTTCCGAAGATAAAACAGAGTTACGAAATTCAAAAAGATAAAATACAACTATATAGCAACCAGGTTTTTGTAACAGATGAAGTAAAAGATATTGTACCTGAATTTTTAATGCTATTGCATGGTGTTATAGATAGTCCGGATATACCATTGAATGTAAGTAGAAGTTATTTGCAAGGTGATCCAAACATAAAGCGTATAAGCAGCCATATTACAAAAAAAGTAGCCGATAAGCTTGATGAAATATTCAGAAAAGAACGCAGCTCATTTGAAGAAAAATGGGATAGCTTAGATCTTTTTGTGAAGTATGGCATGATGACAGATGATAAATTTCTGGAGAAGGCAAATAAATTTTTATTATTAAAAGATGCAGATACAGGCACTTATTATACCTTAGAAGAATACAAAAACAAGGTAGCCGATGTGCAAAAGAATAAAGAAGGAAAAACGATTATTCTTTATAGCACAAATCCTGTGCAGCAGGATGCATATATAAAGGCTTGTAAGGATAAAGGATATACGGTGATACATATGGAAAGCCTTGTAGATGCTGCATTTATCAACACAGTAGAAATGAAATGGTCTGACACAGGGTTTACCCGTGTGGATGCAGATATAGCAGATCATATCATTGATAAAGGTGAAGACGCCATTAGTGTGTTGAGTGATGATGAAACTTCAAAATTGAAGGAATGGTTTGGTTTACAAATCCCCGAATTACATATACAAGTAGAAGTAAAAGGGTTAAGTGCAGACGCACCTCCGGTAGTAGCTACAAGACCGGAAATGATGCGCCGCATGAAAGATATGGCAGCTGCAGGTGGTGGCATGAGTGCATTCTATGCACAAATGCCAGATGAAGTTACCCTCACCATTAATGGTAACCACACGATTTATCAGCAATTATTAAAAGAAGCAGATCAAGAGAAAACAGCCAACCAAGTGCGCAATCTGGCAGACCTTGCATTGCTCAGTCAAGGTTTATTAAAAGGAAATGACCTTACTAATTTTATACAAAGAACTGTTGGTTTAATGCATTCGGATAAACAATCAAGTATGCCAGTGGAGGCATAAAACGATGATGCAAAAAAGAATTGGAGTATCATTTGAAATCCGCAAGATTAATTTCTTGCGGATTTTTTATTCCGCCAAAAATGAATTCCCAGATACATTCGCTTAGGTCCAAGCATTTTCCTTATTCAAAAAGGGAATTACTAAAAAAATCATTTTGCATTTTGGTTTAACAGGCTATATTTGCATACCCAAAAGAATAAAAGGGGGTATCATACATGTTAATTATAGACTCAAAAGATTGCGAAAACATTGACAAAGCGCTCAAAAAGTACAAAAAAAAGTACGAAAAAAGCAAAACATTACTAAAGCTTAGAGACCGTCAGTCATTCACAAAACCTTCTGTGAGACGCAGAGGTGAAGTGTTAAAAGCAATCTACAAGCAGCAAATTGCCAGCGGTAAAATAGAGGCATAAAAATTATTTAATTAAATTTTTATATTACAGCCATAAGGGTATTACTTTTATGGCTGTTTTTTTATGGCAAAAACAGAAAACAATTATTTACAAATGTTTCAGGAATATCTTCAATTTGAAAGAAGATATTCTACGCATACTACACTTGCTTATACAACTGACTTAGAGCAGTTCTCCTCATTTACTTCAGCAAATTATCAGACTACAGACCCTGCATTGATTAATACAAATATGGTTCGTAGTTGGTTAGCACTTTTAAAATCAGAACAAGTAACCGCAAAATCATTAAACCGTAAGATTTCATCACTGCGTTCTTTCTTTAAATTTCTGATGAGAAAAAACATCATCACAACCAATGTGGCGGCAGGTATCCGTAATCCAAAAATACCTAAGCGGTTGCCTGTATTTGTAGAAGAACAACAGATGCAATCCTTGGTGCAAGATGTGGAGTTTAGTGATACCTGGGCCGGTAAAACAGATAAGCTAATCATTGAATTTTTATATGCAACGGGTATGCGGCGGAATGAACTCATTACGCTATTAACATCGCAGGTAGATTTTTCCAATTGTCAATTAAAAATATTGGGTAAGGGTAATAAAGAACGTATCGTTCCCATATCCATTGCCTTGATGAATAGCATACAAGAATACATTAGAGAAAAGAAAAAAGACTTTGACCATGTGCCGCAATTATTCATTACCCCAAGGGGGAAAAAACTATATCCAAAATATGTACATAATGCGGTGTCCAAAAACCTTACTTTGGTAACCACTATACAAAAAAAATCACCACATATACTTAGGCATAGCTTTGCCACACATTTAATGAACAATGGTGCAGATTTGAATGCAGTAAAAGAATTATTGGGCCATAGTAGCTTGGCCTCTACACAAGTATATGTACACAATACCATAAAAAAATTAAAAGATGTGCATAAGCAAGCACATCCAAAAGGATAATCATGCAGCCAATTATTTTAGCCTCAAAAAGTCCCAGAAGAAAGCAACTTCTAGAATGGGCAGAAATTCCGTTTGAAATAATAACACAGGATACAGATGAGCTATTTCCCGCCTTTATGGATGTAAATGCTGTACCTGAATTTATAGCTCTATCAAAGGCAAAGGCTGTACAACATCTTGTGGGTGAAAACCAAATCATACTGGCAGCTGATACGCTTGTAATATTAGAAAATCAAATTATAGGTAAGCCCGTAAATAGAGAGGATGCTATTTCCATCCTGCTGAAACTCTCCGGCCAAACACATCATGTAATAACAGGGGTTGTACTTTTAAAAGACAATGATAAAATTTCATTTTCAGATATCAGCGAAGTAAGCTTTCATACACTTAGTGCAGCACAGATAGCATTTTATGTAGATAAATATCAACCCTATGATAAAGCAGGTGCATACGCCATACAAGAATGGATTGGAGTAGTGGGTATAAAAAAAATACATGGAGATTTCTATAATGTAATGGGCCTGCCGGTAAGTAGGGTTGTACAAGCATTAACACAATTTGCATAAATACATTTATCTTAGCCCATATAAAATATGTGGCAGTTATCAGAAAAATTATTACAGTTTATCTGGCAGTTTCGCAGGTATAACATGCTGGGGCTAAAAACAGAAGATGGCCATGATCTTCTGATCATACATCCTGGCAAAGTCAATGTACATCAGGGCCCAGACTTTAGCGAAGCGAAAATAAAAATAGACAATACCACTTGGATTGGAAATATAGAAATACATATTAAATCAGGTCAGTGGCATACCCATGCCCACACAAAAGATGTACATTATAACAACATTATACTTCATGTAGTATGGGAAAACGATATACCCATTTATGATAACCAAGGAAATAAAATACCCACATTGGTGCTGCAACCTTTGGTATCCAAAATCATGATGGAGCATTATCAAAATTTGATGGAGCAAAAGAATAATATCCCCTGCGGGGAATGCTTACCCGCTCTGTCAGACCTCAGTTGGCTTGCATGGAAGGAAAGAATGGCTGCAGAAAGATTGACTGCAAAAGCCTCTGTTTGTATAGATTATTTTAAGCAGGCACACCAGCATTGGGAAGATACCTGCTGGTGGTATATAGCCAGATCATTTGGTATGAAAACAAATGCAGTAGCTTTTGAACAAATGGCACGTACATTACCAGTAAAACTTTTGCATAAATATAAAAATCAAATACATCAATTGGAAGCATTGCTGCTGGGTCAGTGTAGGCTTTTAGAGGGAAACTTTACTGACAATTATCCAAAAATGCTGCAAAAAGAATATCAGTTTCTTGCAGCAAAACATGGTTTAGAACCAATTGCAAAACCTCCATTATTTTTAAGAATGCGCCCAGCTAATTTTCCAACAATTAGGCTGGCCCAGCTTGCTGCACTCATACAACAGTCTGTTCATCTTTTTTCAAAAATAAAAGATGCCGAAAACCCACTTGTTATTGAAAAACTACTGAATGTATCAGCCAATGACTACTGGCATTATCATTATAAATTTGATGAAGCCACCGACTATAAAGAAAAAGCTACAGGTCGTCAGTTATTAGAGCATATCATAATTAATGCGGCAGCTCCGTTATTATATGCTTATGGCCTATATCTTTCTGATGATCATTATAAACAAAAAGCAATGCAATGGCTTATGCAAACAAAGCCAGAAATAAATACTATCACTAAGCAATGGACATCAAAAAATGTTACAAATAATAATGCTTTGGAATCTCAGGCACTCATACATCTCCTACATAATTATTGTGATGAAAAAAAATGTCTGAGTTGCGCAGTGGGTATGAAGCTTTTGCAATAAAAGCACTGAATGCAAATCTTGTCCATAACACTAAATATTGCAGTCATTAAAAGCATAGTCAAGAGAATATTGATAGCATTTATTTTGGAAAATTCAACAGCTCGCTCCGTATTTCTCCAAACCTGGTCCAAGGTATAAAATGTCTTTCATCCTTAAACCAAACAAGCTTTACAGATGGACTATTGATCAATTGCTCCTTTGCATAGGTAGCATTTGCCGGAGGCACAAAATCATCTTTTTCTCCATGCAAAATAAGTACAGGACATTTAACCGCTTTGAAGTCCTGCTGTAGTTCATACACATCCTTTTTGAAATATACAATTTCCGTATTACTGGGTCTAAATGCCCCGGGCAATAGATATCGAAGTGGGGAAAAATCAAAAACAGTACGCCATCTTTCAGGTGCTTCTGCCTCGGGACTTACACTTCCTGCTATCAGCACTAATCCATCAATTGCTACATCTTTTATAGTTGCAGCCATTTTTACAATAGCCGGCCCACCCAGGCTATGGCCAGCAAGTATGATTGGCTTGCCATTAAATATATGCTGTACAGCCGTATTGAGTAAAATTGTTTGCTCTTTCATATTGAGCGCTTTGCCAAAATCACTGTATCCAAAACCGGGTCTGTCAATACTTACCATGCAATATTTCTGAAGTAGCATGGAGTCCATCATATAAATTTTAAAGGCGTCCCAACTACCGGGGCTGCCATGTATAAAAACGAGCATTGGCAAGGTATCTACTCCACTCATAGCATAATGCATATTCCTATTGCCCACTGCTATATCACCGGTTTTAAAATTGATATTAGACGATTTGAATTCACTAGCAGCATCACTATCACTCATTCTAAAAAACATACAACCTTGTGCAGCTATAACCCATACAATCAAAAGGCCCAAAAACCCATAACTTATTCGCATAATCCATTTCCTCATCTGTTCAAATGAAATGCAACTTTATAAAAGAATTTTGAAAAAATTTCAGGGAGTTATGATTGGCAATGAGAAAACAGTTGTTTATACGGAAAATGAAATTTAAATTAACAATTATTATAGGCTACAACGCAATAACAGAGCATACTTGATGAACCCATTACCAACAAAAATGCGCCAAACATTATATAACAATATTAATTTTTATCTATCTCTGTACCCATTATTTTGAATGGCCTTAATCGTAAAATAAATGAGAGCAGTAAAAACGCCAAAAACAATAGTGAATAGCCATACATGTACATGCTCAAACGGATGAATGACTCTTGTATATAAAAATGAAGAAATAGATAATGGTTCGGTTATAACATCCCATGTATTATACCTTTCATAGCGACCCATATACATACCCAAACCACCTAGTATCATGATGCAGACCATCACAATGTTTTGGTAACGGGATGCTACAAAATGCTGAAGCCATCTTTCAATTTGCATCAGCGAAAAAATACACAATACCATCCCTGTCCATGCGCCTGATAAAACCAATGCTAAATCAAACCAAGGCGGCACGGGCAGCCGCTCTTCAAAATGAAATACACCTGTAAGTATATAAGGTGCGTTTGGGAAAAAAAGTAACCAGCATATAAAAAAGGTAACTGTTTTAAGGTTTATGCTGTTTTCCTTTTTCAGAAGGTTGCTGAAGAAAACTGGAATGGTGGCCAGAAAAATATTCCAGGGATAAAACAGGTATAATGAACTTCCGGTATAACAAATACGAATGATGAGTAATATCATAGTAAATGATATTGAAGCTGCTATAAGTTTATGTGCTTTTGAAAATCTAAGTTTCATATTTTTAATAGATATGGTATGAAAATAATAAGACCTATAATGATGCTGATGATGGTAATTAAAAAAACTGCTCCTGCTGATACGTCTTTTATATATTTTATATGTATATCATAATTTGGCTCAATGAAATTGCAGATCAACTCAATGGCGGTATTCATCATTTCAGCCATCAATACAGCACCAATACATAATAAAATGCAAACCCATTCAACTGGTGTAAGCTGAAAATAGCATCCACAAATGATTACGATCACTGACGCAGCAGCTTGTACTTTGCCATTGCGTTCTGTACTAAAAAAATATATAATGCCATTAGTAGCATGAAGAAATGCTGCCGAAAGCCTACGTTCTCCGGCAGCATTTGGTAAAGGGTTAAGCCTATTCTTCATGTTTATTTATTTTAAAAACCCTCAGTACCATTATGAATAAAAGTAGATATCCAAAACCGGCAACAATCCATATCTCTTCATTCATAATGCGTACGGGCATCATCAGCATTTTATGGATTAAAAAATTTAATAAAGTCATTGTAATATTATTATTTAAATAGGTTTGATAATTCAGTTAAAGTTTATACCAGTTTACTTTTCTTGTGATATACATTACTGCTGCAAGAATGAAAAAGAGCGCAACACTTCCTACTAACAAAGCAGTGTCTTCTAAAGTTAGTAACACATAGATGAATGCATATAGTAAAGACATAAAACCACCAAATACAGTAGACGTTTTTATATTCTTGAAATGGGTATAAGCATAGTAAGCTATTAAACCTACAGTAGCACTTGCTCCTATGAGATAGGCATAAGCAAAAGAAAGATATTCACTGATGGATAAGAGCAATGTATAGAAAATGCAGAGTGCCAGACCTGCCAATAAATACTGCACGGGGTGGAATGCATTTTTTTGCATTACTTCAATTATAAAGAATAGCGAAAATGTAAGACCGATAATCAGTATGGCATATTTGATACAACGACTGGTTTGTGAATATGAATCAACAGTCTGTATAAGGCTTACGCCAAATGCTAGATTTTCATCAGAGCTACCTCTGCTACCTTCTATTCCAGTATGTGATATATATTTTGCAATACTCTTATCCGGTAATATCAAATCAAATGGAAGGTTAGCCTGATTAAATGACCAAGTAGCATTAAAGCCTGAGTCGGTAACCTTTGGCAAAAGAGGTAATTGATTGCCAACAAAGGATGGAGATGGCCATGTGCTGTTTAAACTAAAATTACTATTGCCACTGAGTGGTTCAAACATGAGTTGAACACTACCTTTTATCTTTAAATTTAATGTAAAAGAAAGTTTATCATTTTTTTGTGCTGCCAATAAAGTAATAGGTGCACTCACACCGTTTTCATGCACGGATGATGCCGGTAGGCCGGGTCGTAAAATATAATTCGCCTGATTAAATTTTATTTGCATTGTTTCCTCAATCCCTTTAAATTCAGTAATGCCGAGACAAATTTTCGCCTTACTAAAATCAATCTTATCTAATGCCACATATTGCTCAATTTTTGATAAATTAAAATGGCCATTCATACTAAGATTTGCATGATATAAAGGAATAGAATAAATGGATCGTTTTCTTATATCTGGTATAATAATTCCGCTTGTGTTATTATCCTCAGGTAGTATTGCCAAAAACTTTGTTATAACAATTGTTTTACCTTTTAAGTCTGTAGTACTGGTATCTCTATATGGTAATATTAGGTAGGGATTTGAAATGCGTTGCTCACCCGCCCATATACTGCTTACCTCAGCTATAGTTTCTTCTTTTCTTGTTTTTCTTTCAGTAACCAATCCATCTAAAAAAAACATGGGTATGAGTAATGCTAATATAAGCCCCCCTACTAGTGCTGCCTTTAACACTATGCTGTTGTTTGATGATGATGCCTTTGGCAATGTATCTGCTGCCTGTGTGTAATCTTCATTTGTGTCCATTGTATTTTGTGTTTTTATTTTTTGGTGATAGAATACGATTAAAATTTTATTGTGCTGTAGTATTAGAGTAATTATGCTTCCTGCCAATACCCAGCCCACGCAAAGCATTTGCTGATAGGGTTCTTCAATAGAATTGTTTAGAATCCCCGCTACATCATTCAGTATGATTAATAAAATTCCATAACCAACTGCTATGAGCAGTACAAAACAGCAGAACAATTGCACCCTTTTTTTGGGGTGCTTTATAAACCTTCTTGCAAAAGCAATACATATACTTAAACCAATAAGTGCAGGTACACCACCAGTAAAGGAAAGACCAGCCATTAGTAAAATATTTAATCCAGTTTCCTTGTCCCATATATTCAAAAGGTAGATACTTGCTGCCGCAATGATCAAATAAGAAAGGATGGTTTGAAACCATATCCTTAAACCTAAAAATTTAACTGTATCCATAATTTAATATTAAAAAGTGCTTTGTATTACAAAGTATAAATACAAAAAAAATTACCTCAATGATTTCAGCATTTGCTCTAATGCAGCAATATGTGCAGTAAAAGCTTTTTCGCCTGCTTTTGTAACTGAATAAGTTGTGTTTGTTTTTTTACCGATAAAACCTTTCTGTACTTTAATAAAACCATTGTCCTCTAATGTTTTAAAATGACTGGCTAAGTTACCATCTGTAATATTTAAAATCTCCTTCATTTCATTATAACTCATACTACTATTTACCATAAGTGCACTCATGATGCCCAGCCTTATACGACTGTCAAATATTTTATTCAGATTGTCAATAGAAATTGCCATTTGTTTAATCTGTATTTACAGTTGTTCTTTCATATTTATACCACATAATAATACCATATATAATATGCATAACACCAAAACCCATTGCCCAAAAATACAAACCATAACCTGCAAAAAACAAACTGAGCACTGCAAGTAAAATCTGTGTATAGCCTAAATATCTCACCTCATCTAATGTATATTTACTGGCATTTAGCAAGGATAGACCATACACCAATAAACATCCTGGAGCTATAAAGCCATAAGCACCAGCCTCCATTAATTTTAAAAGGTATAAACCGCCTGCTGCCATAGGAACTGCCATATTGAATACCAGCCTTTTGGCAGTAAATCCCCACAGTGGTGTATTTGTTTTTTTGCTGCGGATCCAGGTAAATATAAAAGATAGTATGAGTGCAGCAAAAAAAGTGATTAATGCAATTTTAAATAATCTGCTACCCATATAGCCACTGAGTGAAAAGCTGTCATATTGAAATGCATCCCGCAGATTAATTACCTCGTATGCACTATCTTCAATAATTGGATAAGCAAAAGAGGCACCCACTAGTGCACATACCCCTGCACTTACTCCACTCCAACCACTTAGGCTGATGAAGCGGCTGCTGCGCTGCATCATTTTTTGAATATCCGATAAGGTTCCAGCTATTTCGTTTTCAGACTTCATAAAAGTACTTTGAAATGCAAAGTAAACGAAAGAATACTATTGAAACAAAATTTATTTTTTTATAAAATGTTAAATACTTTCAATAGAAATGCAAAGCAAATTTATTTTGGGTTGATTGCTTACTAAAGTGATGATACATCATTTGAATATTTTGAAATATCCATCACTACTCATATCGCAAAGCCGCAATAGGATTGAGTTTTGAAGCTTTTATGGCGGGCCACAAACCAGCTAATAAACCTACAACTGTACAAATAATAATTCCTGTAAATACCCATCCCCAGGGTATAGTGAAACCAGCATCTAGCACCATAGCAAAAATATTGCCCACTGCTACACCAAGTATGATTCCGAATATGGCTCCAAACATGGTTATGATTAAGGATTCAAATAAAAATTGCTGTCGTATATTTTTTTTCTTTCCCCCGATGGCTTTAATCAAACCAACTTCTCTGGTTCTTTCATTTACTGATACCAGCATAATATTCATCAACCCTATAGCTGCACCTATCAAAGTGATGAGTCCAATAAAAACTGCAGCACCTTGTATGCTACCCAGAAAACTCAAAAACTGCTCAGCAAGCCTATCACTTTTTTGTATTTGAAAATTATCTTCATCCAAAGGTTGCTGCCTCCTTATACCTCTAAATACACCTGTTGCCTCTGCAATAGCACCTTCCATTTGTGCCACATCTGAAGTAATAATGCCAATTTCAAATGATGGGTCTGCACCTTGGTATCTTCTTACGCTATTATACGAGGTTATAACAATATTATCTGCACTCAAAAAAGCACTACTTCCTTTATGAGCCAGCAGACCAATTACCCGATAGGGTACACCAGCTATTTTTATGATTTTATCAACAGATTTTTCTGGATAATTATTGAATAATTTTTTGGCCACATCATAACCTAATAAACAATTATTACTGCCACTCTGCACTTCTGCTACAGATAGATTTCTACCCACTTCTACTTTATATCCATTAATATCCAGAAAATTTTCATCACCACCCCGCACACTTACATTGGGGTTTGTTTTTTTGTTTTTATAATGTACTTCAATAGAGTTATAGCCATTAATAGCTAGGCCAACATTGGCGGGGTATTTAAATGTATTTTTAAAATTTTCGGCTTGATCTAGCGTGATATATTTATCTAAATCGCTGCGTTTTTTCTTCTTCCCTTTTTTCTCTTTTTGGGTTTCATAATTATTTGCAAAACGCCAGCTTTCTTTATAACTGATGGTAAATCCATTGGCACCCATGGTAGCAAAACTACTCCGCAGACTTTCATTCATAGATTGAATGGCAGTAATGATAGCAATCAAGGCCATAATGCCAAATGCAATAATGGCAATGGTTATACCACTTCTTAATTTATTACTTTTTACCGTATTGTAAGCCAAAGCAAAGGAATCCCTAATGGTCATAATGGGTGAAAGATAAGGCTGCGTGTACTTATATATGTATTTTTAAGATGGATGGATATATATTGATATAACTGGCAGATGAGTATTGTGTGAAGTGCGATATCATCTAGCACATTTTGTGGTGTACACCATATTCAACAAAACATTTTAATTTCTTTGCAAGATTGTAAATTGCCCCAATGTTATCTTGACTATGAAACATTTTTTTAGAATATTCCTTTTTATTTGTTGCTGCTCGAATATATCAAAAGCACAGCCATTTAAGAACAATTGGATAAATTATTCAAAAACCTATTTTAAATTTAGAGTGGGTCCATTTGGATATGACATAGTAAATGCCCCTATTAGAAAAGGAATAGTAAGAATCAATCAGCCTGCTTTGGCTGCTGCCGGATTATCTGCTGTGCCTGCAGAACAATTTCAACTTTGGTGTAATGGGGTTCAACAATCCATATATGCTTCAAAACCCACAGGAATTTTCGGGCCAACAGATTTTATTGAATTTTATGGGGAAATAGCCAATGGTGAAATTGACCGTGATTTTTATCCATCCCCTGATCATCAAATTAATGCAAATTGGAATCTCAGCACAGATTCCTCTACTTATTTTCTTACCTCAAATTCAGGTATCAATCTTCGTTTATTTGATGCTCCAAATAATGCTGCATCATCGCTGCTTGCAGCAGAAAAAAATTTCACATACACCACAGGTAGATATTATAGATCTGCTATTAACAATGGCTTTGGCGTGATAGATAGCAAAGTATTATACCTCAGTAGTTTTGAAAGAGGGGAGGGTTTTACAAGTAGGGCTGTAAGGCCAAATAATTGCGGATGTAGCACCAAAGAATTGCCACAAATTTTTTCATCTTTAATGGCAGATACCATCAATACAACATGCTCTGTGGCCATGACAATGGTAGGCAATGCACAAAATGAAAGAGATGTAAAAATATTTTTTAATGGTGATAGCATTGCTAATGTGAAAATGAATTTTTATAGTACTGCTTTTCCAAATATAAATAGTCTGTCTGCCTCAAGAATCATCAATGATCAGGTGGCGATTTTAATAAGGGATAGCAGTGCTGAATACAATGATGAAATAAGGCTAGGTCAACTAGCATTAACTTATAAAAGAAAATTTAATTTTAATAATGCATCTATTTTTGATTTTACACTTGAGCCATCTCCCACAGGAAGATTAATAAAAATTGTAAATTTTAATGGTGGCACTGAGGAGCCTGTTCTATATGATTTTACAAACAAAAAAAGATATACTGCTTTAAATACATCTGCGGATACATTGCTATTTCTTACCGGGCCTTCGGCAATGGCGTATCAATTGGTATTAGTGAGAGGGGATGGTACTACAGCCCAACTTATTCCAATGCTAAAATCTATACAGTTTACAGATTTTACGAATACAAATACCCAATCGGATTATATCATTATTTCAAATGCATCCTTATTGGGCGTGAGCCCAAATGATAATTATGCAGAACAATATCGTGCATACAGAAGCAGCAGTGCCGGCGGAGGATATCAGGCAAAAATATATACAGTTGAACAGCTGGAAGATCAGTTTGCTTATGGAGTAAAAGGGCATCCATTGGCAGTAAAAGATTTTATAAGATTTGCAAGAAACAATTTTCAAACGGTTGTTAAAAACCTGTTTATTTTGGGTAAAGGTGTGTCCTATGCATCATACAGGCTGGCAGGTCAAAACCCCCAGATTGATAAATTAAATTTAGTACCTACCTATGGATTTCCTGGCTCTGATAATTTATTGGCATCAAACGGATTCTCAGATATTGCAACAGTGCCCATTGGCAGATTATCTGCCGTATCTCCTCAGGAAATAGGGGTTTACTTAGAAAAAGTAAAACAGTATGAAGCACAACAAATCAATGACGCAGATAGTATCGAAAATAAAGCATGGGCAAAACAGGTACTGCTGCTCACAGGGGCCAATGATCCCTATCTCGGAGTAATATTGGACACCATGATGAGTAGTTATAACCGCATTATTGCAGATACTACTTTTGGTGGTGCGGTAAGCCAGTATAGTAAAACGGCAGACCCTGATGGCTTTGCTGATGCTGTGGTAAATTTTGCAGATGTTTATAATAGAGGAAGCGCTTGGCTTACCTATTTTGGTCATTCATCTGCACAGTCAATTGATTTCAGTTTAGATAATCCAAATAATTACAACAATGTGGGGCGCTATCCGGTGTTTTTGGTAAACGGATGTTTAGCAGGTAATATTTTTGATTTTGATGCAAATAGACTTTCAAATATTGCAACACTTTCTGAGAAATTTATCATGGCTCCACAGCGGGGCAGTATTGCCTATTTATCAAATAGTAGCTTTGGTGTTGTAAACTATTTAGATATTTTTACGAAAGAAATTTATAAGTCTGTAGCTGTTACAAAATATGGACAAACATTGGGCACTATCATACAGGAATCATTTACCAATGCACTGCAGATTACAGGATTTAATGATTTTTATGGACGCATGCATGCACAGCAATACACACTTCATGGAGATCCTGCTTTACGCTTTAATAACTATGGATTGCCAGATTATACGGTGCAGGCAAATAATATTCTGATAGATAATTTACCACTATCTATTTGTGATCCATCTGCGGATGTAAAACTGCGTATTTTCAATTTGGGCAAAGCTGTAAAAGATTCTATGAGGCTCACACTTTATCGTTTAGATAATACGGATAGCACCATTCTATTTCGCCGAAGGCTAAAATATATACCTGCTTTAGACTCACTATTTATACAAATACCAATAGTACCAAATGCTGATGCTGGCACCGTAAATTATGTGGCCATTATTGATGATGATAAACAAGTAGCTGAGCTCAGTGAAAATAATAATATTGCAAACTTTAGTATTAGCATTAACCCCATTGAGTTAAAACCAATATATCCCTATAACTATTCCATCATCAGTAATAACAAGATAAGACTTTGTGCAAGCACCGCACTTTTAAATGATACAACAAAGAGGAAATATGTGGTGGAAATAGATACAACATCAATTTTTAACTCACCGGTAAAGCGTAGATTCTCTACTAATTCTTCCGGAGGATTAATTGTATTTAGAACTATTGATTTGCCGCTAGACAATCAGGTGTATTTCTGGAGGGTAGCGCCTGATCAAAACAGTAAAAACAATAACTGGAATGTATTTTCATTTTCGTATAAAAGCAATAGCCCAGCGGGTTTTGAGCAAAATAATTTTTATCAACTTACAAATAATTTATTGGATGGCATAAGTGCTGATAGTGCAAACAGAAAATTTTTCATGCAGGATAAATTGAATAATTTATATGTACAAAATGCCATCTATCCCACCAGTGGTGTTGAAGATATTGATTTTAGTTTTTCGGTTAATGGGTCACTGTCCGGAGTGAGTGCTTGTGTAGGTAGTAGCATTATTTATCATGTGATGGATGCTGAAAGTTTTAGGGTATTTGAAAATACGACAAATCCATTTGGCGCAGCCGCCACTTGTGGAAATAATCGAATTAAGAATTTTGAATTTAGCACACAAACAAGTGCTGCTAGAAAAAATGCAATGGACTTTATGGATCTATATATTCCTTCTGGTGCTTATGTAGCTGTAAGAAAAGTATATGATCAGGGAAATAAGGACTGGGCACCCACTGTATGGGCTGCTGACACTGCATTGTTTGGAAGTAACAATTCTTTATATCATAGATTTAAAGACCAGGGTTTACTGATTGATTCATTCAATATGCCACGTACTTTTATTTTTATATATAAGAAAAATGAACAGGGAATTTTTAGTCCCGTATCTGTTTTTTCTAAAGGATTGTATGATGCCATTAGTTATTCCGGAAATCTACCGGCAAGGGATACCAGTGGTAGTATTCGTTCTGTATTGTTTGGGCCGGCTACCAATTGGAGTATGATGAACTGGCAGGGTATTGACATTACATCAAACAATAAAACGAACATTAAAATATATGGTAACAATGGGAAAAATATAGATTCCCTTTTCTATACAATACCAAAAAATCAACTATCACAAGATATATCCAATATCAATACTGCACAATGGCCATATATTAAACTAGCAATGCAAACTGTAGATACAATTAGTGTACAGCCACATCAGTTGAAAAACTGGCAGGTGTTGGGAAATGCAGTACCGGAGGGTGTTTTAGCACCTAACTTAGGTATGAAAATACCCCACAATCTCTCCTTTAATCACCCTGTAAAAACACAGTATGATACCCTAAAAGGTTATATCGTTTTTGCCAATGTGAGCAATAATGCATTTACTCCTATTAAAGTAAACATACAGTTGATAGATACGCTGGGCAGGGTGTATCATTTTGTGCAACCAAGAACAAGTGCCTTAAAAGCAAGAGACAGTATTAGGATTAATTTTAATATAGATGTAAGGGCATTACCAGCTGGTTTATACAACCTTAATATTGATGTAAATCCAAATGGAGATCAGCCTGAGCAATATGATTTTAACAACAGTATTTTTCAATATATAAATATCAATAGGCCAATATCATCTACAGATAGCAAGCAGCTACAAGCCCAAAAAAAGAAAAACATATTTTCCATAAGACCTAATCCTTTTAATAAAGAAATTTATGTGGATGGATTACAACCAAATGAGCAAGCTATTTTGCAAATCAGCAATAGTTTGGGGCAGGTTATGGTAGTTCAAAAATTGATTGGAAATACAAGCATAGATTTAGCTGCCATGCCAAGAGGCTTTTATATAGCCACACTATACACAGGGAATGAAATCAACAATTGGAAGTTGGAAAAACTGTAATGAGTTAAGTATTAATTTTGAAAATATTTCTGTAAATGTGGTTTATACTAACATCATAAACATTGTTCTTTTTATTGTGGCATAAAAGCTACGCTTGATTTAATTTTTAAATGCATTTAATGCCACTGTTGGCACTCCATTATTGTCAAATGCACCGAGAGTATAACCTTGCCAGGCAGCATAACTTTGGGGCTCCCAATACATTACTCCTTTACCATTATTGCCAGATACCAGTTTTGTTTTTGAAATAAGGTCTTCCAGAAAATCTCTGCATGTTTCAGCATCATCCCAAGGCATACCCGCTTCCACAATCATTACCTCTTTTTTATAGGTAGATACCATATCATTCATATTTGCCAAACATTGTTGATTGGCAGTTTGCCAACCGGATGCAACAAACTGTGGATACAAAGACATACCAATTATATCAAATTTAGCCCCATTGGTTATAAGGCCATTAATGTTCCAACGAAACAAAGCATTATCCCATCCATTTGACAAATGCACCATCACCTTGGCCAATGGAAATACATTTTTAATAGCATCATATCCTGCATTTATTAATTGAGCATAGTTAACCATATTTGAGGAAGCTTTTCCATCGGGCCAAAGCATACCATCATTGGTTTCATTTCCTACCTGCACCCATTCAGGTGCCACTCCTGCTGCTTTTAATTGGCTCAATACATCCTTAGTATGCGCACTTACTGCCGCTTTTAGGTCGCTGAAATCAAGGGCAGCCCATGCTGAAGGTTTTGTTTGTTTACTCGGGTCGGCCCAGGTATCACTGTAGTGAAAATTTATCAGAATATGTAAGCCAAGGTTTTTTGCCCTTACAGCTTTCGAAACTACATCTGCTGTATTATTCCAACCATTTGTGGGGTTTACCCAAACCCGAAGTCGAAGTGTATTGATGCCATAAGATTTCACCAATGCCATTGCCTCAGTCTCCACACCCGTGGTACTATAAAACTTTATACCTGATGCCTCCATTTCTGTTAGCCAACTCATATCAGCACCTTTTACAAAAAAAGTATCAATATTAGTTATAGGTTCAGTAATATCCGTATTTGATTTCTTCTCTTTGGTACATGCACACAAAGAAACATTTAGGAGTACACAGATTAAAAATTTAGCATACATGTGGTATAACATTTCAATTGCAAACTATATACAAAATATAATAAATGAAATTAGAAATGAGGGCGTGTCCCTGTGGGCCGGGCTTTACGCTTCAAGTCCTCGCCATTCGTACCTCATGGCTCCGGGCTTTACGCTACAATCCCTCACGCAAATGCAAAAAGATGCCAATTTCCCTGATATAATATTTATTTTTCAACAGAATCGAAATTAATCTCTTCTATCTTAAATTTTTCTAAAATACCGGATGCTAATTTCATAGCCCTGCCAATGGCTTGGTCCATATCATAATAACGATACTCACCCAAGCGACCACATATTAAAGTATTATCTAATTGATCAGCATCAGCACGATACTGCTCATATAAATTTTTATTGATCTTATCAGGAAATGGATATTCATACTGATTAGCATTTTCAGGAGTAAATGGTGTTTCATGTGTCAGTAAAGTTCCATTTACCGCATCTTTTTCAGTAGCATGCATCAAATGTTTCCATTCTATAGTTCTTATGCGTGGATCTTCAATATTTGGGTAGTTAACTTGTATGCAAGGTTGGTGCTGAGGTGTATCTGCTATGTGTTCTACTCTACGATTTTGGCCACGGTATTTTAATTTACCATATTTATTTCCAAAAAATTCATCAATTGGTCCGGTAAATATGAGCATTTTTTCGGCAGAAACATTTTCCTTATTCAATAAATAATCGAAATCAAGATGTTGTGGTATTCCGTCTACCATATTGCGTACCATTTCTGTGTAACCCTTACGTGGCAAGGCATTCCAGCGATGATTTGGAGTGAGTGTGTTTACATTTGATTTATTAATGGTAATCCTTACAGCAAGCTCTTTATCAAGTTCGGTACATTTTACTCCCCACTGCTTTTCAGTATATCCTTTTATGAAAACTTCATATAGAGCCCTGGGCATTTTGGTAAGACAGGCTTCTTCAAAATTTGTAGGCTCACCCATAAATAAATTCCATTCTTCTGGCTTTCCTGCAATTTTTTCAATGTAATCCATATTTACAGGCCAGTTCAAATATTCATCCTTTACAGATGACCGTATGGTGGCTGACCAATCATAAAATTCTGTGAATCGATTTAAAAAATTCCAAATTTTTTCTGAGCCACAGCGGAAGTAATGTGGACCATACTTATGAATCATTGCACCGCTTTCCTCATGGCGATAATCAAAAACATTCCCAGCTACATGATTTTTTCTGTCTATTAAGACAACATTCTGGCCATGATCAGTTAATACACGAGCAATAGTGCCACCTGTAAGGCCGGCACCTACAATAACGAAATCCGATTTTATCATAAAAAAAATGGTGTAATTCAACGGGCCCCTGCGGGGCCCGTATCAGTTTATTTAATATTGAATTAATAAGCTCCTTTACCTGAAATAACAACAAAAGGAGTACTGAATAAAATTTTCAAATCAAGCCAAAATGTGTAGTTCTGTATGTATTCTGTATCATGCTCTATCATAAATTCAGCACTTGTATTATTTTCCCTGTCCCTTATTTGCCAAAGACCTGTAATGCCTGGTCTAACAAGGTTTCTAACTGCTGAAAACTCAGGATATGGTTTTAACATAAAAGGGACTAATGGTCTTGGACCTATAATACTCATGTCACCATTTAATACATTGAACAACTGTGGTAATTCATCAATACTTGTTTTACGAATTATTTTCCCAATCCAAGTTATACGACTATCAGTTTTACTTTTATGCAGAATACCTTTTTCTTGGCCTTCCAAAGCAATCTTATGATCTTCTACTTTCACAGCCTGATCAGTAACCATGCTGCGGAATTTGTGGCAACGAAAATGTGTACCACCAAGACCTACTCTCTCATTACTATATAGCACTGCACCTTTTGATGTAATTTTGATAATTAAAGTAACTATGAGTAGTATGGGTGAAAATAAAAGTATAAGCCCTGCCGAAACAGAGATATCAAAAGCCCTCTTAAGAAATAATTGAAAACCTTTTGTTTCTAAATATTCTTCTGTATGCTCAAATTCAGAAACACCTTCAAAAGGCAGAGAAACATGTACTACCCTGCTTCTTTGATTTACAGTAGGATTAACGTTCATTTTGTTTTAGTTTAATATATCTTAAAAAAGTGCAAATAAATATGAAACAAATCAATGTTTGGCAAATTTACAAGCAGATAACATAACAGTAACACTGTAATCTTCTTCGGGGGATTGCAAGAATACGGCTTTTATTTTGAAATGGTTGCTTAAAATAACCAATATTTCAAATTAAAAATTAAATATATATGTTTATTAGTATAAAATTTAGAATTCTTAGCTTACAAAAATGGAATTAAAATCAAAAGTACGTTAATGGAATTTATTCCCAATTGTTATATCATACGTTGAGTAATCAAAGAGATCACCTTCTTATAAGCAATATGGGTTGTAATAAAAATGTACTCCTTTCAAATAATTAGAGCTCAATCCGTTTATCAATTTCAACACATAATGAGTTGAAAATATCATCAAGACCACCTTCGCCTTTTACAGAAACCACCTTATTAAATTTTTTATAATAGTCTGCAACTGCTGTTGTCTTATCGTTGTATTCTTTGATACGGCTTTCAATAATTTCAGGGTTTGAGTCATCACTTCTTCCACTTGTTTCTCCCCTTTTCAAAATTCGATGTATTAATTCCTCATCACTAACTTCTAATGCAAGCATTACAGAAATCTGAGTTTTTTTAAGCTGCAACAGTTTATCCAAACTCTCAGCCTGCGCTGCAGTTCTTGGAAAACCATCAAAAAGAAAACCCCTAGCTTGCTTATTTTCATCTAATGCAGTACTAATCATTCCTACAACAACTGCATCAGGTACTAACTGACCTTTGTCCATTAGGTTTTTAGCTTCTAATCCTAAAGGTGTAGCATTTGAAATTTCATTTCTTAACAAATCACCCGTTGATAAGTGTATAAGGCCATACTGTTGTACTAATTTGGCACTTTGAGTGCCCTTTCCACTCCCCGGAGGTCCATATAAAATCAAGTTAAACATGATAGTTTTCGTTTCTTTAATTGAGAGGCAAATATAGGGGATGCGCTTAAAATTGAGTTTTAACAATTGTTAGCCATTTTAGAATCAGAACAATTGTAAGTAAGGTAGTGTTGTATCGTCATAAAGTTTAAAAAATCTTTGTATGTATCTTACACCTATGTTTATGTATATGAAAAATAGAACTTTATTAATTGTACTTCTTGTAAGTGCTTGTCAGGGATGTTTTTCTCAGGCCAATAAACCGATAACAAAAAAAAATGAAATCATGAGCAATAAAGACAGCAGTGTTTACTCACACACTAGTAGTGAGCAAGTATCCATATCGGATAGTGCTTGGCAGGAAATACTAACTCCTGAACAATATCAGGTAGCAAGACAAAAAGGAACTGAAAGACCTTGGACCAGTGCTTTCGAAAACAATAAAGAGATTGGTACTTATTATTGCGCTGCCTGTGGAAATCCTTTATTTCGTAGTGATACAAAATTTGAAAGTGGATGTGGATGGCCAAGTTTTTATGAGCCATATACAAAAGGAAGTATAATTTATGCTCCCGACAATACTTATGGCATGACGCGTACTGAGGTAATGTGTGGCAGGTGCAGGAGTCATTTAGGTCATGTATTCGATGATGGACCTAAGCCAACAGGTTTAAGATATTGTATCAATGGTGTTGTACTCGATTTCGAAATGGCAAAAACAGCAGAACAGGATTATAATAAAGAGCAGAAAGAACAGCAATAGAATTCCAAAGAATTCAAATGCATACCAATAATTCATAAAAAAGGCCACCCGTTGAGGTAGCCTTTTTTATTATTATGATTATTTAACTTTTTCTTTTAATAGCACAACCTACAGATCTAGTTTCATTTGTTGTTACCATTTTCCCGGAAACAATTTCTTCAATAGCTATTTTTAAATGCTCCCTTGTTACCTTTTCTTGATCTTGTGGACTATCATCAATAGCACCATGGTACACTAATGACAAATCTCTGTCAAACAAAAAGCACTCTGGGGTGCGGTTGGCATCAAATGCGTCGGCAATTGCATTGTTTTCGTCTACAGCATAAATCCATTTATAACTTTGACTATTGGCGTATTGCTGCATTTTTTCATAAGATTCTCCGCCATTCCTACCTGCCTCGTTAGAATTTAAAAGTACAATACCCATATTATTTTTCTTTGCAAATTCGCAAATGGCAATAGTTCTTTGCTGATTTTTTATTACAAAGGGACAGGTATTGCAAGAAAACATAACCAATAATCCATTACTGCCAGCAGCAGATTTCAAACTAACAGTATTGCCAGACACATCCACTAGCTCCTTATCTGCCATAGGTAGCTTATCTCCTATTTTTATGGTGCTACTTTTAAAAGAAACAAAGCTTAATGCCAAGAGCAGAACTGCTATCAAAGGTTTTTTTTGCATAAAAATTAATTTAGTATAGAACAAAATTAATTTTCTACCTTATCATATTTGCTTTTTGAATGTTAAATAGTGACAAAAAAAATGGTAAAATTTCAATTTATTCCTTTCAATATTATACCTATAGTTTATGCTTGACTGCACGGTCATAGCCTTTATCCTTTCCTGCTTTTGTCCATTGCACATTAATGATACCAGACTTTGTTTGTCCAGTTTCATATACCACAAATGCTACCACTTTACACCGGCTAGCATTAAATCCTGTTAAATCAAAATTATAAGCAAGGCTATATTCATTGCCGGCATTTGTACTAGATGAAGGTATTAAATCTCCTAATTCATTTGTAGAACATTTGCGCAATACATTTCTATGAACAAAATTATTCATTGTGCTTCCCAATCCATAATAAGGATTACCCACTGGTGACGTACTGTAATAGCTTTTTTGGGCAAGCACAAGACTATCTTCCAATAATTCAATAACCAGTTTTACTTTAGAACTAAAGGTATATCCAAAGCCCACTTTAACTGAACCACTCACTTTATTAGAAGCAATAGAACTGGTAATACTTAAACCCAATGAATCTAAGGATTTCAAATAACTCCATTTATTTGCAGTGTCAGATAAACTCAAAATATTACCATTGTCTTTAAACTCCTGGTACCTATTTTCCCATCCTGTAGGAAAGCCCTTAATTTTAAAAGTACTCTCCAGCTTACTCTGGTATGATGAAGTAAAAGCATCACCATTGTGATTTCCCTGCATCAAAAAACGATCAGGATTATGCTCCATCATTATGTCAAATTTATAAGCTAGTCGAGGGCACCAGCCACACCAGGCACCAGTGTAATCTTCATATAAAACTTTACTTAAAAATCGATCGCCGGAGGCAGTAATAGAGAAATCTTCTGAAAAACTTTGCTCCGCAGCAATGTTAACAGGTGCTGATAAATCAGCTTTTGAGCAAGAATAAAGAGATGCTGCAATAAGAAGAAAGAACAAAATTGATTTTGTTGAATGAATCATGGTGTAATAATTTAAGGCGCAAGTTATTTTCTGATTAACACAAATCCAAATCATGTATAAATAATTTGGATTATAGAATGTAAAATCTTTGTCATATAAAAATAATCCGCACTTCAATGTGCAATCATTTTACATTTGACATTTTTAATGCACACCATAAATAAGTTTTTCACCATGAAATCTATTACACCAGTAGTTCTTCTTATCCTATTGCCAGCTCTAAGCTGGTCTCAAAAATCTATTCCCGATATTTCATTGCGCAGCAATAAAAACGAGGAAATAAACCTGAAAAAATTTGCCGACACTGTAAGCCATCCTGTAATTATTTCTTTTTGGGCCACTTGGTGCACACCATGTATCAATGAATTAGAAGCCTTTAATGAATCTTATGAACAATGGCAAGACGAAACCGGTGTTGAAGTAATTGCAGTGTCTATTGATGATGCAAGAAGCACTTCAAGGGCAAATAGCTTGGCAATTGGTAAAGGATGGAATTATATCATTCTTTTTGACGAAAATCAGGAATTGAAAAGAGCCCTAAACATTGCTAATGTGCCTGCAACTATCATTATCCATAAGGGCGAAATCATTTATACCCACAATAGTTACCACCCAGGAGATGAAGAAGAACTTTATGAAAAAGTAAAGAGTTTGATTAAATAAAAAAATACAAAAGCATTTTATTAGATGAAAAAATTTTTGATGCTATTTGCAATAGCAGGCTTATATTGTGTTTCCACAAAAGCACAGGAAAATAAAGATACACAAACCGAAAAAACTAAACTCATTATTACTGGTGGTGTGGAATCAAATGCCGCTTGGTATAATAGGTATGATGAGAAATTTTTATTTTTTGAAGACTCACGTTTCGGAAGTAATACTTACTTAAAAACCGAACTTCGCTACGGTCATTTTTTTGCTGGAGGTCAGTATGAATTATACAAAAATATAGCTGTTTTAGGATCTCCACAAGACTTTAATGGCAAGCAGGGATTGGGTACTTTGTACGCAGGATACCAGTCTGACAAAATAGATGTAACAGCAGGTTATATCTATGATCAGTTTGGCAGTGGCCTCGCTTTTCGTACATGGGAAGATAGACAGCTTGGTTTAAACAATGCCCTAATAGGTGGACGTATAGCAGTGCGTCCTGTCAAAGGGCTTGAATTAAAAGTACTTGGTGGAAATATTAGAAGTATTTTTAGTAAAAGTGATGGCGAAGTATATGGTGCTGACTTGGAACTTCAACTAAATGATGCACTAAAAATTAAATCAAAAAAATGGAGATACAATATTGGAAGTAGTTATGTGCTAAGACATACAGATTATATTGATACCATCAATGAAGTGCCTCGATCTGTTGGCGTAGTATCTCTTAGAGCAGGTGCAAAAAATGATCATTTTTCTGTTCAAGCAGAATGGGTACAAAAATCCAAAGATATATTGAGCAATGGCTCTGGGCAGGTTTTATATGATAGCGGAAAATATACTGGAAATGCTTTTTTACTAAATACTTCATATACAGGTAAACAGATTGGTGTTAATCTTACATTAAGAAAACTGCGCAATATGGATTTTAGAGCAGAGCGTGGAAGTTTGTTTGTAAATAATCTCATCAACTATCTACCGGCACTTACACCACAGCATCATTTCAGTCTGCAAAATATATATCCTTACAATGCACAAGGCGGTTATTATATTTTGGCTGGGTTAAATAATATTTATAACATCGGTGAAATTGGGGGTAATGCAGAAATATATTATAACGTACCTAAAAAAACCGGATTTGGAGGCAAAACAGGACTCCAACTTTCAGTACATTATGGAGAATTTCATGCTATGGATTTTGAAAGTGATCCAGATTTTGGAGCCCCAATTAAAGACGTAAATTATAACTCAAATAAGTTTGGAGATTTACTCTTCAGAGATTACGGATTTGAGGTAAAGAAAACATGGAATAAAAAATTAAAAACCGAATTCAACTATACCCATTTCAATTATAATGGATTCATCATTGAGTCCGGTGGACCAGGTACTCCGGTGACAGCGGCAGATTTCATTGCAGTAGATGGTACTTATAAAATTAATAAAAAACATTCCCTCCAAATGGATCTTCAACATTTGTGGAGTAAAGAAGATATCCAACACAGGGGCAACTGGGCAGCAGCCACCCTTGAATACAGTTGGGCTCCTTATGTTTCATTTTATGCCACAGATTTATATAATTATGGCAACGATGAAAAAGATCAACAAATTCACTATTACAATTTTGGTACTGCTATTAATTATAAAACTGCCAGACTTTCAATAGGCTATGGCAGACAAAGACAGGGACTTTTTTGTGTGGGTGGTGTATGCCGCTTAGTACCTGCATCATCAGGATTTAATGCTTCATTTAATTATAACTTTTAATCATTCTTTATAGAACATCATTTTATTATGCAAAAAATAAAAATCAGTTTTTCTGTTGTTGCTTTTTTATTTGCATCAACTACATTAACAAATGCACAAGTATCTAATTTTACAGAAGGATTTGAAACAGTGTTGCCAAGTGGTTGGGCTGCTTTTAATAAATCCACGCCTGCAAATACATCAATAACTTGGGCGCAGGGAAATAACGCAAATTTTAACTCATTTGATGGCAGTAGTAATGCTTATGCAGCTTCAAACTTTGAATGCATTGCAGAAAACCCGGGTGTAGGTACATTAAGTAATTGGTTATTAACCCCAGTATTATCATTAAACAATAATGCTACACTAAAATTCTATACTCGTAAAACTACACCAGACCCTTTCGATTTTCCTGATAGACTAGAAATAAGACTGAGCAAAAATGGCAGCAGTACCAATGTGGGTAGTGATGCTACAAGTGTTGGCGATTTTACCAGCTTGTATGCTACCGTCAATCAATCATTAGCTGAAGGAGGTTATCCTTATGAATGGAAAGAATATACCATTGTACTTACTGGTATTTCAGCAGGACAAACAGGTAGAATAGCTTTTCGCCATTATGTAACAGATGCAGGTATCAATGGTGCTAATTCAGATTTAATTGGCATTGATAATGTTCGGTTTGACAATCTTTTACCCGTACAGTTAGTAAATTTTTCTGCCGCTATTCAAAATAATAAACCATTATTACAATGGACAGTAACCAACGAGCAGCAAATGCTTGGTTACGATATCGAAAGAAGTATAGATGGCATATCCTTTTCAGCAGCAGGATTTATAGCAGCAAAGAATTCTGGCAATATCACCCAATATAATTTCACAGATTTTAATGCCATAAGTGGCAAATCATTCTATCGTTTAAAGCAAAAAGACAAAGACGGTACAATTACATATTCTGAAATAAAGTCTGTAGAAACTATAGTAAAAAATGCCTGGAAACTATTAAATAATACTCCTGGAGCAAAACTACAAATCCAATTATCGCTATCAGAAAGTGCAGCAGTTAGTTTGCAATTATTTACTGTGGCAGGTACTGAAGTTTTCAGACAGCAGTACGGAATATTAAATACAGGTACTACTACACTGGATATTTATAAGAATATGAAAACAGCAGGTATTTACTATTTAAAGGTTACCATTGGTCAGGAAACATCATCAATAAAAGTAATAAGATAAACTAGAAAATATTACCATAAAAAAACTGGCAGTCTCCTATGAGTACTGCCAGTTTTTTTTATTATAAGCATTACTTACTCCGCAGAAAAAGCTTCCCTTACCCTATCAAAAAAACTCTTCTCATTTTTGCCGGGTTGTGGTTTAAAGTTTTTGCTATCCGTCAATTTTTCTAATAATTTTTTTTCATCGCTATTCAATTCCTGTGGGGTCCATACATTTACATATATTAGCTGATCTCCCCGCTGATAACTGTTTACATCAGGAAAGCCCTTGCCACGTAGTCTGAATATTTTACCGCTTTGTGTACCCGTTGGTATTTTAATTTTTGCTTTACCATCTATTGTGGGCACTTCTGACTGTGTACCAAACACTGCATCGGTAAAAGAAATATAAAGATCATAAGCCACATTTAACCCATCCCTGTGCAGGTCTGTATGTGCTTCCTCTTCTATTACAATCAGCAAATCGCCAGGAGAGCCGCCACGTTCACCTGCATTGCCCTTTCCCTGTACATTCAATTGCATATTTTGCTGTACGCCGGCCGGTATATCAATAGAAACAGTTTCCTCACCATATACCCTTCCGTCACCTTTGCAGGCTCCGCATTTTGCAGTAATCGTTGTGCCCTGTCCATTACAAGTAGGACAAGTGGCTACCGTCTGCATCTGTCCTATAAAAGTATTTGTTACTTTTCTTACCTGACCACTACCACCACATGTACCACAGTTTTGTACACTGCCACTATCTTTTGCACCACTGCCTGAACAGGTAGTACATCCTACATATTTCTTTACTTTTATACTTTTATGTACACCTTTAGCTATTTCGTCAAAATTGAGTTTTAATTTTATTCGAAGGTTGCTGCCACGTGCACCTCTGGCACGACCACCGCTGCTGCGGCTACGTCCACCTCCAAAAAAACTACCAAACATATCATCACCAAACACATCTCCAAACTGGCTAAATATGTCCTCCATATTCATACCCTGTCCGCCGCCAAAGCCACCAGCCTGCCCCGGTCCAAAAGCCTGATGACCATATCTGTCATACTTAGCTTTTTTATCTCCATCGCTTAGTATTTCATAAGCCTCTGCTGCTTCTTTAAATTTCTCCTCGGCTTCTTTATTGCCGGGGTTTCTATCTGGGTGATACTGCATGGCCACTTTTCTATAAGCCTTCTTTATTTCATCGCCACCTGCCGATTTTGAAACTCCCAATATTTCGTAATAATCTCTTTTTGACATATTCTATTTTTATTTTCCAACCACTACTTTAGCAAATCGAATAATTTTACCATTCAGCAGGTATCCTTTCTGCACTTCATCTATTACTTTTCCCTGCATATTTTCACCCGCTGCAAGTTCTGTAATGGCTTCATGTTGATCTACATCAAATGGCTGGCCTGCGCTTTCCATTGCATTTAAACCCTGAGCCAGCATCTGATTACGCAGTTTATTAAACACCAATTGAATGCCCTCTTTTATGGCAGAAAGATCTACAGATTCTTTCATTTGTTTTTCTGCACGGTCGCAGTCATCCAGCACATCCAAAAGGGATTGAATTACTTCTTTACCGGCAGTTTCTTTCTGCTCCAACCATTCTTTGCGGCTTCGTCTTTTGTAATTGTCAAACTCAGCCGTAAGTCTTAAAAATTTATCTTTCTGGGCAGTAATTTCCTCTTCCAATTTTTCAATAGCAGATTCATCTGCCATGGGGTCATTGAGGTGTGTGGTACCTGCTGCATTTTCGTCAGCATTTATGTCAAAATTATTTGTGTTGTTGTTTGTTTCAGGGCTTACCTGTGCTGTTTCATTATCTTGCATACTAAAAATTTAGATGTAAAAAGGGGTCAAATTTACTGCCATCCGTATAAAGAAAGAAATATTGTCTTGTTTATGCCTTTTTGGTTACTCATTTTTTCGCCCTTCGGGCAATGATTTAGAAAGTATGAAACATTGCGAGTGAAACGAAGCAACCCAAAAATTCATACAAATCAATTAAACAAAGTTTAGATATTTCGCCCTGCGGGCAATGACCACGCACTCTCCATCATTGCGAGTGAAACGAAGCAAGACCAAAACTATACAGATTCTTTTCATATTTCAGATTATTTCAAAGCATTTATTGTTGAAAATAATAACCATTATCTTACAGAATACAATGTATAACCGATATGCGTAGCCTGTGCAAAGGCTGGGCCATGTGGGAATTGAATGAAGGGTTTGGCATATTGGAATACCCAGATGGCAATAGGAACAATTTTACCACCAATACCTACATAGTAAAAGCCTTAGGTTTGCAATAAAAACAGTACATGAATAAATCGATTACATACGTTTTAATCAATCTAGCACTCCCCTTCACCGTTGCACTGCTTTTTCTCTTAACCAGTGAAGATGATAAAAACATGGCATCTAATTTTTTTCTGGCTTATGGTACCATAGCACTTATAACATTTGCATTGAACTTAGTGGTAGGTTTAATATTCTACATAGCCGGCAATAAAGATGCTGGTAAAAAATTAATTCTGACGGCCGGTGTTTTATTAGTAATTGGTGCAGCCACTTGTGGTGTGGGTTTTGGAGCTTTAGATTTTCATTGATGGATGGAATTCAGATTTTATAATTATAATTATAATAAAAGCTGAAAAGCAGTATAGATAAAGGTTTTAGTTTAATTTTGCATAAGTGAATCTTGTACAATTTTTAAAACCAAAGCTACATAAAGAATCATACAATTATGATTGAAACAGTGCAGGAAACACAGCAGTATTGTTACCAATATGCTCTGCACAAAAGCAGCTAGCACCATTGGAATTAAATTACATAAAACCTAGTGAAGTTTTTTGGCCATCCTTTGTTTAGTAACATCATTATCATTGGCTTTGATAGCTTTAAAAAATATTTTCATGTACAGGTCTTTTCTTCGTTAAAAATATGGATACGCTTAAAGTAGATAACAGCCAAAACAAGACCATCAAATTTTTATAAAAGAAAACCTTCATTTTTTTCCACTCCAAAATGAAGCTTTAAATGCATCCTTCTTTGCCTATACTTGCAAAGCAAATAGTTGTATTTTGAGGCTCTACCTTTTGCCTTCATTATAAACCAGCACAAAAAACGAAATGAACGAAGAATATATTAAAAGAATAAATAATGTTTTGGCATATATTGACAATAATTTAAACAGTGACCTGTCCCTAGAAAAGTTGTCTGAGATTGCCTTTTACTCTCCATTTCATTTACACAGAATATTTAAAGCATACACCAATGAAACACTTAACTCATATATTATTCGTAAGAGAATTGAAAAATCTGCTTCATTGCTAATGCACCAAAAAGGGCTTACTATTTCGGAACTCGCTTACAATTATGGTTTCAATAGTAATTCTTCATTTACAAGAACATTCAAAAAAAATTACGGAGTTAGTCCATCAGCATTCAGAAAATTAAGTCCAAATAATTATAGCAAGATTGGTATAGTTGAAAGCAAGAATGGACAAATACGACCAATATTTGAAGACTACATTTGCAATATTCAGAATCTTAAAAATTGGATTAAAATGAATGCCATAGTTGAAATTAAAGAAATCCCAAGATTAGATTTTGCTTTTCTTACACAAATTGGAGTGAGTGGTTTGCATAGTGCTTTTGAAAAACTCATTATGTGGGCAAAACCCAAAGGTTTACTTGAAAAACCAGGTTTTAAAATGGCTAGAATTTATCACGACAGTTTTAAAATTACCGAACCCGAAAAGGTAAGAATGAGTGCTTGCTTACTTTTAAATGAACCTGTAGAAGTGAGCGGCGAAATTGGCCTTACCCATATTGAAAATGGGAAATGTATTGTTGCACACTTTGAAATAGAGCCCATAGATTTTGAAAAATCTTGGAACGGGCTTTTCATTTGGATGAATGAAAATGGCTATAAAAAAGCAGACAAAAATCCTTTTGAAATATTTCATAATAATTTCAGAGAACATCCTGAAAATAAATCTATCGTGGACTTTTACATACCAATCAATTAAAATTTAAAATATGCTGACAGATATAAACCCCAAATTACCGATGCGTAATAAATCCATCACAAGAAATTACTACATCAATCAATTAGATTTTCAAGAAATTGGCGATTATGAAAGTTATCTAATGGTCAAAAAAGATAATATTGAAATTCACTTTTTTGAATTTAAAGAACTTGACCCAAAAGAAAATTATGGACAAGTCTATATAAGAACCAATGATATTGAAAACTTATATCAATCCTTTTTAGATAATAAGGTAGCAATCCACATTAATGGTTCATTAAAGACACAACCTTGGGGGCAAAAGGAATTTGCCTTACTTGACCCCGATCATAACTTGCTAACATTTGGACAAAGTATTTAAAAATTTACTACGTAGAAAAAACGAAAGGTTACTATTTATGGGAAGAGCCAAATGCTCTTAAACTAAGGCTAGGTTGCGCTGGTAGATTTGTTTTGTTTTTTGGTTGGGTGAAGGAATATTCAATCTTTGTTTTAATGGACACAGGGCTTACCCTACTGGGTTATGCAATAGATGGATAAGGATAGTTGATTGGCAAGAAAACTGTCAACCACAGTATGGAAGTGGATTATAAACTCCCACTCCATATCTCTTTCTTGATGAAAAAAGAAAACTTGGATTAATTTGATCAATTAAAAAAAGGAATCTCTAAACTTGAATGAGAAATATTGATTTAGGTATAGTAACTAATGGATTTATAATGGCTATTTTTAACTTTAGTCTTCAGATTAAATGAACACATCACAAATGATAGTATTTCTTTTATCAGCTTCCTCATTAACCACAGGTCTAGTATTTATAGCAAAATTTGCGATTAATAAATTAGGCGAAGTTCAAATCTTGAAATATAAACAGTCTCTAGAAAACGATACAGAGGAATTTAGGCATAACCTGAATTTCCAAATATTAAAATATAAACAGGAACTTAATAAAACGACTATTGAACATCAGATTAGGTATACTAAACTCTATGATGAACGTGGAAATATTATCAAAGAGACATGCAATTTGCTTTATAACTTAGAAATTTCTCTTGCTATTCTAACATCAATGCAACAGGGACCAGAATGGATAAAAGATACAGAAAGAGATAAAAAATGTACTGAAGCAATTTCAAAACTAAGGGCGCAAATTAACCAAAATAGAATTTTCTTTTCTACAGAACTATGTGAGAAACTAGAAGCTATAATAAATGATGCTCATAAAATTGCTGTAGATATTTTTTACGCCAAGAAAAATCAAGAATATAATGACCATGTAAACAAAACAGGACAATCGATAACAACAGTAGAATTACTTCAACCAACTAAAGATTGGCGTCAATTAGACAAAAAGGTTCAAACAGATATTAAAGTAGCACTTTTAAACTTAGCACAAGAATTTAGAATCCTAATTGGCGTTGAGTAGCCGCATACTCAGAATCTCCTGTATAAAAACTTGTTAGCATCATAAGAACCATTTACAATAAAACAAATTAATGTTTTACATATCTGTTTTACAGAAAAAAAATCCTGAATAAGAAATCACGAATGTATCTTTTATTTCTTTGTGATATTCGAATACTACACATTGCTGCATTTGAAACGAAAAGCCCATCAGTAGGAAAAGAACCCAAAAAAAAGATACTCCTATAAAACTAAATTTTACAGTTAGTACCAAATAGCAATTGCTTGCACTGATTAATTTACCGGTACGGTATGTGCTGCCATTCGCTCTAAAAATAGTTCAACCTGCTTCATATTGATCATACTATCAGCTACTATAAAAAAGTTTTTACCTACTTGTTTTAATTTTGCTTTGATGGTGGCTGTTTGTAGGAAATGAAGGATGGCTTTGAACGTAGCAGTTTCAAAATAGGGACTGTCATTTTTATTGATAAAATAACAACGTAAAACTTTATCCTTTACGGTCATTTTTTCGAAACCTAATTTTACTGCATGTCTGCGGCAGCGTATGGTTGTAAAAACATCTTCCACATGTGTAGGTGCAGGCCCAAAGCGATCTGTCATCTCTATATGTAGTGCTGTAAGTTCTGCTTCGTTTGCAGTGCTGTCTAAACGAGTATAAAGCGATAATCTTTCTGTAATACTTTCTACATAATCATCCGGAATAAGTATTTCAAGATCTGTATCAATAGTGCAGTCACTTACATAATCATCTTGTTTGCTTATTTCATCTTTAAACACATCTTTAAATGCGCTGCGTTTTAATTCTCTGATGGCTTCATCCAAAATTTTCTGATAAGTTTCGAATCCAATATCGGCTATAAAACCTGTCTGCTCACCACCTAATAAATTTCCGGCTCCACGTATATCTAAATCACGCATAGCTATTTGAAAACCGCTACCTAAATCACTAAATTGTTCCAGTGTTTGCAAACGCTTTCTACTATCTGCGGGTAGCGTACTGACTGGTGGTGCTAGCAAATAGCAAAATGCTTTTTTATTGCTACGCCCTACACGCCCACGCAGCTGGTGCAGATCGCTCAACCCAAACTGGTGGGCATTATTGATGATGATGGTATTTACATTGCTAATATCCACACCACTCTCCACAATATTTGTACATACAAGTACATCATATTTTTTATCAATGAAATCAAGGATGCGTTCTTCCAATACATGTCCATCCATTTGCCCATGCGCAAAATCCACACTCAAGTCCGGACAAAGTTGTCTGATAAGGGCGCACATATCTGCAAGTCCTTGTATGCGATTATAAATAAAGAAAACTTGACCTCCACGCTCCGTTTCATAATAAATAGCATCTCTGATTAGCTCTTGGTTAAACACCTGTACTTCGGTTTGTATGGGCTGTCTGTTAGGAGGTGGTGTGTTAATTACACTCAGGTCCCTGGCACCCATGAGGCTAAACTGTAAAGTGCGTGGAATGGGCGTGGCAGTAAGCGTTAAGCAATCTACTGTGGTTTTGAGCGTCTTTAATTTTTCTTTATGGGCTACACCAAATTTTTGTTCTTCATCCACCACCATCAGACCTAGGTCTTTAAATTTCACTTCTTTGCCTAGCAAGCCATGTGTACCCACAATTATGTCAATCTTTCCTGCTTCTAATTGTTGTAGGGTTTCTTTTTTTTGCTTTGCAGTTTTGAAGCGATTAATGTAATCTACTGTGACAGGAAAATCTTTTAATCGTTCTTTAAAAGTCTGATAGTGTTGAAATGCAAGTATAGTAGTAGGCACCAGTATAGCAGCCTGTCTGCCATCTACACAGGTTTTAAATGCAGCCCTTACCGCTATTTCAGTTTTGCCAAAACCAACATCCCCACACACCAGCCTATCCATTGGGTGTTCGCTTTCCATATCCTGCTTTACATCTGCTATGGTCTTAGATTGGTCTGGGGTATCTTCAAACATAAAACTGGCTTCTAGTTCAGTTTGCATATAATTATCCGGTGTATGCGAAAAGCCAATTTGTGCTTTTCGTTCTGCATATAATTTAATAAGGTCAAAAGCTATTTCTTTTACTTTGGTTTTCGTTTTTTCTTTTAGTCGGTTCCATGCATCACTACCCAATTTATTGATGCGGGGTTCTGTACCTTCCTTACCAGTATATTTTGATATTTTATGTAGTGAGTTAATATTGACATATAGCACATCATTGTCTTTATAAATTATGCGTACTGCTTCTTGTATATGACCAGCCACTTCTATTTTTTGCAATCCGCTGTAGCGGCCTACACCATGATCTATATGTGTTACAAAATCTCCGGGTTGTAAGTCCCGTAAGGTTTTGAGCGTTATGGCTTTGTTTTTTGTATAAGCCTGTTTTACACGATATTTATGGTATCGTTGAAAAATCTGGTGATCGGTATAGCACAATAATTTGTGATCATGATCTATAAATCCTTCATGTATGCCTGTGGCAATGGGAGTAAATTGTATGGAAGTATTGAGGTCTGTAAAAATGCTGTAAAGTCTTTCTAATTGTTTGGCCTGCTCTGCAAAAATGTAAATACCATAGCCATTTGTTTCTTTTAGTTTTAGGTCCTGAATTAGTAAATCAAAATTGCGGTTGAATGATGGTTGATCTGTGGTCTTAAAACTAATAACTAATCCCTCTTTGGATGATAAATGTGGTTTATGCCCAAACTCTATTATGCTACGATTTTGCAGTTGTTCTTCTATAACAGATGCTGGTGTAAATACATCTGCATGTATATCTTTAAAATATTTTGTATCATCGGCTGTATCATTCTGCGTAGCAGCCTCAATGTCCTCTCTCTTTCTATACAAAAGTAAAGCCTCTTCCTGTTCTTCAATGGCTTCTTTTATTACATCCCAGTCCCGCATCCATATCACTGTATTTGCTGGTAAAAATGTAAGCAAATCTGTTTTTTCTTCCTCAGTAAATTGAGTTTCCACATTGGGTATAATGCTTACCTGTAGTAGCTTTCGCTCACTGAGCTGTGTTTCCGGATCAAAGATTCTGATGCTATCCACATCATTGCCAAACAACTCCACCCGATATGGTTTTTCATTTCCAAATGAATAGATATCAAAAATACCTCCACGCAGTGCAAACTGCCCCGGCTCATACACAAAATCTGCACGTGTAAAACCATACATGACCAACAGCTCCATAAGACTATCCGGCTGTATGGTTTCATTCACCTTTATAAAAATGATATTACTTTCTAATGATTTTGACAGCACTACTTTTTCAAACAATGCTTCGGGATAGGTAATAATAATTTTTTTTCTGATTACGGCTTCGCCGGAATTTTTTTGCGCAATGGCAGTACTCAGTCTTGTGAGCATTTCCGTACGCAGCATAACATGCGACGGATTGAGGAGACTAAAATTTTTTGTCGTTTTAAATGATGAGGGAAAATAAAATAAATCTAAAGCACCTGTTATGTTTTCAATTGTGTTATGAAAGTAGGCAGCTTCTTCTGCATCATTTAAAATAATAAGATGATTAAAGGCAGCCACTTCCGGCCGCTGATATAAGGCACTAAAAAATAAAGCAGGACTACTACCTGCTAAGTTTTTAAGATGTGTTACTGTTCTGCTTTGTTCATCTGTGGCAATAAGCTGCTGCACCATTTGTGATAACAATGGAGATTGATGATAAGCCTGTAATAATGTTTCCAGGTTCATGGGGATGCAAATGTACAGGCCTGTGAAAAAAATTTTGAAGCAAATATTTTTTATTTCAACGGATTACTGCATTTTACCAAAAAATTATTTATGCCTGAACCATGGCGCACCTGTAAAGTGATACGTATAGCAGATGAAACGCAGAATACAAAAAGGTTTTGGTTTGAAATTCCTGAATTGGAATCATTTGATTTTAAACCGGGTCAGTTTGTAACATTTGATTTGCCCATACATGAACAAAAAAATAAAAGATGGCGTAGCTATAGCATTGCCTCTTGGCCAAACGGTACCAACCAGTTTGAACTAGTAATAGTACTATTGGAAGGTGGCGCAGGCACGCACTATCTTTTTAATGAAGTGCAGGTGGGTAGTGAACTTAGCTTTCGTGGAGCACAAGGTGTATTTACCCTACCGGACCCAATTCAAAATGATTTATTTTTTATATGCACGGGTACAGGCATTGCACCATTTAGAAGTATGGCGCACCATTTAGTAGAGCATAACATAGCTACACAAAATATTCATCTCATATTTGGTTGCAGATTATTTGGCGATGCACTTTATGCAGCTGAATTAAAAGACCTGAGCCGCCGTATTCCACAATTCCATTTCCATACCTGCTACAGCCGTGAGCAGGAAACCAATCTTGACCATTTAGTACGTATTGGATATGTTCATCAGGTATATGAAGAAATCTGTAAAGCAGCTACAGTAACAGATGTAGAGGGGGTATTGCAACCACCACCTGCAAATTTTTACTTATGTGGCTGGAAGAATATGATTGACGAAGCTAAAGAACGGATATTAGCCTTAGGATATAATAAGAAAGATATTCATCAGGAGATATATGGATAGCTGTTAGATATGGAATTATGCACTTGTAGATTTTACATATTTCCTTTTGATATAATGCATACTTCTTGCATAAAATCTATAACGCTTTTCATAAAGATTTGTAGATGATAGCACATTGATAAATGACTTTAATTGCGGTACTAAAGATATTTTTTGGGATTGTATTTTAAAAAAAAAGAGGCTTTGATTTCACAAGCCTCTTGTATGATTCTAACAAAAAAATTTTGTAATAATTAAAACTCCATGTTTTTATTGCAAAAAATTTTGCAAAACTATATCACAAATCCATCGGGTATGATGGCACCTTTCTTTAACACTACAATATTATCTTTTACAGTATATAATGGTGTATCAACAGGGGCTAAATGTTCGCCTCCATTTATACGCACATCATTTCCTATGCGGCAATTTTTGTCAATGATGGTATTGCGGATATAGCACCTTTCACCAATACCAATTTTTGGAATGCCGTGTTTTTGATTTAATGCCATTTCTTCAATGGTTTCATAATAATCATTACCCATTATATAAGTATTAACAATGGTGGAACCATGCCCTACCCTACTTCTGATACCTGCCACACAGGTTTCCATTCTACTGGCACTGATGATGCAACCATCTGCTATCACTGTTTTCTCCAAGGTAGTACCACTAATTTTTGCTGGAGGAAGCATTCGGCTACGAGTATAAACCGTTTTGCTGCTGTCAAATAAATTAAAAGGTGGAATATCGGCAGTAAGAGCAAGGTTGGCCTCAAAGAATGAGTATATATTTCCAATATCTGTCCAGTATCCATCATATTGATAACTGGCTACTTTGTAGTTGACAATACTGCTTGGTATAATTTCTTTTCCAAAATCTGTAGCGGTAGGAAACTCACTAAACAGCAGATCATTCATCATTTTTTTATTAAAAATATAAATACCCATGCTGGCTAAATAGTTCCTGCCCTGACGCTGCATTTCGGTGCCTGTATCACTTACCCATTCTGGCAGAATATCTTTTGAAGGTTTTTCAATAAATGATGCGATAGTGTTATCCGCATTTGTTTTTAGAATACCAAATTCTGGTGCCTCTCTATCCCCCACCGGAATAGTAGCAATACTGATATCTGCATTAAGACTGATATGTTTATCAATCATATCAGCAAAATTCATTTGATATAATTGATCTCCACTGAGTATGAGTACATAATCATATTCATTGTTATTAATATGCCGCATACTTTGTCTTACAGCATCTGCTGTACCTTGGTACCAGCTTGGATTATCTGGGGTTTGTTCTGCAGCGAGTATATCTACAAATCCAGAACTGAAGGCACTAAAATGGTAGGTATTTTTAATGTGCTTATTCAGCGAAGCTGAATTAAACTGTGTAAGCACATACATACGATTGATGTTACTATTAATACAATTACTAATAGGAATATCTACTAATCTATATTTTCCTGCAATGGGCACAGCAGGCTTACTTCTTGCTTCAGTAAGTGGTTTTAAGCGACTGCCCGCACCACCCCCCAATATAACAGCTACAACGCTTTTTGAAATGCTCAACATATTTTTTGACATGATTAAATTATTAAGATAATGATTGATACAAATTAATATAATTACTTACTGCAAACTCCCAACTATTGTCAATAGACATCATGAGTTCCCGCATGTTATGCAGCTGATCCTCCTTTTCATAATATAGATTGACTGCACGGCTTATGCTATATACCACATCACCAACATTTGCATTATTGAATCTAATACCCCATCCACCTTCATCACCCATATCTTTTACGGTGTCTTTTAACCCACCTGTGCTGCGCACAATGGGTACAGTACCATACCGCATTGCATACATTTGATTCAAGCCACAGGGCTCTACTCGGCTAGGCATCAAGATAAAATCTGCCCCTGCATACATTTGATGGCTTAGTGCTTCATTGTATCCTACATACACATTATAGACACCTTCAAAACTATATTTTAAAGCACTTAGGTCTGCTTCTACAACTGGATCTCCACTACCTAATATGAGAAAAGAAGCATTTCCCTTTACTTCATAAATAGATTGTCTGATTGCTTCTGCTAAAATATCTGCTGCTTTTTCTCCTACTAATCTTCCAATAAAAACAAATAGTGGTTTATCAATATCTAATCCAAACTTTTCGCAGAGTGCGGCTTTATTTTCAAGTTTACCTTCTGCTACATCCTCTGCTCCATATGTCTGAGGAATGAACTCATCAGTTTCAGGATTCCATACCTCCGCATCTATACCATTTAAAATGCCGGTGCATTTCCCTCTTTCATATTCAAACAATGCTTCCAGTCCATTGCTATTATATCTCAATTCATCCAAATAACTCCTGCTTACAGTAGTTACTTTCCACGCACATTTTACAGCACTTGCTAAAGGGTTAATAGTATCTTTCCAATCCAACATACCCCATTTCCAACTATCAAAAGTAGGCATCCAATTGCTATTGTTCCATCCTATCCAACCTTGATATTGTGCATTGTGAATAGTAAATACAGATGGAATACTACTGAGCTGTTGGTATTGATAACAGTGCTGCATCATAAAAGGAATTAAACCGGTATGATGATCATGACAATGTATCACATCCGGCTTATGCTCCCAATGAGTCAACCAATCTAAAAATGCAATTTGAAAAGAAAGAAAACGCTGGCTGTCATCCTCATAACCATAAATCTGATCTCTGTCTAGCAGTCCATATATATCTATGAGGTAAAGATCAAAGCCAAGTAGGTTCTTACTTTCTTTGATAACGGTGTATTCAAAATTCCAATCACCCATATTGGCATGGCCCTTAAAATCAACAGTAAATGTATTGTTGTATAAAAACTTTGTACGGTACATAGGCATAACCACTTTTGCAATATGTCCTGCAGCAGTTTGATATTTTGGCAAAGCCCCGACCACATCTCCCAAACCCCCGGCTTTGGCCACCGGATAACATTCTGCACTTAAGTGAATAATCTCCATTTTGTTTCCTTGTTTTTTCGGTGGACAATGTACAAGCAAAAACAATAGTTTGAGAATTGCGTATAAAAAATTTTCTTTATATTATTTCTGTTTACTTTTCGGCCCATAAAAAACAAACAGTAAGTATGAACCAATCTACAAAATGGTCGCAATTTGGCACCCTAATCATTGTGTTTTTTTTCTGGGGCTTTGTTGCAGCATCCAATGATATCTTGATTCCGGTTTTTAAAAAAGCATTTAATCTGAGTCAGGTGCAAAGCCAGTTAGTATCATTTGCATTTTATGTGGCTTATACAGTGGGTTCTCTTATTTACTTTTTTATATCAAAATCGATTGGTGGAGATATTCTGAACAAAATTGGTTACAAAAATGGTATAGTCATCGGTTTGGTCATATCAGCCATAGGCACTTTATTATTTTACCCTGCTGCAAATAATGGATCTTTTAATTTGATGATTAGTGGATTGTTTGTAGTGGGTCTAGGATTTAGTTTACAACAAATAGCTGCTAACCCACTGGCAATCGTAATTGGAGATCCAAAAACCGGATCTCAACGATTGAGTATGGGTGGTGGCATTAATAATTTGGGTACTACAATTGGACCACTCTTGGTGAGCTTTGCAATTTTTGGAAGTGTAACTAGTGGTAATAGTGATGCCAATATTGAAAGCGTAAAAATACCATATCTCATTTTAGGAGTAGCATTTTTATTAGTCGCCATTTTTTTTAAGTTTTCATCTATTCCCAATAAAATTGATTTGGAAGATGTGGCTACTCATGAAGCAGAAAACGAATCTAAAGTACTGCACAAAAAATCTGTTTTCTCTTATCCCCAGCTGGTGCTGGGCATGATTGGTATATTTGTATACGTGGGTGTAGAAGTATCTACAGCAAGCAATCTCCCTGAATTTATGAAGCAACATCTGAATACACCTACAGAAAAGATTGCTCCTTATGTTTCATTATATTGGGCTAGCCTTATGATGGGAAGATGGACTGGTGCAGTAGGTGCTTTTGACGTTTCAAAAGGTATCAAACAAGTATTAAATTTTTTAATGCCTTATTTGGCATTTGGTGTATTTCTTTTGGTAAACAGCATAGCACAACACGATGTAAGTCAGTTCTTTATTTATGGACTTGTAATTATTGCTATGATTATTGGAGACATATTGAGTAAAGGTAATCCTGCCAGAATGTTGTTGATCTTTTCTGCTATGGGCATGGCGGCACTAGTTATTGGTATGATGGCGGATGGCATGGTAAGTGTGTTTGCTTATACTAGTGTTGGATTATTCTGTAGTACTTTATGGCCTTGTATTTTTACTTTGGCTATAGCCGGATTAGGCAAGCATACAAATGAAGGAAGTAGTTTATTAATTATGATGATAATGGGTGGAGGTATTGTGAGTTTAACTCAAGGCTGGTTAGCTGGAGATCATGTATTGGGGATTCAATACAGCTATATAATAGATGTACTTTGTTTTGCCTACCTCGCATTTTATGCTATAAAGAGTAAGTCTATACTAAAAGCACAGGGTATTGATTATGATGTTAAAACATCTGGTGGAGGACACTAAAATTTCATAATTACCATTATAAAATTTTAATACACCTTTCTCAAATATTTTGGTTATTATTGTTTTAATATGATGATGTAAAAATTTGAAGAATGGGTAAATCAAAAACAAATGTATCCATGGTAGAGCAGTTGGTAGTAGGTATAGATATAGGTGGCACCGGAACAAAATATGGCATAGTGGACAGGGTGGGTAATGTGTTATTTCATGGTGAAATTTCAACCCGTGGACATGATGAAGTAGAAACATATATAGAAGATTTGCATGCCAATCTTTATCCTTTGATTGAAAAAGCAGGAGGTATTGGACGCTTTAAAGGCATAGGTGTAGGTGCTCCAAATGGTAATTTTTATTCTGGAAATATTGAGTATGCAGCTAACTTAGTATGGCGTGGCATTGTACCAATGAGTAAATTACTGCAAGATAGATTTCAACTGCCCGTTACACTTACAAATGATGCCAATGCAGCCGCAATAGGTGAAATGATGTATGGTGCAGCAAAAGGAATGAAAGATTTTATCATGATTACTTTAGGCACAGGGGTAGGAAGTGGCATTGTATCTAATGGGAAATTAATTTATGGTCATGATGGTTTTGCAGGTGAGCTGGGCCATACCATTGTAATACCCGAAGGGAGATTTCATGAGGGCACAAAAAAAAGAGGAAGTTTAGAAAGTTATGCTTCTGCCACAGGAGTAAGACTTACAGCCCTTGAGCTTTTAAAAGGTAAAAGAAAAAGCCTACTGCGGGATACAGACCCTGATCAAATAGATTCAAAAAAAGTATATGAAGCTGCTGTTCAAGGCGATGAATTGGCTTTGGAAATCTTTGAATTTACAGGTAAAATTCTTGGTATGGCTTTAGCAAACTTTGTAATGTTTAGTAGTCCTGAAGCAATTATACTTTTTGGAGGACTTACCAAGTCTGGCGAAATGATTTTAAAACCAACCCGTGAGCACATGGAGGCCAATCTGATACAAGTATTTCAAAATAAAGTAAAAATCCTATTTAGTCATCTTAAAGAGAGTGATGCCGCCATCTTAGGCGCAAGTGCATTGGTGTGGGAATCTTAGAATGATCCACAACCATTGTTTATTACAATAAAATATTTTTAATTCTGAAAACAGCATATAGATTTCTTTTAGTAGGCTGTGGCCATATCGGCAAAAGACACGCAGACCTTATACAGCAATTAGGTACATTAGTAGCTGTATGTGACATGGCGTATAGCAAAGCAGAAAAATTTGGTGTTACCTATCATTGCGCAGCATATCATTCCTACCAACAAATGCTGGAAAATGAACAAGCAGATATTACGGTTGTATGCACCCCAAACGGACTTCATGCGGAGCATAGTATGGCAGCTTTACACAAGCACATGCATGTACTTTGTGAAAAACCAATGGCACTAACGGTGCAAGATTGTACTGCCATGATTGATGCCGCTTTACTAGCAGGAAAAAAACTTTTTATCGTTAAACAAAATCGCTTTAATGAACCAGTACAAGCTGTAAGAAATGCCATAATAAATGATAAAACTGGGCATATAATAAGTGTACAACTCAATTGTTTTTGGAATCGAGGCGCAAGATATTATGAAGAGAGTACATGGAAAGGTACTAGAGATATGGATGGTGGTATTCTCTTTACACAATTCAGCCATTTCATTGATTTACTATTTTGGTTTTTAGGTGATGTAGAAAAAGTAAAATCATTTGCAAAAAATTATATGCACCAATCTTCTACAGATTTTGAGGATACCTATGTAGCAATTTTAGGGTTTAAAAACAGTGCTATTGCCACCTGTCATTTTACCACTTGTGCCTTTAACAAAAATATGGAAGGCTCAATTACAATATTTGGCACAAAGGGCACAATAAAGATAGGCGGACAGTATCTTAATCTACTGGAATACCAACAAGTACAAGGCTTTCAGCTTGCAGACCCAATTGAATCAGGACAGCCAAATGACTATGGATTTTACACAGGTAGTATGAGTAATCATGATAAGATGTATGCCTATATGTTTAATACAATAGCTGATGAAGCGCCCATTCCTACCTCTACATACGATGCATTAAAAACAGTGGAAATTATTAATAAAATATATCAGGCAGTGGAAAGAAATGAATAATTTTTTCATCAAAAACCTAACCTTTCCCTGGCTGAGTATTGAGTGCAATCTGAAAAACATTCAACATAGATTTATGAAGAGTAATATTGATTTTGTAATAGAAGGTATAATACAAATTTCATTTTCACCATAAAAGAAAAACAATCTATTTTTATTTGGTTTCATAATAATAATACATGACTTATGATAATACTTACGGGAATTTGCTATGATGAAAATAGCTCATACTTAAAAGGCCCTGCAAAGGCTCCAGCTATAATCAGGGAAATGGACATTGGTGGGTCAGCTAATGCATGGAGTGAAAATGGATGGCATATTGAAAGAAATAACTTTTACAAGGATGTTGGCGATTTAAATATTGAACAATTGCAACCTGCTGATGCATTTGTTGCCATTCAACATCATATTGAAAATTTATTGTATGATCATAATAAAATTTTGACTTTGGGTGGGGATCATTCTATATCTTATCCTATTATAGATTCGTTTACTAATCACCACAAAAATTTGCATGTAATACACTTTGATGCGCATGCAGATTTGTACGAAAATTTTGAGCAAAATCCTTATTCACATGCATCGCCATTTGCAAGGCTTTTAGAAAAAGGTAATCTGGCTTCTATAACACAAGTTGGCATTCGCACTTTAAATGCACATCAGCGTCAGCAAGCAGAGCGATACGAAGTCAATATAATTGAAATGAAAGATTTCAGTCCCAACAAATTTATTACTCAGAAAAGCCCTTTATATATCTCATTGGATATGGATGTATTAGATCCTGCTTTTGCACCAGGTGTATCCCACCATGAGCCGGGTGGCATGAGTGTAAGAGATTTGATTAATGCTATACAACAGATCAATGGAGTAGTGGTAGGTTGTGATATTGTAGAATATAATCCACTGCGTGATGTAAATGGTCAAACCGCAATGGTAGCTTATAAATTAATGAAAGAATTAATGGTTAAGATGAATTAAAAATGGATGCAACAGAATGGCTTGGTTATATAGCCGGAACAATTTCTACTCTTACCTTTTTGCCTCAGGTTATAAAGACATGGAAGACAAAATCTGCAAAAGATATTTCTCTTTTTATGTTTGTCTTGGTTACTGTAAGTGTTATACTTTGGCTTATACACGGACTATTGATACAAAAGGGATCCATCATTTATACCAACAGTGTCATATTGATATTGTCTGTAATCATGCTTTGGTTCAAGATAAAATTCAAGTCACAACATTTATACAACTTTACTTAGTTATATGAAATTTTATTCTTACCAAAAATATTGCTCACAAAAATAAATGGGGCTCAAGTAATTTTTGTTATACCATAACCAATTAAATTACAGTTCAAATACAGGCAAAAAAATCAAATCAACTATATTGGGATATATTATTTGGAATTGGTATAAAATAGTTTACTATTTCTTCAGCCAAAAATAAAAATCAAACCTTAACTATACTACTTTTCAACATTTCAAAACAAATTCAACTGCAATATCTGGATTTAATATCCATCTACAATTGTCAATAATTTTACTGATCGGCTGATGAGTATCGGGCCTTTCAGTTTATAGGTGCTTAAAATTGGGTGAGCAAACACTTTTATTCAATCACAACATAACCACCAACCCCGTAACTATTGCCAGCCCAATACTCAACAATGTGCCAATAACCAAGTATTCAGTTTTAATTTCTTGTCTATCTTTTTCATTAAAACGGATGATGCCTTTGGCAGCTATCAATAACCCAATAGCGGAGTACTGGTTGTATAAAACAAAAACTAGGATGATAATGCGTTCTACAATACCAATCCATTTACCGGCATTGGCAAGATTTTCTGCTTCAGGCAATTTATCCCGCCATTGTTTGGTGAACTGGCCAATCAAAATTCCTGCAGGTGCAGTAAGAAATACAAATCCAGTTATGGTTTTCCAAACACTAAGATTTTCATTTAGTTGTTGCCATGCTGTAGTTACATCACTCCAGGTAATGAATGTAAAATACCAGCAACCAAGTATTACCAGCAGGTGTAGCAACTGGTCGGCAAGAAAGTAAGTTGTTGTTTGTTTTTGATATGATTTCCATCCATCAATAAGAATATGGGTTATCAAAATAATAATTGCAATCAGCCAATATTGAAAGCCCATTGCTATAAACGCAAATGCAGCAGTTACAACACCATGCAGGTACAATTTAGGAGACAAAAAATGTTTGGCGGTGCGTTCATCTACCCAGCTTTTGGGTTGCAGGATAAAATCTGTGACAAGGTGAGATAAAATAAGTTTTGTTAACCAGATGAATGCTGTTGTCATGCTATTTGATTAATGATGTTTTCATATTGCTGTAAGAGCTTTTCAATTTCTGGCCACCTGCCTGCTGTAGTTCTTTGATGAATAGTGCTCTTGGTTTTCTTAAATTTTTTAGCTGCCACTTTTTGCATTTCTCCGTTTAACAATTCAAAGATTACCTCGGCCTGCTTACCCGTCATTCCGTCAAAGATAGCATTTAAGTAATCGGCAATTACCTCTAACCCTTCATTGGCAAGAGGATTGCCTGCACATATAGCAAGCCGTTGGTCATTTTTTATTATCTCATCAAACCGACGGCCAGATAAAATGAATGCATCACCTTTTGCTGTTTTTAAAGACCGTACCGGAGTTGCTACTTCGCCAATGCCGATGCTTATGCGTATATCTGATAACACTACCTTATCTTCTTTAAAAAGCCTGATGGCCGCAGAGCGGCACAGTAATGCAAGCCGTAGAGCTTTTACCGGATTTTTTACATAAGCTTGAAAGCTGTCGCCTCTGTAAAATTCAAATTTGGATTCATAATTTACAAAAATATTAGTTAGTGTAGTGCTTAGCTTTGCCTCTTTAGCAACAGTAAGTTTTGTAGAGTTTACAATATCCCCGGTAAGTACAGCCTGAATAGCCATTTTTATTAATTGAATGTAAATATACGAATTATTTTAAAATTCGTATAAATAGCCGAACTTTTTATAAATTCGTATTATTATACGAACTAAATAAAAATTCGTATAAATAGCCGAACTACAAAAGGACCATGATGGAGGAAGTAGATGAACCTTCTTTATCTGCATTTAAGCACCCATCGACTCAATCAGCCAATTAATATCCATCTTCACTAGGCAATCATAATCCATCACTTGCTGCTGGACAATACTGGCTCACTGTCATATTTTGGAAATAAACAGTTTTTAGGCAAAAGTTTGTTTTGCTTTATCCCAAATAATACAATTGAATTTTATTAAAAAGCTGAATGCCTGCATACATATGCACTTGAGAACAATTGTTGACTTTTAAATAGTTTTGTATTTCTTCAGTCAAAAATTAACCTCAAACATTTAGGTATATTTCTTTTAAACTTTTCTTACAAAGGTCCACTACATCGTCTGGGTTCAATAACAAAAAGTTCACATCAAATACACCTCTTTGATTAGCTCTTGATAATTTAATTTTTGTGATAACTGATGCTGCATTGACGGTAGCATTTTGTCTGGATATATAATTGAAATAATTAAAAAAGGCCACCATTTAAGGTAGCCTCTTTATTATTTTGAGTAATAAGAATTCTCTTTATTTAAACTCCTCATCACTTATTCCAGTATTAAATTTCACTTCTTTCATATCAATTTCAATTTCAAAACCTTGATTCATCACCTGATGAAACGCCAATTGAATTCCATCCACAGATTGATAATTACTGAAAATCGTTGAACTGGCACCACCACCATCTGCACCTGATGTTTCTTCCTTCAGTTTTAAACCTGTATTAACATCATACCATGCGTTTACAGTTTCGCCAGATGGCGTGGTAATGTTTACCAAATAAGTTTCCTTATCATCTAGAGTTACTATCGTTGAATATAAGTTGATGGCATAGCCAGCACCGGAGTAAAGCAGTTCTGAAAATATTTGCATTTGCTCTTTAATGCCTGCTTTCATTTCTTCATTCAATTCGGTTTCTTTTCCCATATTCATCATGGAGAAATCATCACCATTCATTACTGATTTTGTAGCAACCAAGTTCATTGCCGGTAGGCTAATCATAAATAAATATTTATTCGGCATTTTCACTTTCCGAATCATTTCTATTTTCTGACCTTGCACAGTTCCTTCAGCCTTCATAGCATAATCATTTATGGCATATAATTTTGCTGATCCGCCAATTACAGTGATATATTTCTGTATTACATCATTTGCTGTAAGCCCTGCTGGCACTGGTTTTCCAGAGTTATTATCAAAAACATTATTGGATGGATTTACATCTGGATAGTCATGATCTGCATCAATGGTTACCTTTTTTATTTTTTGATTACTATTTATCCTAAAGGTCCATGTACTGGCACGCTGCCACACCTCCACAGGAAGTGTTTTCATTTCTTTTGAACCATCTTCAAATTCTATTGTAAGGGGCACAGGAAGTGGTAGTTGTTCTAAATTTTCTACTGTAATCAGTGCTCCCTTTTCTACTTTATTATCCACATATTTAACTGACTTTACCCCTTGATCTATTTTCCAGTTGTTCATGATCCAACCTCTCCAAAACCAGCTCAAATCTTCGCCGGAAACATTTTCCATTGTTCTAAAAAAGTCTGTTGGGGTAGGATGCTTAAAAGCCCATCTATTTGTATAGGTACGAAATGCTGAATCAAACCGTGCTTTGCCAAGTACATGCTTTCTTAAAATATTTAAACCTATGGCTGGTTTATAATATGCATTAATACCAAGAAAATTTTGATTAGTAACATCTGGTATGGTCATAATGGCATCTGCATCTTTCTTAAAAAGATAATTGGCCACTTGGTATAAATCCTGCTTATTATTAAACTCTCCTTTATTAAATAGTTCAACATTTAAGTCATTAATAAAAGTATTAAATCCTTCATCCATCCAAAGATATTTACGTTCGTTACTGCCTACAATCACGGGAAACCAGTTATGTCCAAATTCATGATCTGTTACTCCCCATAAACCTGCACCTTTACTATCTGCTCCGCAAAATACAATACCTGGATATTCCATTCCACCTACTACTCCGGCTACATTCGTAGCTACAGGGTAGGTATATTCATACCATTGTTTACTATACAGCTCAATACTACCTTTTACAAATTCCGTACTTCTTCCCCAAGCTTCTTTACCTCCGCTTTCGGCTGGGTATAAACTCTGGGCTAATGACTTCTTACCACTTGGCAAATTCATTCTTGCTGCGTCCCATACAAATGCTTTACTGGCGGCCCATGCCACATCTCTTGTGTTTACACATTTGAATTTCCACGTACAAGTTGGTTTAGAAGGTCTGCTGGTTGCATTGCCCACTTCATCTGCGCTGCGTATCATTACCGTTTCATCACTCTTAGCAGCATTTGCTAATCTACTGATTTCAGTTGCAGTTAATACTTCTGTAGGATTTAATAGTTGACCACTACCACCCACAATTAAGTTTGAAGGTGCAGTTACACTGTAATTGATATCACCATAATCTAAATAGAATTCACCTGCTCCTAAATAAGGAAGTGTATTCCATCCTAAAATATCATCAAACACACACATACGTGGGTACCATTGTGCTATTTCATAAATCATTCCTTTTTTAGAATCTAATCGACCCATGCGGTCTGTGCCATATTCTGGTACTATAAAACTATAATCTATTTTTATTTGAATAGTGCCTCCATTTGCAGACAATGCTGATGCAGGCCAGAGCTTCATTCTAGTATCTGTAACATCATATTTGGCGGTGGTTGTTTTTGCATTTTGTGTTACTGTTACAGATTTTATCTCATACCCTTTTGTATAAGATGTATTTGCCCATCTGCCACCAGATTGCAAAGTTGTGGCTTCGCCTCTGCTTTCTTCTCTATATATATTCTGATCCATCTGTAGCCATAAAAATTTATGTGCTTCAGGACTGTTATTTTTATAATTAATGATAACAGAACCAGATACCTGATGCAGCCCTGTATCTAAACTTACAGCAATGGTATAGTCTGCTCTGTTTTGCCAATATTTTGTACCTGGCATACCGGATGCACTTCGTTGATCATTGCCTGCGGCGGTATAAAAATCTGGGTGAAATGCTTCATGCCAATCATAGTTTGATTTTGTTTGCGCATGTAAGATGCTAACACTGCTTAATGATAAAAAGCAGATGAGAAATAATTTTGTAATATTCATGTACGATAAAAATTTGGGCCGAATGTAATGTGTTTACTGTTGTAGAAGAAATTGAACAATATGAAAGGAAATATTTTATGATGACTGATAGGGTACAGGTATTTTTTTGGTTGAAACGGGATTTTACAATAGAAATTTATACACAGCCAAAACACTGCATACATAGGGATTTACGCACCATAATTGACTCCAAAATAAGCCACTATCCCACTAGTCAATATTCAACTTTAAACCGTTCTCTATATTGACATTCAATTTTTCATAAGAAAATCAGCACAAAATCTGGGTAAAAATATTACCATCAACGCCATAAACAAAAGGTATCATCATTTCATTTATGATGATAGTATATTATGGGATGGATCATAAGATTTAGCCAATCCAATAAAATAGTATCAATGTCTTTTGAACATTGGATAACATTATTGATTTAACAAGAGGCCATGTGCCTTTGCTGTGGCAATAGCTGTATCATAGCCTGCATCTGCATGGCGTATTACACCCATACCCGGATCATTGCGTAGCACTCTACTCAATCGAGTAGCAGCTTCTGCTGTACCATCTGCCACAATGACCATACCTGAATGTACGCTGTAGCCCATACCTACACCACCACCATGATGCAGGCTTACCCAGCTTGCTCCTCCAGCAGTATTTACTAGTGCATTCAACAATGGCCAGTCTGCTACGGCATCACTTCCATCTAGCATGCTTTCGGTTTCCCTATTGGGGCTAGCCACACTACCTGTGTCCAAGTGGTCTCTGCCAATTACTATTGGCGCTTTTACTTTGCCTGTTTTCACTAATTCATTAAATGCAAGTCCAGCCTTCTCTCTTTCTCCTTGTCCAAGCCAGCAAATACGTGCAGGCAATCCCTGAAAAGCAATTTTCTCTTTAGCCATTTTCATCCAACGTATTAGCCCTTTATTATGAGAAAACATTTGCATTATTAGTTCATCAGTTACCGCAATATCATTGGGGTCGCCACTAAGGGCAGCCCATCTAAAAGGACCTTTTCCTTCACAAAAAAGTGGGCGTATATAGGCAGGTACAAAACCTGGAAACAACTCTCCAGCTTTACCACCCGGGCTTCTTTCATAAAGCTTTTTTTTGCCTGTGGCATGGCCACTATTTGGATCCATTAACTCATATTCAAAAGCTCTTGCTCTTATATTATTTCCGTAGTCAAAAGTTATGGCTCCCATGTCCATGAGTTGTAGCATGAGTTGTACATGTGTGTACATGCTTTCATAACTCATTCGAGTATATTCTTCAGGATTTTTGCTGCGTAATGTATTTGCTTCATCATTTGTGAGCCTATGTGGTATATAACCAATCAATGGATCGTGAGCGCTGGTTTGATCAGTTAATGTATCCGGAACGATGTTTCTTTCAATAAGTCTTTCTAATAATTGAACAGCATTACACAACACACCAATACTCCTTGCTACGCCAGTATTTTTATAGTTAAGAGCGGCATCTATTGCGGCATCTATTGAAATATGCTTTTCATCTAAATACCTTGTTTCAATTCTTTTGTCAATACGCCATTCTTCTACCTCTGCCACCAGGGCTACGCCTTCATTCATGGTAATGGCAAGTGGTTGTGCACCACCCATTCCTCCCAAACCTGCCGTTACATTTAAAGTACCTTTGAGTGTGCCACCAAAATGTTTATCTGCTGCGGCTGCATATGTTTCATAAGTGCCTTGTACAATACCCTGACTTCCTATATAAATCCAACTACCTGCTGTCATTTGACCATACATCATGAGTCCTTTTTTTTCTAACTCATCAAAATGCTCCCAAGTAGCCCATTTTGGCACAAGTTGGCTATTACTAATTAGTACTCTTGGCGCATCTGTATGTGTTTTTAAAATACCTACAGGCTTACCACTTTGAATGAGCAGCGACTCATCATTTTCTAATGACTTTAAAGAGGCAATGATATTATCTAATGCTTGTAAATTTCTAGCAGCTTTACCACGTCCTCCATACACAATCAATTCCTCCGGACGTTCTGCTACTTCAGGGTCTAAATTATTGAGCAGCATGCGTAAGGCAGCTTCTTGTACCCATCCTTTACAATTTAATGTTGTACCTGTAGGTGTTTTATATTTCTTGAAATTATAACCTGTTGCTGTATTTGGCATAAATAGGAAATTTTATTGTGGCAAAGCAGCAAATAAATGAATTTTCAAGAAAAGAAAAAGGTACTTTCATTTTTAAACAGCCACTTTCTTATTTGGCCAGTTATGTACATGTATTTGAAATACATCAAATAAAAACCCATATTCCGCAGTTGAAATACATTACAAATACAACGGCAATATCTGGGTTTAATTAGGTTGATTTTTTAAGTAAATCACTCATTTGCCAACTTCCAAATAAGCTTTTAAATTGCTAACATATACTTCAAAAGCTTGAATACCATTTTTTGTGATATGGCAGGTAGTCAATGGATAATTGTCTTTAAATTCTTTGGTAACATCTATATAGCCTGCATCTTTCAATTTCTGAATTTGTACACTCAAATTACCAGCAGTACTATTTGTTTTTTGTTTTAAAAATGTAAATTCTGCTTCCTTTACAGAAATAAGCAGGCTTACTACAGCCAAGCGTAGTTGTGAATGAAGGATTGGATCTAATTCTTTAAATATCACAATTCTTCTTTTTTATATAGCGACTTCTTAAAATCAACCCGGGTATGAGCCAAGCGGCTATAGCAGCAATAGCAATCAGAAGCATATCCGTTTTAGAGGATGTATAAAATGATGGTATGATCAATAGCCAACAAATAACGCCACCCCAAAGCATATACTTAAATTTCATAACTCCACCTGTTATGATGGTAGGGATGCCATAAATCAGTAAAAAAAATGCTGATATATAATCCCCAAAAATATTTACACTGGCAGGAGAATTTTCTTTCAAGGCATCCATTAGTGCATTATTAATGAGAATAAGTAAGAATATAGAAATACCAAAAGTGCTCCAGATATAACTCATTACATGGTCTTCATACCTTACAGCCTGGCGTTGCTTTCTTTCTTTATAGGAAATAATTATTTGTGGTATTACCGCAATTAAGGTTAATAACCATATGTCAAAAGGAAGACTATAATCATATTGACTTTCTGTCCAGGTAATGAGTGCACAGATACTTACTACTGTACCCCAGAGCATAGGTCCAATACCAGTGTCGTGATAGGATCCCTTAGCTTTTCGAATCATATCATCAATAAGCCGCAGACTTTCACTTGGATTAAACTGTCCTTGTTCCATTCGGAAAAATTTATAATAGAAAACTCATACAGAAAATGAATCCTGTATGAGTTTAATATTTTTTAATTACACTGTTCTATCATCTTTACAGTTTCGTCTTTGCCCCAGTCTGGATACATTGGTTTTACATTGGCAGATTCATACAACTCCAATGCCTTTTCAAATAAAGGTTTGGCTTTATCTTTTCCACCACCAAATTGCTCAGGTGTACCAAACAAACTCATGCCTTGTAAATAATATAACCTCGGATTTGAAGGATCTAATGTCATAGCCTCCTGCAATGCTTTACTGGCTTCCTGGCCATAAGTCATCCAGCGGGACATGGCATCAACCATCATCTGTTGGGTACAAGCCATATTCACTACGCTCAGCAGTTCTGCTTTATCTTTTGGATCGGTAGTTAATCCATCTGCCACCTTACAGAGTTCTTTAATTTTTGTACTGTTGGCATCTTTATCCAATTGTTGATCCATCCAGCCCTGCGTACTCAATGCAAGTGCTGCATAGTAGTATGGTAGCCACTGATTTTTTTCAGCATTTGCTATACGTTCAAATGTGGCTGCAAGACCCTGCCAATCTGCCGCCGATTGTGCAGTTTTCATTTTGTCAAAACCCGACTGCATGGCTCCAGCAAATTTATCTGATTGAGCATTTACAGATATTGTTATTGCAGCTAAAGCAATAGAAAAAAATAACCGTTTCATATTATCTAATTTTTATTTTGAACATGTTTTTTTGCCCGTAGTTTGTACCAATCTTTAATGGTACATCCATGGACTATAAATTATTATTAATTGCATCTTGGCTTCTATCTACACCCCAGCTAAGAAAGCAACCAATAAAATAAAACCTTGGCGCAGGCAGACCTACTGGTTCTTTAACTGAACCATTATAAGAATAGTTGTAGTTGAATACTTGCTTTGCACCAAATACATTGGTAACACTGCCCACTAAAACCCAAAATATTTTCGCATTTTGCTTTCCTAAGTTGGGCAGATAGTTAAGACTAAAACCTGCATTGTGATAATCTTTGGTCATACCCTGATCTGCAATGTTTACTTTACCTGTATTTAAATCCTGTTGAAAGAAATAGTATGGTCTGCCGGTGGCATAACTATAAGTAAAATTGAAACCAGTTTTCCACTCTGTTACAAATCTTTTCATAACTACACTGGTCGTATGTTTTGCTGCAAAATTTGGAGTAAGCCGTTCGGGATAATTGAGAAAATCTCTTTTTGTATCTAGGTAGGAATAGCTAATCCAGTAGTCAAAATTTTTGATTGTTTTTTTATCTCTCCAAAAGAATTCTATCCCTTTTGCATAGCCACTTCCTGCATTATTAAACTGTGGCAATGTTTTCACTAAATTATCGTATTCCTTATAAAATATTTCTGCTCTAAAAATACGGTCATTGCTTGTTTTCTGATAGTTGGCTATATAGTGGGTTGACTTTGTAAAACCGAATTCAGTACTAAAGCCCAATTGCTGATTTTCAGGTTTTTGATAGAAAGTGCCATAAGCCACCGACACCTGTTCATTCTTTGCCAGCTTATATGCTAAAGAGATACGAGGAGCAATATTTGCGGCATCTATGATAGAAGCATATTCATATCTGGACCCAAACTTTAGGGCAAGATTTGTACTGATATAGATATCCGCTTCAGCAAATGCAGCTGCAGAATGATCAGTTAATGATTGCTTTACACTGGTATCAAATTGCACGTATGTGCCCGGCACATCAGTATAAATATATTCACTACCAAAACGTATGGCTGATAAGCCTTTCAGCTTTTTTTCAAAAACTGCTCTACCTTGTGCAAAATTTTGGGTGATGTCAAAATTGAAATTTTTTCCGGTTATCCAAGGTTGATCTGGAGTAAGGACTTTTAAGTTGGAAGAATCTTGTATTTCCTGGGTAAGCTTATCATTGTTTGTACTAAAAGCCAGACCAATATTCATTTTCCAGCCATTACCAAGTGTTTCACGCCAACTTATATTGTTATACCAGTTAATATTTTTCAAACCAAATGCATTTTTTAATGCTGCACTATCTATATCCGGTCTTCGCAAACCTAGATTTCCAGTATTGATATTAGTATAAAATTTTACAATTCCATTCTTTGTTTTTATACGAAAATTGGCATCTCCATTATGAAATTCCGGAACAGCAAAATAATCCGGTTTTTGTTTTACGATATTAAAATAGGCAGCCAGATTTACATACCCATAATTTACTCCCCAGCTTGCATTTTTTTTCTTATTCAAATGCTGATAACCAATACCGGTTAATATGGGAGAAAGAGAAGCATTGCCGGCACTACGATCAGGTAAATCAATAGATTCTAAAATAAGTGCAGATGATAAGGCACCTCCATACAACGCACTGTAACCACCCGTGCTAAATACGGTTCCTTTAAAAAGAAAGGGAGAGAAACGGCCCCTTGTGGCAATATCCGGCACACTTGAAAAGAAAGGATTGTTTACAACAGTACCATCAATAAATTGCTTGGTTTCATATCCTGCTCCACCCCTTACAAAAAGACCTTCCTGATCTCCAATTTGTTGTGCCCCAGGCAGTGTTTTTAAGGCAGAAGTAATATCCGCATTAGCACCTGCTGTTGTAGCTACATCAATAGAATTGAGCACTACACCAGCTCGTTTTCTATCACTCGCTTCAAATGAACCTGCAGTAACAGTAACAGCATTCAGTTCATTAAACTCTTCCTTTAATCCGGCATTAATGGTAAGGTTTGAACCTTCAATATTTAGGGGTTGCTCATATTTATTATAGCTGAGTGCAGAAAATTCAATGGTTACATTTCCCTTTTCTGTAGTGGAAAAACTGTACGCCCCTGTAGAGTCAGTTACCGTACCATCATAAGAATCTTTTACAGTTACTGATACACCTTGAAGTGGCTTGTTTCTTGCGCCTGTTACTTTTCCCGATATAGTTACTTGGGCAAATATTCCTGTTGAAAAAAATAGGCAAATGCTAAATAAAATCTGTTTCATAATAAATGGTGTGCAAACATAGACTGGTTTATAATATAAACCAAATTATTTTATAAAATATAAAAAAGGAACTTTAGAATTTTATTTTAGGAGAAATTTTATAACAGCCTGCTGCACCGCTGCATCTCTATAAATTTTATTGTGGCCTAAGTGCTCAGTAGTTATAAAAGTTAGGTTTTTAATATCCCCATTTCTACTGGCTTCTGTGTCTTTATATGGGCACTGCTTATCATCAGTATCATGAATCCATAGTATATCAGAAGCTAGATTTTTTATTGCCCTGTTTATAGAATACCAACTTACATCATGCTGTCTTATTTCAAATATCAATTCGTGGAGGGCTGATTGTACTTCATTTGAAAGTGAGAAAAGGTCTGCAAAATTCTTGATGGCAGATCTTGTTTCTGATGCCGGTGCTATGAGTACTAATTTTTTATTTGCATTAACCATTTCCTCTAATGCAAAACTTCCAGCCAAGCCACCAAATGAATGGCAGATGAATGCGTATAAAGGGCCAAATTTTTGTTCAATCTCAAGAATAATTCTACTATACGTAAAGGCATTTATTCTTTTGCCATCACTCAATCCATGCGCCGGTGCATCAAATGCCAATACTTCAAAACCAGCCGTAATGAGCATTCGGACATATTGCTCAAATTTGTATGCCCTGCTTTGAAAGCCATGACAAATAAGTACCCGCTTTGCGGGCAATGATGTTTTCCAATAATATCCTCTTACTGCATTGCCTTCATACATTAATTCAACGCTTTCAGCTTTGTGAAATATAGGTGGCATCTCCATTTTTTTTACAGGCCCGGGAGTACAGAATAAATCAAATGCAGACTTGGCGGCAAGATGTGGCGATAGTTTATTTAGGGTTTTAAGTTTAGTTTTGTAATACTGTAATATTATACGTTGACTTAATTTTCCTTGCATCATGAATGAATCATTTAAAATAAAAATAATAGGCACCGGTAATACTGCCACCGTTTTAGGCCGTCTGCTGCTATCAAAAGGAATTGCCATACAAAGCATCAGCGGCAGAAATGCAGATACCTTATTTCAACTTGCAAAAGAATGGAATTGTAAGATATCTGCTATAGAAGATATTTTGGATGATGGAGGTATTTGTTTGATATGTGTTAGTGATGATGCTATTTATGATATAGCAGAAAAATTGCATATACAACACTCCATTGTGGCACATACCGCAGCATCAGCAGATATTTCTATTCTGCCATTTCATAACTGTGGCATTTTGTATCCATTGCAAAGTTTGAGAAAGGAAAGAGCAACAATTCCTAAAATTCCCTTTTTGGTGGAAGCAAACAATGAAGCCACAGAAAATAGATTAATGGAATTGGCATCATTATTATCTAACCAGGTGCTCAAATCAAAATTTCATGATAGGGTACGCTTACATCTTGCAGCAGTATTTGTATCAAATTTCACCAATCATTTGTATGCTATTGCGCATGACTTCTGCCAAGCAGAAAATATTTCATATACTGTATTGGGTCCGCTGCTTCAAGAAGTGGCAGAGCGTGCCACAACTACTAATCCACATAGTATGCAAACTGGGCCAGCAGTAAGGGGTGATGAAAAAACAATACAAAGACATCAATCTATTCTTGAAGCATACCCTGATTGGTTGATGCTGTATAAAATCATGTCAGATAGTATTCAAAACAGCCAATAAACAACCACTTGATTTAGTGTTGACCTGTATTTTCTGAATTCCTTTTTTCTCTTGCGCCAAAAAGCATACTACCAATTCTTACCATGGTACTGCCCTCATCTATGGCTATCTTATAATCCCCACTCATACCCATAGACAGCGTATTAAATTCCGTATTCAGTGCAGCATATTTATCAAAAAGCATTTTAAGATGTTGAAACTCTTTTCTTACAACTTGTTCATCTTCACTAAAACTTGCCATACCCATCAATCCACGTATGTGCACATTCGAATACATGGAAACATCCTGCATAGCTGCTGCTAATTCAGTATCATCGAAACCAAATTTTGTTTCCTCCTGAGCTATATGCACTTGTAAAAGACAATCAATTTTTCTATTCAGCTTCGTAGCTTGCTTGTTTATTTCAGTTAGTAATTTTATTGAATCCACTCCATGTATTGCATAAATAAAAGGAGCTATATATTTTACTTTATTGGTTTGTAAGTGGCCAATAAAATGCCATCTTATATCTGGATGCATGGCTACATTCTTTTGTACAACTTCCTGTACATAATTTTCTCCAAAATTTCTTTGTCCTAATGCATACAAAACTTCAATAGCCTCTATTGTTTTTGTTTTGCTTACTGCTATAAGTGTTACCTTTTTTTTGTTAAGCTCAGATAAGAGGGTGTTGTAAACATGATCCATTTCATTCATAGTTTGCAAAAATAAATACCTACAAGCTTTTGCGCATTAGTTTTCTCTGAGTAAAATATTTTCAATGAGTAATGCATCATTCCATGCAGGGCAGTAATGTCTGTACTGAAGTAAGTGTAGGCTGTTGCTTATGCTTTTAAGGGTATGTTGAAAATATGAAGGAATATTTCCCGTAAAAAAAGAAAAATCATTTTTTTCAATTTCATTTATTACAGCTTCGCTGAATGAATACAATATAGGAGACTGCCCTCCCATTTTCATAATGGCATTTGAAAGGATAAGTTGCTCCAGTTTATTATTCGTTTGGTTGAATAATCCTATTGCTGCGTCAATCAATAATTTCCTGAATGGCTCTAAATCATTGTAGCCATGAGTCTGTAATAACTTTGAATAGTGATAAATAACAATTGCCTCCTCCGGATAATAGGGCGATATAAAAGCAGGTCTTTTTTTATAGTCTTTGCGCTGAATCGTTTGGATGATGAACTGAATACTAGCCGTATCGGCACTACTCATGGGCAGTTGATAATTGTGTACAAACTGCAATATATTGCAGAGCACAGATACATCAAACACTACCGGAAATTTTTTTCCAAACCATGCAGAGTATGCTTTAAATTCATGGTAGGCAGTATTCGTTGTTTGTAATTTTTTCTGATTAGTATATCGCTGCATCAATTGGTGCACTGCAATGGCAGTACTATCATCAGTTTGAAGTAATGGTATAGTCAAAACGGTATCATCCATATCATCCGGCAGGGTTATATTACCTCGCAAAGCAGGTATCCACCAGCTATATGGAAAAGTAAATATTGTATCAGTGCGCCAAAAATTCCAGGTTGGTCTTCCGGAATTATTTTGAAAATGGGGCAAACAATTTTTTGTTGTTTGAATAAATGAGTCCGCTTTTTGTTGATCTTGTTCAGATAACTTTGAGGAATACTGTTGAAGTATTTGAGCTGTAATGAGATTATAAAAAATGGTGCAGTCCTTTTTTTGTTCACTATATCTTGACACGTCATTTATGAAGGATGGAAGTATCCCAACTATATCATCATGATTATTATTAATGGACAAACTCAATATTCGATTGAGTAATCTACTTACTGTAAGGGTATCAGCGGCATGCACGGATAGGCAAATGCTACAAAAGCATAAGAGAAAAATATTTTTTAAAGGGGTATTTATAAAATGCTTACGATTCAGTTTAAAAGAGAGCATTAAAATTTCTTTTCGCTGATGAATGCTTCAATACCTGTCGTATAAATTTTTGCTCTTTTTTCTGCAAAATAATCAGCCCCCAGCATGATAATGGCTTGTATAGTGAGTGTGAGCCCAACTCCGGTTAAAAATACTTTTGAAGCATCATTGCTATAATAGAATAAAATAAAAATGCCTGCAGTAGCCAATGCCATTTCCACCCACCTTATAATGACGAAATTTTTGTTTACTTTTTGCATCCTGGGCAATTCCTTTTCTTTTAAATCCATGGGATTCATGTCATAGGCATATACATTTCTGCTGCGGTCTCCATCGCTTCGTTTGAAAATAGTATAACCTACTGACACCTGTATTAAACCTATAACAATTAGCGGTATGGCAGCACCTTTTAAATAGGTTGATTTAGCAAATGCCAGCAATCCAGCAGCAGTAAGCAATGCTACTATGCCAATAATCAGAAACACTAGGCTTTCCTGTTTTTCGGCTACAAAATATTTTTCAATATCTGTTTTTGTAAACATAGTATAGTTTGGAGCTAAGATAGGGTTAAACTATTTTGAAGTGGTTCAATAATTCTAAGGCTATAATTTCTAAATGCATCATCCTCATTATATCTATCCTTGAATACACTCTTTTAAGGTTTGTATTTTGATTCAGTATACATGTCATGGGCAGGTTTTTGTAGCATTGTCTCTAGGTTGATATCGCTATGTGTGGACATCCATTTATTTACCATTTGCCAACCCAGAAAAAGGCCAATATTGCCCGGGCTACTGGGCCCCAATTCTGCCGTATTTGGACCATCTGTGAGGTATGGTTTTATCATCAAAGGATCTGATTCAAATAATAAATTATTTTTCAAAAAGAAATCCCAGATCTGTCTTTCACTGGCTTTGCAATCCTCAAGCTGTTGCCCTGTATAGCCAGAAAGCAAGCTGTCTGCGGTATTAGGAAGGAGTAGTTTTAATACATACATTTTTTTTCCGGCATCCATCATTCCTGCAAGCAGTGAATGATCTTCCGAAGGCGTTTCCACTATTTCATTTACAATATTTTTTATTGCATCGGGTATGATATATGCTGGTGAAAACCTACGATGTAAATACATAGGATAAATTTCTCTGAAAAATGATTGTTGGTAGAGAGGATATTCCTGTCCCATATACAATTGAAGTCCCACTGCAATGCCTTGCTGAGTGAGGATATTTGAATAGCCGGTTGCTGGCCCAATAAATGTAATAAAGGATGCTGGAAGGGCATACTCGGGAAAATAATAATGTACATATTGCAATGCCTTTATCAACTCTTTTTTGTATGAATTGATATTTGCAAATTTCTTTGAAACATCAAGCCACAATGGAGTATATTCTTTTTTAAAGATACTTGCGTACATCAATGCACTATCCTGCTGCTTTGGTACGTTGAGAATACCATACAAAAAATCCTGTAAGAAACTTTCATAAGTAGCCTCCAAACTATCCATTTTTGCTTTGGTAAGGATACTATCACCCAAGAAGAAACTATTTTCAAACCTACCTTCAGCAATATTGATTTCTATGGCAGAAACATCTGGTGCAGGAGCATTGTCCGTACAGGACAAATACAAAAAACTTACAAACAGATAACTAATGAATCGATACATAAGCGGAGCAAAATAAGGTTTAGCTGTATAAACAGCTTATAAAACCTCAATCCCAAACCCTACCTTTGCGGCCATTTCCAAAAAAATAACATGAACACAGATAAGAACTCGGTCATTGGTATTGTGCTTTTAGGACTTTTGTTTTTCCTATTTTTCTGGTACACTAATAGGGAGCAGCAAGCTTTGGCTGTTGACAAAAAAAGGATAGCAGACTCCACAGCACTTGCAGATGCCAAAAAAATAACCCCACAGCAAAAGGAAACAGCACATAAAGATAGCCTTGTAGCAGACAGCCTTAGTAAAATTGGCGGGGCCGGTGGATTCAATACTGCCGCCTTTGGTACAGAGCAGGTAATAACCATAGAAAACGACCTCATGAAAGCCAGCTTTAGTAATAAAGGTGGTAGTCTAAAACAAGTGGAATTAAAGCAATATAAAAGTAATGATGCAAAGCTTGTTGTATTGGGTGGTACAGATAAGGACAAAGTCTCTTATACCATTAATACTGGAAATAATAAAAGTGCCGCTTCTACTGATTTATTTTTTGAAGCAGGGTCAGTATTAAAAAATACGGATGGTAGCCAATCCATCACTTATACACTTAAAGATGCTGCCGGAAATAATATACAACACCAGTACCTTGTAAAGCCGGGAGAATATAAAATGGAATGGAACATTTCTATAAATGGTGCCAATTCATTACTTACAGCGCAAACACTTAATTTTCAATATGGCGCTATGCTCATACAACATGAAGCCGCCGTGGACTATGAAAGAAGAGTGAGCAATGTTTGCTTTTCTGAAGGTAATGAGTTTGATTATATTTCAGCAAAAACAGAAAAGACATTTGAGCAACCAGTGCAATGGATTAGTTCTGTACAGCAGTTTTTCAATACCACACTCATATCAAAAAATAGTTTCAACGATGGTAAACTTAATTGGACCCGTTCTGAAGAAGATAGCTCAAACACCGTAGGAATTGTTTCTGCAAACTTACAGATGAAACTACCTGCATCAAATACAGTATCCGTACCCATGGAGTTGTATTATGGTCCTAATGAATACAACAGGCTACAGGAAGCCTACCCTGAGATGGAAAAAATCATCAACTTGGGTAGGGATTTATACTCTTTTGTAAGGCCCATCAACAAATACATCATCATGCCTGTGTTTAATTTCTTTGAAGGATTTATAAGCAGTTATGGCTGGGTGATAGCTTTGTTAACCATTTTTATTCGGTTGGTTACGAGTCCTCTTACCTATAGAAGTTACTTGAGTGGTAGCAAAATGAAAGTACTAAGACCAGAAATTGATACGCTTCGCAAAAAACATGAAAGTGACCAACAGCAGTTTTCTTTGGAGCAAATGAAACTTTTTAAAGAAGCTGGAGTAAATCCACTGGGCGGATGTTTACCTATGCTTTTACAGATACCCATATTCTTTGCCTTGTATAGTTTTTTCAACTCAAATATTGCGCTTAGAGGTCAGGCATTTTTCTGGGCACCTGATTTGTCAACCTATGATATAATAGCAAAATGGAGCACAAAACTTTGGGTAATTGGGGATCACCTCAGTCTTTTTGCACTGCTGGCAGTAATAACCAGTTTTCTCATATCACTTTATAATATGAATATGACAGCAACGGACCCCAATAACCCCATGCTGAAATATATGCCTTTCATTTTCCCCATATTCATGTTTATCATCTTCAACAGTTTGCCGAGTGCATTAAACTGGTATTATACTGTATCGAATGTAATTACACTGCTTATACAATTTATCATTCAGCGTTTTATACTAAATCATGATAAGATATTAGCAGATATAGAAGCCAAACGAAAAGCGGCACCCACAAAGCCGAAAAGTCGCTGGCAGGAAATCATGGAAAAAACAGCGGATCAACAAAAGAAAATTCAGCAGATGAAAGAACAGACAAAGAAGAAATAGCATCTAATCTGATCACAATATTAAAAAAGCTGTCTATCAAGACAGCTTTTTTTATTTTATGAAGCTTTTTTCCTAATCTGGAATAGGTCAATATGCATTTATTATTGCTTTTCCACGATTTGGTTTTGGGCAGATGAAGCAATTGAATTTTATTACAAACCAGAAATGCAAAGGGGTTCCTGCACTTGGATTAACACCAAAAAAAAATGTTTTAATAATTTCTAGATTTGTTATTAATACTGATTTGAATTACCAAATTTTAATGATTATATATTATTTTAAAATCATTTAACATTTTGGTTTAATAATTGCTACTAAATAAAAATTCAAATCCATCCTAATGAGAAACAGTATATGGCAATATGCCATTCTCTTTCTATTTGGTTTACTTAGTAATGACTACGCAATTGCGCAGCCAAAAGCGGTATTTTCTGCCTTAATCACATCAGGCTGTAGCCCTTTATTGGTGCAGTTTACTGACGAAAGTACGGGAGGGCCTACAGAGTGGTTTTGGGACTTAGGAAATGGTAGTATATCTACACTTCAAAACCCCGGAGTAATCTATGTAAACCCTGGCATCTATTCCATTAAACTAAAAGTAAAAAATACAAATGGAGCCGATTCCATTACCCGTATAAATTACATCACCGTTTCTGCAAAAGCTATTGTAGATTTTGAAGCACAAAATAAAACAGGATGCGCTCCTCTTAATGTCTCTTTTCAAGATTTATCAAATCCCCTAGGTGGTAGCATTACCGGTTGGAATTGGGATTTTGGGGATGGAAATACATCAACAGAGCAGAATCCAATACATACTTATATTACATCAGATACCTTCTCAGCTACCCTAACAGTTACAAATAGTGCTGGGTGCAGACAAACGCTGCAGCAAAAAGATTTCATCCAAGTGCTATTTAGCCCAAATGCATCATTTGATTATAATTATACCAGTGTATGTAAGCCACCAGCATTGGTAAATTTTACTAATACAACAAAATCAAAACCGGACAGTAAGTGGCAATGGCAGTTTGGGGATGGCACAAATAGTACTCAATTCAACCCATCGCATACATATAATACATCTGGAAATTTTGCTGTTTCTCTTACAGCTACAAGCATAGAAGGATGCAGTGATACTGCAAAAGCAGTTATCGCTATCGGTAGTACTAAAGCAGACTTCACAACAAGTACCAACAATTGTGTAAATGAAATAATCAGTTTTAGAGATACTTCTATTCCTGCAGCCATTAATGGTTATTGGGATTTTGGGGATGGCACTGTAGATACTGGTCTTATAATACAGCATCAATTCATAGCTGAAGGTGTATATCAAATAAGTTATACAGCAGATTTTGGTACATGTACAAATATAATTCGTAGAAATATCAAAGTAACTAACAAGCCAACAGCAGATTTTTCTGTATCTGGAAACAATGCCAGCTGCAACCCACCACTTACAGTTAGTTTTCAAAATAATTCAGTGGGTGCTACCAACTATTCATGGGATTTTGGTGATGGCACCATCACAGGTGGGCTTAATCCAACACATACATATACTACTGTTGGCAATTTTTCTGTAACCCTTACCGCCATAAATGCCAATGGATGTAGTGATACCATTCAAAAAATAGGAATTGTAAAATTAGGCCCTCCGGAAATTCTTTCATTTGAAACATTGCCTACTTCCGGATGCGCACCTGTAACAGTGCAGCTAAAAGCAAAAATCCAAAGTCCTGAACCTATTAATGCTTGGCTATGGACATTTGGTGATGGAAATACTTCAACTGCACAAACGCCTACACATATTTATAACAATGTAGGTAATTATAATGTGCGTTTGATTGTAACGACCGTGAGTGGTTGTGCAGATACTCTTTTTATGGCTGATGCAGTACTGGTTGGCAATAAGCCAAATGCAATGTTTTCTGCAGATCCAAGAAAAGGTTGTGCTGATACAATGGTCGTTTTTTCAGATGCAAGTAATGGAAACGTAACCGATTGGTTTTGGGATTTTGGAGATGGAAATACGTCAACTGAACAAAACCCCGAGCATATTTATACAGACACCGGATATTTTACTATACAACTTATTGTGTCCAGCAATGGCTGCTATGATACCATTACTAAATTGGATTATATCTACACCCTCCCACCGGTGGCTCGTTTCAAAAAAATAATACCCTGTAGCAACCCATACAATATAAAATTTTTGGATAGTTCAATCGCACCGCAAACCTGGTTCTGGGATTTTGGTGATGGGTCTACGACTACAGATCAAAATCCGACACATTTATACCAAGATACCGGCACCTACCAGGTAAGCCTCACCGTAACAAATGGCGCATGTGATTATACCAATACAGAAGAAATAAAAGTTATTGATGAGAAGCCCGGCTTTGACTATCGCCCCATAAAAACAAACTATTGTAAATATGATACGGTACAATTCAATGTTACCAATTATAATCCTTATAGTATTATGGCTTTCAACTGGGATTTTGGAGACCAGATAAGTTCAGGGTTTAGTGCTTTATATGACACAGTATTGCATGCTTACACAGCAGCCGGCATATACTACCCAACACTATTAGTAAAAGATATTAATGGATGTGTAGATACTGTTAGCAATGGAATCAATATTACCATCTATGGGCCACAGGCAGGGTTTTCTAATAATGATGGAGGTTGTGAAAATACTACTATCATATTTCAAGATGAAACAATAACTGATGGATTACACCCACTCATAAAGTGGGAATGGAATTATGGCGACAATACGATTCAATCCTATACCTCACCCCCATTTGAGCATTTATATACTGCTAGAGGTCAGTACGATGTACTCATGAAAGTATTTGACAACAATGGTTGCATGGATAGCATGTATAAGCCAAAAGGTATTGAGATTACAGACCCTATTGCAAATTTTTCGGCGGAAAACTTATTGAGTTGTACAGATTATAGGGTGCAATTTATTGACTCAGTCAATGCTTTATCGCCGCTCTATTTTTGGGATTTTGGAGATGGCATTACCAGTCAAAATCCAGAGCCTAAACATGTATATATAAATGAAGGTATTTATACAATAAGTTTAAAGATAAAGGACATTTATGGCTGCATAGATAGCCTTGAAAAAAAGAACTACATCACGATTGCAGATCCAGTTGCTCAGTTCAATTTATCTGATACATTCTTCCTTTGCCCACCAGCTACAATTCAATTAAATGATGCCTCACAGCATACTACAGAATGGTTTTGGGATTTTGGCAATGGCAATAGCTCCAATGAAATCAATCCTTCTCAAATTTATACTGAGCCCGGCGATTATGAAGTACAACTGATAGCTACTGGTTATGGCACTTGCTACGACACTTTAATCAAAAAGATGGTGCTAAAAGGACCCGAAGCTATCCTTTCCTACACACCTTTACAAGGGTGTAATCCATTGGAAGTAAAATTTAAAGCTATTGCAAAAAACACATTGAAATTTATTTGGGATTTTGGCAATGGAGCTACAACGATTACAAACACTGATTCCATAACGTATAATTACACATCTACAGGAGTATATACTCCCCGTTTAGTTATTGAAGATGGTGGAGGGTGCCAAGTACCTGTTATCAATGGGGACACAATAAGAGTAACAGGTGCAGATGCTAGCTTCGATACAAATATTTTATCATTTTGCGATTCTGCACAAGTAGGATTTACCCAAAATAGTATAACATTTGACGATGATATCATTTCCTACCAATGGTTTTTTGGAGATGGAGATTCTTCTTTACTGCCAAACGATCAACATTTTTATACTGATACAGGCATATACAATACTCGTCTAAAAGTAACTACGAAAAGTGGTTGTGAAATTATTAAAGACAGTTTGATTCATATTGACTTTGAGGCAACACCACAAATAATTCCATCTATTACTCCATCAGCTTGTTTGGGGGAACCAATTCTTTTTAATGCTTTGGATACAAAAAATACGGCAGTTGCCTGGAAATGGAAAACAGGAACTGGTGATAGTGTATTGCAAAAGCAAATGGTTTATTTGTATGAGCAACCCGGTACATATGATGTAAGTTTAATAGCCTCTGGAATAAAGGGATGCACTGATACAGTTTATGATCAAGTAATTATATATGGCTTACCAATTGTATCTACCATTCCAGATGAAACGATATGCCAAGGCAACACAATACTCCTTCCCGCAGAGGGTGCATTAAGGTATAGCTGGCGCAATAGCAATGCATTATCTTGTATAGATTGTGCAGCACCAATAACTGCCCCTTCATTTACGGAAACATTTTATGTAACAGGTACAGACCTAAATGGATGCAAAGCATTGGATTCAGTAACAATTGCTGTTATAACACCTTTTCAATTAATACCGCCACCCGCAGATACATTATGCGAGGGAAATATGCTAAAAGCAAGTGCCTCCGGTGCTGATATTTATTTATGGCAACCGCCAATAGGTGTTTCAAATATTAATACGCAAGCACCAATTTTTACCCCAAATATTACTACCACCTATCAGGTAACAGGTACCGATAGATTGGGATGTTTTAGAGATAGTGCAGATTTTAAAATAACAGTTTTCCCAATACCCCAAGTATCAATTGCTACACCTATCATCACTTTAAATGCGGGTGAAAATTATACCCCTTCAGTGGTTAATTCAACTGATGTAACTACTTGGCAATGGGCACCTCCTACTGGCTTATCCTGTACTGATTGCAAAGCACCTTTGATACAACCTCGTGGCGCTGCCACTTATACACTAACAGTTTCAAATGCAGGTGGATGCACAAACAGCACACAGATTACAGTAAATGTATTGTGCAAAAATGAAAACCTATTTATTCCAAATACATTCTCTCCAAATAATGATGGCATGAATGATGTGTTTTATCCAAGAGGAAATGGTTTATTAAATATAAAATCGCTTAGGGTATTTAACCGATGGGGGCAGGTAGTATTTGAACAAACAAACCTACTGGCCAACGATGCAAATGCAGGCTGGAATGGAAGATATAATAATCAAGTACAAATGGCAGATGTATATGTGTATGTAATAGATGTGATGTGTGATAATGGTATAATACTGAGTAGAAAAGGCAATGTAACTTTATTAAGATAATTCTCTGAATCACTTGTAAATACTGATTATTCAGTCCAAGCATTGCCCACAAAAGACATAAGACGGTAAGAATTTTTTTTATGAAAATTAGCAAACTATATTGCATTGTCCAAATATCTAAAGGCATGAAAAGCCGATTCATTTTAAGCATTAGCTTACTTTTAGTGAGTGTATCATTCTGTACAGCACAGGATCCACATTTCTCACAATTTTTTGAAGCACCATTGCTTCGAAATCCTTCATTAGCAGGTTTGTTTGATGGCGATTTGCGATTTCAAACTGTTTATAGAAACCAATGGGGTAGTGTAACGGTTCCCTATCAAACTGCATCGATAAATGTACAGTACAAGCAGCCTATTGGAAAGGGAGACGATTTTCTAACAACAGGCTTACAGATTATGTATGACAGGGCTGGTACCACAAATTTTACCACAAGTAATATTTATCCCGCAGTCAATTATCACAAATCATTAAATGGAGATAAAACAAAATATCTATCATTGGGAGTTATGGGTGGATACGTACAACGCAGAATTGATAGATCTAAAATAACAACAAATAATCAATTTGATGGAGGTGGTCACAATCCATCTTTAGATATAGGAGAAACACTCACAACTTTTGGATACGATTATTTGGATGCAAGCATTGGCGCTTCCTTTAATAGTAGCATTGCGGGTAGCGAAACCGATTTTTACTTTTTGGGGGCGGCATACCATCACTTTAATAGACCCATAAATTCTTTTTACAGAAATCCACCTGTAGAATTAAATCCAAAATTGGTTATGTCTGGGGGAATAAGGTTTAGTGTAGCAGAAAATTCCTATCTGACCCTACAAGGGGATCATTCTATTCAGGGAGAATACAGTGAAACAATTGCTGGCGCCACTTATACTTATAAAATATATGATGAATTTGGAGATCAGTCCTATGCCATCAGCTTTGGTGGATATTTGAGGTGGAAAGACGCAGTTATACCTGTCGTAAAAATCGATTATATTCCTTTCTCCATTGCTTTCAGTTATGATGCAAATATTTCACAACTGCGTACTGCCAGTCAAACCAGAGGAGGCTTTGAAGCATCATTTGTTTTCAACCAATTTTTTGATAGAGATAATTCTACGAAGAATGCTATACGTTGTCCTAAATTCTAAGCTTTGTAAAAACATTTTCATCAATATTAAATTTAAAGTAAACAATTAACCATAGAATCGGTTATTTCAAAAAAAAAGTTATGAGTTCATTAATCGGTAACCAAGCACCAGATTTTACACTTTATGCCTCTGATAAGTCTCAAGTTAGCTTACAGGATTTCAAAGGTCAAAACATTTTGCTTGTTTTTTTCCCTCTGGCATTCACAGGCGTTTGCACAAAGGAGGTTTGCGATTTAACAGACAATTTACAGATTTACGATGCTTCTAATGCAGCTGTGTTGGGCATATCTGTAGATTCACTGTTTACACTTGCAGTATTTAAAGAACAACAGCATGTTGGTTTTCCATTGCTCAGCGATTTCAACAAAACTGTATCAAGAGATTATGGGGTTCTGTATGATACTTTTCCAGCATTCGGAATGGAGGGAGTTAGCAAGAGAGCCGTGGTAATAATTGATAAAAATCAAATTGTGCAATACGTAGAAGTATGTGCCACACCTGGAGATATGCCAAACTTTAATGAAGTACAAAAAGTATTGTCAGCTTTATAGATAGCCAGCAATCATAAAATTTGATAAAAAAAACAAAACAGTTGGTATGGCAGTAAAATCTTACTACCTTTACACTTATTAAATGAAACCGTTTCGAGTATATATCAACAAGTACATTCTGAAGGTAGCATTGGTGCTATTTTTAAGTTGTACTGTTTGGATGGTATTTGCTACTGACACTCATTCCAATAGGCACTATGATGCTTTAGCAGTAAAGGTTGTAAAATGTTACCCAAACCCCGCCACCTCATTTGTAAATTTTGATGTGGATTATACTCAAATCAATAAGGGGAATAGCATACAGGTATTTAGTTTTTCTGGGAAAAAATTATTTGAAACACAAATTAAATCATTGCGTACAACGCTCACTTTTAATGAAAGTTTCTTTAGAGGAATTTATGTCTATCAGTTAAAGGATAAATCTGGAAAAATTATTGAAACTGGAAAATTTCAAGTAGTCAAATAATAAAATATTAAATACAGATAAACCCGGTGTATGCCGGGTTTTTTTTATTGTGTTTACTCCTGTATAAGCCCTATCAATAGAATATAAAATTCCGTAAAGCAAACATTATTACAGCATAGATTTTATATTAATACATAGAGCTAGTGAAGATAATTCATGTTTTTATGCTTTCTAATTTTTGTTACTAATAACAACAAACCATTTCCATAACTAAAGTGCCTAAATACACTTATAAATTAGCAATCCTACAATACTTCTTTTTAAACCAATATTTTTATACTTTGAAAATCAACAGCCTTTTGAAACAATTCAAAAGGCTGTTTGCTTAGAAAAACTTTTACCACTAAAAAGCTACCTAATGTTATTCTTATTGCTGTACCACAATTTTTTGAGTAAGGCGCAGACCACCTTCACCCATTATTTGTACTATATAAGTAGCATTCGGTAGGCCTGCCGGTAACCACAAATCATAATAGGCAGAACCACCTCCATGCTGTACGGTTTGCTTCCATAATCGTCCACCACTCAAGCTATACAAAGTCAATTCATATTTACCGGCTGGCGTATTTGTAAACTGTATACCGGTATGGGTACCGCTTATAAAATTTGGTTGTACTTTTATGATAGCAGCAATACTGCCATTTACCACCAACACTACATTACTGTAGGATATTTTACCATCTTTCTCCACTATTTTAATGCGGTAGAAATTATTGCCGGATAGTGGTTGCAGATCCTTCAAACCATAGACCTGCTCTAGTGCTCCGGTATTCCGGGCTGTGGCCCGGCCAATACTTTCAAAACCTATAGCATCTATACTTCGTTGCACTTCATAACTGCCAATATTGGTTTCCTGTAGTGCTGTCCAACTTATATTTACGGTAGCATCTTGCTGCAGTACAGCCTCTACCTTGGTAATGGTAACAGGCAGTATAAAAGTGCTGATATTCATAACAGTAAATCTACTAAACTGGTTGATACCATCAGTAAGCGTATTTACATCAGGGCTTACACCTATGCTATATTGACCATACACTTCTGTACCTATTGTATTTGAAACTGCAGATAACACATCGGTACTTTGAGCCACATCTATATAATTAGGATCACCATAATTTTTTTGTGTGAGGTTGACATCTGTTTGATCAAAACCCGTTTCTACTTCATCCTGGCTTATGCCAAACTGTGCCGGATCTTGCTTGGTAAAGTACAATCGCATATTTGCTTTTGTGCCGCCCGGACTACCTTCATAAGCATACCATATTCTGCGTACCACAGGCTTATCTGTACCACCTATATCGCCTTTTGCCAATAGCACGGTTATATCATCGGCTGTGCCAAGTGGTGCAGAACCACTATTGTCAATCCACATTCTGTTTGGTGCATTAAAATCCACACCCACAGGTAGCCATACATTGTTTCCCACATTTTGCACCTGGAAGCCAATATTGTCTGCTGCATCAAATGGTGCGGTAAAACTGAGTGCAGTGCCACTAGCATCACAAAGACAGAGATAACTGTTTTTGTAAGTAGTACTGTTTGCTGTATAACTTGTTTGTGCCGCTGGCAATAAGGAGCCTGTTTTTGTCCAAGTAAATAAGTTGGCGCCTGTGGCGATGATGCCATTGGTAAGCGTCATAGCATTTACCGTAAGTGGTGATGCCATCAATACCGCATAATTATTACTGATAGCAGTACGATCAAGGCTAAGGGTATTGAGTAATTGACCACCAGTGGCAAACCGCAATGTACCCACCTGACCACTACCAGTCATTGTGAGGTTGGAAGATGAAGTGCCAAACAAGGAACCACTTCCTGTAATGGTGGAAGCCGCAAGCGTCAAGGTATTACTTGCAATACTTAATGTAGCAGAGGCATTTGTAATATCCAATAAATTGGTGATAGAGAGGTCTGAACCCAGCACCGCATTGGCACCACTACCTGTACGGCTTACTGTAAGTGTATTTAAGGTTCTAGCTCCAGAAGCAAACTGCATCGTACCCAAACTTCCCCCTACTGTACCACCTACTGTAATGTTTGATGAAGATGAACCGGTAAAAGTTCCGGCTCCAGTAAGCGTGCCATTCATGGTAAATGTATTGGCTCCAATTACCACGGTGGCTGCACTGTTTGCGATATTGCACACACCACTTACCGTCAAATTATTAGCAGCTCCCAAAGTAACCGCCGCTGATGATCCTGTACGACCCATCGTAAAGTTATTCAATGTTTGTGCACCCGGAGTAAAGAGTAAAGTACCAAATGAGCTCCCGCCGGTACCCCCAATAGTTAGGTTGGAGCTAGTGCCGCCATTCAAAGTGCCAGCTCCGGATATTGTACCATTGCCCGTAAGGGTATACGCCCCAATATTAAATATAGAACCTGTGGCTAGTGTTATGCCATTTGTAACACCAAAATCTGAACCTAAAGTCATACTAGCACCACTGCCTGTTCGATTAAAGTTTAGAGAATTGGCCGTATTATTTGATGCACCAGAAGTAAATGAAAAAGTACCTGCACTTCCTCCACTTGTGCCACCGATAATGATATCAGATGTGGCACTATTAAGTGTTAAGGTACCTGTGCCGCCATAACTGCCATTAACTGTAAAATCTCCGCTGCCGGTTTGGAAGTTGATAGGTACTGAACCTAAATGCGAAAATATGCCATCCACTGTAAATAAGCCTCCTGTACTTGATGCTGTACCAATATTAATAGTGGGGCTGCCTGACACAATACAGCTAGTGTTGTTAGCTATTTGTAGATCTATAAGAGTACTACCTGTATTATCAATATTAAGTGTAACAGACCCATCGATAGCTGCTAATGTACCTGTTATAGAAAAAGTACCGCAAGATGAATTATGTGTTATAGTAGCAGTGCCACCTAATCCATTTCTAAATGTTTTTGTCCCAGAATTTGTCCAAGTAGCAGTGCCAGAGTTACATTCAAATTTACCATTGAATGTAGTTGCCAAGGTGGCACCTAAAGTAGTTCCGATACTTGTTGTTAATCTAAATATTGGTATATCTGATACAGTAGAATTTTGAAAATAGGTTATAGCTGATGTTTGAAATGCATTAGAATTATTCCATTGAAAAACACTTCCCGTTCTAAAATTGGCATCAGTTTGATAAGCAAAATCATCACTTTGATTTGGTGAGCTATTACCATCTGCTCTTACCACACCACCATTTCTTATTTCTGCTGTAGCCCCTGTGTTGAACACAGGTCTGGTACCATTAATAACATATATACCTCCATTTTCTACAATGAAATCATACCCCGAACCATCATTGCCAGAACCATTGGAAATAATAAGGCTAAAACCATTAGTTTGGTTTAATATTCCACCATTATCTATCTGCAAAGCATTGGCGGTAACTGACGCCGGAATGGTAATACTGTGCCCATTCCTAATATTAATTTTTGTAGAAGCAGAAGTTGGATAAGATGTAGCATTTGACCAAGAAACCCCGTCAGGAGAAAATTCCCAATAGGTAGGACTTTTCCAAGTAGTACCTGTTGATTTTGTTCTGAAATAATAAGCTGATGTATTAATACCAACTATTTCATCAGCACCAATATCTGTGGCTGTACCTGAACCAACATAACTGCCTTCACCAAATCTTATATTGCCATCATAATCTCCTGTTGGTGAAATGGTGGCTGTGGTGCCTCCACTTTCTACTACAGTAGGATTAGTAACATCTACATGCAAGAAATTTGGATCTGTTGGTATGGTACTTATAAAAGTTACATTTTCTGTTACAGAAGCATTATCTCTTGGTGATAGGTTGAGTGAGTTTATGTAATCTGTAATTGTTTGTAGTTCTAAAGTACCATCTGAAAAAATTGCCATATCAGTTGATGGAATACCAGCATAAAACAGGTTGTTATTCGAGTTCGCAGAATAATTATTAAGAGATGTATTTGAACTCCTTCTAAATGCAGTAGTTACTCCTGCACCGGAAGGTGTGGACAGATTAACAAGAATATTATTTCTCATATCCAGATTAAAACTGGCTGAAGTGCTACTCGCAAACTGATATACAGCTGTACTGCCAAAGTGAGCACCTCCAGAGGTATTGAGATAGATGGTATTATAATACAGATTGGTAGTAGAAGTAGTACCGGAAGAGGCACCTATATTTACACCCCGTACAGCAGTTACAAATACATCATCAGCAATTGTTGCTTTTAAATCGCCAATTAAGTTATTATTGATATTTACCGTAGTGCCTGCACTCACTCTAATCCCATTTACTGCACCATCAATGTTAGTCATGGTATTTCTGGTATTGGCTATGTCGTAAATTTTGTTTTTGCTGATATTGACTGTCGTACCTGCACTGATATCAATACCTAGAGCAATAGAGTTTGCCGCCGTTGTGTATATGGAGTCAATAGTATGGCTCTGTATAGTATTCGTACCTGCTGCATTGTTTAAAATGGCTCTAACCAACCCTCCGGAATTGCGAAGATTGCGTATGGTATTTGAAGTAGCGTTTTGGGTACCCGTACCTAATATTAGTCCGGTAACACTGCTACCGCCACCACTAATGCCTCTGATTGTATTACCAGTGATAGTGGCAGATCCACTGCCCTTTACAGTCATTATTTCAAGTGCATTTGTACCCCCGGAAATATTTCTAAAAATATTGTTTTGTATATTTTTGGAAATATTGGGACCATCCTGCGTAAACCAGCCTCCAAGATAGGTATTGCCATTGATGGTTACATTAGAAAAATCATTAGTAAAAAATATAGCAGAGGAGGAAGCTGCGGATGCCGCACTACCGTCTGAAAAGAAATAAACACTCGAAAAACCTGCCCCGGCTCTCTTTATAAAAGTACCAGAAATATTATTAGTAGTAATTGATTTAAATTTTGATGCTGCCATACTGCTCAAATCTTGAATAAAATAAACATCACCGGATGTATTGGCATCTAAATTTGTAAAACTATTGAGTTGAATGCTGTGCGTATTCGAAGCTGTAAATGAATTGACCAAAATATAATTATGTGCTCCACTTCCTATTACATTTTGTACAAAACCTTCAAAATTATTTAGCAGTACTGACAATATTGGTCCGCCAGCACCTCCGCTAACTTCAATTCCTTTGATTAAGCCGGATGTAGCATTACTAAATGTTATGGCATTACCAATTGAATTGCCAATTTCGTTTGATGTAATATCAATAGTAGTAGAAACCGTACCTGTATTTGATATGCCAGTAAAACCGCCCGTTGTAGCTGTACTAGTAGTGCCTTGGATTACATTTCCAGAAATAGTTAGCTTACTAATAATAGCTGAGCTTAATATACCGGAAAATGAGGTGGAAGTTCCCGTTACTACATTATTAAGCAGACTATTAGAAACGATATTGTAAGAAACGTTTGTACCTGCAGTGGCCCCTAAATCAATACATCGGAAAGTGATACTAGCAGTGCCATTTAAGGTAATTGTATTATTAGACACATTATTTGTTACAGTTCCACTAGCTCCACCACTGGAATAATCTAAGCGGATACCATAAAGACTACCTGTTAGATTCAATCCTGTAGCACTTGTAATGGAATTATATGCAATACTTCCACCTGGCTGATGATTCATCCAGATACCAAAATTAGTACCAGTTAATCCATTGTATGAACCGGCTGCTATTTGACCTCCACAATTTGTGAGCATATTGCCCGTGGCAATACTGCTGCCGCCTATATCATTGTTTAAGTCCATATTTGAGGCAGAGCTTACTGCACTAAAAGCTATCCCATTATTTACATTGGAAATAATGTTTGCATATATTTTATTATTATTATTTGCACCACCAGAGCTAATTATATCAGCTGCTGAGCCACTGGTAGAACTATGACGTGTGGTGGCATAAATACCAAATGAGTTTGAATAAGCTCTGTTTAGGCTTATAGTGTTGTTTTGAATTGTATTGTTTTGAGCACCATTGGAAGTAGTTGAATAAAAAAGACCAATACCAAATTCAGTCATATTATTTGTGCCGGAGGTTGTAGTGGCATTTGAGGCATTTTCTTGTAGTGTAAACTTTTCAATAGTTACATAATCTGCACCAACCAGTTTAAACACTGCATCCATAATAATGCCTGATGTTTGTGGAGTAAAGGCAGTAAAAACAGGGTTGCTGCCACTACCAGATTTGGTAAATGTGATGGTGTTTCCTAAAGAACCTTCTCTGGTAATTACATATCCTCCTGCAGGTGCAGTTTCTATAAAACCATCCTGCACGGTACAAACAATGGCACCACCATGATAAGGAGAGGTGGTTTGGTTGATAGCTAATACAGCTGCTGTTAAAGAACCATAGGATGCAGTGGGTGCAGCACTGCCACTGGCAGAAGTAACTGTTATTAATGAGCTGGCAGTTCCTGTAAATTCATCTGCACCAATATCTGGTGTTGATATGTTTCTTATATCTCCATTATAATCATCCGAAATGCCGGCAATAGCTGTACCCCTACTTTCAATTTGTGTGGGTGTGGCAGGATTTATTTTCAAAAAATTTGCATCACTACCTATAGTGCTGAGAAAATTGGGATTTTCTGTTACAGAGTTCAAATCCCTTGGTAAATTTCCGGTTGTAATGCGTGTTTGCATGGCACTTAAATCCCTATCACTATTGGTGCCATCAAAAAATATTAAATGAGTAGAAGATGGAATGCCGGCATAGTAAAGGTTATTATTACTGGTGGTGGAGTAAGAGGTAAGCGTGGTACCATTTCTACGATAAGCTACCGCAGATCCAGTACCGGTTGGGGTAGATAGGTTTACAAAAATATTATTGAGTAATACTACGGTGGGCCCGGTATTAGAGTAGAGACAGGAAGATCCAAATCCACTTCCGGCACTGGTACCACTTAAATAAATGGTATTATTTGAAACATTTACCGTACCTGATCCACTGCTTATACCTATACCTCTTATGGCATCTGAAACTCCAACAGTAGAAACCGTTAATGAACCTATCAAATTATTGTAAACTCTATTGGTAGTGCCACCTCCCACATTTATTCCAACTACACCAGAAGATATAAAACTGGAACTATTATTTGCCAATCCATAAATTTTATTGTTATAGGTACTAATTGTGGTGCCACCAGTAACAGAAATTGCAGTTACAATTGAAAAAGTACATGCGACAGTTAATGAATGAATATCGTTTTGATAAATATTTTGCGTGGTACCTCCTTGAATATCTAAACCTGTAACACCAGCAAAGGTTGAAGATGAATTGGAAAGGTCAGTAATGGTATTGCTAAAAATGTTAAATGAACCTGATGATACACGTATGCCGACTATAGGACCTTGTGCGGTACAATTAGTGATAGTATTGCCGCTCACAGACCCAGTACCATTTGTAATTTGCATCATCCTTAGGCCAATAGTACCTCCAACAATACTTGAAAAAGTGTTGTTCTGAATATTCTTTATTGCTCCGGAAGCTCCATCACCGTTTTCCCAACCGCTTAAAAAAGAAAATCCTAAGAGTGTAATATTTGAAAAATTATTGTCATTATTGTTAATTACTGCACCTGCTGCAGAACTAGCTATATCTAAATAAAAATACACGCTACCTCCAATACCAGTTTTGGAAAAAGATCCGGATATACTATTGTTGTTGATTGTTTTAGTACCTGATGCAGTTAATGATACACTGTTTTGAATGAATGTAATACCCCCACTTGTATTCACCGTTAAGTTTGTAAACGTATTTGTGCTTATGTTTTGTGACAAGGTAGCTGCAGTATTGAGTATATAAAAATTTTGACTTGATGCAGCTGCACTATATGTTATTCCTCTTATATCATTACCAGTAATATTGAGTGTAGCCGAACTGCTTCCTTGCTGGTTATAGATCACATTTAAATCCTGAGATATAATAACATTATAGGTAATGAAGCCTCCGCTGCTATTGCCAAGTTGATTGTTGGTTATATTGATTGCCCCAGATACTGAACCATCGTTAAGAATACCGAAAACAGATGGTGTTGAAGCAATAATAATATTACGTAAAATGTTACCATCAATAGTTAAAGCACTGGCATTGCCCGTATTCCTAATACCATAAAAATCGGATGTACCTGCATGTGTAATATTCAAAATATTATTACCCGATATACTTACTATACCTGTTGTTGATGTAAAAATTCCAAGAAATCCAGAACTAGAAGCTGCGCCACTATTGGCAATATTCTGTATGGTATTTCCACTACAAGTAATAGTATTTCCAGGCACTAGGTTGATGCCTACAAAACTGCTGTTGAAGCCAGAGCCTCCCGTAAGGCTGATTGATGATGCCGTGCTTGTACTGCCGATTGTATTAGATGAAACTGTAGTAATCCTTGTGCCAAATCCTACAAAACCATAAAATATTTCATTGCCCGATGCGGGCACATTCATTGTTATGCTTCCTATATTGTTATTCTGACAATTAATTGTACCAGTACCGCTAAAGATATAAATGCCCGTACCAAGAATGGTATTGGTATTTAGGGAGGTGATAGTAATAGCTCCTGTACCAGTTGCTGCGCCAATCGTATTGCCTGTTGTAGTACCAATATTATAGATACCATTGTTAAGTGCAATACCATAAAAATTACTGTTACTAAACCCAGCCGGAGGGGTAGAGGAGAAACTGATGCCAGAAATAATATTTCCTTGTAAATTGTGGGTGGAAGATGTGTTGAGATTTAGATCAATGGCAGCATATTTTGTATCGTCTATTGAGGTATAAATAGTGGAACCAGTACCACTAGCATTTGCAAATCCGATAATGTTATCATTAATGGTAAAACCTATACCAGCTGTATTATCTATGAAAATACCCCGATGGGTAACCACAGCTGTAGAACTTCTGGAGGCTGATTGAAATAACCTGTTAGCTGAAATTGTCCATGTTGAATTATTTGGACCGATTGATATACCTGCCGAAGCAATTGTGGCACTGAAATAATCACTGATATTATTATTGGATATGGATACTCCGCTTGTTTCGCCTGATGAACTAGACGACCTAATACCATAAAGAGGCAGGTTGCTTCCTTCAGCAGTTATAGTACATTGATTGATCGTATTATTATCATTTCCTGTGGAAGTAGCATTGCCAAAAACGATTACTCCACTGGAGGCTGATGAACCTTTAACTGTTGCATGTTGAATGAGGTTTGAAGTGGCATCTGCTTGCAGCAATATAGTGGCTGAAGCTGCGGTATTGCTGTTTGAAATGGCAAGGCTATTACCCCCGGTATTCAAGCCATCAATGGTTATATTGTCTGCGCCATTTAATGTAATAAGTGATGCTGCAAAATTTCCATTTATCGCTTGAGCTCCTATTGGTTGTAAATTGATGCTGCTATAACTAGCACTTCCACTTCCACTCGCATTGAGTGAAGCAGTGGTTGTTTCTGTAGTATTACCTTCAATTAATATTGAAATAACGGTGGTATGTGTACCAGCATTTATGGCATCAAAAGCAGCTTTAAGTGTAGCATAACTGGCAGAAGCCGTACCGCCTGTGCTGTTTACCACTACAGGGTTTGAGGCAGATGTGTAAGAATAGTTTGTATTGCCGCTACCACTTTGAATCAACGTTTTTAAATTTAATGTACCCATATCAAAAGCAGCTTCGCCATAAGTGGACTTATCACTATTTAATTGCGTTTCAGATTTATTGCTGCTTAACAAATAGTAATAAACAGTAATGCCTGCACCTTGTGCAGGAATAGATCCTGAATAAGTGGTGCCCGAACCTGTCATAGCTACAATGGATGAACTTGAAAATGCCATATCAGTTGACCACCTGATAAATACACCCTCACCACTGCTTAAAGCAGCCGAAATTGTGGCTGTAATAGTGGGGCTAATGGATGAATTTACAAATGACCCTGCCGGACTTTGGGTAGCAGAGGAAATGGAGACTGGGTTGTAATTGGTTTCTAAAAGTTGCATTACATTATCCGCAGCACTGTTTTCACTTACATTAAATGTGTAATAATTTCCACTAGTAATGGCAGGAAGTAATCCACTTTGACCTCCAGATCCAGTATTATATCTTGCCCCATTTGCAAAGCCTACTGGAATAAAAGTATTCGCAGATAAGGTATTTCCAGAAGTGTAAGGCCTCCAGTTTGTCGAATAATCAGGACTGCCAGCTGTACCTTGAGCAAACTCCCATATTCTTACACTTGCAGCGGAAGAGTTGATGGCCTGGATTCTTTGTTGTTTAAAATTTCCAAGGTCAGTTGTGTTGTAAGTAGCATAGTTACTAACATCTGCCACATTTGAACCCAATACGGATGGCTGCGCATAGATGGATATTGAAGTAAATACAAATACTACAAAAAGAAGGTTTTGCTTAATCAATTTGTGGGTAGATAATATTTTCATTTAAAAAAATTGGATAGATATAAATTTCAATTTAACTCATTAATCAAAAGCCATAAACTATTTATGGGCAAAGACTAATACATATAATTTGATGACTGTTCAAAAATAGGCGTAAGGGTCGAAAATACTTCAACCGTATTCTAAACTAATACAAACTTAATTAAAAAATCAGGTGTTACCCATCGGGCATTCGCCAATGAACCCAAGCAAATTTTTTTCTTGAGGATAATTTTTTGAAGAAAACTACATTGCTTTCTTTCATTCGATAAAGTCAGTTTATCGCAAGGCGGATTATACACTTTCGTAACCAATAAAGCTGGCAAGTGTAAGTGAGCCACATTGGTAGCTTTTATTAAAGGCACACTATCCATAGACATTGTAGCATTATTGATGAAACTTGAGCCAGAAAAGCGATTACAAGTATAAGAAGTAACACATGATATGGCGAAAAATATGGCCAAGCAAGCCAATACAGAATCATTCAACTCAAAAATTAAATTATTCAGAGATAATAAAAGAAGTGCAGAAGATGTAAACTTTTTCTTATTCAGGATACACAAACTTTTGCCTAAAAACTGTTTACTCTCAACAATATGAATGTGAGCCTATATTTCCCCTAATTTAGCCGCATAAAATTAAAACGAATATGCAGGCCTGGAAAGAGTATCAGGAAAAAAATAAAGACCGCTTTTTGGAGGAATTATTAGAATTACTACGCATACCCAGCATTAGTGCACGTAGCGAAAATAAAACAGATATGCACACCTGTGCAGGATTGGTATTAAAGCGCCTTTCAGAAGCGGGTGCCACCCGAACTGAAATATTTGAAACACCTGGGCATCCCATAGTGTATGGTGAGCGATTTACGGATATAACATTACCCACCGTTTTAGTGTATGGACATTATGATGTACAACCTCCTGACCCTATAGAGCTATGGCACAGCGGGCCTTTTGACCCAGTTATAAAAGAGGGCAAGATATATGCCCGTGGAAGTTGTGATGATAAGGGCCAGTTTTATATGCATGTAAAAGCATTGGAAATAATGGTAAAAACCAGTGATGGTAATTTACCTGTAAATATCAAGTTCATAATTGAAGGAGAAGAGGAAGTAGGTAGCCCAAATCTAGCAGATTTTGTAATTACTCATAAAGAGTTACTAAAAGCAGATGTAATATTAATAAGTGATACTGCCATGCTTAGTTTAGATACGCCAAGTATGGATGTGGGTGTGCGTGGATTGAGTTATATTGAAGTAGAGGTAACAGGTCCTAATAGGGATTTGCATAGTGGTGTATATGGTGGAGCGGTGGCAAATCCTATCACCATTTTATCCAAAATGATAGCATCGCTTCATGATGAAAATAATCATATAACCATACCCGGTTTTTATGATGCTGTGGTTGAAGCTACACAGGAGGAAAGGACACTTATGGCTGCTGCACCTTTTAATGAAAAGGAGTATGCAGAAGATCTTGGTGTTACAGAACTTTGGGGTGAAAAAGGTTTTTCAACTAATGAGCGTACGGGTATAAGGCCTACATTAGAACTAAACGGAATATGGGGTGGGTATACCGGTGAAGGGGCTAAAACGGTTTTGCCATCAAAAGCTTTTGCAAAAATTAGTTGCAGATTAGTACCCAATCAAGATAGTCATACAATAACTGATTTATTGATAAATCATCTTAAAAAAATTGCGCCACCAAATATTCAGTTAAAGGCTAGTCTGCATCATGGTGGTGAGCCTTACATGACGCCAATAGATAGCAAGGGTTATCAGGCTGCATCAAAAGCAATTGCTACCACACTTGGCAAAGAGCCAATACCTGTGAGAGGTGGTGGCAGCATTCCCATTTGTGCATTGTTTGAAAAAGAATTAGGGATCAAAATTGTTTTCATGGGTTTTGGTCTCGATAGTGATAACTTACATAGCCCAAATGAGAAATTTAATATCGACAATTATTATAAGGGAATTGAAACGATTCCTTGGTTTCATAAGTTCTTTACAGATCCTGCATAATAAAAAAAAGCTGTTTCTTCTGAAACAGCTTTTTTTATACTTTCTACAGAGATTTAGTATAGGAATTTGGTGGTAATAATCTTAATTATTGCATTAAGATTTAAAAAATTTCACTTTCTCTTTGATAACTGTAGTTCTACCAACTATTAAATACGCTTTGTATAATTAAGTGAAAACAATTAATACACAATAACGTATCAAGATTTATTATGCTCTTAATTGGCTTGCAAGTTCATTTGCAGCCTTTTGATTACTGCTTTTATTTATAAGAAAAAGGCCATTAAAAATATTATACTCTAAAGAAAATTCATGCCCCCTAAAACGGAAACTCCATTCCAACGTATCAGCTTCATCCAATCGATTTATAAACTTTACGTGCTTGGTCTTGCTGAGGCGATCTATCATTTGATAGAAGAGTTGCAGACTGCCTGTTTCATCAATAATTGTTTCTATTTTAGCGCTTCCCTCATAAGTTTTCATAAATATACATTTGTCTGTTAGCGTATTTTCTAAATATCTAAATAAATATTATGCGAATGCTCTGATGTATAACAATCAATCAAAGAATTGTTACCCAAATCATGTTAAATTCTGATGAAAAAATATTTTTCAGCGTAAAAAATACAAAAGCATAATAATTATGTAATAGAATATACAATAGACAGGTATAACAACTATTCTGCTGCATTAATATGCTGAAACCATGATGCATATTTTATATAATTATTGGCTATTCGCTGTATTTCAGTATGTATGTTATCTTTAGATAAATCTTTTACCTTTTTTGCAGGTACGCCAGCGTAAATGGTTCCTTCTTCTACCACAGTACCTTCTAATAAAACAGCGCCTGCGGCAATGATTGAGTTGCTGTGTACAATGCATCTATCCATTACAATTGCACCCATACCGATGAGGACATTGTCATGCAAAGTGCAGCCATGCACCATTGCATTATGACCTATAGAAACATTATTTCCAATATTAGTGGGGTGCTTCTGGTAGGTGCAATGAATAACTGCTCCATCCTGCACATTCACATTATTCCCCATTTTTATATAATGCACATCCCCCCTCACCACAGCATTAAACCATACGCTACAGTTGTTACCCATTTCCACTTCACCTACTATAGTTGCATTTGGAGCCACAAAACAATCTGACCCAAATTTTGGGTTTATTCCATTACACGAAAAAATGAAAGCCATATAAATTTCTTTTAAAGCGCTCAAAGATGGAATTTTGCATCCATTAATACATATTTCATGGCCGCTATTTCTGCAAGACAGATTTTTTTTCAACATATCGCTCAAACTTCACCAAATCCACCTGCATTGGAAATTGACAAAGCTTCTGGTTGTTATCAATGGGATACAAAGGGTAAAAAATATCTTGATCTAATATCAGGTATTAGTGTAGCCAATATTGGCCATTGTCATCCAAATGTTATTAAAGCCGTGCAGGATCAAGCGGCAAAGTATATGCACGTAATGGTATATGGAGAATTTATTGAAGGTCCACAGGTTGAATATGCATCCTTACTTACAAGCCAACTTCCGGTATCACTAAATACGGTTTATTTTACGAATAGTGGTGCAGAAGCTACCGAAGGTGCTATGAAGTTAGCAAAGCGAAAAACAAGGCGTAGTAAGGTGATTGCATTCAACAAGAGTTATCACGGAAGTACACAGGGGGCATTGAGTTTAATTGGAGATGAATACTGGCGTAATGCTTACCGACCATTATTACCAAATGTTTATCATTTTGATTATGGTAGTGCTGTTGCCATTGATGCGATTGATAAAACAACGGCTTGTGTAATTGTGGAAGCTGTGCAAGCAGAGTCAGGTATTACAAAACCACCTGTAGGATGGCTTAATGCATTGCAGCATAAATGCAAACAAATGGGTGCTTTGCTCATTGTAGATGAAATACAAACAGGGTTTGGAAGAACTGGTTCTTTATGGGCATTTGAGCAGGAAAATATAGTGCCCGATATCTTGTTACTAGGTAAAGCCTTAGGCGGAGGTATGCCTTTGGGTGCTTTTATTGCATCAAACGAACTGATGCAATTGTTTACAGACCAGCCAGTATTGGGGCATATCACCACTTTTGGGGGACACCCTGTAAGTTGTGCTGCCGGGATTGCGGCATTTAGAGTGCTAATAGAGTCAGGTTGGATTCAAACCATACCTGAAAAAGAAAAATTAATACATCATACTCTACAACATCATTCTATTCAGCAAGTTACCACAAAGGGCTTGTGGGCAGGTGTTCATTTACACAATAGTGATTTAGCATTAAAAGTGCTTAATATCTGCTATGAAAATGGGATTATAACAGATTGGTTTTTATTTGCGCCAAATACATTGCGCCTAGCACCACCACTCTCTATCAGCAACAAAGAGTTAGTGGATGGATGTGAATTATTATTACAATCTTTAGTAACAGTTATGGAATAATAAAACAGATAGTAATTTTTGATTAATATTCCGGATTAGACATTATTCTGTGCAACAATAACCTCACTGGGTAGAATGCCAAACTCCTTTTTGAATGCGCCTGCAAAATGACCAAGGTTTGTATAGGCACACATCATACCCACTTCTTTAATATTATAATCTTCTCGAATGAGTAAGCTTCTGGCATATAGCATCCTATTCTTTTGATAATATTCATAAACAGGCAAGCCATAAAGTGCTTTAAAATCATTCTTAAATTTTGTAGCACTCATGGCACAAAGTTTTGAAAGAGATTCTATAGTAGGTGGTGGTGTGCCAAAATTATTTAATAATGCTGCTTCTGCTCTTACTAAGCGAGTAACTTCTTCATCATTAAAACTAAGTCTTCGAATGGATTTGCTTGGACTCAAAAATTGATTTATAAATTTCTCAAGTAACATCAAGAGCCTATTTTCAAGGAATAAATGTCTGAAAGGATGCTCCCATGTTTCCTGAAATATTTCAGATAACCAAATGCGATATTCAGCAGTCATTGGAGCTAAAAAAGCTGTTTTTAGAAATGAAGCATAGTATGTATTCAAAAATGCTTCTGTCATTTTTGAACCGATTCTATTGATCAGAAAAGGTTTTGTGAAAATCATACTTACTATGCGGCTTTCTTTACCAAGAGGAAGTTTACTCTCAGTGTGCATGGCTGATCCTGTAAGCCTTACTAAATGTTGTCCAATATTAAAAGGATCTATTTGATCCTGCATTTGTTTTTCAGGATTATCATTGAGACTTTCGCTAAAAAGTAGAATAAAATATTGTGAATTTGGATGTGCACTTTTTGAAATAACAAAATCCTCATTCATTTTTTGTTGAGAAATAAGACAGGAAAAACTAGGGTCAAAATTCTCTGCATAAAAAAATCCTTGACCACATTTTTCAGGAATGGAAAATTTGTTTTCAATAATTGGCGATCCACATCTTAGTGAAAGATATTGTACGAACTCCAAATAACTTGATTCATAAAACGCTACTTCCACATCAATGATTTTATAGTATTATTTCTTCCGGTTGTTGATCAAATTGTTTCTGAAAAGCTTTGGCAAAGTCCTTTACATGGGTAAACCCCAACTCTGTGGCCACTTGCCTCACATTATATTTTCGGGATAATAGCATTGCCTTGGCACGCTGCATCCTATTTTTTTGATAATGTTGATACACAGGCAATCCAAATATTTCCTTAAATAATAATTTAAATTTAGTAGGGCTCATAGCAGACAACCTACTAAGCGATTCAATAGAAGGTGGTGTTTCAGAAAAGTCCTTCAGCATCAGTTTTTCGGCTGATTGTATGCGTTGCATTTCATCGGAAGTAGCACTTGTTCTAAAGTAACTATCTGAGTAATTTCGATAATATCTTGTGAAAAAATATTCAATAAGGTACTGTACTCTATTCAAGAGGAATAAACTACTATAACCATTACTATCATCATAATTTGATACTTCATCTGCTATCTTGAAGTATTGTGCATTTGGCTTCTCATTCCTGTACATTATATTTGGATAGATGAGGCTTTTCAAAATATACTCCCCCCCTTTTTCTTTTCTTAGCGTTCGCTCTAGATATTCTTTGGAGATTAGAATATGTAGTAATGCATGATGAAATCCCGCTTTATTCAAATAATACCATTCGCTTTGAGTAGTTCCAAAAAATATAGATTGCAATACTTCATTGGTTGGAGTAGTCAATTTTTCGAGCCCCATAATATAGAAACTGGAAAGATTTTTTTTACGATGGAGCATTACATCTTCTCCCGGCGTATAATTGTATTCCATTATCTGAACGTCATCAGAATGATAGAGATTTCTTATAAAACCTTCGCCCATTTTAGGAGCAACAACTCCCCTATCCTTATCCACCTTTAACTCTAGTGCACTAGATATATACCTGAAAAGTTCTGAAAACTGAGGATACGAGTAGTCTAATTTAATCAATTACAATTTTTTTTACAAATAACGTAATGGATTTCTTCTGGCTGATAAAATATAATTCTTAATATTCATCCAAAACAGCGTAATCATGTAGATGATGATTGGGCTACCAAAAGTAAGAAAAGAAATGTATATAAACCAAACCCTTATTCGGCTGGAAGAAATGCCCATTCTTTCACCCAATGCTGCGCAAACTCCAAAAAGACGCCATTCAATAAAAAATCTGAATTTGTTATACATAGCCGCAAGGTAGTCATAAAATTTAAAAAACAATAGTTAGGCAAAATTGTTTCTTTAAATTCGCATCGAATTCTATGAGTATACCGATAAATAAGATTAAGTTTATTAGGAATTACTTGGTTGAATACTTTAAAATCTAAACATCAATTATGGCATTTGATTATGAAATGATTCGGGCTGTTTATGCTAACATGCCTGCACGTATTGAGGCTGCCAGAAGCTTATTGGGCCGCTCTCTAACACTGGCTGAAAAAATTCTGTATAGTCACTTACACCATGAACAAGCTACACAGGTATTTACCCGTGGAAATGATTATGTAAATTTTGCCCCGGACAGAGTGGCCATGCAGGATGCTACAGCTCAAATGGCATTACTTCAATTTATGCAGGCAGGCAGACCAAAAGTAGCAGTACCCAGCACGGTTCATTGCGACCATCTCGTACAAGCAAAAGTTGGCGCCAAAGAAGACTTAGCCATAGCTATTAATACAAACAGAGAAGTTTATGATTTTTTATCCTCTGTTTCGGATAAATATGGAATTGGATTTTGGAAAGCAGGTGCGGGTATTATACATCAGGTTGTACTTGAGAACTATGCCTTTCCCGGTGGCATGATGATAGGAACAGATAGTCACACACCAAATGCAGGCGGCTTAGGGATGGTAGCTATTGGCGTAGGTGGCGCAGATGCCTGCGATGTAATGGCTGGCTTACCTTGGGAACTTAAATGGCCTAAATTAATTGGTATAAAACTTACAGGAAAACTTAGTGGATGGACCAGTGCTAAAGATGTTATACTTTGGGTAGCAGGAAAACTAACTGTAAAAGGTGGTACAGGTGCTATTGTAGAATATTTTGGTACAGGTGCTGATAGCTTGAGTGCCACGGGAAAAGGTACTATTTGTAATATGGGTGCTGAAATTGGTGCTACTTGTTCCTTATTTGCTTATGATGAAAAAATGGCGGCATACCTACAAGCTACAGATCGTAGTGATATAGCTGCTATGGCAAATACAGTAAAAGAACACATAAGACCTGATGAAGATGTATATCAAAACCCTTCCAAATACTATGATGAAGTATTAGAATTAAATTTAGATGAACTAGAACCTTACGTTAACGGGCCTTTCACTCCAGACCTTGCCACACCAGTATCTAAAATAAAAGATGCCGTTGAAAAAAATGGTTGGCCAGAAAAATTAGAAGTTGCACTAATAGGAAGTTGTACAAACAGCTCTTATGAAGATATAAGCAGAAGTGCATCCATTGTAAAAGATGCAGTAAGTAAAGGGTTAAAAGCAAATAGTGAATTTACAATAACACCAGGTAGTGAGTTAGTAAGATTTACTATTGAGAGAGATGGATTCATCAGTGACTTTGCATCAGTGGGTGGCGTTGTATTAGCAAACGCATGTGGACCCTGTATTGGACAGTGGGCTAGGCATATAGATGACCCTAATAGAAAAAATACCATCATAACTTCTTTTAATAGAAATTTTGCTAAGCGCAATGATGGCCTTGCCAGTACACATGCATTTGTAGCAAGCCCGGAATTAGTAACTGCAATGGCAATAGCTGGCAGCATTTCTTTTAATCCACTTAAGGATATGTTGGTCAATGAGAAAGGTGAAATGGTGAAACTTGATGAACCTGTAGGCTATGAATTACCTCCAAAAGGTTTTGATGTAGAGGATGCCGGTTATCAAGCACCCGCAGCAGATGGCAGTGGCATACAAGTAGCTGTTGATCCTGCTTCACAAAGACTACAATTGTTAGAACCATTTAGTGCCTGGGAGGGAACTGATATCAAAGGATTAAACTTATTGATAAAGGCAAAAGGTAAATGTACGACCGATCATATTAGTATGGCTGGGCCTTGGCTTAAGTTTAGAGGCCACTTAGATAATATCAGTAATAATATGTTGATAGGTGCCATCAACTATTTCAATGAGAAAACAGATAATGTAAAAAATCAGCTAACAGGTGAATATGGTGCTGTACCTGCAACTCAAAGAACCTATAAAGCAGCAGGTATTGGAAGTATTGTTGTTGGAGATGAGAATTATGGTGAAGGTAGCAGTAGAGAACATGCTGCCATGGAGCCCCGTCACTTAGGAGTAAGAGCAATTCTTGTAAAAAGCTTTGCCCGTATTCATGAAACAAATCTTAAAAAGCAAGGTATGCTTGCACTCACCTTTAATAATAAAGAAGATTACGACAAAGTACTGGAAAATGACAAAATTGATATTGAAGGACTTACAGATTTTGCCCCAGACAAAAGATTGACCGTTGTATTCAATCATACTGATGGGAGTTCAGATAGGATAGCTGTAAATCATACCTATAATGCACAACAAATAGAATGGTTTAAAGCCGGAGGCGCCTTGAATATTATTCGTAGAAATTTCACTGCCTAATAAAGATTTAATATCAAAAAAAATCAGCCCTGTATGGACAGGGCTTTTTTGTGAGTAAACTTGAGCTTATATCTTCATAAAAAAAATACACATAGCATATTTTCTGGCTACTCTTTCAAAACAATCATGAGCATTCGCCATTTTGCATACTTCTATTCTATAACTCCAAATAATTTCCTTAAATCCTATTATGATTATAAAATATTCTACGACTCCTCACAGCACGCTTTCCCTTATTTTTGCGGCCAATTCAAAATAAACAGCTTGCTATGGCAGTACTTGTAAATAAAAATTCAAAAGTAATCGTTCAAGGTTTTACGGGGTCTGAGGGCACTTTTCATGCTACTCAAATGATTGAGTATGGAACACAAGTGGTAGGTGGAGTTACACCCGGTAAAGGAGGTCAAACCCATTTGGACAAACCCGTTTTCAATACCGTTGCCGATGCTGTAAATCAGACAGGTGCTGATGTAAGTATCATTTTTGTACCACCTGCCTTTGCAGCAGATGCTATTATGGAAGCAGCAGAAGCCGGCATTGCCTTGGTGGTTTGCATTACAGAAGGTATTCCGGTACAGGATATGGTAAAGGTTAAAAACTATCTGAGTGCTACCGGTACAAGGTTGATAGGTCCAAACTGCCCAGGTGTTATAACCGCAGGCGAAGCAAAAGTTGGTATTATGCCAGGCTTTATTTTTAAAACAGGTCGTATTGGTATAGTTTCAAAATCAGGTACACTTACTTATGAAGCTGCAGATCAGGTTGTAAAAGCCGGTTTAGGTGTTAGCACAGCTATTGGTATTGGTGGAGATCCTATTATTGGTACACCTACAAAAGAGGCTGTACAACTACTGATGAATGATCCTGAAACAGATGGTATCATTATGATTGGAGAAATAGGTGGTGGTATGGAAGCAGAAGCCGCAAGATGGATTAAAGATAATGGCACAAAACCGGTTGTAGGTTTTATTGCCGGACAAACAGCACCTCCCGGCAGACGGATGGGGCATGCTGGTGCCATTGTAGGTGGGGCTGAAGATACCGCAGCTGCAAAAATGAAAATAATGTCTGAATGTGGCATTCATGTAGTAGCCAGCCCGGCAGATATTGGCCGTAAAATGGCCGAAGTAATTGGGAAATAGTTCCACTGATTTATATTTTTCAAAAGCATCATTACTATTGTTTTGATGCTTTTTTTATGGATATGAGTTGAGTTCTATGCAGAAAAATTTCACTGAAATATTTTCAAACTGATTCCATATTTCACATGCCCTTATGATTTCCTTAATTTTGCGGCCCTTATGCAGGCACAAAAGAAATCATTTGCACGTCATTTAATTACAGCAGCCCTACCTTATGCAAATGGGCCGGTACATATTGGCCACTTGGCAGGATGTTATATTCCAGCCGATATATATGTAAGATTTTTGAGGGCTCAGAAAAAAGACGTACTGTTTATAGGTGGTAGTGATGAGCACGGTGTACCGATTACTATTAGGGCCATGAAAGAAGGTATTACCCCTCAGCAAGTAGTAGATAAGTATCATGCTCAAATTAAAGAGAGCTTTCATCAAATGGGTATTTCATTTGATATATACAGCCGTACAAGCAATGCTACACACCATGAAACCGCAGCGGCATTTTTTAAAAAATTATATGATGAAGGGCTGTTTGAAGAGAAAGAAACAGAACAATATTTTGACCCGGAAAAACAAGTTTTCCTTGCAGATAGATACATCTCGGGTACCTGCCCCGTATGTAGCAATCCCTCCGCTTATGGAGATCAATGTGAAAAATGCGGCAGTACTTTATCACCAGAACAGTTAATCCATCCAAAAAGTACATTAAGCGAAGCGTCACCAATAAAAAAAATAACAAAACATTGGTATTTCCCACTTCATAAATATGAAGCATGGCTCAGAGAATGGATATTGGAAGACCATGCAGGAGATTGGAAAAATAATGTTTATGGCCAATGCAAAAGTTGGTTAGACAGTGGTTTACAAAGCCGTGCCATGACAAGGGATAGCAATTGGGGCGTAAAAGTGCCCATACCGGGTGCCGATGGGAAAGTGTTGTATGTATGGTTTGATGCGCCAATAGGATACATTAGTGCTACAAAAGAATTGACCAATAACTGGGCTGATTACTGGTGCAAAGAGGATACACAGTTAGTACATTTTATTGGCAAGGATAATATTGTATTTCACTGCATCATTTTTCCTGCTATGCTCAAAGCACATGGCAATTTTGTACTACCTGCAAATGTGCCAGCCAATGAATTTTTAAATATAGAAGGAGATAAAGTAAGCACCAGTAGAAACTGGGCAGTATGGGTGCACGAATACATCAAAGATTTTCCTGGTTGTGCAGATGTACTCAGGTATGTGTTATGCAGCAATGCTCCTGAAACAAAGGACAATGATTTTACTTGGAAAAGCTTTCAAGATGCTAACAATAATGAACTCGTAAGTGTATTTGGCAATTTTGTAAATCGAACCATGGTACTCATGCATAAATTGTGTAACGGAAAAGTGCCAGTATATCATGAAACAGCCGCAGATGAAGATGATAAAAAAATAATTGCAGAAATTCAATCTACAAAAGAGCGAATAGAAATTGCCCTAAATGCATTCAGATTTAGAGATGCCCTTTTTGAGGTTATTGATTTAAGTAGAAAAGGCAATCAATACATGCAAAAAAAAGAGCCTTGGATAAAAGTAAAAGCACTTGCCGAAAACCCTGCCATACAGCAGCAAATTGACAACTGTATTTATCTCTGTTTACAACTTACTGCTAACCTTGCTATTTACAGCAATCCTTTCCTACCAGATACATCAAAAAAGATTTGCAGCCTTTTAAAAGTGGTGGACAAAATGTTGTTTTGGGAAAACGCAGGGCAGCTCAATTTAGTGCACACTGGGTATAGTCTGAGAGCACCTGAATTACTATTTAGAAAAATAGAAGATGAAGAAATAAAAAATCAAGTAGAAAAATTAAAAACAAATAGCAACATAAATACAAGGATGGACAAAGCAAATACAGTAGTACCAGAAGTAAAAAACACAACCTACAAACCTGAAATTCAGTACGATGATTTTGCAAAAATCGACCTCCGTACAGGCAAAATTACATCAGCAGAAAAAGTTGAAAAAGCAGATAAACTCCTAAAGCTCACCATCAATTTGGGTACAGAAGAGCGCACCATTGTTAGCGGCATTGCATTGCATTTTAAACCGGAAGAAATTGTTGGAAAACAAGTTGTAGTAGTTGCCAATCTTGCACCCCGAAAAATGAGAGGTATAGAAAGTAATGGCATGATTTTAATGGCCGAAAATGAGGCAGGAAAACTAATCTTTATCAATCCAGATGAAGATACCAATGCAGGATCAATGGTAAGTTAGTTGCTGTATATTTTTTTGGGCGTGTCCTTTCAGGCCGGGCTTTCACTACAAGTCCTCGCTGCTCTGTGGGCTTTTCGTTCCAAATGAAGCAAAGCGAAATTCACGAATACCAAAATAAAATTAAAAAATTCATTCGTAATCCCTCACGCAAAACATAGTGACCAATTACTGCATAGTAATTTCAAAAAACTTTTCTGAAATAAAAAGTAATAAAAGTAAAAATTAGCATGCAATTATAGCGTTTACAATGTTTATACCTAATCCCAACATATATTATGTTCCCCTACTAAAAACAATATAATCTGTAGGAGGAATTTTTTTTACATCCAAATGATGGAGCATGGTTACCATTTGCCCACGATGATACGTGCCATGATTAAAAAGATGATGCAGCATTTGCCATACAGGCTGTTTAAAAGATTGCCTCTTACTATTCTGATAAATAAACTCATGCCCCAGTGCAGCTTCGGTTGATTTATGCACCCAATCCTCCCATGCTTTACTTTGATGTAGTAATTTATTGCATACATAAAGTACAGGCAGTTCCTTCTCATCACTACTTGGCCTTGAAATGTTTTCAATCAGTTTTAAACGCTGCCACCAAATACTTTCTGCATCCCATATATGATAAAGTGTGGCATATATACCGGGGAAGCTATTCCCAATCAACATCATTTGTTTTTCTTTTTCAAGGGGCAATATGGTATTAATGATTCTTGTATTTGCCCATACATTGAAGGAAGCATAGCTATTCATTATTTCTTTCATGCCATCAACAGATATTATTACGCTCCAAATGTATTACTGCATTGAATACTTTTTGAAATGATATATTTTAAACAGAAAAAACTTCCATTGAATGAAAACTAAAAAACACCCTCATGATTGCAATCAGAACTATGACAATGATTTGCTTTTCTACAAAGCCTATAATTTAAAATATGTGCTGATAGAATAAACACTAGAGCTGGAAGCAGTAAATAAATATCAATATAATGAAACCACTCTTTTCCTAAGAGAAACAACATGCCGAGTGCAAATAAAATAATGGGCATTTTTTTGTGGTGGTGCTTCCTCCAACCATGTTGCAGCGCATATAAACCAACAAATGCAGCTACGAGTATCATAGAAATTTCAAATGCCTGATTATGTAAAATTTCAAAACCAAATACTGGGAGGCTCGTAAGAAAAATTGGCAATATAGCGCAGTGTATGGCACATATCACAGATGCTGATATACCCAACGCATCCCAATTAATCCATTTATTTAACATGATGCAAAAATAGGTTTACGCAACTGTGTTGCAAAAACAATTTCTCATTTTCTCTTTTCGCCTAAAGAAATATTTAGGAGAAAGTTTGGCTGTAATTTGCATCCACCTATATTTGCACTCCCTTTGAAAAGTTCTTTATATGGGAGTTTAGCTCAGCTGGTTTAGAGCATCTGCCTTACAAGCAGAGGGTCGGCGGTTCGAACCCGTCAACTCCCACCAAATACCCGCATTGTGCGGGTTTTTTTATGCGTATTTTTTTCTTTTAGAAATTTTGAAAATATCGTGTAATCGGTCCATATGTTTTTTAGAGCTATACATTGATATCGTTTATATTATTTTTAAAAAATATGGTGTCGTCTTTATATATAAGTCTAAGGCACATTATTCTCATTATGACTGCATATTGCTGATGCACTTACAAAGTCACAATTGCACATCTAAATACAATATCCTTTTTGTACAATTCTTCAATAAGTTTTCTAACTACCGACATTTGAAAATTTATACTATGACTATCTTGGACATTTGCAGCCTCAATTTTGCAACTTTTAATGCCAAAAGCAGATTTAATGCAATACATACAGCTCATTCCACCTTGTGGTATACCGTGGGCTGCGCATTTCCTGCCTCATCTTCCAGTTACGCTGTAGGCCGCTACTCACATATTTTACTGTATCTTCTTTTATGCCAAAATTAATATTATCGATAGCCTCCATCAGCAGGTGTCTTCGGTTATAGGTATGTGAAAAAAACAAGTTGCCCTGTATGGCAGTATCAGGTACAATATCGGCAAGCATTACCCCACCTTTTATATAGCGTAGGCCGGGTTGATATAATTGCTCCACCATTGGTAGTGTATAGTCAAGCAGCTCATGCGTTATAGAAGTGGCAGTGGGTAATAAGATATGTCTATGTATGCTGCGTGGCGCATACTCTTTGGACTGTGACTCATCATTAAACACCAGCATTACTTCCACAAGGCGGGCGGCGGCATGCTGGCGGCGTAGCTTTTCTGCAGCACGGGCTGTATAGGTGGCAATAGCTTCCCGCAGGTCTTTAAGTGCATATACAGGTTTGCCAAACATACGGGTGGTAGCAATCATCTTCTTTTTAAGAAGCGGGTCTTTCAAAGCAATGCAAGCTGCTTCTTGCAGTTCTCTTATAAAGCGCACTCCGGTTACACCTCCTAATTGCTTACGTGCCCAGCTTTCACTCATTTGCCGCAGCTGCCAGGCATTGTAAATATGCCATTCCTCCCGCAGCTTATAAGCATATCGGCTGCCTATACCCCATAAATCTGCTACCTGTGTGGCTTTCAGTGCTTTTTGTATTGCATCTGGGGTATCTAAAATAAATATACCTCTTGTTCCCTGTTTGTCTTTTTTTGCAAGCTTATTAGCCACCTTACTTAGCACTTTGGTAGGGGCAGCACCAACGGATACTTTTATACCCGTCCACATTTCTACTTTTTCCTTCAGCATAGCCAAATAGGCTGATAGCTGCTGCGCCGGCACTTCATCCAAATCTAAAAAACATTCATCCACAGAATACACTTCAATTTTATCAGCACCTACTAATATTTTAAGTGTATCCATGACCCTGCGGCTCAGGTCTCCGTACAAATAATAGTTACTCGAAAACACACTGATACCATGCTGCTTTATTGCATCCTTACTTTGATAATATGGTACAGCCATGTTCACACCCAGCGTTTTAGCCTCATCTGTACGGCTTATGATGCACCCATCATTATTGCTAAGCACCACCACGGGTTTTTCCCAGAGGTCCGGTCTGAATAAACGCTCACACCCACAATAGAAACTATTACAGTCTATAATTGCCTTCATGTATTAACTTTTAGAATAGTTACAGAGAAATACACCAATCGTTCCCCATAACAATTATTTACCTGCGCAAATTACTAATTTATTTAGTAAAATAAATTTTCATTGCTTCAATTAAGACGAGTATCTTTGTAAAAATTTTTGCTATCAAACACAAATCATTTTTATACCTGCTTTGTATTACGCTATTAACATTGATAGTATTTTTTTATTTGCTGCCTGCGGCAAATAAAAAAGAGGCAAAGGGTAGCAAAGAAGCTTGTGAGCAAGAAAAATCAAATGATAAAGGTGAAGAATCTATTCAGGGAAATCTACACCATCGCTTCCTATCGTCAAGAGGTTAATTTCAGAAAAAATTTATTGGATTGTAACATTAATAGCTTTGCTCCGTAAAAGAGTAGAATTAGTATGTAGCAGAACAGAGAAAACTATTTATGACGGAACGGGAATATAACTTATGTGTGGATAATTATGCAGACAATGTTTTTAGATTTATTGTAAAAAATCTTAGACATGAAGAGGATGCAAAAGATATTGTACAAACTGCATTTGAAAAACTCTGGAAGCACAGAGAAGAAGTTGATAACAACAGGTGTAAATCTTATCTATTTACGGTAGCATATAATCAAATGATTGACCACCTGCGAAAAATAAAAAGGGTGCACCTAAGAGAGGATTTCAATGAAACAATGCGTGTAGTACAGCAACCGATTAATAACCTTAAAAAAAATTTACAAGATGCGCTCAGCCGGTTAAACGATACCCAACGCAGTCTTGTACTTTTAAAAGACTATGAAGGATATAGTTATGAAGAAATAGGCATAATAACAGGTCTGAATGAAAGCCAAGTAAAAGTTTACCTACATAGAGCAAGGCTTACACTCAGAAACTATATTACAAAACCCGAAAATGTTTTATAACATACAATTTATTTGAAGTGAAAATAAATAGAAATAATTACGAATCATATTTTCTGCTTTATGTAGATAACGAACTTTCTGTGGAAGAAAAAACAGAAGTAGAAAATTTTCTGCTGAAAAATGTCGATTTAAGTGATGAGTTTGATTTGCTTCTTGATACAAAAATATCAGTTGATGATTTAACCATATTTAAACAGAAGGAATTATTATACCAGTCAACCTCTTTACATATTGAAGCTGAAAATTGTGAAGAATGCTTCTTGCTTTATACAGACGATGAACTCAGCAAAGCTGAAAAAGAATCAGTTGATACTTGGGTTACAAAGAACCCCGCATACAAACCTGCTTTGGATGTATTACTCAATACCCGTATGCCGGAGGAAAATATTGTTTTTTCAAATAAGGAATCACTTTATAAACAAGAATCCCACAGGGTTGTAACACTTGCCCCTAGCAGATGGATGGCTGCGGCCTCAATTGCTATACTTCTTACCGTAGGTTGGTTTTTATGGGATAGTAAAAATCAGATTCAACAAGATCAGGCAGTTGTATCAGCAATTGAGATTCCAAAGCAAATAGAGCCCTCCAATATTCAAAATAAGGCAACAGATAAACCTGCCACTGTTAGTAACAAAGATATGCAGCAGGTGCCAACTTTGAATAGTACAATTGAAGCAAAAACAAACAACAACAAAATCACCTCAGATACAAAAGAGCAATATGTAAATGTTAAAGAAAACATTATCAACAATAATGATGTAACAAACAATGTTGACAATACGTACGAACCTATATTAGTTGAAGATATCAAGACTGCTGAAGTTGAAAATAATTCAATCATTGCAGCAAACAATCTTTCAGATGAAGAAATGAATGAAACAATAAATTCGATTGTTATAGCGGCAATAAATGAAAGGGTGCCACCCAATACAGACGCCAATGTAGCCTTGTTAACCAATGCTTCAAACATTAATCACTATACAGTTTTACAAACTGATGATGAAAAAAACAATTTGTATGTAGGTGCATTGAATCTGAATAAGAATAAACTGAAGGGTATAATCAGAAAAGCCGGAAAAATATTTAGTGATAAAACTAAAAACGTAACTAACATCAAAGAGGATATTATTAAATCAACATCTGGTTCCATAAAAAAATAAATACAAATAGAATATGAAAAAGTATGTACTCATGCTCATGGCACTATTATGTGCAGGATTAACAAAGGCACAGGATAGTACTGCCACCAATGCAGGCGATACTATTAAAGTGGGAAATTTTATCATCATTAAAAATAAAAAGAAATCTGATGATAGAGATACAACAGGAAAAGACCCTCATGCAACCATTGACATAACCATCGGAAATGATGATGATGACAATGATAATGATAATGATGAGCATCGGGAACCATCTAATGTAAGTACTAACTGGTTTATTTTTGATGTAGGCTTCGCAAATATGCGGGACAAAACGGAATATGGTAGCCCAGTGGCAAATGCCTATCTCAATGCAAATGGTGGCGCACCTTTTACAGCCGATGATCTTGATTTAAATACTGGCAAATCTAGTAATATAAATCTTTGGTTTTTTATGCAAAAGCTAAATATTACCAAGCATGTTCTCAATTTAAAATATGGCCTTGGTATGGAGATGTATAATTATCGTTATAAAAAAGCAATCAGCTATAATGATGATCCAGCCTATATATACAGAGACTCTGTAAGCTTTTCGAAAAATAAATTATTTGTAAATTATCTTACAGTGCCATTGATGATTAATATTAAAACAACCCCAGAAAACAGAAAAGGTTTTACCCTAAGTGCGGGTGTAAGTGCAGGATATCGTATAGGCAGTAAAAACAAACAAATAAGTGATGAACGTGGTAAAGACAAAATAAAAGGAGACTTTGATTTGGAGCCCTGGCGCTTTGCTTATGTAGCTGAAATGGGACTAGGCCCAGTGCGCATATATGGCAGCTATAGTGTAAACGCATTGCATCAAAATGGGCTACAGCAATATCCTTATGCTGTGGGCTTACGGTTTAGCAATTGGTAATAGTTTTTTTCACATTCATATTCCCGTATGTGATATAGGGTTCCATCTGAAAAGGTGGAACTTTTTTTATGTTCAATTATATACTTTGCTTATTTTGCTTCATCAATGAGCAACGAAAAGAAATTGATTATTTATACCGATGGATCTTCAAGAGGCAATCCCGGTCCGGGTGGGTATGGTGCCATCCTGATGTTTGGAAATCAATCCAAAGAACTTTCTGGTGGCTTTAGAAAAACAACCAACAATCGGATGGAATTACTAGCAGTAATAAAAGCATTGCAAGCCCTCACAAAAAAAAATATTGCTGTAACTATTTATACAGATAGCCGCTATGTGGCAGATGCTATTTCAAAAGGTTGGCTACAAAACTGGCTTGCTACAAATTTTAAAGGGGGTAAAAAGAATAAAGATCTGTGGATACAATATCAATTAATATCCAGACAATTTAGTATTACCATTCAATGGGTAAAAGGGCATGCAAACAATCCATTTAATAATCGTTGCGATTTATTAGCAACCTCTGCAGCAGATGGAAAGAATTTATTAATAGATGAGGGATATGAAAGTATAGAAGTGGGTATGATTTGAGCAAAGAGTTCTAACAAAATCTCCTTTCATTTTATTAAAATACTTATTTTCACGGCCACAACGATATGCTAGGATCAATAGTAGAAAGAATTAGGTATATAAAACCACTGCGGGCATTGGTTTATTCCATAGTTGGTGTAGCTAGCTATCCAGGGTTGGCCATGTATAATAAGTTAGAAATTGAAGGTACCGAGCACCTGCGTGATTTGCCTAGAAAAAATGTATTATTTGTAAGTAATCATCAAACTTATTTTGCTGACGTTATGCTTTTTCTACACATATTTTGTGCAGTAAAATGGCGTAAAGAAAACAAACTTGGCGTACCATATTATCTCCTTAATCCCTTTACAAACGTACATTTTGTAGCAGCGGAGGAAACCATGAACAGTAGCTTACTCAGCAGGCTTTTTAAACTGGCTGGTGCACTTACTGTAAAGCGTACCTGGCGGGCCGAAGGACAAAATGTAAATAGAAACAGAGATGAAAATGACACTGAAAAAATTGATGATGCACTTAATAAAAGTTGGGTCATTACATTCCCACAGGGTACAACAAAACCATTTGCTCCGGGTAGAAAAGGAACAGCCCACATTATTAAAAATAATCAACCAGTTGTAGTACCAGTAGTAATCAATGGTTTCTGGAGGGCATTCAACAAAACCGGTCTTAGATTCAAAAAAACTGGCACACATCTCAGTATCAGGTTCAAAGAGCCCCTTCAAATTGACTATTCAAAAACTGTAGATGAAATACTAGAACAGGTAATGGATGCAATCGAGCAAAGCAAAAAATTCATGCTCAAAGGCAAGCATCATATCGATTCAATTTTGGATAAATAACAATAACTGTGTATTACTGCTTTGATCAGGTTTTTCATTTTCTTGATTTGAGCAATACTGAAGTTGTAGAGAACTTGATATATTTTTGGTAAGCTATTACAATATTTCTATTAAACCTGAAGAAATTAACATAAGTATGCTTTATTCTCCTCCATTATCTTTCTCAAATTTACTTTTAATATATTCAACAATAGAAGGGTCTTCAATACCTTCCATATCACTGAGTTCAATTTCAATTGCCTTTGTACTTAACTGAATTTCAATAAATGAAAAACAGAGGCTGCCACCAAATGATAGAAGGCTGAGTGCAAAAAATATATGTGCTATTGACATCTTATCGATATAAATAAGATACATGCTGATAATGGAAGTAATAAAAGTTAGCACCCCCAATGCCTGCATTTGTTTTATAAGTTTTAATCTATAGCGAATATTACGTATCTGTTGATGTATAATTTGCTTGTTTGCCTCACTTTTATATTTGGCATGCAGATTCCTTACTAAATTAGCTAACGATAGGAAGCGATTGGTATAAGCAAGCATGATCAAGCTTATAGCAGGAAACAATAAAGCAGGTGTATTAATAGATATTCCCATAAAACTGATATAATGTAAAACTCCACCCTTATGGTGTAGTTTCATGAGATTAAATGATTATTAAACACTTCGCAATCCACCAACGTTTTTTTGTTGTGCATCTTGGATTTGATTCCCCATAGAAGAATAGGTAACTACATTCCTTTTTTTCTTTTTCATCCAATCTACATACAAAAGTTGTATGCAAAGTGCATAAACTAAACTGATATTATACCAAATAGCTGTTTCCCAAATCCTGCTCACAAATAAGGCAGAAAACATAAGTATCAAAAAACTGACAGAGGGAGCAGTAAGTAACAGATAATTTTTCTTCAGCGCAAAAATAAATAACCTGTAACTCCAAATAAAAACAGTGCCTAAAAATCCAATATAAAATAATGCACCTACAATACCATACTCCACTGCCATTTCTAAGTAGCTATTATGCATTACTTTACTATCAATAAACCCAGGACCATATTTTGCAACAGCAGCAATTGAGGCGGGTTCATGACCCCCCATTCCCAATATTGGGTAATGCTTCAAGGCTTCAATTCCAGCTTCCCAATAATACCATCTATTACCACCATCTTCTACTGTTGACATATAAATGGCACGTTGTATAGTAGGTGAGTTTAGTGAAAAGATAATGCCAGCTATTCCAATTAAAACAAATGTACCAACTACCAAAAACTGATAGTCAATCCTTTTACCTTTCAGATTTATATATAAACCAAGACAACTAACTAAGAAAAAACATACAAGACCATTTCTACTACCCATTTGCATAATCATGATAAACATCATAGAAAGAGAAATAAATGCAAGTAGTTTATTGAAATATTTTTCCCCCTTAGTGAAGATGGTAACATACATATAAATACCAACTGCACAAAGCTGTGATGTAAATGCTCCATGGTGAGCATCACCCAACTGAACAGATTCAGTATCGCCGGTAGCGGCACCACCTTGAGAACGACCAAATAATACTAGATAAACACCCAACATAAAAACAATCCACGGTGCAATTTTTCTGATATATTCTAACGTTCTTAAATTATCCTTTAAAGAATAATTGATCAAAACTTTTAGATAAATAAAATAAAACGTAATTTTTATTAATTTAAGTGTAATACGCACATATAGCCTCCATGAAGGCTCATGCATAGTTTCTCCTAATCTTTTGTTATCGGGATGTTGCATATACACAATTAGTCCAAGAACGACCAACATACCAAAGAGTACATACCAAATTACAAATCTATAGGGTACGATTTTACTTTTTAATTTAAGAAAATCTAACATTAATAAAGGCATTACCGTGAGCAATGCTATACTCTCCGCCATGCTATCACTATCAATTTCATCAGTAATAAAAGCACCCTGTGCTAATGGAATAGCTGTAAAAAGAGGAAACATAAATGCACGGTCATAAGCCACCAAGGGAAGTGTAATTAGTATCAGTGGCAAAGAGGATGTAAGAACTAGTGATGAGTATGTAGCCAATGCAATAACCATTGTAAGGGCAAAAAAAGTGACATCGGAAGACCTTATCTTAAATCTATTTGTATCTGGTCCTTTGGCTAAAGATTTATATGTGGTGATCATAATTTACAATTTATAGGTTCCAGTTTTGCAAAGATATTTTAAATAACTTGATAATTTATAGTTAATCTACAGATTCAATTTCTGTGGTGATAGTAGAGTTCTCAATATTTTTCTTTCCTTGCTTATTTTTCTTTTTTCCTTTTTTGAACATACTTATAAGATCGTCCTGTATGTAGGCAATATCATCAGTAAGTAAAGTTGGTTTTTTTAGAAATGCAATAGCAATTAATACAGCCAATATAGAAGTAACAATTAAAAATGATACAATATCATTCTGTAATACTGAATTCAGAACAAAACCTAAAACAGCAGTTGGAAGTATCCAATACAGTGAAATTTTTAATCCATTTATAAAAGGTTTTCCAACAAGACCCTTCCATTGCTCATGATAAATCCTTTTCCGTATTACAAGAATCATTTGAATATAAGATAAAATAGTGGATGCAAATATTGCCCACCCAATACCAATAAGACCATTCATCTTATATCCAGCATAAATGAAAATTAATATAGCAATTGAGTTGACAATTTTTCTAATGAGATTTACTTTTATAAGATTGTAAACTCTCATCAAAGTATCTCCCAAACTACTACTCATTCTCAAAGGCAAACTCAGAAAACAAATTTGCATGAGTAAAATGGTATTAGCATCTACCCATTTTGGCCCTAAAAGAATTATAATAATTGGCTTTGTAAAAACAACTAAAAAAAATGTAAGTGGTACCATAATGGTGTTCATGAGGGACATTGTTTTCTCAAAAACATTGAAGACTCCCTTATTACCTCCCATTTTACTAACCATAGCTGGCATCATTACTCTTTGCACAGTGTCGTATAAAAATCTTTGTGGTATATTCATAATACGATAAGTACGATCAAATACACCTAGTAAAGACTGACTAATCAGTTTGCCCACTTCCAGCACAATGCCAAAATTTGCTATATAATTATTGACTCTGATAAGCGTTAATCCCCCACCATAACTAAACATTTCTCGCCATTGATATTTATTAAATCCATGTTTAACTGGTATTGGTGCTGCCATCAAGAATAAAAACATTCTGGCAGCATAATAAATGAGTTGGGAATAAACTATGGCCATAAAATCCATTCCCTGCCAAGCCATAACGATACCGATTATATTTGAAATGACTAGAAACACCCCATCTCCAAAAAATATCTTTTTGAATTTAAAGTTTTTTTGTAATAGGTTAAGGGAAACTGCTCCACCTGCAGCAAATAAAAACATGAGAGAAAATATCCTTAGAGAAGAAACAAGGCGGGGTTCATTATAAAATATAGCTATGTATGGTGCAGCTATTAAAAGGAGAACAAATACAATGAAAGACAATAGTAACCCTGAAAAAAAAGCTGCATTAATATGTCCTTTTTCTGGATCTTTTCGCTGTAATACTGCATCCCCCATGCCACCATCGCCTAAGATTTGACCCATATTCATAAAAGAATTGAGAATGGCGAAAATGCCTAACTCTGCTTTAGCATTTGGTAGTAAACGTGCCATTAATGCATAAAAAACAAAGTGTGAAGCCGTTTTCACGATGGCATTAAGTATTTGCCAAACTCCACTTTGTATTACTTGCTTTTTTTTAGCCATTTACAATATATTAATTAAGGAAATATGCCATAAGCAATTGCTTATGGCATATTATTTTATATCTTAAAAGTATGATTGTACAATAATTATACTAAGCCTTTTTCTTGTTCTTACCCATTCCAAAAAGACGTTTGAAGAAACCTTGCTTTTCATTATCGTAATATCCATATCCATATTTATTTCCTGACTGACCATAGCCATAACCATAACCATAACCAGGAAGAGGTTTCACGTCATTAAAGATAATATCCAATTTACGGAATTTACGATCGTTTTGTAAACTTTGTACTATTCCAATCTGCTTTTTAAATGTATGTCTTTGACGAACAACATATAAAACGATGTCTGCATACCTACCAAGTAACAAAGAATCAGTAACCAAACCAACTGGTGAACAGTCAATAACAATGTAATCAAACTGTGCTTTCAATTCGGAAAACAATTTATTTACTTTATCATGAACCAGTAGTTCAGCTGGGTTTGGCGGTAGTGTACCTGAACCAATTAAAAAGAAATCGTTGTGTACTTTTGTTTGTCTAATGATATCCTTTGGTGATATGGAATCATCCACAATATAGTTGGAGAAGCCTACAGAGTTATCCATTTTTAATGCTGAAGAAATACGAGGTTTTCTCAAATCCATTTCCATTAAACAAACCTTTTTTCCGGAAAGAGCCAAGACGTTTGCTAAGTTCATGGCAACAAATGATTTTCCCTCACCACTCATACTGGAAGTAGTCATAATAACTTTTTCAGTAGCATTGGGAAGTAAGAATTGTAAGTTAGTTCTTAATGTCCTGAATTGTTCACTTATTTCACTGCGTGAATCCTTACCTGCAATAATCTGCTCTTCGCTCTTTGTATGAACAATTTCCGAAACAATTGGCACATTGGTAGATGCAATTATATCATCGGATGTAAGAACCTTTGTATTCAAAAGTTCTCTCATAAAGATGACAACAGAAGGTATTACTAAACCTAAAAATATCGCCGCAATGGATATAAGAATAAAATTAGGAAAATAAGGCATTGGATCCCTTTGCGGTGAATCAAAAATTCTTATCGGAGAAATGTTATTTGTTTTAGAAACAGCAGATTGCTCACGAGTTTGAAGCAAGAATAGATACAATTCTTGCATTACGTTTTGGCGTCGAGTAAAATCCAAAAACTGACGTTCTTGAGTGGGTACTTTAGACATGCGTGTCATAACTTCAGCATTTCTACTTTGCATATCATTTCTTGCCACAACGAGACCACTTTTATATGTGCGCATCATAGTAAGTAAGTCACCTCTCAATTGACCAAGCTGCATATCCACGTTTTTAATTAATGGATTTGCTTCTGTTGAATTTGCCAAATAACCCTGACGTTGTATTTGTAATGCATTATATTTTTCAAGCGTACTCACAAAGGCCATATCCTGTATGGGTGCCGTTGTGGGCATTATTCGAGCTGCATTTTTAGAATCGGAAAGGTAATTCTCCAAATCAGAAATTACTTTTAATTGTACCTCTTTGGAAGCAAGTTCTTTATTTAAATCTGAGGTGGTATTCAATACTAACTTGGCATCTTCAGATAAGTCTGTGAGGTTATTTTCCTTTTTGAAATTTTCTATTCCTCTGTCAATATTATCCAAATCTGCTGCCACACCACCAATTCGGCTATTAATAAAACCTATTGTACTATCTGCAATTCTATTGCGTTCATTAATATCTGCCCTCACATATATTTCTAATAAATGCCTAAGAATATCTTCATTTTTTTCAGGTGTGGGGCCATCAATCTCAATGTCTATAATATTTACAAATTCATTGGTAGTTATCGCTTCAATTGATGTTAGATATCTACTTAAAGCTGCGCCATAAGAAGTAATGATCATTCCCAATCTGTGCTTTGGATTTGTTTCTGTTACAGCCGGGTTTCTCTCTAATATCCAACTTCCATAGTATGTTCTTATAGAATCTCCCCACTTTAGTGTAAATGTGCTATCCGTTTCCAAATCTTTGAATTGTACTTCGTTTGCATTAAGTACACGTATGTCATACTCAATAGGATTAGGGAGTACAGAGAGTAAATCTGTAATCTTTATAAAAAAGGGTGAACTCTTATACGATTCTTCATAGCGTATTGTACCTTGAGCCAAGTAAGTTACATTAAGCTGTTGGTCATATACAACCTGCTGAACAATTTTTCTAGAATGTATAATTTCTAGCTCGTTACTTACTGTATTTGGGACAGAAAACATTCCCAGTTCTGCCAACATGGTTGTTTCACTAGTTCCAGTTATTCCTTTGCCGGTTCCAGTGTAACCATTTACTAACGCTCTAGCCTTTACTGCATAGCGTGGAGAAGTATATAATTGCACAAGAACGCCTAATGCTAAAAATATGATGATTGAAATAATATACCAATACCAGTTACCAAATATTTTGGCAACAATAAATTTTAAATCAACATCCTGCTGAGTAGGTGCGCCATTAACATTAAAATCCGTATTCAAATCTTGCATTGTAAGCGATTTAATTAATTATTTGGTGTTTATCTAAATTATAATTGTTCTATCTAATCAATCGTGCTGTGATAATAATCATTAGAGAAAGTGCGCTACTAATTATTGCTATATCCCTTGTACGATAAGCGCTTGTACTTTGAACTCTATCATTCGTAGGTTCTACATATACAACATCATTAGGCCGAAGATAAAAAGAAGGGGAGCTAAATGAATAGCTACTATCTAGGTTTATACGTGTTACTTGTTTTTCGCCATTAGGTTTACTCCGGATGAGCATCACATTATCTCTTCTTCCAAATATGGTAATATCGCCAGCTAAACCTATGGCATCAATAATAGTCGGGGATTCATACGGTACTAGAAAAGATGTAGGATTTCTAACTTCACCCAAAACAGTAATTTTAAAATTAGAGAACCTAACATTTACAACTGGATCTTTGAAATAGTAAGAAATTTTGTCCTGTACTAACTTACGAACCTGAGATGTTGTTAAGCTTTTTACTTGCAAATCACCAACATATGGAAGGTGTACGAATCCTTCATGATCTACTAAGTATCCAGAAACTGCCAATTGTCCAACACTACTACCAGCAGTTGTGGCGCCAGCGTTAATAGCCAAATTTCCTTGGTTCAAAATTGCATTCGCATTTGGGTCCAAGGTTTGAATCACGATATTTAACACATCATCAGGTAAAATAACAGGGGGAGTTAATTCAGCAGTTTGAAAAGATTTTACATCTACTGAATCAGATATGTCTTTGAAGTAAGCGATACGCTGTACTTTGCAAGAAAATAATGAAGTTGTTATTACAAACAAAAATAGGTAAAACAAACTCCGGGATGCCGCTCTCATCATTATTAAGATTTTTAGTGCTTTTTTCAAAAAGGCACGCAAAAATACAAGAGCGGGCTATTCAAACCAAACTAATGTAAATATGTTTTTGTAAACAAACAGGCATTTGTATAGAAATATCCCTGTTTTCGCAATGATAGAATTTGGCAAAAACAACAATTTAATTGGGTATTCGTTGAATTTAAAACAAATTTAGGAAACTACAAAACCAAGAATATTTATTAATTTTTTCTATTCCGGCACTACAATTTTATTATTAACCCTATTGATATCTGCCATACGCTTTGAAGGGTCAATCTCAATAGATTTGATTTGACTTACCGGCTTTTCTACCATAAATTCATAATCAGTATTTACCCATTTCCATGGTGTAAGTATCTTTCTTGCATTTGGAGATTCTGCATTTTTCACCCCGTACATAAGACCCAAAGGGATGTAGATCGTTTCATTGGTGCCATCTTTATATGCTATCTCAATATCAAGCGGCATGGGCATAAGCCCCACACGCTTAATGGAAATATTTGCTTTTCCGGATCCATCTTTTACATCACTAATAGCATAGTCAATTGCTTTAGTACTATTGATCCAATATTCTTTATACCATTGTAATACTATACCCGTTTTTTTTTCAGCAATCCTAATAAAATCATTTGGATTTGGATGCTTGAAGCCCCATGTGTTATAGTACTGAATCATGATTTGATGCAGCATGCTGTCTCCCACAATATAACCCAATTGTGCAAGAAATACTGAACCTTTTGAATAAGCATCTAAAGAATATGCATAGTTTGTGTTGTAGTGATCTGCATGTGTGCTCATGGGCTCTTCCTTACCGCTTTTTTGTAAACTATAGTAACCATCATAGTCGTCTGCAAAAGGAAAACTATTGTCATTTTTTAGCCATGCACTTATTTTACTTTCTGCATAAGTTGTAAACCCTTCATCCATCCAGGAATAAAGGCTCTCATTTGTACCCAATACTCCCTGATACCAACTGTGCATCCATTCATGTATTGCGGTACCGGTGCTTGCAGATTTTATAAGGGTGGCCATTGGATATTCCATACCACCATCTCCCCCTTGTATAAACGAATAATTTTTATAAGGATATGCTCCAAAATTCTCTTTGATGTATGGGTATATTTTTACTACTGTCTCTAATAACTGTTGCCATACCGCTTGCACACTGTCTTTATCTTTATATACCATATAAATCATCGGGCCATCTGCAATTTGCTGCTTGAGTAGTTTATACTGCGGATCTGCTGCCCATACAAAATCGTGTACATTCTTTGCTACAAAATGCCAATTTTTATTTGAACCTGTTGGTATTTTTATTTTAGCTATGCCAGATTCATATCCGCCGCCCACCTCATCCGGGTTTTGAATAGTACCTGTACCTGCCACAAGATATGTCTTGTCAATATTGATATGTACATCAAAATCACCCCAAACGCCATAAAACTCCCTAGCTATATATGGGTTGGCATTCCACCCCTGATAATCATATTCTACCATTTTTGGGTACCATTGACTCATACTAAATCGGATACCCTCTGCATTATCTCTACCACTCCTCCTCACCTGTAGTGGTACTTGAGCATTGAAACTTACCTCTAAAACTGTTTTTGCTTTTGGTAGAATAGGCTTAAGGAGTTGCACTTCTAAAATGGTTTCATGCTCAATAAGTGTTTGCAATACTCCATTTATTTTTATACTATTTACATGCTGGTAGCCAATTTCATTTTCCTGAAGATTAAGGATTCTATCTTTAACTCGTCCATCCCAATCTAAAACCGGATCGCCATTTTTTCTTTGAAATAACACCGTTTTACCAAGTTCCCGGCTTCTTGTATCCATCATGCTACCGGGTTTAAATGCGTTCCAGTATAAATGGAAAAATACCCTGTCTAAAGTATCTGGACTATTATTCCAATACTCAATTTTTTGGGTTCCAGAAAATTTATTTTGTGCAGCATCTACCTGCACATTCATGGTATAACATATACGCTGTTGCCATCTATCTACCTGAGCAGATAAATAAGATGTAGAGAAAAAAATAGTTATAAAAAATAATGTAAACAACCTAATGCAAGCATTCCTGCATGAAAATTTGATATTCAACATCCTAAATATTTTTTGATTAGTTCAGTTATTATTTTGAAACTATCTGGCCAAGTGCTGTGATGATAATTTCTTTTTTTTGTTTTGCCTTTTTTAGGCTTACATGGTATTCCAAAGGCTTTCCCGAAATTTGCCATTCATAAATTTCATCTATTTTCCATCCAGTATTTACAGCTTTATTCGTTGCGGCTAGTACAGATTGTGGCAATTCATTTGGCTGCACTTGCCTACAGGTATTATTCCAAGTGCCGTCATGCGAAAAACAAGAACGCATTTTCTTTCCATTCAGGGTATAATCTACTTCGTATCTATTGTGTAATTTTTCCCATTGCTCCGAGGCCGCATGTGGGTATCGGCTATTAAACGACTGCTCCACCGTTTTCGGTACATTCATCTGCTGCGCATGCAACATAATTTGAAACGTACTTAAAAAAATGGTAGTTATAAAAATTGACTTCATTTAATATTTATTTGTGTTCAGCATTTACCCGCTATTACAATTACGATTTCGCCTTTTACAGTTTTACTGCTGAAATGCTCAATTACAACATTTAAGCTTCCCTGAAAATTTTCTTCGTGCAATTTAGTCAACTCCCTGCTTACGCTTACAATTCTGTCTGACCCAAAATATGTTAAAAAATCTTTTAATGTTTTTAAAAGCCTCACCGGACTTTCATATACAATGATTGTTCTTTCTTCTTCAGCTAGGCTAAGCAGTTTTGTGTGCCTACCCTTTTTTAATGGCAAAAATCCTTCAAATACAAAATGCTGTGTGGGCAATCCACTATTAACTAATGCAGGTACAAATGCAGTGGCACCGGGCAAACATTCCACTTTTATCGCCCTGCTAATACATGTCCTTACTAATAAAAAACCAGGGTCGCTGATGGCAGGTGTACCGGCATCGGTTATTAATGCCATCGTTTTTCCGGACAGTAACTGATCTCCTATATGTGCTGAAATTTTGTGTTCATTGTGCAAATGGTAGGGAGATAGCGGTTTTGAAATTTTATAAAAACTTAACAATTTACCACTGCTTCTAGTATCTTCACAGAGTATAACATCCACCTGTTTTAATACTTCTATAGCTCTTAAAGTAATATCCCTAAGGTTGCCCAATGGAGTAGGCACAATATACAATGTACCCTTTTGAAGGGGTTGCATATCAGTTGATAGATTATCTGCATCACTCATTAAAAATAAACAACTAGAAAAGTCTTACTGAATCATTTCAATTTCGTAATATTCCATTACCGGATTGGCCAATAATTTCTTGCAGGCATCTTCTGCTGCATTTCTTGCAGACTCTTCTGAATCTGCCTGTATGGACAATGTAATATGTCTTCCTACTCTTACATCTTTTACGGTGTCCAAACCTAAACTATGCATACTACCCTGCACTGCTTTGCCTTGTGGGTCAAGCAAGTCTTTCAATAACATTACCTTAATCTGTACATTATAATCGGCCATTAATTTGCTTTTTTAAAGTGAACAAAGATAACAGAACATATACCAAAAAACTAAGTGGTATGGATAACCATCCCATAAAAATGGATGATAAAATGATAGTAGCAGCTATAATTATAAACGGCAATAACTTTTTGATGTTTACATCTTGAAATTTTAATGCAAGCATTGGCAGGGTGCTTATCATCAATCCACTTACAAAAATAATGACAGCATACCAAAACCAAGGATTAATGAATAAACCTGTTATAAAAGAATACTCATTCGTCCAATAGATAAGTGGAAATGAAGCAATAAATAATCCTGCTGCAGGTACGGGAACTCCTTTAAAATATAGTGTTTTGCTGGTATCAATATTAAAACGAGCCAAACGCCATGCTGCTGCACAAGGGATAATAAATGCTGGTAATAAATAAATGGATGAAATAAGAATGCCATCTACTTGCTGTGCATAGGCAAGTCTCAAGAATTGATAAACAATCATACCTGGAGCTACCCCAAAACTTACCACATCTGCCAGTGAGTCCAATTGTTTGCCCATAGATGAAGATGCACCCATGAGACGGGCAACAAAACCATCAAAAAAATCTATAACCGCTGCAATGCCTATAAATAAAGAGGCATAAAATATTTTTTCAGGAATATTTATGTATTGAGTACCCAATTCATTTACATCGGGCATAATGGCTTGCGCATTGTTGTAATACAACGGAACTAATCCATTTTGTAAAGTATAAACAATGGCGATACATCCACAAAACAGATTACCCAATGTAAACAGGTTTGGAATTTGTTTCATTTTTTACATTTCGTGTTTCAATATCGATATGCAAATGTGCTCATCACGTTTTCTCTATATTAAGATTCGATATTGGCAAATCGGTTTTTAAATAGCCATTATTTTTTCATCAATTCTTCAATTTCATCAGCAGTAACTGGAATATTTTTCATGAGATTAATATTGCCATTTTTTGTAATCCAGTAATTATCCTCAATACGCACACCCATTTGCTCTTCTTCAATATAAATACCGGGTTCTATGGTGAATAACATTCCTGCTTTTACCGGGTATACTTTTGATCCTAAGTCATGCACATCCACTCCTAAGTGATGTGAAATGCCATGATACAAATATTTACGATGAGCCCTGTTATCCTTATCTTCATTTTTTACATCAGACTTAGTTATCAACCCAATTTTCAAAAAAACCTGTGTGGCTTCATCTCCAATTTTATCATGATAGTCTACTATTGTGATGCCTGGTTTAAGGATACTTTTGGCATATAAGTGTAATTGAAGACAGGCATTATACACTATTTTTTGACGCTTGGTAAATTTGCCATTGACCGGAATGGTACGTGTAAGGTCAGCGGCATAGCCACCATAGTTTGCACCAAAATCCATCAGTAGCATATCGCCATCTTTACACTCAGCATTATTGCTTACATAATGCAATGTGCGGGCATTATCTCCACTAGCTATAATACTGCCATAGGCTTCTCCTCTTGCCCTATTGCGCAAAAACTCATGTACCAATTCCGCTTCCACTTCATACTCCATTACCCCTGGTTTTACAAAACCCAATAACCTGCGAAATGCCTTTTCGGTAATGTCAATAGCCTGTTGTAAAACCGCTGTTTCATATTTCGATTTAATGGCTCTTAAATCAACCATTATGCGGGCACTCCTTTCATATTGATGCAAGGGATACCGCCTTTTCATTTCCATTATATATCTGTAATCTCTAGTAGGAAGGGTGCTTGCTTTTCTATCGTTCTCATTGGTATTTAAATAGATGGTATCTGCTAGGTGAATCCAGGCTTGTAGCAATGGATCTATAGCATCCAACCAAACAATAGTATCTATTCCAGTAAGATTTCGTGCTTCTTCTGCACGAAGCCTACGACCATCCCATTTTTCTTTCAGTTCATTTGGTCTTACTAATACCAAAACCTCTCTATACTTTTTATCGGGATTTCCAGGAAAAAAAATAACCATAGAATCTTCCTGTTCCACACCTGTTAACCAATATAAGTCACTATTTTGCTGGAATTTATATATCGCATCTCCATTTACTGGTACTTCATCATTGCTATTGAAAATGGCAACACTATTTGGCTTCATACGTGCCACAAAACGTTTTCTATTGTCAATAAATAATTCAGGATTTATAGGCAAATGCTTCATCGTGTAAAATTTTTTATTTTATAAATTGCTGGCGCAATATAGTATCTTGTATAATACCCTCCTTTTACAAAAAATTAGAGAAAAATTTCCGGTACAAAAAATACCATCCACTATTTAATTTTTTTGGGCATACTGATATGCTGCCAAGATGCATCTTTTATCATTTTAGCTATAAACACAATTTGCCCTGTGTGATACCCATAATGATCAATTTGTCGGATGATGGCATCCACAACAGTAAGTGGTTGCTGTCTGATAAAAATATCTTTTACAAGATCTGATGATTGCAAACTGTTTAAAGCCGCCCATAAGCAACGCCACCCTGACTCCCATTCTTCCACCAGTTCATGTTTTGTTCTAATAATGGGCTCAAATTCTTCGTCTCGTTGACGCCATGTTTTTTCACCGTCATCTGTCAAAAAATTTGTCCACCTACTCTTCATATTGCCATTTAAATGCTGCATGATAATGGCAATAGAATTCGATTCAGTTGAGGTTTGGATAAATAAATCGCCTTCATTCAGTTGTGCAATGGCACGCTCAACTTGAGATTTCTGATATTGAAATTTTTTGATGGAAGCCTGAATAAATAATTCGCCAATGGACATAATCATCGATTTAGAAAAATACTTTTACAAATTAATAGGAAGTTCATTTATAAATATTACGATATAGGTATGATGACACTCGCCGGGTAATGAATATGATTAATGAAAACTAGGAATGAGCTACTATGCATTCGGAAAATCTTTAAATGTGCTTGGTGATTTTTAGCATTAATTTGTCCTTGAATTCTCCCACACACCCTAATTGTTAGTATTTATAGAAATCCTTGTACTAATGAAGTTAAGTATGGGAAATCATTTCTTATAATGTATTACAAAATATAGGTTGAAGCGGACGATGCCGTTTAAATTTTTATTACAAAGCAGAAAAGCTGCATACTTATGCATATAAGTACTGTTGTTGACTTTTAAATAGTATACTATTTTTTCTGCCAAAATTAACCTCAAACACTTATCTATATTGTCTTTCAACTTTTCATAACAATGCCCACCCCATTAACTGGGCTTTAAAAAGCTAAGACTTGATGGCTAATCCAGCCACATTACAAATACCATATCCCTATTTTTGCCCTGCTTTTTATATCATTTTAAATAAGAAACATGCAGCTATCTTCTTTATTGAATAGATTTAGTGAACCCGAAACCCTTAAAATGGCAAAGCTTGGTCGGGAACTAAGGGCACAGGGAAAAGATGTAATTGACCTGAGTTTAGGTGAACCAGATTTTGATACGCCTCAACATATTAAAGCATCAGCTATACAAGCCATAAAAGATAATTATAGTCATTACACTCCGGTGGCGGGTTATTTGGATTTGAGAGAGGCTGTTTGTACCAAACTTAAAAGAGATAATAATTTAGACTATACACCAGATCAGATAGTAGTGAGCACAGGTGCTAAGCAAAGTCTGGCAAATACTATTTTTAGTATTGTGGATGAGGATGATGAAGTAATCATACCCACACCCTATTGGGTTACTTATAGTGAGTTGGTTAAAATGACAAGGGGTAAAGTTGTAGAAATAAAAACTGCAGGAAATACCGGATTTAAAATCAATGCGGCCCAATTAGAAGCAGCCATAACAGCTAAAACGAAGTTATTTTTGTTTTCCTCACCCTGCAATCCTTCAGGGGCAGTTTATTCTCTCCAAGAACTAGAAGCATTGGCAGAAGTATTCTTAAAATATCCCGACATTTTCATTATCAGTGATGAAATTTATGAATATATCAATTTTACAGGAGCCCATGTAAGTATAGCATCCATTGCTGCTCTAAAAGATAGGGTGATAATTGTAAATGGTCTTAGTAAAGGCTTTGCCATGACTGGCTGGCGATTAGGTTATATTGCTACAAATGTAACTATTGCAAAAGCCTGTGAAAAAATCCAGGGACAGTTTACTAGCGGGGCAAATGCCATTGCACAACGTGCAGGTATAACAGCACTTACTACTGATTTAAAACCTACTCACGAAATGACGGAAGAGTTTACTCGTAGAAGGAAAAGAGTACTCGAACTAGTAAGCGAAATACCCGGCCTGCCTTGCTTTGAACCGGAAGGTGCGTTTTATATTTTTCCAAATGTCACATATTACTATGGCAAAAGCTATGGCGATATAATCATAAAAAGTTCTGCTGATTTTAGTATGTATCTATTGCATACAGCACATGTGAGCAGTGTAATGGGGGATGCCTTTGGAGATCCGGATTGTGTCCGTTTTTCTTTTGCAAATAGCCTACCAAATATTGAAAAAGCATGGGCAAGAATAAAAGATGCTTTGGCGCTGCTTCAGTAATATTTTACAAATTAATTTTTTTCAAACTACCCTGTTCCCTGTAGATTTCAATTGATAATACCATGTCCCAGCCGCTCCATAAATCAGAAATGTTTTACAATCGGCTTGCTAAAGTATTTAAACATCGGAGCAAACAAGCCCGCCGTATGGGTATAAGTTGCTATAGGGTATATGACCATGACATACCGGAATATCCACTCTGTATTGAAATCTATGAAGATATCATTTATGTGGCTGAGTACCTCCGTAGGCACGGTATGGATGATGTAGAACATGATGAATGGATGGAAGAAGTAAAAGAGATTATAATAGCAATAGTGCAATGTAAACCGGAAAATATTTTCATCAGGCAAAGAAGAAAACATAGCCATAAAAGCGAACAACAGTATGAAAAGGATGCATATACCTTACATGAATTTACTGTAACTGAAAATGGCTTGCATTTTATCATAAAACCGGGCACCTATTTAGATACGGGTTTATTTTTAGACCATCGCATTACCCGAAAAAAAATACAAGAAATGTCCGCCGGAAAAAATGTGCTGAATCTCTTTTGTTATACAGGTTCTTTTTCTGTGTATGCAGCAGCTGGAGGGGCTAGCAAGGTTACTTCTATTGATATGAGCCACACCTATCTCAACTGGGCTCAAGAAAATTTTTCTGCAAATCATTTCAAAAGCCCCGCTTATCAATTTATACAGGCAGATGTACTACAATGGATACAAGAAAAGCAAAAGCCGGAATATGATCTCGTAATAGTGGACCCTCCTACTTTTAGTAATAGCAAACGCATGAAAGATTTTTTTGATGTGCAGCAGCATCATGCCGCAATGCTCAATCAAATTGCCGAAAAAGTAAAGCCTGGAGGCACCATTATTTTTAGCAATAATTTCTCAAAATTTATACTAGACGAACAGGCACTTATGGTTCAATCCATTCGAGATATCACTAAGGCTACAATCCCATTTGATTTTGAACATAAACTACAACGTTCTTGCTTTGAATTAGCAATCTAGTTATCGCTTTAGTAAATCTGAAGTTACTTGAATAACCCTTTCTATCTGTCCATAGTTGATACTGTACCAAATAAATTTGCCCACTCTATTACTATGTAAAAAATTTGCTTTTCTTAAGATGGCAACATGTTGTGAAATAATGGGTTGTTCCATTCTCAATTCCAACGTTAACTCCGATACCGTCATTTTATTTTTTGAATCAATAAGCGAAAGCATTTTTTTCCTGACGGGATTATTAATTGCCCTGTATAAAATTTGTGCTTTTTTTATGGTGTAAAAATCCAAATTGATTTCTTTACCACTACCTGCATCTTTTAGAGATAATGTATGTGGTGTAATCATAGTTGAAGATGAATGATACGAAACAATAAATTTGTTAGCAACTTTGAATATTTCACTAATCTTTTAAGAATAAAGCTTTTAATTCATTGGCATCGTCCGGTTTCATTTTACCACCGAGTATAAGTCTTACTTGTCTGCGACGCATAGCTCCTTCATACAATTTTTTCTCATCCTCTGTTTCCGGAATGAGTGGCTGCACAGGGCGGGGTTTATTATTGGGATCAAGTGCTACAAAAGTGAAATAAGCTTCATTACTTTCATACTTATATTGATGCAGCATATCTTCTCCCCATACTTTCAGAAAGATTTCCATGGATGTATTAAAAGTTCTAGTAACCTGTGCTTGCAAATGCACCACATTGCCCAATTTAATTGGGTTTTTGAAACTTAAGTTATCTACACTTGCTGTCATACAGGGTGCATTGCTATGCTTACTGGCAGCCATAGCTGCAGCTATATCCATCCAGTACATAAGGCGGCCTCCCATCAGGTTTCCAAAAACATTGGTATCATTTGGCAATACTAATTCATTCATTATAGTGAAGCTATCCGAAGCTTTTTTCTCTTGCATTTTTTAAATTTGAGGACAAAGATAGGTAGCCAAAAACGGCTAGCAATTTTGATATTGTTATTTCCTTCCACTTAAAATAGCGTTTAGAATTTCGCTTTATGAGTTTTCCTTTCCGTTTAACAGATAACAGATACTGCCAATATTGCATAACCTATTCCAATGGCATAATCATTGCCCAAAGGGCATCAGAATAAATAAAAATTTAATTTATGGGCAAGATTATAGGAATTGACTTAGGAACAACAAATAGTTGCGTAAGTGTGCTAGAAGGCAACGAACCCGTTGTAATAGCAAATGAGGAAGGGCGTAGAACAACTCCTTCAGTGGTGGCATTTTTAAAAAATGGAGAACGTAAAGTAGGTGATCCTGCAAAAAGGCAATCTATTACGAATCCTAGGAATACCATCATGAGTGTAAAAAGATTCATGGGTCGTAGACACGATGAAGTAGGTGAGGAAATGACACATTGGAGCTATTCTTTAGTGAAAGGTGACAATAATACAGTACGTGTAGATATTGATGGCAGACATTATACGCCACAGGAAATATCAGCCATGATTCTTCAAAAAATGAAGAAAACAGCAGAAGATTATCTGGGCCAAGAAGTAAATGAAGCAGTAATAACTGTACCAGCCTATTTTAATGATGCACAACGTCAGGCTACAAAAGAAGCAGGCGAAATTGCAGGCTTAAATGTACGCCGTATTGTAAACGAACCAACAGCTGCTGCATTGGCTTATGGCATGGATAAAAAAGGAATTGATCAAAAAATAGCAGTATTCGATTTGGGTGGCGGTACGTTTGATATTTCTGTTCTCGATTTGGGAGATGGTGTTTTTGAGGTAAAAAGTACCAATGGTGACACACACTTAGGTGGTGATGATTTTGATAAGGTAATCATGGACTGGTTGGCTGATGAGTTTAAAAATCAAGAAGCCATAGATTTACGCAAAGATCCTATGGCCTTGCAGCGCTTAAAAGAAGCAGCAGAAAAAGCAAAGATTGAATTATCCGCAGGTAATGAAACTGAGATTAATTTACCCTATATCACTGCTGTGGATGGCGTACCTAAACACCTTGTTTTAAGACTCAATCGTTCAAAATTTGAGCAATTAGCTGATAAGTTATTTGAGCGTTGTTTGCGCCCTTGTGAGCAGGCTTTAAAAGATGCCGGTTACAATGCTAGTGAAATAGATGAAGTAATTTTAGTGGGTGGCAGTACACGTATCCCAAAAGTGCAGGAAATTGTTGAAAAATTCTTTGGTAAAAAACCCAACCGCAGTGTTAATCCGGATGAGGTTGTAGCCGTTGGAGCAGCCATACAAGGTGCAGTATTAACAGGGGAAGTAAAAGATGTATTGCTATTGGATGTAACTCCACTTAGTTTGGGTATTGAAACAATGGGCGGCGTTATGACAACCATGATTGCAGGCAATACAACCATACCTACAAAAAAGTCGGAAGTATTTTCTACTGCCAGCGATAACCAACCCGGTGTACAAATCCATGTATTGCAAGGTGAGCGTACTTATTCAAAAGACAATAAAAGTCTTGGCATTTTCAATTTAGATGGCATACCATCAGCGCCCCGTGGAGTACCTCAGATTGAAGTAATATTTGATATAGATGCCAATGGTATAATACATGTGAGTGCAAAAGATAAAGGTACCGGTAAAGAACAAAAAATTCGCTTGGAAGCAGGTAGCGGCTTAAATAAAGATGAAGTTGAAAAAATGAAAGCCGAAGCAAAAGCAAATGAAAATAGCGATAAAGAAGCAAGGGAGAAAATTGAAAAAATAAATCAGGCGGATGGTTTGATTTTCCAGACAGAAAAACAATTAAAGGAATTTGGCGATAAAATACCTGCTGATAAAAAATCTGTTATTGAATCTGCTGCTGAAAAATTGAAAGAAGCTCATAAAGTTCAGGATGTAGTGGCCATAGAGGCTGCAATGAATGAATTAAATCAAGCATGGACAGCGGCCAGCGAAGAGTTGTATAAAGCACAGCAAGAAAGTGCCCCAACTGGTGCTGACGCAGCTTCAGAAGCAGCACCTTCAGGTGGTAATTCAGACACGGTGGAAGATGCTCAGTTTGAAGAAGTAAAATAAAAAATATTTTGTATTGAAAATTTGAGTTTGATTTTTCAAATTCGCAATACATCATAAAAAGTATAGCCAAACACAAGTAGTCCATTGACTGCGCATGTGTTTGGTTTTTTATATTTTCTAAATATTGGTGTGGAACCCAGATGATGCAGTTGACTTTTATCAAAAACCCGAAACGCTGCATCATGTGTGTTTAATGATTTTTTATACTTTCCTTAATCAAAGTTTTTCAATGCTTGGTCCTGCATTCTTCGAATGCGCTGCTCCATTTGTTCGGAGCTTAAATTATTTCTGTTTAACCCATCAGCTATTATAGGGAATGAGAGAGGTGTGTACTGATTTGGCCAAGTAAGAATTATTTTACTAGATTGTATACGCTGAAAAGAGGCACGGAGCCGGGCTTCCTCCATCTGTTGATCAAGCACTTCCTGATATGCTTGTTTGAGTAAGATATTATCAGCGTCAAATTCACTAAATACTTTAAATAGTAGGCTAGCCGAGGCTTGCAGATGTCTTGCTTTTTTTTGCTCACCGGGTAGGGATTGTGCTATTAGCCCCCCAATTACTGCTATATCTCTAAATCGCCTCATAGCCATCTCAGTATTATTTATACTTCTTTGAATATCTAGTAATAAGTTATCATCATTAAAAAGCTCATAAACATTGCTATCATCTACCGGTATGGGTTTATCACTTAGTAATTCAAAACCATAATCATTCATGGCAATAGAAAATGTAATAGGTAATATACAACTGATACGCCAAGCTAATATAGCACTGATTGCTTCATGTATTTGACGGCCTTCAAATGGATACACCATCAAATGATATCCATCTTTGTCTGTAATTTGTTCAATTAACAATTCATTACTTCTTGGTATATGGGATAATGCTTGCTGCATATCAAACAAGGGCTGTAAACATTGCATTTCCACGTGCTCTGTTTTATGACCCGCAGTATTAAAAGTTTCTCTCAGCACATGTCCCAGATTTGCTGTAAGGCTCATGCGGCCACCCATCCAGCTTGGTACAATTGCTTTTTTACTGTTTGATTTTTTTACAATTGCTGTCATGTCTTTTGTTGATACCACTTCTACTGCACGACCTGCAATGATAAATGCATCACCCGTTTGCAATCTACTTACAAACCATTCTTCAATCATCCCAATATAAGCACCATGTTGTAGTTGTACCTTCATCATGGCATCGCTTACTATGGTACCAATATTCAATCTATGCCTTAGTGCAATACGCCTATTCTTAATACAAATATTTCCATCTATATTTTCAGTTTTTTTATATTCATCATATTGTTGTAATGCAGGGCCCCCATTTGTGAGATATTGGAGTAATTTATTCCATTCGCTTTCATTCATTTCCCGAAAACAAAAAGTTTGTTTTACTTCATCATAAATTTTTTGAGGATTAAAGCCCCCTCCTATTGCCCGTGTACACAGGTATTGTATGAGTACATCAAAACAAAGAAGCAGCGGTTGTTTACTTTCAATAATGCCAGTTGTAATTGCGGCCCGCAGGGCCGCAGCCTCCACCAACTCAAGGGAATGAGCCGGTAAAAAATATATTCTGCTTACTTCACCGGGGCTATGTCCACTCCTCCCCGCTCTTTGTATAAATCTTGCCACACCTTTTGGGCTCCCTACCTGAATAACGGTGTCAACAGGTCTAAAATCTACACCTAAATCAAGGCTTGCAGTGCATACAACAGCTTTTATTTTTTGATGATGTAATGCATCTTCTACCCATGCCCTCAAATCTTTTTCTATACTTCCATGATGCAATGCAATGGCTCCTGCCAATTGTGGTGCTACTGTGAGTAAAGTCTGGTACCAAGTTTCACTCATACCACGGGTATTTATAAAAATTAATGTGGTATTACTCTGCTCGATTATTGGCACTAATTTTTCAGCCATCCTTATACCTAAATGACCATACCAAGGAAACTTTTCAATTTCATCCGGCAGGATTGAAATCACTTCTACTTTTTTATCTAATAGTGCTTTGATTAATTGTATCTGTTGCAGCGGGAAACAACTAATAACAGGAGCAAGTAATACGTCTTTTGCTTCTTCAATATTTCCAATTGTGGCAGAAATGCCCCAAACCTGTAAATTTTTATTTAACTGAAAACAGATATGGCAAAGTCTGCACACAGCAAGCTCCGTTTGCACACCCCTTTTACTTCCTAACAGTTCATGCCATTCATCTACAGCAATTACTTGCAATGTTTTGAAAAAGCCTTCATTATTTTTTTGGGCAAATAAAAGATGGAGGCTTTCCGGGGTAATAATAAGGATCTCCGGCATGCTTGTTTTCTGTTTATTTCTTTCGGCCATACTGGTATCGCCATTTCTGATGCTAACCCTCCAAGGCAATTCTAATGAAGTAAGTACTACTTCCATACTGCGTGCTATATCAGTTGCCAATGATCTAAGTGGACTTATCCAAAGCAGCTGTAGTCCATTGTTCTTCTTTGATTGCCAGTTTTTCTCTGCATTAATATAATTGATGATAACTCCTAGAAAAACAGAGAATGTTTTGCCACATCCGGTTGGGGCATTAATGATGCCACTATTTCCTGATGAAATGTGATGCCATGCTTCCTCTTGAAATGCAAATGGATGCATCTTATTTCGCTTCATCCATTTTTTAACTACACGGTATCCTTTTGTATTGATTTGCAATGAAATTTATTTTACATGATTAAGCAATGGCTTAAACCAGTTATTCTTTTATTGTGATAAAGTTATTTTCAGTTCAAATAAATGTGAATCGGTGCAGATATAATACAAATGTTGAGGAAACCTTGTTACTTTTATTAGCCCGCATTTATTGAGAGTTAAACCCCAAACCTGATTGATCCTATATTTTTATGGAAATATTTATTTCTATATGCGGAAAAAGAAATCTTGACCGGAGATTGAGTATACTGCATTTGTATTTTTGCGCTTAAAATTGATTTAATCTAAGGTTACGTTTTTTATTTAGCTATAGACAACATAAAAATAGATGGAAGAATTTATGTTGTCAACGATAAGAAATTCCACTTAAACCATCATTACCCGAAAGGTAAAAAAAAGGATTTATTAATGAATAATACATTGAGTAAGCATGATGGTAAAAACAAGGCAATACCATATTTGAGGATAAAAACGTTAGCATTTTTTTCAAAATATATATGTCTAATATTATGCTGCTTTTTCTTAAATAATTTGCTTGCGCAAGAAGCAAGAATAAAAGGAAGTATTTCCATATCTGACAGTACACCCTGTGAATGGCCGCTTGTAGCCCTTAAAGGAACAAAATTTTCAGTAGAACCTACTGCTGATGGACGATTTGAGCTAAAGCATATTCCTTACGGCATCTATACAATAGTTGGCCTTGCATTAGGCATGAATCCTACAGAACAAACACTGATTGTTGACCAGCCGGATGTAGATGTTTATTTGACTTTGGTGCCCTTGGCCGAAAGACAACTTGATGATGTTGTTGTAATACAAAGTCAAGAAAAAAAGTTAGGCATAATACGGGTGCAATCAGTTAGAAACTTTACCATGTTTGAAGGTAAGAAAAATGAAATTGTATTACTAAAAAATATCATTGCAAATACAGCCACAAATAATGCGAGGCAGGTGTATGGAGGTATTACCGGTTTGAATATATGGGAGAATGATGGAGCAGGTTTACAATTGGGTATTGGCGGAAGAGGACTTAGTCCAAATAGAACCAGTAACTTCAACACTAGGCAGAATGGATATGATATCAGTGCTGATGCATTGGGCTATCCTGAATCCTACTATACACCGCCAACTGAAGCTCTGGAACGTATTGAGATCATTCGTGGAGCATCAGGCTTACAATATGGCACCCAGTTTGGTGGAACAGTAAATTTTATTTTTAATAAAGGAGCCATTGATAAAGCATTTGAATATGTGGGCAGGCAAACTTTTGGTTCTTGGAATTTTATAAATTCTTTTAATAGTATTGGTGGAACTATTGCAAAGAAAAAACTTAACTATTACGCTTTTTACCAACGCAAACAAGGTGATGGATGGAGGCCAAATAATGGCTTTGATGTAAACAATGCTTTTTTGGCAACATCCTATCAGCTGAACTCAAAAACAAGCCTTTCACTTGAGTACACACATAGTAATTATACCGCACAACAGCCCGGTGGTCTTACAGATGCGCTCTTTGAAGCAGATGCAAAACAAAGCGTAAGAAACCGCAATTGGTTTAAGGTAAACTGGGACCTGATGGCCATTACTTTGACACACAAATTTACATCTGCTACACAGCTAAACATAAGAAATTTTGGGCTGCTGGCTAGCAGACAATCTCTGGGAAATTTGGAAAGAATAAATGTGGCTGATTTTAATCAAAAAAGAACATTGATTGATGGAAAATTTGAAAATATTGGAAGCGAATTTAGATTGGTACATCGATACAAGTTTGGCCATACACTAAACACTTTACTCGCCGGTGTAAGACTATATGCTGGTAAAACCACTGCAAGGCAAGGTGATGCAGATAGCTTAACGGGACCTAACTTTGAATTCATAAATCCTGCAAACGTAGAAGGAAGTGATTACCAATTTCCCAATTATAATATTGCAGTATTTGCTGAGCACATTTTTAGTATTAGCGATAAACTAAGCATTACACCCGGTATTCGTTTTGAAAATATTCAAACTTACGCTGAAGGCTATTATAGACAGCGTGTATTTGATTTTGCAGGAAATATTATAGTTGATAAAAGAGTTGACGAAGATCTGAACAGGAAAAGAAGTTTTATGATAGCAGGCCTGGGGCTGAGTTATAAGCCTTCAAAATTTTTAGAAATGTATGCAAATATTTCGCAGAACTATAGAGCTATCAACTTTACCGACTTACGCATACAAAATCCAAATTTTATTATTGATAGTAATATTACAGACGAAAAAGGATTTACTGCAGATATTGGATGGCGTGGCAGTGTAGAAAATTTTCTGAGTTATGAGGTAACAGGTTTTTATTTATACTATAACAATCGTATAGGTCAGATACTACGTGCAGATCAACCACCATTATATATTGATTATAGATATAGAACAAATGTGGCGGCTAGCCGCAATATTGGTATAGAGGCTTTTGGACAAATAAATATTGCTCGATTAATAGAGCGCTTTCCACAAAAAACTGACTTGTTACTCTTTGTCAATTTATCGCTAATAAATGCACGGTATATTAAAAGTAAAGACCCATCCATTGAAAATAGAAAAGTAGAAATGGTACCTCCATTTATTTTACGCAGTGGCCTGAGTTATAGCTCAGGTATTTTAAAGGCGGGTATTTCTATTAATTATGTGGCTGAGCACTTTAGTGATGCTACAAATGCCATTCGAACAGCTACTGCAGTTGAAGGCACTATACCGGGTTATTTTGTAGCTGATTTCTCGGCCTCCTGTCTTATCACAAAATGGCTTACTACTTCATTTTCCTGTAATAATCTTTTGAATGAAAAATATTTTACAAGAAGGGCAGAAAGTTATCCTGGCCCCGGAATCATACCTTCAGATGGAAGAAGTTTTTTTCTTACGATGGAATTTAGATTTGGGAAATAGTCATAAACATTTAAGCATACAAAAAAATATTTTCTTAAAAAATTAAACCACTTTATTTTATTGGTGTATAAACAGCAATTCTTTAATGCGTTGCTTATTCGTTTCAATTACAACATAGTATATGCCATCTGCTATATTTTTTGGTAATGCCACACGCAATGATGTGATACCAGTTTCAAATTCTACTTGACTTTGCCATACATTAACGCCTGTTTGACTCATGATATTTATCCGCAATATTTTTTCATCTGATGATGATAATTTAATCTGAATAAAATCCTTTGCAGGATTTGGTGAAATGTTTATTTTAGGTAAAGCAAATTGTGCATTGGCTTCAGTTGATTTTTTATTTTGTAATATTGGTTTTACAAATTGTAGAATGGTGAAGTCACCATTTGTACTGCTACCAGCACTGCCCACTACATAAAATACATTTCTATTTTTTATAAATGTGTCCACCAATGCCCCATTGTAAAATTCATATTCACTATTATAAAAAGATTGTTCTAAATAGCCCTTACCACCATTGAGACTATCAATTTTTCCATTTTCCTTTAACAGGATTGCCACACCCGTAGTCTTTTCAGTGAAATCATCTTTGCGAATTCCTGCAGAAAGAATGGAGCAATCATTATCCTGGCAATAGGCAGATATACCTTCATTCCACGAATCATTATAAGCACTGCCATTTACATCTTTTTGAAAGACACCATTGTTGCCAAAACTGTTATCTAAACTACCAATACTCGTAAATCTGGTAACACTGTGCCAATATTTAAAATTATTTCCTTGCACACCTCCACTTATATAAATCCTGTTTTTTTCATCCTGAGTTATATTATATCTGAAGAATATTTGTGCATTACCGTTTATACCTGAAGCTAATCCATTATTGCCAAAGCTACTGTCAATTTTTCCATTTGGAAGTAATGCAAGTGCCCCCACATTTCCTCCGAATCCGTTGCTGATAAACCCTCCAATAAGCATATCACTATTATTTCGTTTAGCTGATGCGCTCATTGGTGTTATTGGAATTTGTCTTGCCTCTCCATTTATCCCAAAGGAGCTATCCCTACTTCCATTTGCATTAAGTCTTGCAGCAAAATTATATCCTGTTATTCCTTCTTGTCTTACACCACCAAAAATGATTTTACCATCCTTTTGTAATTCGAAACATCCATAAAAAATGGTAAAGGGATAGGTAGCTACTCCACTATCACCAAAACTTAAATCCTTTTGGCCATTTTTATTAAGGCGTAAGATTGTAAGCGAACTGGTACCAGTTTGAGTAAATCCAGCTATATAGATTTTTTCTCGAACAGCATCAATAGCTGTGTAGGCATGGCCGTTTGTAACAAAAGGAGTAAAATATTTTAGGGTAACAACTCCATTAATGCCAAATGATGCCTCCTTTTCCAATGTAATTCTATTGAGTTTCATGATTGTCCAGAAATTATTAGCAACCCCACTTACGAGCAAATTATTATCCCAAGGCAGTTGTTTAATTTCATAAGCACCGTCATCACTTATACCAATACCTGTATAGCTTTTACCATTTTGGCCGTACCCATTTACATAAACACCAGCATTGTTTAGTTTTATTATACTTATGAATGTGGACGCTGTTTCTTTAGCCTGGCCACAGAGTAACAATTCGCCGTTGGCGAAAAATGTTTGTGCAGCACATATATCGGCGTCTGAAAGCAAATTATTTGTTTGCCAGCCATTCATGCCATAACTATTATCTGATAAGCCATTTGACAATAAACGAGCTGACAAAAATTCACTGTTTCCAGCAACACTACCATTGCCGCCTAAGGCAATAACATTTCCTGATAGCACTTGAATACTTTTAAAATTATCTTCAGCACCTGATACATCTAATTTGTAAAGTCCATTGGTGGCAAAGCTGCTATCAATTTTTCCGTTGGTTAAATATCGCATACAAATAGCATCTGTAGTATTTTGTTTTACACTATATACATAGCCACTGATTACAATTTTACCATCGCTTTGCAATGCAGCATCAGTAGCACCATCCCCACCGGAGGAAAGGTTCGTAATACTAAAACCATTTGTGCCAAAGCTGTTATCAATATTACCATTACTCAGCAGCCGCATTAAGCCTATTCTGTAGCTACTACCATCATTGATATAACTATCTCCGGCAATGAGTATTTTATTATCCGGCTGTATAACCACAGATTGTGCTTCATCATCAGATGCACCAGGTGTAGAGGTAACAATGCCCGCAATTCCAAAATTATTATCAATAGTGCCATTGCTATTATAGCGTATAGTAAGAAAGCGATGCTGTACCAGATCCCAGGTTTCTCCTGTTACTACGATTTTGCCATTAGACTGTGTGGTTATTGCATTTATTTTATCAGAAGAATTTGAAGATAAGCCACCAACACTGGTTATTACCCTTCCATTTGTACCAAAACTACTATCAACACTTCCATTGCTATTGAAACGAAAAACCACTGCATCACTTGGTACCGAAAAACCATTAAAAAAACCTGCCGTACCTGCTACCAATATTTTTCCCGAGGACAATAGAGCCAATGCTTTCAGAGTAAGATACTGGTAATTTGTAGGCACCAATTTTCTGATACTAAAACTATCCACTCCTTTGTTGCCAAACTGAGGGTCAAGGCTGCCATCTGATAAATAACGAAATAAGCTGGGTTTAAAAACACTTCCTTCCTGTATATATCCTGCCACTACATGTTTACCATCAGGTTGTAGAATAATATCATTGGCCCCATTATTAGAGATACCAATTTCATAGGATACTTTTTTTCTTAGTTGATAAAACTCTTGAGCCACAAGCGTTTGGATAGAGTAAAAGCAAAAAATGAGTAGTGAGATTTTTTTCATATTGAAGTATTTTTTGTTCAACTATTAACAAAGATGGAGAAGTATTTTGCATAAGCACATTTTTTTCTCACAAAAACTTACTGTCAAAATCCAAATACATTTGCACGCTATGAATAAATTTTTACAGGTAACCCATTTGTCTGTAATCAACAATCAACAAAATATTTTGGATGATATCAGCTTTGAAATGATGGCAGGTGCACACTACGGACTTGCAGGAGCAAATGGTTCCGGTAAAAGCACGTTGCTGAAATCTCTTGCTGGTTTATTTCAACCCTCATCGGGCAGCATATTTTTTGAAGGGAAAAAGGTGATTGGAGCTGATGAACAGTTAATACCCGGGCACCGAAATATAATTTATATTAGTCAGCAGTTTGAATTACGAAGCCACTACCGAGTGTATGAATTATTGGAAATGGCTGCCATTTTAAATGGGCCGGAACTGGATGATATATCAGCATTATGTAGGATTAAAGATTTGTTACGAAGAAATACTGCTCAACTTTCTGGAGGAGAAAAACAAAGGGTGGCAATGGCCATAGCTTTGATGAAAAAACCCACACTTTTATTACTTGATGAGCCTTTTAGCAATGCGGATGCAATTCATAAAAATATATTGGAGACAATGCTTTTTGATGTGAGAAGTAGCTTGTCTCAGTCCTATATTTTGGTATCCCATCACAGTACAGATTTACTGGCAAATTGTGATACCATCATGCTACTGGAAGCAGGTGCTATTATTCAGGCTGGTACACCGGAAACCCTTTATCGCCATCCAGTAAATGCCTATGCTGCGGGTATGTTTGGAGCTTATTCCGTACTTACAAATGCATTCTGCGCAGCAGCACATATTCGAATAAAAAAAGACAAACTGGTAATGACAAGGCCTGATGCTTTTACCATTCATAATAGGCAAACTTCATTACAGGGTAAAGTGGAACAGGTACAATATATGGGTCCATATTATATGGCCAAAATAAGGTGTATCGATTGTGTGATTGAAGTAAGCTATCAGCATCCACAAATTTTTAAAGATGATATTGTTTATCTTTCAACAGATGCCAATAAAATATTTTATTGTTAAAATGGCCTTTACCACAACAGTCAATTCGGACCAATCTTAACAATCCCTCGGATTATACAACAAAGCCATGATAGATAAAAATACCTTTCATTTGCTATTTTAAGCACGATTTGCAAATATGATTAAGGAAAATTCAACATTAAAATTATGGCTACCTACTTTGCTGGCAATCATAATGGTGGTGGGTATGTTTATTGGATACCACCTCAAAGAACGAACCGGAGGCAGTGATTCTTTTCTAAAAAACAAAACCAATGGGAGTTTAGAAGAAATTATTAATCTGATAAGCGGGCAATATGTTGATACTTTAAATATAGATAGCTTGGACAATGCTGCTATAAATTCCATTTTGCAAAAATTAGATCCACATACTATTTTTATACCGGCTACAGATCTTGATGATGTAAATGAAGATTTGAAAGGAAATTTTAAAGGTATTGGTGTTGAATTCCAAATTTTTAACGATACTGTACATGTACTGAATGTGCTGCCGGGTGGCCCATCCTTTAAAGCAGGATTAGAAACAGGGGATAGGATTATAAAAGTAAATGACACCCTAAATTTTACTGGAGTAAAAATGGATGCTGATTTTGTCCGTAAAACCCTCAAAGGGCCGCAAGGAACTAAAGTAAAACTATCATTACTTAGGGCAGGAAAGTTAGTAGCCGTAGAGGTTGAAAGAGGCATCATACCTGTACCAAGTGTAGATGCTGCTTATATTATTGCCCCACAAAAAGGATATATTCGTATAAACAGTTTTACAGAAACCACCTACCCAGAGTTTATGCAGGCCTTGGAAAAACTTCAGGTACAAAAAATCAATAGCCTAATTTTAGATTTAAGAGGAAACCCGGGTGGTCTTTTGGATCAGGCAGTAAATATTGCAGACGAATTTTTAAGTGGAGATAAACTTATAGTATATACGCAAGGTTCAAAAGTAAAAAGGACGGACTATCGTAGTAAACGGGATGGGTTATTTGAAGAAGGGAAACTGATTATTTTATTAGATGAAGGTAGTGCAAGTGCCAGTGAAATATTAGCCGGTGCAGTACAAGATTGGGATAGAGGCACTATTGTAGGCAGACGCAGTTTTGGAAAAGGCCTAGTACAGCAGCAATTTAAACTCACAGATGGCTCTGCATTGCGCCTCACGGTGCAGCGCTACTATACCCCCATCGGCAGAAATATTCAAAAACCTTACAGTAGTGGATTTGCAGATTATGAAGATGAAATTTATAAACGTTATCATAATGGAGAAATGATGCATGGAGATACTTCAACGTCAAAAAGTCCTGTATTTACCACGCCAGGAGGCCATAAAGTATATGGTGGTGGTGGCATTTCGCCAGATATATTTATTCCTTTAGACACTTCTGACGGTTCAGGAGGGTTAAGTTATCTTTTTGCAAGAAATACCATCAGCAATTTTGTGTACATGCAATATGTTCAAAATAAAAAACAATTTACATCATATTCTTCTCTGGGAGATTTTAATAAAAAATACGTGGTAGATGAACAAGTATGGAAAAAGTTTGTAGCCTATGCCACAAATGATTCTGTAGCTCTTGCCAAAGTGCCCCTTAGTTCTCAACAACTTTTAAAAAAACAAATTAAAGCTTTAATAGCCCGCCAAATATGGAGAACTGAAGGATTCTATGTAGTAATGAATCAAGATGATCCCGTAATAAAAGCTGCTCTAGCACAATAAAATGATTCAACTATCAACTATAAAGTTACTAAGATTTCCGTTTTCATTTTTTTTAATGCCTGTAAGTCTATTTGCATTAAGCTCAGTGGCTTGGGTATCATTTTCCAAAGTTCTTTTATCCTTTGTGCTGATTCATTTATTGCTATACCCTTCTAGTAATGGCTACAATAGCTATATGGACAGGGATACAGAAAGCATTGGAGGATTAGAAAGACCACCTACTCCCTCTAGGCAACTCTTTATTGTAAGTATCTTTATGGATATGATGGGTATTTTTTTAGGTTTATTCATTTCTCCGCAGTATGCTGCTTGCTATTTTTTCTATGTATTATTTTCCCGCTTATATAGTTTTAGAGGTGTAAGACTAAAGCAATATCCAATTATTGGGTATCTTACTGTAGTGTGCAATCAAGGAGCATTAATATTTTTTATGAATTGGCATGCAGCCACAGGCAGAGTTGATGTCCCATTGCTGGGTATGCTTGCTGCAAGTCTTTTGATAGGAGGATTTTATCCTATGACACAGATTTATCAGCACAATCAGGATAAGGCAGATCAGGTTAAGACTTTAAGCATGTTTCTTGGTATAAAAGGAACCTTCTATTTTTGCATCCTTGTCAATGCTGTTTCAATGCCTATACTATTCTTTTTTTTTAATCAGCAAAACAGGTTGTCCGCATTTTTAGTAGTAATATCATGTATGATTCCTGTATTGATTTATTTTCATCGTTGGTTAAAAGAAGTTCAGCTTAATGAGACAGCTGCAGATTTTTCGCACACCATGTCCATGAATATGCTGGCATCAGTCTGCACAAACTTAGCTTTCCTAATCATAATTTTATTAGCACTATGACCAATTTAGTTTCTATAAACACAGGTGTTCCAGAATACAGTTTTAAGCAAAATGATATGTTACCATTTATGTTGCGGCTTTATAATTTAAGCCCAGAAGATGGTCGAAAACTTTCCTTTCAATATCGCCTAAGCGAGATTAAAAAAAGGCATACGATAGTACAAGACTATGGCATGCCCCGTCCAGAAAATTGGGAGTTTATTCCTAAGGATATTGATGAACCATTTCCTACATTGGAAGAGCGAATGGCCATTTATAGTCGAGAGGCTTTACCACTTTCTTTAAAGACTATAGAAGGTTGTATAGCAGGGGTAACTAAACCGGAAGATATCACTCACTTAATAACCGTTAGCTGCACTGGCATGAGTGCGCCAGGCTTAGACTTACATATAGCTGAAGCCATGAACTTAAGAGAAGATATCTATCGCACTTCTATAAATTTTATGGGCTGTTATGCTGCAGTACATGCCATGAAGCAGGCTCAGCAAATATGTGAAAGCAGTAAGCGTCCAGCAAATGTGATGATAGTTCTTACTGAATTTTGTTCTTTACATTTTCAAAAAGAGTTTACTCCGGATTTGGCTAGTAGTGCCTTATTATTTTCAGATGGTTGTGCAGCATTGTTGATATCAAATACCCTAAAAGGCAAGGAAGGTTTACAACTAAAGGATTTTTATAGCAGAATTTCTTTCCGTGGAAAAAAGGATATGGCTTGGGAACTAAGTAGTCAAGGTTTTAAAATAACATTAAGTAGTTATGTACCTGAAATATTAAGTGAAGACATTACAAGCCTAGCAGGCCACGCATTAAATTATTATGGTATCGATCTAAAAGATATAACTCATTACGCTTTACATCCCGGTGGAAAAAGAATACTAAATGCATTCCAAAATCAACTTAATCTTACGAATGACCACATGCAATTTGCGAGGTCCATTTTGTCAGAGTATGGAAATATGTCTTCCCCATCGGTAGTCTTTGTACTAAAAAGAATAATGGATAGTTTACAGGATGATGAAAATGCCAAAATATTTGGCGTAGCCCTTGGGCCTGGCCTCACTATGGAATCATTTCTTATTACTAGAGAATGAATTGGCAACAACGATCCAACCAGTTAGAATTATTAGATGCTGATGATATTCCTTTTGAAGACATACAAAGGAATATGACTGAAATTAATACCATCAACACTTGGCTGGGTGGCCATGAAATTACCCTAAATGGCTTAAAAAAATTGCTGCCAAAAGGCAAACCTGTATGTATAGCTGAAATTGGTTGTGGAGATGGAAATAATTTACAAGTGATACAAAATTATTGTACTAAAAAAGAGATAAATGCCCATCTGATCGGTATTGATATAAAATCAACATGTATTGAAGCAGCCCAATCAAAGCAATGGAGGAATGCTGATTTTATTACCAGCGATTATCAGTCGGTGCAATTTAATAAAAAACCGGATATTATTTTCTCGAGTTTATTCTGTCATCATTTTTCAAATGATGCATTAGTGGCACAAGTGAAATGGATGCATGATAATGCATCCATCGGATTTTTTATTAATGATTTACAAAGGCATCCACTGGCATATTATTCCATAAAAATCATTGCCAATATTTTTTCAAAGTCATACTTACTAAAACATGATGCTCCATTGAGTGTAGCACGTAGTCTTAGAAAAAATGAATGGCTGCGTATCCTGCATACAGCCGGAATGCCGCAGGCAAAAATAGAATGGAAATGGGCATTTCGTTACTTAATTACAATGAAAAACAATGCCTGAAAATCATTATGATATCATTATAATTGGGGGTGGACTTGCGGGTCTATCTCAAGCAATATTGGCAGCTAGAAAAAATTATAAAGTATTATTGATTGAAAAAGAAAATTATCCATTTCATAAAGTTTGTGGGGAATATATCAGTAATGAAAGCCTGCCTTTTTTACAAAGTATAGGACTTGATACAAATGCCATGAAACTGCCTGCTATTAACAGATTTATGCTTAGCCTACCCAATGGACAAAGCCTTGAAACAAAGCTTGTCTTAGGAGGCTTTGGCATAAGCCGATATACATTGGATTTCATTTTATACAATGAAGCTTTAAATAGCGGAGCAGAAATAATAACCGATTTAAAAGTATCTGATGTTTCCTTTGAGGAAAACAGATTTAGAGTATCTGCCTCAGATAAAATCTTTCATGCCAGAATTGTTACGGGCAGTTATGGTAAGCGAAGTAATTTGGATATCAAACAGAGGCTTGATGCACAAAAAAAATCTTCATTTTGGAATAAAAATTATATAGGTGTAAAATACCACATTGAATATAATACAGAAAAAAATTTAATTGCATTGCATCATTTCAAACAAGGATACTGTGGCATTTCTGCTATAGAATCCGGCAAGTCATGTTTATGTTATTTAACAACTGCTGAAAATCTTCAACAAGCCGGTAATAATATCAAAGCCTTAGAACTAAAAGAGCTATACAAAAACCCATATTTGAAAGATATTTTTACTCAGGCAAAATTTTTATATGACCAACCACTTACTATAGCTCAAGTCAATTTTGAACCGCGTCAGGTTGTTGAAAATCATATTATTCGCTGTGGCGATGCAGCAGGTCTTATTACACCACTTTGTGGCAATGGTATGAGTATGGCCTTGCACAGTAGTAAGATTGCATTTGAGTTTATACAAAATTTTTTAGGCAATAAAATAAGCAGACAGCAAATGGAAACTGATTACACAAAGGCATGGAACAATAAATTTAATAACAGAATAAAATCCGGCAGAATCATACAAAGACTATCTGAAAATAATTTTAATCTAAAACTGCTTTTTTATAGTATGAAAAAATTTAATTTTATTTCAAATGCCGTCATTAAAAGTACGCATGGAGAAGTATTTTGAAAACCCTTAAACCCTAGATTTTAAATAAATACACATAGAGTCCAATTTTTTCAGGCAATTGGTAACCTTTGAAGTGAAAAATGAATAATTTTTCCGACAATTATTTTTTAGTTTTTAGACAAAGGCCCTACTATATCATCAAATTGTCAAATTCATAAATAGTTTTTAAGTGTATTGGATTTTTATTCAAATTGCAGACTTAAATTAAAGCACAATGAAACAGATTCTAATCAAAAGCGCCATGGCGCTTGGTCTATTATGGACCACCACAAACACAGTAAAAGCACAGCAGAAATCCATTCATCCGAGTTCAGCTGTCAAAGTCATTTTCGAGGGAACAACAAAAGCTATTAGTTCACTGCCTCAGCTTGATGAAAAAACTAGCACAGCAACACAGAAGGCTCCCGAAAATGAATTTGTTCGTAAAGGGATGAAGTATTATGATAATGATCCATTGCCCAATGGAAAAGATCAGGCCTTGCAATCCAGTTATTTATCATCCAATAAGATTGCTGGTACTTCCGTTCAAGTATTAAGTAATTGGGAGGGTATTGTGCCAGGTGCAGATCCGAGTGACAATACATTGGCCGTAGGCCCATCTCATGTAGTTCAAATGGTAAATGGTTCCGGAACGCCAATGAGAATTTACAACAAAAGTACTGGTGCAGTTATTTTGAACACAAAAGTGTCAACAATAGCAGGCACAGGAAATGCAGGAGACCCAAATATTATTTATGACTATCAAGCAGACAGGTATATATTACTTGTTATAAAATCAATAAATGGTGGAGACTTAACAGTATGTGTTTCAAAAACAAATGATCCAGCCGGTCAATATTATGTTTACACTGTATTGACAGGGGGCTCTTTTTCTTCCGATTTTCCTGATTATCCAAAGCTCTCTGTATGGGGTGATTCTTATTTTGTAACTACAAATGCAAGTGGCCCTTTTGTATATGCATTAGACAGAGCTAATATGCTCAATGGTGCTACTGCCAGAACAGCACAAAGATTTAAATTATCTGATTTTCCAGGTGGTGGCGTGCAAGCTTGCAGCCCTGTGTTTGCCACCGGCCCCACTGCGCCTCCGGCAAACAGCAAACCCATAATCATGCGTTTATTTGATGCTGCTTGGACAAGCTCTACTTCTGATGTGGATGCACTTGAACTTTATACAATGGATATCAATTGGGTAGATAGTGCATTATCAACAATGACAGGCCCATTAAAATTAAATGCCAGCGCATTTGATTCAAAAATTTGTAATGACTTTAATTCAGGTTCATGTATTCCACAAGACAATTCAAACGTTAAATTAGACGCAATTGGCTCTATTATTTATGATAAAGTGCAATATGGTAATTTTGGTACATATGAGGCAATAGTATGCAACTACATGGTGGATGGAAATAATAACAATGTAGCAGGTATGCGTTGGTACGAACTACGCAGAACCACAGGCGACTGGTCCATTTTCCAGCAAGGCACTTATGCTCCAAATGATAATACACATAGATGGATGGGTAGTATTTCTATAAATTCTGTAGGCAGCATTGCAATGGGATATAATGTATCCGGTACTACTTTGTTCCCCGGTATTCGTGTTACTGCAAGAAGGAAGAACGATGCAGCCGGCACAATGACTGCAAGTGAAACAATTGTACAAGCTGGAATAAAACCAAAAACAGCATCAAACCGTTATGGCGATTATAATGGTATGTTGGCAGATCCTACTGATGGCAGCTTTTGGTTTACTTCAAATTACAATCCTACCAATTCTTTAAAAACAAATATTGTTCATTTTAAAATAAAAAAATCAAGTTCAGCATCTTCTGTAAATGCTACACCTGAGCAAATTGAAATCAACAATGTTGAACAAACCTTTCAGGTATCTCCTAATCCTGCCAAGGATAAAATCATTTTGAAATGGAATGCTAGCATTGCTGGTAATATGCCTGTGCAAATAATGGATTTACAAGGTAGGGTTTTTCTTGAAAAATCAGTGCCTGTATCAATTGGGAATAATATACAAACAGTATTGTTGGGTCAGATAAAATCTGGCACCTATTTTATTCGTTGCCACACAGAGCAGGGGGCATTTACACAGCAATTGATTATTGAATAAAAAGTAATCAAGCTTGTAAAGCGATATCATCAAAAATATCATACCAAATAAGCCACAAAATTCACTTGATTTTTGTGGCTTATTTGTTTGTATTGAAATATCTACTAGTAAAGAAATTGGATGGTAATAATTATATTTAAATACCCAGAATACAATTGATGCATCCACCAACAAAATATGTAGGTAGGAACAATTACGAGTTTATCGTACTTCGCTGAATCTTTCAGCAAGAAAACTTCCGTGGCAATCTAATTCCATTGACATCTCGGTGTATAAGTTCCTGAACTAAGAGCACATTAATATACAATTTGCATATCACCAAGGCATGCATTTTTATATTCATACAAAACTCATTTTTTAAATTTTAATTTTTGAATAACCAATTGACCAATTTTAATGCCTTGCTCATTTCCTATATCACAAGAGTAGCGATAATGAATGCCACCATAAACCCTTGATAAGGCAGCTTCTTTAGCAGCTAAACGTATATTATTAAATTCTCTTGCCTTAATTCCAAATTCAACCAAAGAGGTATCTGTAAAATGTGTTTGCTCGCCATACCAATTTGTCATCACTTCTGCAGCTGCTGCCGATATTACAGCATGTCCACTTGTATATTCAGGAAATGGAGGCGTTTGAATGAACGGTTGCCAAACTGGATTAAAGTATTCATTAATAACAGAAACAGGGCGTACATAGTTACTACGATATTTTTCATCCCATGTAGAAATAAAGCCATCAAAAAGTGCAATAACAGCAGCAGCATAAGATGCAACTACCGTTTCAAAATCAGCACCTTTTTCTTTTCCAATAATGCCTACAATATTCATCCAATGACCGGCAGGTGAAAATTTCTTTGAAGCATATTGCACATGCCCTACCACATTCAACTGAAATGGATTGTCGTCCCAAAACAAAGCAATTTCTTTTTGGGCTTCAGACAAACTATCAACTAATTCTTCTACTTCCTTTACGGCATTATAGAAAATACTAGTTTTAATTTTTGGTGTGAAAGCTGGTGGCCGAACAGGTATGAATTGAGATGCACTATCCAGCACCATTGGCCTTATTTCATTCCAATGCGCTTCTAAAGCCTGCGCATACATGGGAGGTGTGGGTACCCATGTACCCGGCTCATTCGTAACGGTGTATTTTGCGGCACTACGAGTTTGTAAATAGTTATCCTTTTTTGCCCAAGCTAGTATGGCATTACTCATAGTATCAGCAAACGCTGTGGTAGCATTCATTACACGTGACGACATACCATTTTCACTCATTTCCTGCTTTAGTTGATTCACATATTCAATCATGATATCATCACTAAAAGTAACGGCAGTGCCTACTTTACAAAATGAGAGTATGGCTGCTAAATGATAATCGATTGATGAGGTATCTGTAGGGGTAGGCAAAACGGGTAGATGTTTTATTTGACCACTTAAGGTTTCATAAACATTACTACCTGCAGCCATGCATTCGTATGCGGCAATACAAGCATAAGCATAGTTTCTACTGGCAATCATAGGTGGGAAATTGTTTTCCAACACAACGTCATTGAGTTGCTTTACCGTCCTACAAAAAATGGCAGGATCTTTAGTGAGTTGTTTATAATTTTCATTGGAAGAACAGCTATATAAGAATAAAGCAGCTATAGTTAAAGAATATATAATTTTCATTTAATATTTTTTGGGAGCATCTAAATAATTTAGGCTCCATTTATAAATTTTTGGGTGTTATTGTTTGCAGTTGTACATGCACTTTCTAAAAATCATCACAATTGATGATGGCGTTTAAAATTCATACTGAATTAAACAGAAGGAGGATGCTCAAGTTGTTTTAAAAATCCATCATTAAGCTTAGTAAACTCAACCGAACTAAAATGATGCTTTAAAATGAAATTTATCTCGTAGTCAAGAAATTTGTCTTGCACAAAATCTGTGAATGATTTTTTGATACCTGCAGACTTCTTTTGACTTTCTGCCCCTGGCAATCCATTTACTTTTCCAAAGTAATCAGTAGCATTTTGAGAAATATATTTACCGATGTTATGTGGAATACACCAGTATGTCATAACCCCATTTGTAAAAATTCTCTTTACATATTTATATACTTGTCCATTATACTTGAAGTTTCCATCTACACGTTCAGCCTTTGTCCAGTCATTGGTATAGGGTAGGCAGAGCGGCACTTGAATTTTTATTAATTCAGATGCACTATAATTTCCAATATCTAACCGAGCTTCTAAACTCCTGTTTGCCTTTATCATGGCAACAGTAGTATAGAGATAATACCCAAGTGTATTAAACCCGAATAACATCAGCATCAAGATAGCACCAAATTTTTTCAAGAATGCAAGTATAAAATAAACATTTGATGTTGATGAATTTTTGATGAATCATTTTGCACACAACATATTTAAAAGAGCTACTATTTAAAAAAATTTGCCAGAATGACAAGTCAATATTATATTGCCAAAAATAGAATATAGAAATGAAAAAATTATTAATGAATTCATCCCGTTTATTACTGCTTGCCGCAGTTATTTTTTTTGTAAACAGTTGCTCAAAACAAGATGCGCTAAAGCAACCAAGCAGTTCAGTACAAAGTACAAATTTGGCTGTTGATCTATATCAATCAGAAGAGTATTCAAATTATGTTGAAGCTACCCGCTCAGTTATTCAAAGTATTGACTGGAACCGTATTGCAGATGCTAATACTGAAAAGGCAAATGCATTGATCAATAAAGAAACATTTACTAAAGCAGAGGCTGCTAAAATTCTAAGTTATATACCTATAAACCAGGAGCAGTATTTTAAAAATGAAAATATTAGATTGCAAAGCATCAAATCTTTTCAGGCCAAGCATCAATTAAGTAATGAGCAAAGTATTGCCTTATGGAATGAGGTTTCCAAAAATCATCAAGAAGATTTCACGAAAAATCTTTTTGTAAATCCCATTGAAGCTATATTCTGTGTAATAGACGCTGTGAATGTATTTATAGAAACCAGCCAATTTTGTATGACACTTCGTGACATTCCATTTATTGGAGAAGAATTATATCAGGCTTGCCAACTTGGTGCTATCACACTATTGGTTACAACAGTTCAGGAATGTATTGGTATCAGTATTTGGCCATAAATTCGTGAAGATTATTTCAAAAAATCTTATTTGATATTTGTTGAAATAAATTATTTTGTCATAGTTTTTTTTGAATGAACCGCTGCTTTATGGTAGCGGTTTTTTTATTTTATCATCATCAACTTCCCCTACTAAAAAAACGCTTCCACAAACCAAAATGAAATCATTTGGAGAGGCAACGGCGTTTGCAGCATTAAAAGCTAGGTTTACATCACTATAAGCTTTCCCTTTTAGCATAAAGGCATCTGCTTTCAAAGCAAGTATTTCTTCATCTAATGCACGAGGTATATGTGCTTTTGTAAAATAATATACTGCATGTTTTGGCATTAAAGATAGCACTACATCAATATCCTTATCCTTTACCATACCCAATATGATATGCAGGGTCTGGTACTTTATTTTAGTAAGATGAGAAAGTATTTTTTTAATACCAGCTTCATTGTGAGCTACATCTAAAATAATATCAGGTTTACTTTGTACCAACTCCCATCTGCCATGTAATCCTGAAATGTTTTTTGCATGCGCTATGGCATAAATTAATGCTGATGTTTCAATATGCCAACCCTTGGTTTTCAACACATCGATTGCGGTGAGTACTGTACACAAGTTTCTACCCTGATAAATGCCCGCTAGATCAGTTTGGTATGCCACAATTGACTCAATATTTTTTATTTCAAATACAGCCATTGATGCATTTGGCCAATTTTCATTTACATGGTTATAATTCTTTTCTCCAAAGTAAATTGTAGCATTTCGGTCTTGAGCATGCTGGATAAAAACTGGCAAAGTTTCAGGTAATGTTTCACCAATGACGACAGGAATATTTTCTTTGATAATTCCTGCTTTTTCATTTGCAATCTCTCCAAGAGTACTACCCAGCAAATTCATGTGGTCCCATCCAATATTTGTTATAATACTCAACTCCGGAGTTATGATATTTGTACTGTCTAACCTGCCTCCAAGGCCTGTTTCTATGATAGCGATATCCACTTTTTCATTTGCAAAATACTCAAAGGCCATTGCAACAGTAAGTTCAAAAAAGGATGGAGATATACTTTGTATAACAGGTATCATGCGTTTTGTAAATGATGACACAAAATCCTCAGTACACATTTGCCCATTTATTTTTATACGCTCCCTAAAATCTTTTAGATGTGGTGATGTGTAAAGCCCTGTTTTATACCCTGCTTGCTGAAAAATAGCAGCAAGGAAATGACTTACCGAGCCTTTGCCATTTGTACCCGCAATATGAATTGTCTTAATTTTCTGCTGGGGGTTGCCAAGTATTTCGCAAAGCGTTATCGTATTATACAAATCCTTTTTATAAGCTGCTGCCCCTACCCTGCTAAACATGGGCAATTGCTCGTAGAGCAATGTAAGTGCATCTGAATAATTCATGTGGCAAAGAAAATCAGTTTGGCATTAATGCATGCATTACTGGAAGAAATCTTTATCCTTTTGGATTTTGAAATACAATGAGAATAGTACCTGATTGAGCTCCATCTGTTTTATTAAATTTGAGCTGAAGGGCTCTTTGTTTTGCAATAGATTGCAAGTCAGTAAAGGGGCTACTTCCCTGTAGCCTTACAGATGCACTTGTTACAGATCCATTTGCATCTACAGACACATTTATATAGACTTTACCACCATTTTTATATTCATCTTCAAAGCGGGCACTGCTTGTTATTTTTCGATTCTTTAAATCACCATCCACTATCGAAATACCTCCTGTACCCGTACCACCATCGCCATTGTAACTATCACTATTTGGATTGCCATTTGGTTTACCCTGATCTCCATTGCCCCCGGCCACACCCTGATTCTTACTGTTATTATAACTATCACTGTTATTCCCTCCCGTGCCTTTTGTATTAGCTCCATTGTACACCGCTTTAGCTTTGGGTGGTGCGGGGTTTGGGTTTTGAACATCCTGTTTTGGCTTATTTTTTACATCAGTATTATTATTATTTACTTTAGGTTTTACTTGTGGTTTGCTACTCGTATTAATTGTAGTAGCATCGGGGTCTGTATTTGATGCTATATCAGGATTAGTTTCAGCCTCAGCAGTATAAGAAGGTGATGGGTTATAATTATTTTCAGCCTCATTGGAAGGAGTGCCCGGAAGTAAAGGAGCAATATCCCCCAAGCCCTCATCACTATTACCCAGGTTTACTTCTACACCTCCATTGTCCACATCAACAGGAGCTACAGGCAGAGACCAACTCACTAAGAAAAAAAATAGAAATAATGAGAGCATTATACCAAAAGTATAAAGCAATGCTTTGATATTTTTATTCTTTTCAAAATGAAGTGATTGAGATTCCATATAGAATTTTTAAATTATATATTCACAAAGATGCGATTCTCTGTGATTTTCCATACCTATGGGGATATATTTTAACAGGGCATGAAGCAAATAGTGTTTTCGAAGCAAATAGAGTAACGCTTTGCTTAAAATTATATTTTCTATGTAAGAAATTTGTACACAAAATTTGTTATCAATTTATTAAGTACATTAAGCACAAATACTTCAAAATATTTCCGCCTATATTGCGCTCATGGCAAAATCGGTTAAGAAGAAACCAATTATCCTTGTTATAAATGATGATGGCATTACTGCACCCGGAATAAAGGCACTTGCAGAAGCTGTTAAAGATTTTGGAAAAGTAGTGGTGGTAGCACCGGACAAAGCACAAAGCGGTATGGGGCATGCTATCACTATTGGACAGCCTTTACGATTGCATCAGGTTCATTTATTTGATGGTATTGAAGCATGGCAGTGTAGTGGCACTCCAGTAGATTGTGTAAAATTAGCCGTTGATAAAATCTTACATCGAAAACCTGATTTATGTGTTAGTGGTATAAATCATGGAGCCAATCATTCTATTAATGTAATATATAGTGGCACTATGAGTGCAGCTTTGGAAGCGAGTATTGAAAGCATTCCAAGTATTGGATTTAGCTTATTAGATTATAGTGCAGAGGCAGATTTTACGGGTGCTATCATTTATGCAAGAGAATTAGTGAAGCAAATATTAAAAAAGAATATTGATAAACATCTTTGCTTGAATGTAAATATTCCCAAAATTCCTGCATCTCAGATAAAAGGTATGCGGGTATGCAGGCAGGCTTATGCTAAATATGAAGAGCGTTTTGATGAAAGACTTGATCCACATGGTAAGAAATATTATTGGCTCACAGGAGATTTTGTAAACTTTGATAAAAGACGTGATACGGATGTGTGGGCTTTGGAGCATAACTATGTAAGTATTGTACCCGTACAATTTGATCTTACAAATTATACACTAAAACAAAAATTAGAAAAAATAATAAACCCCGTCATTGAATAAAGATAATCTCAAATTTGGCTTGCTGCTTGGTTTTATTGCTCCAGTTTTGGGCCTGATTACATATTATATATGGAAGTTTTATCCAACTTATTCCATCAAAGAATTTATGCAGGTTATGATGGCACAAAAGGTTTTATTAACCGGTATCAGCAGTTTTTCATTGATGGCAAATGCAATTTTTTTTACTTATTATATAAACAAACATATTGATAAAACGGCCACAGGTATTTTTATCATTACTGTTATATATGCCATCAGCATTTTAATGCTCAAGTTATTTTATTAAACATGAATAAAAATACATACCAGTCAAAGAAAAATATCATTGCGGGAAGGAATCCGATTATTGAGGCCTTACAAAATGGCCAGTTGATTGATAAAATTCTACTGTTGAGAAATGCAGGGGGAGATGTAATAAAGGAAATAGAAATCCTGGCACAGGGTTTACAAGTACCAATTCAAAGGGTACCCGTGGAAAAACTGAATAGCATTACAAATATTCAGCATCAGGGTATTATTGCATTTAAAGGTGGCGTACGTTATTACGATTTGCAGCAGATTATTGACTTCGTAAATGATAAAGGAGAAGTACCATTATTTTTAATGCTAGATGGAGTAACCGATGTAAGAAATATTGGCGCAATAGCAAGGTCAGCACTTTGTTGTGGAGCTCATGCTATCATTATACCGGATAAGGGTGTGGCTCCTTTAAATGAAGAAGCCATGAAAACCAGTGCCGGAGCCTTGGAGCAAATAATGATATGCCGGGTAAATAGTTTGTTGAAAGCAGTAGATGATTTACATTGGAATGGTATACAAGTTTTTTCCAGTGAAATGAAAGCACCAAAAAAGCTGAGCGAACTCAATTTGACCATTCCCTGCTGTATCGTAATGGGTAATGAAGAAAAAGGGGTACAACAAAAAATATCGATTGCTGCTGATGATCGATTCGCCATACCTATGCAAGGAAAATTTGATAGTTTAAATGTATCCGTAGCAGCAGGAATAATTTTATATGAATCCATCCGCCAACGATAATAAGCCAAAGGCCAATTTCTTAAAGATTATCTCATTTACGGAGAAAATTGGTTTTATCTGCAACCTTTTTTTTCTTGCTTCTGTTATTGCAAGGTACGTAGCACCATCAAATACAATAATATTTCAGGGTTTAATTATTATTTTGGGAATGGTACTTTCACCTACGGTGAATGTTTTACTGTTTATGATACATCTATTCCAAATATTTAATGAGAAAACAAATTTCTCAAATAAAAAGTTGGCGTTCATAAATACAGCTCTTTTTATCCTACAAATTATTTATCTCTTTTCATGATTCATAATATATTAAAAGATAAACCGACAAAACTTTTTTTGATTTTGTCCGGATTTTTTATTGCAAATGCTATTACTGCTGAAGTTATAGGTGTAAAACTTTTTTCCTTAGAAAAAACATTGGGTTATAGTCCGGCTGATCTTAGTTTTCTTGGGGAGGATGGATTAGGCTTTACCCTTTCAGTTGGCGTACTGCCTTGGCCTTTTGTATTTATAATGACAGATATTATTAATGAATATTTTGGTGTACGTGGTGTAAAGTATTTATCCTGGCTTACAGCGGGTCTTATTACTATTGTTTTTTTTGTATTCTATTTTTCCATACATACGTCACCGGATAATTTTTGGATTGGTAGTCAGCAAGCAAATGGAGTTCCTGATATGCAGGCGGCATATACCCAAATATTGGGTCAGGGCATGAGCATAATTTTTGCATCTCTCACAGCATTTTTATTGGGACAGCTCACGGATGCATTTGTGTTTAGGCGTATAAAAAAACTAACAGGTGAAAATAGAATCTGGTTGAGATCTACTTTTAGTACATTGGTTTCCCAATTCATTGATACTATTATTGTTTCCTATATTTATCTCTATTTTAGTTTACACTTTTCATTTGCAAGGGTTACTGCTATTGCATTGATGGGATACACCTACAAATTTACAGTGGCAGTTGTATGCACTCCTTTGATATACTTAGTACATAATAGAATAGAAAAATATTTAGGAAAATCACTTGCAAATGATATGAAATCAGCTGCTATGTCTGACAAATAGATGTTTAATGTCAAAAAATAAATAGTCATAGTATTTAATTTAAAAATGCTAATTACTATAGAATTGCATAGATATTACAATAGCTTTGAAAAATAAATTTGGTTGATATTTTTTTACATCAATACATTTGCAAAAGTTCTAATCATATTATTCACTTATCAAGAAAGGCAGAGGGTAATGGCCCGATGAAGCCTTGACAACCTGATATTGTAACAACAATATTAAGGTGCCAATTCCATCCCGATTTTGGGACAGATAAGACAGCATAGTTTTATAATTTTACATTTTTATAGAGCTCCACTGGCTTACCGTGGAGCTTTTTTATTTTCAAAAAGTTTCATTGGTAGTTGTTATATCTCCTTTTTTGATAATTCATTTTTAAACATCAAAAAAAGAGAAATCATGTCAGTACAAACAACGCTTATTCACAGCATACCATGCGATGAATTAACAGGGGCCATCAGCGTACCCATTTATCAAACAAGCACATTTGTGCAAGAAGCACCAGGTATCAATAAAGGCTATGATTATGCAAGATCCGGAAACCCCACAAGGTCTGCATTAGAAACATTAATTGCCACTTTAGAACATGGACATACAGGTGTGGCATTTGCAAGTGGTTTAGCAGCCATAGATGCTGTATTGAAGCTGTTAAAATCAGGGGACGAAATCATAGCTGTTGATGATATTTATGGTGGAGCATATAGATTATTTACACATGTGTATGAAAAATTTGGTATCCAGGTAAAATATGTAGATACCACAGATGCCATCAACGTCTTCAATGCTATTACAGACAAAACAAAACTTATATGGATTGAGTCACCGACAAATCCAACTTTAAAAATATCAGATTTAAAGGCAATTGCTAGCATTGCAAAATCAAGTAAAGTATTGCTTTGTGTGGACAATACTTTTGCCACGCCAGCATTACAACTTCCACTAGATTTAGGTGCAGACATAATAGTGCATAGTGCTACAAAATATTTAGGAGGACATAGTGATTTAATAGCCGGATTGGTGATAACAAAGGATGCAACACTAGGTCAGCAAATTAAGTTTATACAAAATGCAAGCGGTGCCATACTTAGTCCATTTGATAGTTGGTTGGTTATAAGAGGTATTGAAACACTCTACCTCCGTGTAAAGCAGCATTGCACTAGCGCTCAAGCAATTGCAGAATATCTTATCAATCATCCTTGTGTAGACAAAGTGTACTACCCAGGATTAAAAACACATGTTAATCATCAAATAGCAAAACAACAAGCAAGAGGGTTTGGAGGTATTGTATCGTTTACTTTAAAGCAAGATACCACGGCAGCAGCGGAAATGGTGATTACCTCTACACAGTATTTTAAATTGGCTGAAAGTTTAGGTGGTGTAAAAAGTTTATTGTGCCACCCAGCCGCCATGACTCACAAAAGCATTCCAGCCGAAAAGCGCCGTGCAGCCGGTGTTTCAGATAGTCTGATTAGGCTAAGTGTCGGTTTAGAGGACAGTACTGATTTAATTTTAGATCTGCAAAAAGCGTTGGATAAAATAGTACCATCGACTATTCATTCAAATAATCTTGACACCATACAACAAAGAAAAAATTAATATGTCGAAAAAAATAAAAATTGGCTTATTTGGTTTTGGAGTTGTAGGAGAAGGCTTATATAAAGTACTGAGGCAAACACCAACACTTCAGGCATCTATTGAAAAAATTTGCATTAAAGATGCATTTAAAAAAAGAAATGCACCCGTAGAACTTTTCACAACTCAAAAGAATGATCTACTCTATAATGACGATATAAATATTATAGTAGAAGTAATAGATGACGCAGAAGCGGCATTTGAAATAGTAAAAGTAGCTTTACAAAATGGAAAGCAGGTAGTAAGTGCCAGTAAAAAAATGCTGGCATATCACCTTCCTGAAATACTTGCGCTACAAAAAAAATATCAGCTTAGTTTTTTATATGAAAGTGCCGCCTGTGCTTCTATTCCGGTCATCAGAAATTTAGAGGAATATTATGACAATGATTTACTGCATAGTCTTCGGGCCATAGTAAATGGAAGTACCAATTATATCCTTACAAAAATGCTCGAAGATCAACTATCATTTAAAGATGCATTAATACATGCGCAGCAGCTTGGTTTTGCAGAAAGCAATCCCACACTTGATATAGAAGGATTTGATGCAGTAAATAAATGGTGTCTTTTATTGGCACATGCTTATGGTATAGTTGTGCATCCTGATAAAATATTGTTTAATGGCATACAACATATTGGTGCTATTGATGCAGACTTTGCTTCAAAAAATGATTATTCAATTAGGTTGATAGCACATGCAGAAAAATTACAGAACGGACAGATAGCTGCTTATGTACTTCCTTCATTTATAAAAAAAAATGATGCTTTAGCTTTTGTAAGAAATGAATTCAATGGTGTGGTAATAGAAAGTAGTTTTGCTGATCAGCAATTTTTTTATGGCAAAGGAGCGGGTAGTTTCCCTACTGCTTCTGCTTTATTAAGTGATATAGCAGCACTGCGCTATGACTACAAGTATGAATATAAAAAGATTCATCAATCACCAACTCAGTTGGATAATTCATTTTTTCTATCAATCTATTTGCGATACCCCATAGATGCAAAAATGAACACAGATAATTGGGTGAATTTTGAGATTATTGATTCTACTTCTTGTTATGCAATTGCAAAAGCTAATGTAACCATAGATGAATTACTCATCAATGATTGGTGGAAACAACAAAATGGAATAAGTCTTATTGTGCTTCCATTGTTAAATGAGCAGTAAGAAAAACATATTTTTTACTTTAGGTAATGAAATAAACTTATTGATACCTACATCTCATTTCCTCCATTAATCTTTCCCAAAATATTTTGTTTAAAAAAATACTTTATTACATTTAAGCAATCCGCTACAAATCAATGCGACATTGGGTTGTAGCTGGTTCTGTGGTGTGGTGAAACTGTATTGTTTCACGCACCT